>WGMU01000025.1 GCA_016124895.1 bacterium
ATCATCTCGTTGATCCGCATCTCGATCGGCTGTGTCATGGCGATTCGCTGGCCCGGCATGTCGCGCAGCTCGCGCTGGATTAACGCGGTCAGCTCGGCCTGAGTCGTGGCCCTTGTCCATTGATCGCGGGGCTTCAGCGTGACGAACAGGTCTGTCAGTTCCAGGCCCATTGGGTCAGTCGCGACCTCCGCCGAGCCGATGCGGCTCCAGGCGTGAACCACTTCGTCCGGGAACGCCTTCAGGATGGCTCGTTCCATTTGCGTGTTGTACGTGATGGAATCGTCCAGCTCGGTACCGGCCAGTCGTACGACATTGATGGCCAGTGCGCCTTCCGACAGCTTTGGGACGAACTCGGAGCCCAGATTCGGTGCGACAAATCCGAATGCCAGCAGCAGCACACACAGGGCGAAGCCGATCACAGCGGTCTTCTGCCGCATCGTAAAATGCAGGACCGGGTGGTAAATCCGCTTCGCCCATCGAATCAGAAATGGTTCTGTTTCATTCAGATATCTGGGGAGCACGTAACTGGCCAGCACGGGCATCAGTGTGAGCGACAGCACCATCGATCCAGCCAGGGCAAAGATGACGGTGAGTGCCATCGGCCGGAAGAGTTTGCCTTCGATTCCTTCCAGCGTGAGGATCGGCAGGTAGACGATCATGATGATCAGCTCGCCGAACATCGTTGGTTTGCGGACTTCGATCGCCGCGTCGCGGATGACGTCGAGTTTGGTCTGGCCCCGCGGGATGCCGTGTGACAGCTTCCGCACGCAGTTCTCAACCATGACGACCGAGCTGTCGACAACGAGGCCAAAGTCGATCGAACCGAGACTCAGCAGACTGGCCGCAATGCCGAACTGCAGCATGCCCGAGAACGCGAACAGCATCGACAGGGGAATCGCCAGCGCGACGATCAGTCCGGCCCTCAGGTTTCCCAGAAATACGAACAGGATCGCGACTACCAGCAGACCACCCTCGAACAGGTTCTTGCGGACCGTGTCGATGACGTGATCGACCAGTTCCGTACGGTCATAAACCGTGCGGATTTCAATGCCCGCCGGCAGCGTGTCTTTGATCTCATCGAGTTTCTTCTTCAGAGCCCACGTGACCTGATGACTGTTTTCCCCCATCAGCATGAAGCCCAGTCCGAGCACCGCTTCTCCGGTTCCGTCTGCCGTCACGGCTCCCTGCCGGATTTCGTGGCCGATTTGCACGTCGGCAACGTCGCGAATGCGGATCGGGACGCCGTCGCGAGCGGTCACGACGATGTTCCCGATCTGCTCGATGTTGACCGTACGGCCCTGTCCGTGGACAAGCAGCATGCGTCCCATGTCGCTGATATTGCCGCCGCCGACGTTGCGGTTGTTGGCTCGCAGGGCCGTCTCCACTTCGTCAAAAGTCAACTCGTGACGGATGAGTCGCTGGGGATCGAGCCGCACCTGAAACTGCTTTTCATAGCCACCCCAACTGTTGACCTCGGCCACTCCGGGAACGCTCCGCAATTGCGGCTTCACCACCCAGTCGTGAATCGTTCGCAGTTCCGTCAGCTCTGCGACGCGCACGTTTTCCGGCAACCTGGAAAAGTCGACACCCGGCTTCGTCAGCACGTAATGAAACACTTCGCCGAGACCCGTTGAGACCGGCCCCATCTTTGGCCGCTCGATCCCGACCGGCAGTTCGACCGTGCCAATCCGTTCGTTGATAAGCTGCCGCGCGAAGTAGATGTCGGTGCCGTCTTCAAAGATGACAACCACCTGCGAGAGCCCGAATTTCGAGATCGACCGCAGCTTTTCCAAACCGGGAAGTCCGGCGATGGACTGCTCGATGGGAAATGTGAGCTGCCGTTCCACTTCTTCCGGACTGAGCGACGGTGCGACGGTGTTGATCTGCACCATCACCGGCGTCGTGTCCGGAAAGGCATCGACGTCGAGGAACTGCAGTGAAAACGCACCCGCCACGACGACCGCCAGCACCGCCACAAGGACGATCGCGCGGTTTCGCAGTGAGAAGTCAATCAGCCAGTTCAGCATGAGTGAGTCCAGAGTCGAGGGTCCAGAGTCCAGAGCGAAATGAGTGACCAGAGTTGAGAGTTGCTGGAGGTCTCTGGACTCTCATCTCTCAACGCTGGAAGCGAAGCGACCGACCGGTCGCGTCAGTGGCCGCACAGTCACCCGGCGCCCAGGTTGTTTTTCAGAAGTTGCGCCCGCAACACATCGCTGCTGAGCGTGGCGACGACTTCACCCGGCAGTACGCCGGCGATGACTTCCGTGTAGTCATCCGTCTTTACACCCACTCGCACGGACCGCGTGTAAAACAGCTTTGGTGACTTCTCCTCGAACCAGGCTTTGTCGCGGACAAAGACCACCGAGCAGCTTCCGTCCCACTGCACGGCTTCGTTGGGAACAACGATCGCATCGGGCTCCTCGCGGAGGACCACACGGCCGGAGCCGAAGGCTTCATTAAGCAATTCTCCGTCGGAATTGTCGACGCTGGCTCGAACCATCAGCGTGCGGGTCCGCTGGTCAGCCGAAGTGCTTTTCCACTCGATTGTTCCCGTGACTTCCGTTGGACTGCCATCGGGTCGAAACACAATCTTCTGACCGGGCGCCACATAAGCAGCGTCTTCCAGAGGAATGTTGAGCATCAGCCACATGCGGCTGGTGTCGGCGACTTCAAACAGCATCTTTGAGGTATCGACGACCTCACCCGGAACCACGCGGCGACTGGCGACACCGCCGTCAAAAGGAGCAGTCACGGGAAGCAGATTCGACGATGTTGTGTCCGGGTCGAGTTCCAAGGTCAGTGAACGCGGCAGTCCGAGGAATCGGATCGACCGGGCCAGTTGATCGGCCGGAATGTCACGCATCTGCTCGACAGACACCGGCAGACCAAGATTGATCAGCGTCTGTGAGGCACTCAAAACGAGGATATGCGCTTTGCTGTATTCGGTCTCAGCTTCCTGCGCCAGTCGCGCTGCCGTCACTCCCTGGGCAGCCAGTTTCTGCAACCGTTCATGGTTTTTCTTCGCCAGGTCTTCCTGAGCGAGGGCCGCCATCAATTCTGCCTTGGCCCGCCCGACGTCGACGGCATCCACGATCGCCAGCAGTTCTCCTTTGAAGACTCGGTCACCGACCTGCTTTTCAACACGCCAGACGGTTCCTGCCGCCTTCGAAGCAAGCTGAGCGACGCGGGTCTCGTCGTAACGGATTTCTCCTGTTGCCAGGACAGATTCGGTGATTGCGGATCGCATCACCGGCTCGACATCGACTCCGGCTTTCGTGGCCGCATCGCGTGATACAAACTGAATCCGACGACCCGGATTCTGGCAGGCGAAGTTGTTCTCCGGGCGCGGCCGGAGCTTCAAAGCCCGTTCCGCCCTGTCGAGATCACTTTGCTCGATTTCCGGAACGGTCTTGAGTTGAGCGACATCAGGATGATCCAACGGGCATTCGTGAATCCCGTGGACTTTGCACCAGCCGTGCAGTTCCCGCTTCGGATACTCATCCGGATTGCATTCGACGCACATCGACTCTGGCACGCCGTGTTCTTCGCACCAGTCGTCGGGCAACGCTGCCGTTTGGCCGGTAACCTCGGAGAACTTTGGCAGAGCCCAGCCGGAGTGATGTCCCCACCAACCGAGCCCCGCGAGAAGAGCGAGGACGACCGCCGTAGGTACCGAATGGAACAGCCAG
This sequence comes from bacterium, assembly GCA_016124895.1. GTDB lineage: Bacteria > Planctomycetota > Planctomycetia > Planctomycetales > Planctomycetaceae > JAPOLP01. The sequence continues at coordinate 3,690 of WGMU01000025.1, forward strand.
CCAGCGAATCGACGAAGTATCGACTTCGCAGGCGGCGGACTGCTGTCCGGCGCAGCGTCTGCGCTGGCAGGAAGAGTCTGAGTGCTCATAACAAGGCGTCCACAACTGAGAGTTGTCAGCGCAGGGCGGAACCCGAACGCAGAAAACAAGGGGCAGAATCGGATCAGAGAGCAATCAGCGAAGTCGACCAGCGAATGACATGCGGTCGAACTTGCTTCTCTGAAACGAACCGCGGGCTCTCAGAGCAGATAAGACTGCGTCAGCGCGCAGAGCGACGTTCCCGTTATCAGCGGCGGGAAGTGCGGGCAGCCATCGGTCCGGAATTCTTCAGTATCAACAACCAGCAGGCGTGCATCAGACAGTTCGACGTCCGGCGACGCCAGCAGTTCACCACCAGCCAGCAGGTCCGGGCATTCCACCGAATCCGCCTGCACCGCTCCGCCGCACAGACAATCGAGCGGTCCCGGATTGTCAGGACAGGCCGGATCGTCACAGGGAGCTGGCTGATGCTCACCAACAGCGGATTCCGACTGACAGCAATCGTCGCAGCCATCATCAGCAACCGCACATTGAGCCACCGCGCACGCTCCCCTGCATTCCCCGCAATCGAGGAGCGGACAGGCCATTACCTGCGCCAGCATCAGCAGAGTCACAAAAACGCGAGCGGTCATTGGTCAGTCGAGAGTTGAGAGTCCAGAGAAGACGACGGGGCAGACAGGTTACCCTCTGAGAGGCATCGGCAGCAATGTCCGAAACTCTACATTGAATCAATCAGGGCTCACGACGGTGAAGACGTGTCGCTCCTGACATCGCTTGCTGGAGGCTCGAACCAGCGGTAGATGGCGGGGAGGATGATCAGGGTCAGGAGGCTGGACGTGAGGACTCCGCCGATGACGACGGTGGCCAGTGGGCGCTGGACTTCGGCTCCGGCGCTGGTCGAGAGGGCCATTGGCAGGAATCCCAGTGCGTCAGTCGTGGCGGTCATCAGGACCGGACGCAGGCGGTCCATCGCTCCGTGGTAGATCGCGTTGCTGGTATCGACTCCCGTTTTGCGAAGGTCGCGGATGTGTTCCACCAGAACCACGCCGTTCATCACCGCGATGCCGAACAACGCAATGAAGCCGACTCCGGCGGAGATCGAGAATGGCATGTCTCGTAGCCACAGCAGGAAGATGCCGCCGGTCGCCGACATCGGTACGTTCAAATAGATCAGCAGTGCCAGCCGGCCGGATTTGAAGGCCATGTAGAGCAGTGAGAAGATCAGGAACATCGCCACCGGCACGGCGATCATCAGGCGGCGGTTGGCTTCCTGCAGATTACGAAACTGCCCGCCCCAGGTGATGCGGTAGTTCGGCGGAAGTTTGACGTTCTCATCGACGGCCTGCTGAGCGGCGGCTACGAAGCTGGCGAGGTCCCGGCCGCGAACGTTGCACTGCACGAGAATTCTTCGCCGCACGTCGTCGCGACTGATCAGAGCCGGGCCTTCTTCGACCGTGATTTCGGCGAGTTGCTCCAGTGGAATCTGTCGGCCGCGCGGATCGGCGATTCGCAGTTTGCGGATGGCGTCGATGTCTTCGCGCCATGGCTCGCCGAGCCGCACTTGCAGGCCGAAACGCTGCTGACCTTCGTAAACCTGTCCCACCGACTTCCCGCCGACGATCGAGACGGCATCGAGCACGTCGCGAGCGTTGATGCCGTAACGGGCAATCTGATCGCGACGCACTTTGACTCGCAGGTACGCCATGCCGCCGAGCTGTTCAGCCCGCACGTCGGACGCGCCGCGAACCTGCTGAATCGCCCGCACGATTTCATCGGCCTTACGCGACAGCGTTGGCAGATCGTCGCCGTACAGGCTGATGCCAACGTCAGCCCGCACTCCGGCGATCAGCTCCTGCACGCGCAGTTCAATCGGCTGGCTGAAGCTGAAGCCCTGGCCAGGAATTCGCTCGGCCAGCGTGTTTTCCATCGCTTCGACGAGTTCGTCCTTGCTGTCGAAGTTCTGCCATTCGTCCTGCGGTTTGAGAAGCACGAACATATCGGTCCGGTTGACGCCCATCGGATCGGTGGCGATCTCGGGTCGGCCGATCTTCGAGACCACCGTGCGAATTTCCGGGAACTCGGCCAGCAGCGTCTGTTCGATCTGCGTGCTCAGCTCGATGGACGTCTCCAGCGAGACGCTCTGCAGCCGGTAGCCCTCCATCGCGATGTCGCCTTCGTCGAGCCGCGGGATGAATTCGGCCCCAAAGTGCGACGCCACCACGACGCTGGCCACGAAGACGCCAGCCGCCGTCGCCGTGACCGGCAGCGGATGCGTGATCGACCAGCGCAGCACCGGCGCGTAGATGCGTTTGCAGTTGCGGACGAGCCATGTCTCGCGATCACTGATGTTGCGGGCCAGAAACAGCGACGCCATGACCGGAATGACCGTGACCGACAGGATGAGAGCACCGGTCAGCGCCGACATAAAGCTGAAGGCCATCGGCCGGAACATCTTACCCTCGATGCCGTGCAGGCTGAGGATCGGCAGGAAGACAATGATGACGACCATGCCGGCAAACAGAATCGGCCGAGCGACTTCTCCCGCCGCGACGTTGATGGCGTTGAGTCGAGAGTCCGGAGACGAGAGTCCAGAGGGATGTTCTGTTGCGGAGTCTCTGGACTCTGGGCCCTCGACTCTGGACTGCGATAGCCGTCGCACGATCTGCTCGACCATCACCACTGAGCCGTCGACGATGATGCCGAAGTCCAACGCTCCGAGACTCATCAGGTTGGCGGGGACTCCGGCCAGTCTCATGGCGATGAACATGAACAACGCCGAGAGTGGGATCGACGCGGCGACGATCAGTCCGGCCCGCAGATCGCCCAGCAGCAGGAACAGCATGATCACGACAAGGACCGCGCCGCCGGTGATGTTCTCCCGGACCGTGGCGATGGTGCGGTCAACCAGCGTGGTGCGATCGTAGAACGTGTCGATGACGACGCCCGGCGGCAGCGTTTTCTGAATCTCGTTGACCCGCTCATCGACTCGGCGAGCGACCGTGCGCGAGTTCTCGCCCATCAGCAGCATCGCCGTACCGAGCACGACTTCACCGCGGCCGTCGCGTGTCGCCGCGCCGTATCGCAACTGCGGAGCGAATCGCACATCGGCGACGTCGCGGATCATGATCGGCGTGTCGTGGTTGCGGCTGTCGAGCACGATCGTTTCGATGTCGGCGAGTTTTTCGATCAGCGCTTCGCCGCGCACAAGCTGCTGCTCGTCGTGATGCGCGATGTAACCGCCGCCCTCGTTGGCGTTGTTCTGTCGCAGTGCTTCGAACACCTGACTGATTGAGAGGCCGTACTTCAGCAGTTTGTTCGGATCGAGCTGTACTTCGTACGTCTTGAGCTTTCCGCCCTGTGTGTTGACTTCGATGACGCCCGGCACGCTGCGCAACTGATACGCGACCTGCCATTCGAGAATCGTGCGCAGGTCCATCACGCTGTACTGCGACCCCGGTTCGGCCCGCACTTCAAAGTGGTAAATCTCACCGAGGCCCGTGGCGATCGGCCCCATCTGCGGTTCGCTGAAGCCGTCGGGAATCTGGTCGCGAGCCTCTTTGATCCGCTCGCCCACCAGATTGCGAGCCCAGTAAATGTCGGTGCCTTCCTCGAAGACCACCGTGACGGCCGACAGTCCCGGCAGCGACAGCGAGCGGATTTCTTCAACCCGCGGAATGCCGCTGAGCGACGTCTCGACGGGAAACGTTATGAACTGCTCGACCTCGACCGGCCCCAGCGACGGCGCCTGAGTCAGTACCTGCACCTGCGTGTTGGTCAGGTCGGGCACCGCATCCACCGGCAGCCCGACCATCGACACGATGCCGGCACCGATCAGCACCAGCGTCAGCAGCACAACCACAAACCGATTGTTGAGCGAAAATCCAGAGGCCGCGCTCTGTCCAGAGACTGGCGTTGCGGGTCCAGAGGCTGGCGTGGACGGTTGGCCGCTGTCGGCAGCACCGTCGTCTGCTTTTCTTTCCGATTCACTCATAACCGTCGTTCCGTTTCCTGTCCGTCGTCTTCCGACCCTCGTCACTCAGCTCTGGACCCTCGACCCTCTCTCAATCGTCATCCGCGAACTGGCCCTGAAGCATCTGCGACTTGAGAAAGAATCCACCGACGGCCACAACAGAGTCACCGGCATTGAGTCCTGCAATGATCTCCTGGCGACCGTTGAACGAGCGGCCAACCGCGACGTCTCGGCGTTCAAACTGGTCTTCCCTGGAATGGATAAAGACGAACGTCTGACCCGCGTGGTCCAGCACGGCTGTTGCCGGGACAGTCAGCACGTCCGGCACGGTCTCGTCGGGCAATTCCACCTCGACGAACATCCCTGGCTTGAGCAATTGTTCGGGATTCGCGGCCAGAGCAGTCATCGGCAGTGTGCGGGACTGGTCGTTGACGATTGATCCGGTGGAGAAGACCCGAGCCTCGAACAATCGATCGGGATAGACCGCCGTGCGAAAACGGATCGTGCGACCTTTCAGGCCGGCAAGCGTGCCCATGTGACGCTCGTAGATGTCGGCGGTGACCCACACGGTGCGCAGGTCGGCGATCGCGAAGAGCTGCGTGGCCGGCCCGACGCGTTCCTTCAGGACCACATCCTTCTCGATGATCGTGCCGTCAAACGGAGCCCGGATTGGATAATGTGACACGGCTTCACCCTCCGTTGTGGGATCAGTCGCCGAGGCGGCAGCGTCGCCCAGTCCCATGATGCGGAGACTGGTCTCGCTGATGGATTCGGCCGTCTGTGCCTGGTCGAGAGTCTGATCGGCCGTCAGCCGGTTCTGCCGTGCCGTGAAGCGAATCTGTTCCAGCAGTGCCTGCAGCAGCGCCTGATCCGCTTCAAACGTGGCACGGGCGGCGATCCGGTCTTTGCCCGCCGAGATGCCCTGATCGCTCAGCTTGCTGAGCCGCTCGAAATCCGCGCGAGACTTGTGCAGCCGGGCGTAGGCGGAGACCAGTTGCTCGCGCCATGTGCCCATCGACTTGCCGGTGAACCGGGCTTCGATGTCGGCGATGGGAATCTGTTCCGTCAGACTGCCGATCAGGTTCAGCACGTTGGTTTCGATTTCCCGCTGCCACTCGGCGTCTACGACCGCCAGTTTTGTCGCCAGCCGAGTCCGGAACAGTTCGAGCTTGGCCTGACCGACTTCCCGACTGTCGATAATTGCCAGCGTCTGCCCGGCTGTGACGTCGTCGCCAAACTGCACCTTCACGTCGTGAACGATGCCCTCGACCAGCGGATCGATCTGAGCCAGCCGGTCTTCATTAAGTGCCACGGTGCCGGTCACCCACTCCGACGCGACAATGTCGGAACGCTGCGCCGTTTCGATACGAATGCCAGCGACCGGCCACTTGACTTCCGGCAGCGTGACGGCATCGGAAGTCGGCTCGTCATCGTCACTCGGAGCGGCGAAATCGTTTGATTGGTTCGGCAAGTGCGAGTCGCCCGCCGGAGTCACAGTCGACCACACAGCCGCTCCGCCCAGCAGGGCCGACACGACGGCGACGATTGGCATCAGACCGAACGCCGAGTGCCGCGCGACCGGTTTCGCGGACGCGTCGTGTGAGCGAGATTTCGATGGCGGAGACAGAGATTCCTGAGCGCTGTGCGTATCGTTCATGGGACACAACCTGACCGAGTCAGAAGGCGAGGGACTGGCACGAAGCGAGTACCAGCGAGGAGAAGGCAGAGCCGAAAGCAGTCAGTTCAGGCAGCAATCGCGATGACGATCACGATGGACCGCGGCGACTGCTGCGTGCCGTGACTGCCGGCTCGATGCACGCGACTAAATCTGCAGAACGCAGATCAGCGCAGCCCTTGCGCCATGATTGCGCAGGGAACAGTGACGATCGGCCAGCGTCGAGCGGACTGCCCGCCGCAACACCAGGGGCATCCGATCCTGCAGAGTCGCGGGAGCAGGCGTGGGCGCGACGTCCGGTCCACCGGACGCAACACTTTGCGATGAAGCCGCTGAACCGGTGCTGACGACAAACTCCGGCCCATAGGGTGACGTCGAGTCTTCGTCCGACGGCTCACGAAACGGGCCGCGATCAATGTCGTCTGGGGCCGCAACGCCGAGCAGCATCGGATGCCAGGCATGCAGGTCAAACACACTGTCAAACGGCACGCCGCGATCTTCCCAGTCCGCATCAAACGACGGAACCGGGCAATGCCCCACACACAGGAGCAGTAACCAGCACAGCATCTTGTGAAACGGTGAATTCATCGTTCAGCCAATATGCGACCCGATGAGCTAGTTTGCAAGGCCCGTAGGTTCTGCATGCCGGGCAGGACCAGCCGCGTTGCGGTCCTCTCCGACAGAGAGGACCTACTGTGTCGTGCCGGGATTGAAGAGTTGGAGTCTCGCGCCCTGCTGCTGCTGGATGTTCTGCAGCACTCCGCGTCGCTGATCGCCGCCTTCGGCTGCTCCCTGAATTGCCGTGCCGATGGTGGCCGGGTTCAGTCCGCCGGTCAGCAGCAAGCCTTCCAGTTGCATGCGGGCCTGCTGAGCCTGGCTGCGGGCCGTCAGCCAGTTCATGGTCATTTCAAACCAGGTCTGCCGTGCGGCCAGGACGCGCGGCAGGTCGAACTGCCCCTGCTCATATCCGCTCGTTACCAGATCGAGGTTCTGCTTCGTTTTCGGAAGGATGTGTGTTGCCAGTCGCTGTGACTCGTTGCGTGCCGTTTCGTAGTCGCAGTACGTCAGAGCGAACTGATCCCGCAGCACGAGCCGCGTTCGTTCGACCTCCTGTTCAGCCCGAGCCGCGTCGTGCCAGGCGTTGTAAATGTTGCCCTGGTTGCGATCGAATAAGGGCAATGGCAGAGCCAGCAGTGTGCTGACCGTTGAGCCGCCGTTGACATGATCGACCTCGCCAACGACCTGCACTGTCACGTCAGGAATTGGTTGAGCTTCCTGCCGCTCCAGCGTCTTCCGGGCAACTCCTACTTGAGCCTGGGAGGACCGGAGCAGGCCACTTGTTTCTAACAGTTGCTGCCAGAGCGCATCTCGATCCAGTTCCGGAAACTCTTTCGGGAAGTCACCCGCAAGCTGTCCGGCTGCCTGGTCCGGCATTCCGACCATATCCATCAGGTGTTGCCAGGCGAGTTCATAATTCGACCGGGCGCGATCCCGCGACGACTCAAACACCTGAAGCTGAACTTCCGACTGCAGCACATCAGAGACCGGAGCCTCACCAGCGTCATAAAGTTTCTGTGCGGTCGTCACTCCTTCACGGGTCACGGTGACGATTTCGTCCGCCAGTTTCAGTTCTTCCTGCACGGCCAGCGCGGCGTAGAACCGCTGCCGCACGTCGTTGAGCACACGTTGCCGCTGGGCCTCCTGCTGAAACGCGACATCCTGAATCCCGAAGTCCTCGATCTCGCGATTCAGTGTCAGCTTGCCGCCTGTGATGAAAGTCTGCTGGACGAAGGCACCATCCGTGCGCCCCCCGCCGGACGAGGCGGCATCCGAACGCAGGTAACCGACCGTTGGGTTCGGATACAGGCCGACCTGAGTCCAGTTGCCGCGTTCCTTTTCGATCTCCGCCTCAGCCATTCGCAGCGTCGGATTATTCCGTAGAGCCAATTCCTCAAACGCTTCGAGAGTCGAGGGCGGGAGTTCGTTCGCTGACGGTTGCATCTGAGCGGCACAAGCCGGCGACACGCGATTCGGCGAAGCCTCCGTCCGGGCAGCGGTGAGTTTCGAGACGTTGTGTGGCTCGATGGTTTCGGTGGCCTGCCAGCCAACAGCAGAAATCACGGAATCGTCAGCCTGACCATCGGCTGCGGTCCCTGCAGCAACCTTTGGCAATCCTGCACGCGGACCGTCGTTGAGTCGCGGATGACCGACTGCGACGATGGATTGAGGACTTTCAGACTCGAATCTTTGGACTCCGGGCGGCGTTCCGCTCGGCTCCGGACGCTCAACTCTCGACTCCACTGCCGCACACCCGCTGATCAGAGCGGATGCCAATGCCACCCAGCGTGCAGAATGGTTCATGTTCAACCTCGACTTCCGTGTCCTCACACATCGGATATCGACAGGCCGTAGAGAGAACTCCAAACGGACGAGTAAAATGCGGCGACTTCTTCGCGAGGCCATTGTGTATTTTGCAAATGTCTCCTCTGGCTGCCCACTTTCACTCAAGTTGGAGACAGACGCGCACGCAGCGTGAGCCGACGCTTGAACGACAACGTGAGAACGGGCCAGACATCTCCCGGATGCATCACACAATCTGCCACCACTGGAGCGACGCGGCAGGGATGCGAATCGGCGTTATGGCGAGTCACAATGTTCTCATCGCAGTGATACAGTCATGGCAAACAAAGTGGTGCAAACCAAATTTCAAAGGGGCAGGATCCGAACTCTCATGAACAATGCCAGTTTCAACCGTCGCCAGTTGCTTCGCGCTGCCGGAACGATCGTCGCATTGCCCGCGTTCGAATCCGCTGGCTTCAGGAGATTCGCGTCTGCAGCAGAAGCCAGATCGCCACGACCGAAGCGTGCCGTCTTCCTCGGTTTCGGCTGGGGGGTGACTGAGGAGACGTGGCTGCCCGATGCGAACGTCACCGGGGCGGATTATGTTCTGCCGTCGGGACTCGCACCGCTCGCCCGGCACCAGGCGGACTTCTCGATCGTGCAGGGGTTGGCGAACAAATTCGCTAACGAAGCGCACTGGGGCAGCACGTTCTGGTTGACCGGCGCGAATCGCTATGCCGAACCGGGGCAGAGTTTTCATAACAGCATTTCCGTGGATCAGGTCGTCGCGGAGCAACTCGGTCAGGGCACACGATTCCCTTCGATCCAACTCAGTTGTCCGGATGGCGTGGCGAACGGTCATGGACCGGGCCTGTCGCTGGCGTGGGACGAACGCGGCAAGCCGCTCGCGGGACTTGACAGCCCGCTGCGAGCCTATCACCGGTTATTTTCGGACGACTCGATGCCGCTCGCCCGGCGGCAGGCACTGCTGGCCGAAAAGCGGAGCGTGCTGGACGCGGTCCTCGCTGATGCCCGGCGCGTGCAGCGCGTTCTGAACCGGACCGATTCCGCCAAGCTCGACGAATACTTCGACGGCGTACGTGATATCGAGACACGGCTGTCGAAAGACGAGCAGTGGATGACGGTGCCGAAGGCAAAGACATCGCTTGCCGAGCCGCCGTCCGGTGTAGCCGGCCGTGACGAAATCGCACTCATGTACGACCTGATCGTCGCCGCACTGCAGACCGACACGACGCGCGTCATCACGTATCGTCAACCGGTGACTTCATTGCTGAGCAGTCTGGGCATCAAGCTCGCCGCGCACGACATGACGCACTACACGACCGGCGAGCGACTGGAGGCCTCGCAGCGCCGCGATGTCGCTCAGAGTGAACTGCTCGCCGGACTGCTCGACCGGCTCAAAGCGACGCAGGAGCCCGACGGCAGCTCGCTGCTGGATCACACTGTTCTGGCCTACGGCAGCAACATCCGCACGGTGCATTATCTCGACAACTGCCCGCTGCTGCTGGCTGGAGGCGGCGCAGGATTGAAATGCGGTCAGCATCTGGTTCTGCCGAAAGACACTCCACTCGCCAGCGTCTGGCTCACGCTGCTGCACGGTCTCGGAGTCGAAGCCGACCGCCACGGCGACAGCACCGGGATCATGAAGGAGCTGCAGGCATGAGAGCCGGCTTGCTTTACATGCTGCTGCTTGTCGTGCTGGCGCCGGTCGCAGGTGCCGAACCGGTTCCCGCACGGCTGAATGAAACGCAACGCGGCTTTTTCCGTGACTACTGTGTCGAGTGCCACAACGCCGAGACGCAGGAAGGCATGCTGCGACTCGATGAGATTCCTTTCGTGATCGAATCAGTCGAACAGGCTGACCGCTGGCAGAAGATCCTGAACCAGCTCAATTCCGGCGCGATGCCGCCGGAAAATGCGACACAGCCGGAGCCGGCGCGCAAAGCGGATTTCCTTGACGTTCTGTCGCATACGCTCGTCACGGCGCGGAAGACGCTCGGCGATCAGGGAGGCCGGATCACGCTGCGGCGTCTGAATCAGCGCGAGTACCGGAACACAATCCGCGCGCTGCTGGGAGTCGACGTGGAGACCAGCGATCTGCCGGCTGACAGCGGCACCGGCACGTTCGACACGGTTGGCGCGTCGCAATACATGTCGGGTGACCAGATCGAACAGTATCTGGCGCTCAGCCGCCGGGCACTCGACGAGTCTTCTGCGCGGGCTGCGGGGGGAACTCAGCATCATCGGGCGCGCGAAGAAGCCGAAGACTTCGGTAATCGCCGCATGGACTCGCTCTTCAAACGCACGCGCGAACTGCACGAACAGCACGCGAGCTGGGCCGCCGCAGTCGATGCCGCCGCCGAGCGTCCGGAGAATCTGGATATTGCCGCGGTGTTGCGCGAGAAGGCGAAGAAGCCGCGACCTTCTTCGGGCGTCCCGTATCCCACGCCGCTGTTTTTCTATTACGACTGGGATCAGATCAAAGGCGCTCCGCCGCCGACCGAGTTTGGCTTCAACGACGCTCAGGCGGCGTTCTTCTCGGAAAACCAGTATCTGCACTTCTTTCCTTACTACGACGACTACCAGAAGCTGCCCGGCCGCGAGTCCGGTGCGTGGCTGCTGTTCTACCAGGCGTACCGGGAAGCGTACGTGTCGGCTGGCGAGGACTGGCCGCCGGGAACGTACACGCTCCGGATGCGGGTCGCTGCGAATGAGGCCGCGCCGCCCGAGCGACGCTTTCTGGAAGTCGGTCAGCGCGGCGACGACGTCAGCGACTTCACCGTGTTCGGCGCGCATCAGGTCACCGGGACGCTTGACGATCCGCAGATCATCGAACGGGTCGTCCAGATCAGCACGGACGGCAAGCGGGAATTCGCGATCCGCGAGAAGCGGCCCAATTCACGCACCGCCGAGATTCGCAGCTATCACGACGAGTTTGAGAAAACCGGACACGGGCCGGTGCCGGCGATCTGGATCGACTGGCTGGAAATCGACGGGCCGGGCGACGCGCCTTCAGGTATCGTTTCGCTGACGGCAGACTCTCAGGGTCGAGCCGGTGCCCGCGATGTGATCGAACGGTTTGCCACGCGGGCGTTTCGCGGTGTAAAGCCGGAACCGGAGTATCTCGATCGGCTTGTCGCGTTGTTCGAGTCGCGCCTCGATGTCGGCGATGACTTTGACGACGCGCTGAAAACGCCGCTCAGTGTGGTGCTCGCCTCGCCCGGCTTTCTGTATCTGAGCGAGCCGTCCGGCAATGGCGGCCCACGGAAACTCGACGGATTCGAACTCGCCTCGCGACTGTCGTATTTCCTCTGGAGCGCGCCGCCGGATGACGAACTGCTCGCGCTGGCCGGCAGCGAAGAGCTGCTCGAACCGGATGTGCTCGCCGCGCAGGTCGATCGAATGCTCGACGACGGACGATCGCATGAGTTCGTGGCCGGCTTTGCACACCAGTGGCTCGGCCTGGAACGACTGGACTTCTTCCAGTTCGATTTCCGGCTGCATCGCAGCTTTGACGACAGTACGAAGGCAGCGGCGCGCGAAGAGGTGTACCAGACCATCGCCCTGCTGCTGCGCGAGAACCTCAGTCTGTCCCGTTTGCTGAAGTCGGACTTTGCGGTAATCAACGGGCTGCTTGCCAGCTATTACGGGATCGACGGCGTGACTGGCGATGAGTTCCGCCGGATCGATCTTCCCGATCACTCGCCGCGCGGCGGATTACTCGGCATGGCAGCGATCCTGGCGATGGGCAGCAATGGCCAGGTAACAAGTCCCGTCGAGCGCGGTGCCTGGGTGCTGCGCAAACTGCTGAATGATCCGCCGCCTCCCGCGCCGCCGAACGTTCCACAACTGGCGCGGCTCGACGGCCAGTTGCTCAACGTCCGCGAACGACTGCGAGCTCATCAGGAACAGCCTCAGTGCGCGAACTGCCATCGCCGGATCGATCCACTCGGACTGGGTCTGGAGAACTTTGACGCGGCAGGGAAATGGCGGACGGAAGACACACTGGTTCGCGATGGCAGTGTCAGAAAGACCTGGCCGATCAAACCTGCCGGCGCGTTCTTCAACGGCCCCGAGTTCAACAGTTACCTCGAACTCCGCGACATCATCGCGTCACGTCCGGACGGCTTCGCCCGGGGTTTCAGCGAGTCACTGATCGAATACGCGCTCGGTCGTCCCTGCGGCTTTACAGACGCCGACCTCACAGCGGCCATGATTCAGCGTGCCAGAAGCAAAGACTTCGCCGTTCGCGAATTCATTCAGGCACTCGTTGCCAGCAGCGCATTCCGGTCGAAGTGAAACGTGCGGTTCTGCCACCTGTTTCTGGATCAGGCCTGGCTGATTCGAGTCACTGCGTAGCCAGTCCCAGCCACTCCCTGACGCGAGGCAGTCGTTTGAAAACGGTCTGTTCAAGAAGGAATACGAGCAGCAGCAGTCGTTAAAGGTGCCTTTGTGCGTTGTATCGCGCTGTTGCTGGCCATGAGTCTGGCCTCGTGTTCGTCGTCAACCGCCTCGGATTCGACGGTCGGCGCGACTGTCAACGGGTCGACGAAAACGGCGCAGCTTGTGCTGACCCGTTAGACCACGGTCGATCCGTTCGTCGTGCCGTCAACCCTGGATTTGATCCCGCTCAATTCCGTCGCAATCCGCTGGCACATACTGTGATCCATACGACTTTGACAGCGAAACCACTAAATCGAAGGAAACCCGACGCATACTCGCTTTGTCGCGCACCGTCGACGAATCGCGGATTATGCCAGATTTTTTTGAACGCAGTGATCACGCGGGGCGTCCTGTTTGAGTCCAAATGTAAAGCAGGCCTGAGATTCAGGATGCGGGAACACCATGTGTCCATCCTGCATCATCAGACTGGCCATAAGGAGTCGTCCGCCATCGAACAGAGACTTCGACAGACCGAAGAGCGGCTGGCAGTCGCCCTGGCGCAGACGGGTGACCGTGGCGCATTTGGACGGCTCGTGGACCTGTATGACAAGCGATTGTACTACTTCATCCGACGAATCGTTGGAAACGCAGAAGATGCGTTTGACGTTTTGCAGACAGTATGGCTGCAGGTTCATCGGCACCTCGGATCACTCCAGTCGCCATCAGCATTCCGTGTCTGGGTATATCAAATCGCACATTCTCAATCCGTATCAGAACTTCGCCGGAAATCAAGACGCCCGGTAACAGTTGATGAACCGGACGAGATCGACGGAACCTCCCAAGCTGACGAAGGAGAAGTAGAGCCATTTGACAACGCCGAACTCGTACACATGGCGCTGGACCGCATGTCGGTTGACCAAAGGCGAATTCTGACACTGCGGTTTCTGGAAGAGATGAGCATTGATGAGATCTCACTCGTAATTGACGTGAAACCCGGAACTGTGAAATCGCGACTCCATTACGCGAAGCTGGCGCTGCACGGGACAATCAGGGAGCTTCTCGATGAATAAATCTAATCGTGATTTCAGTCTCCACGAGCAACTCCTTCAACAGGATGACTCGCTCCAACAAACTCGATATCAGGAGCATCGCATGAAACTCGAATCTGCACTCGATCAGCTCGAACGTCGTGAACAGTTCATCCTGAAACTCTGCAAACTTTTCGTCGTGATCACAATCGCCCTGATGATTTTGGGAGGGAGTGAAGTACTCGGTGGGTTTGATCCATGGAATGCTAACGCCAACATTCTTTCCATTACCCTGGGGATCATTTATGTGATTTTTGCGGTCTCCACAGCGATGCTGGCCGCGTACTACTTTTCGAACCTGCGACCGACGACCCGACAGACCAGAGACACCTTGTTCCAGCATTCGCTCAGCGAAATGGCTCAGGCACTCGACGCAATTCGAGAAGAGGTACGATCCCTGAAAGACCGGGACGCCGGAGACACGGATCAGCCGATTCAATAGCTGACACGTTCCTGTGTTGGAATTCGCCAGAGTTCCCGAAATGAGAATGTTGAGCGACATCCACTGCGACTGCAGTTGGCCCAAGTTTCAAGCTCACTGCGTAGACCTGACGGTCGCCACGCGTGTTTGAGTGGAAGGCGATCCACCGTCCGTCGGACACGAACGTGACATCCGGTTCCCGGGGTCAGGCTGGCTGCCTTTGCATCTGGCCTCGCCGCCCGAGCTGCCTCAAGCTGCTGTTCCAGTGACAGCTTCTCGCTCCCGACAGCGACGGTTTGCAGATCGCAGTACAGCAGTGGTTCCACATACGGTTTGAACAGGTAGATTGCGCCGGTTGTCCCCAGAAACATGCAGATGGGAATCGACAGCAGTCCGGCATAGAAATGCCACCGCCATATCGCCGTGTAGAGTTTCTGGCGCTGTGGTTTATTCACAATCTCCCCCGCACGTTCGACACATGGCGTCTGCATCCGATTGAATCGATGTCGGTTTCGGAGCGGACTCGCCGCTCGCTGTCACTTCAAAAGAACTCATGATGTTCCCCTGCATTCAGGGTGGAAGAATTCAATTCAACGAGAGCCCCGGCACGTTCAGTTTCAGGACGTCGCCGCTGGTCCACTCCATCTTCAGGGGTGTCGAGTCGCGGTCGAGGTATTCCTCAGGGAGTTCCGTCGGAGCGCCAACGGATTCCAGGACCATAATGTAGGAGCCGGGTTCCAGATGCAGCGGACCGGTCGAATCCTGGGCCACCAGTTCGAACGATCCGTCACCGGACGTCACGGCGTATCCCAGAGACGTGTCGGCATCGGTCGAATAGATGCGGACCAGCACGTCTGGAATCGGATTTCCATCAGTCAGCAGGACACCCGATGTGCCACCGGTAATCGGACGCTGGCCACAACCGCTGAGCATGGCGAGCATCACGACCAGCCACGTCCCCATGAAGCACCTGGAGGAAAGTTGCACAGACGACTTCAGATATGGAACCTCACTACCTGAGTGAATTGACTGAGATCGGGAACGTGTCCGAATTCTCTGGCCGAATCTGAGACGCAGATTTGGAACTGGTACGGACACGCTCCCGGTGACGCACATCGTTCCTGCGGCAATCCGGCGCGAACGGCTGTCCGCCGAGTCATGCGCTACGGATCACTCGACGGGTCTTCGCGCCGACAGATCACACACGGATTCGCGTCTGCCGCAGACGGCGAACGTCGCTGTCCGGTCAGAATTCACCGACAACTTCGTCACCATTCCGGCTGTGCAGAGCGCGGCTGAGATCCGTATCGAGGCTTGCACTGAGGAAGCGGACCGATCCGTCCCCCATAGCCACGTGTGCTCCGCCGGTGTGATGGCTGCGCGGGGCAAAATAGCCGGTCCAGTGCGTCACGATATCTGGAATGCGGCTGTTGGGAGGCAGGTATCCGTTCGTCATCGAATTGATGGCTCCGGAGAAGGCCCACGAGATCCCACGGCCACGTAACGCAGGACTCGCCCCACCGCGCCAGCTTGTAAACGTTGTCCAGAATGTTGACAGATCAGGATTGGAAATCATGCCGTTACTGTCGGTAAAGGACGACCAGCCGCCACCCGTAGCTGCCATCCCCGGCACCGGATTCAGCCCTGAACTCACTCCTGATGATCCATTCCGTGTGAACTGATAGGGAAAGGGCGGCGTAACTCCGGACGGCAGCACCATGTCAGCTCCGACGCTGCGAACCGTTTCGCTCATGATCACCGAGTGAGAAGTTCCGTCTGTAAAGTCTCGAAACCGGACGCTCGAATGTTCAAAGACTGCGCCATCGGTCGGCCAGCGGAAGTCATTATTGGTCTGCTTGCCGCTTCCGAAGCTGACCATGTAGCTGAGGCCGCCGTAGAGAAATGAGTTGGCCTGCTGCTGCGACGGAGCAGGATCGCTGGGGCAGAGAAACACCGGAATCGGAGTTGCAAACGCGGCAACGAACTGAGGATTCGGAGTCTTCCCACTCCACCCGCCACTGAAAGCGGTCTGCGTGAAGTCCAGCAATCCTTGCAGATTGGCCTGTTCGATATACGGCAGCAGCCTCGCCTGAACGGAAAAGTCCGAGTCGCGAGTCCCGCCTGGTGGAAACGTCGTATAAGTCGATTCGTAGTTGTGCATGGCCAGTGCAAGCTGCTTGATATTGTTCTTGCACTGTGACCGGCGGGCCGCTTCACGTGCCTGCTGCACGGCTGGCAGCAGCAGCGCGACAAGAATTGCGATGATCGCAATCACCACCAGCAGTTCGATCAGAGTAAACCCGCGCGCAGCGCGACGTCGTTGAGGAAACATTTTTCACTCCATCAGAAAGCGATTTGAAAAAGGCGTACGACCGACAGCAGCCATTAAGGAGCGTCGGGACGGCGACCGTGATGTTCAAATCGTCAACGACTCTGGTGGTGGAGTTTCGGGAGCAGGAAACCGCTCGGGGAAATGCAGGCCGAGTGTAGCCCAGCCGTCGCGACCGGGGTGAAGTTCGTGAGGCCGTGACGCTTCGGTGACCAGTCTCGGATCCGCATTCACAACGAAACCGGATTGCGAACCCCCAGTGCAGTCGCACGCTGAAATGGTGTTGCCAGCCGGGTGCCTTGACTGCCTGGCAGAGGGCGGCTCCGCTGGACAATCGTCAGACGGATCGCCGGAGACGTCGTTGCCTGAAAGCCGAACAGTTCGACTGCAAGAGGAACCAGCCGATTTCGTTGTGTTCGTGACCAAGCGGCCTGGCGAATCAGACAAGCGCTTATCAGCCACTCCCGAACCGCCATCCCGCAGACCGCTGCGCTGGGCAGATGCGGCCTCGGTCGACCTGCAGCATTTGCGGGCACCAACGTCAGTAATCGCCGCCGGCTTTTCAGCCGCACAGCAGCAGCGGCCTGAGGATTTGAGTTCCAGACGACAACAACACCCGGCCGCGACCCGCTGCCGCGAAACCTGGCTGACAGGAAAACCCAGTGTGGCGATTGCATACGCGAGCATCGCCATCGTGCAGCAGGCACGATGGAATAATCTGTTCCTGCGCAAATTCCTCAAAATCCAACACAACATGGGCTCTGATCCAGACCAGATTCAATCGCATCGATTGTGGCACCGGGAAATCACGTCTGCAAGCGGTGCCAGATACAGGTCCGTGAACGAGTCGCAGGTGCGTGGGTTAGTTGCGTACCAGCCGGATATCCTGGTACTGGTCTTCAGCGAGTCAGTTATCGAACACGCGCTCTGACCTGACCGGCGCCATGATCCAGCGTGTCAGGAGCAAAGACTTCGCCGTCCGTGAATTCATTCAGGCACTCGTTGCCAGCAAGGCGTTTCAGTCGAAGTGAGCCGGGCGAGAATCGTCCCGGCTCTGCCGCTGGGCAAACGTTGCGAATTGCGCTGCTCTGACTTTGGCGGACGCTGGATGTGACGTCTTTTGAATCTTCTTTCGAAAATCCATGAAACGTTTCCCGGCTGAGAATCACCTTTCTCCACCGGCAGTGAGCTGTCGCGTGGTCGGTTTTGCAGATCAGCATTTCAAAACTCAGTCAGGAGTCGCTCGTGAAGTTTTCAAAACATGTATTCGGTATTGTGGCAGGGATCGTGATCGCGACCGTTGCAGGCGGTACGGCGGTCAGTCAGGAACCCGAACGCCGGGAAGGTGATCGACCACGAACGGAGCAGCCGCGCGAGGGCGAGCGTCGGGAAGGCGAAGTCCGGGAGCGAGGTGACGGTGAGCGCCGAGAGGGCGAACGACGGGAGGGTGAATCACGGGAACGCGGTGAACGCGAGCGCTCCGAAGCTCAGCAGCGAGAGCGCCAGGCGGTGGAAATTCGTGGAAAGCTTGAAGAACTCGAAAGACAGATGCGTGAACTGCGTGAGGCTGGTAAAGGCGACGCCGCGGCTGAACGGCTGCGGGAGTTCAACCAGTTGCGAGAGCGTCTGAAAGGACTGAGTCGCGAGGGTGGAGACCGCGAACAGGCTGAACGCCGCGAAGGAGAATCTCGCCGTGAGTTGCCGGAAGAAGCACGCCGGCGATTCGAGCAGCTTCGCCGGCAACTGGCCGAACATCGCGAAGCAGGTCGGCAGGAAGACGCGGCCCGCACGGAGCGTGAACTGCAGGAATTTATGGCCCGCATCCAGCGGGAGTTCGGTCCGCGTCGTGAAGGCGAACGGGCAGAAGGGCGCGAAGGCGAAGAGGGACGTGGCAGCGAAGCAGCTCGTCGCCTGCAACATCTGCGTGCGGCGGTCGAACACCTGCGGGCCGCCGGGCTGAATGAACTTGCCGGCCAGGCTGCCGAACAGATCGGTCGCCTGGAACGCGAAGCCGCGGGTGATCGTGGTCGCGACGGCGAAAGGCAGGACGGCGAACGTCGAGATGGTGACGCACGGGAACGGCGTGACGGCGAACGTCGCGAAGGTAATCAGCGAGAAGGAGATCGCGAGCGACGTGAAGGCGAACGTGGTCGCGAAGCGGGAGAGCGGCGCGAAGGTGAGCGCCGGGACGGCGACCGCGAACGTGGTGAGCGGGGACGCGAACGCGCGGAATCACGCGAGCGAAGTGACTCGCCGGAACGCGAACGCGAGAATCGGGATCGCGACTGACGTTTTACAATTCGCCTGTAACAGTTCGTACAACGGCGCGTCCTGTCTGTCGGCTGCGCATCGCCGCGGACAGGATGTGCCGTCGAGCTGGTTGAACTCCAGACGGACTGGAAGTCCGTCGTACTTCGGCTGCCGCCTTTTCCGGCCGACAAAGTAACGTTTGACTGATCCATGCCTGATTCCCGCAACAGTTCTTCATCCACGAACCGGCAGCAGCAGTTTCAGCGTCTGGTGGACGAGCACTATCGCTCGGTCTGGCAGTATGTGGCGACGCTGATGTGCGGGGCGGCGGAAGCGGAAGATGTGACGCATCAGGCGTTCCTGCTGGCGTTTGACCGACTGGTCGAAGGGCGGACAATCGACAGTCCCGGCCTGTGGCTGAAGGGTGTCGTGAGGAACCTGGTTCGCGAGTGGTGGCGGAAGAACCGTCGGATGCCGGTCGAACTGGCTGATCAGCTCAGCCGCCTGGCGGAAGAAGCGGACCTCGCGGCAGACGAGCGACGCTCCGAGCAGGAAGCGGCATTGGCAGCGTGCCTCGAAAAACTGCCGGACCATGACCGTCACATGGTCCAAGCCCGCTATGAAGACGGTCTGCCGATCACAGAGATTGCCGAGCGGCAGCAGACCAGCGTGCAGACAGCGCGGGTCCGGCTGTTCCGCATTCGCGAACGGCTGAAGGCATGTGTTGAGTTTACCTTCGCACGGGAGGCCATCGAATGAGCACCTGGCTGGAGATACTCGGTCGCGTGCTCGACGGTGAGGCTGTTTCATCCGAGGAAGCGGCTGAACTGCACGCGGCGCTGCTGGATGATTCGCACTCGGAGGAAGCCCGGCGCTGGCTGCAGTTTGAATTCACGCTGACCGGTCATACTCTGAATGAAAAGCACGTCGAGGTGTCGCGGGACCGGCTGCTGGCTCGCGTGATCCTGCGGGAGAAACATACCGAAGTCACAGGCCATGACCGGACGTTTGCAGACAGAGCAGTCAATACGGCGGACGACGAACTTCCCGGTCCGTCGTCCACTCCACAGCGACGGGCTGGGAAATCCGTCGTACTGGCCACAGCGGCTTCGCTCCGCCAGACACGCCGCTACTGGAAACAGGCCGTGGTCGCGATCGCCATCGGTCTGATCATGGCGGGCGCCTTCTGGCCGGACTCGTTCAGAGACTCGTATGCCGGACCGAAGGCTCAAGGTGACTTCCGGATCCTGGGAGCAGCGGACGCCGGACATCGTCAGGAGATTGAGCGTGGCGATCGGATCGTCTCCGGCGGCCAGGGGGTACAACTGGAACTCGGTGACTACTGCCGCCTGGAACTCGACGCTCACTCCGACGTGACGGTTCATGGAGCACCGCATCAGGAAGTGGTCGAGCTGCATCAGGGGCGGCTGAGAGCACGGATCACGCCCGATCGCGGGAAGTTCCAGGTGCAGACGCCGCTGGGTCCGGTCACGGTCAAGGGCACGGCGTTTGACACGACGGTTGAATACCCGAATGGAATGTCGGACGACCTGAGTCCGCGTCGCGCCCGGAAAGTTGTGGTGACGGTCGCGGTGGCGTCCGGCTCTGTTCTGTGCGAACTCGGCGATACTCCGGTGCTGCTCGAAACGGGAAGCCGACAGGTCTTCGAGCGGGAAGTGGAACACCGCAGGACGTCCGGCGAAGTCACCTCGGTCACGGATACCACAGTGACCATCCGCGTGAACGATCGCCGGGAGCAGACAACGTTCCACATCGGCGACAGCACACTGACGATTCACGAAGCCGGTCAACTGCTCAAAGGTGATCGGGTAACAGTTACGTGGGACGAACAAGGTGGCCAGCGCTGGATTCGTGACATCGATGGCGAAGGCGTCCTGGAAGGCACGGTGACTGCTCTGGGTGATGCCTGGCTTGAGATTGAGACGCGCGACAAAGGCCGAGTGAAACTGCAGGCTCCGTGGCGCGGAGGCAATCCCGCAGACGGAGGCGGACCGGATCGCGACATCACTCAGAAGATTGCTGCACTTAAAACCGGCAATCAGGTGGCCGTGACGTGGGCCATGCCGGAAGGCCGGCGCGTCATGGATGTCCGCCTCCGCAATGCCGCCGACCTCGCGAGGTTTCCGCCGGAACTGCATGGCCTGACCGGTCGGGTAGTCGGCCGGCTTCACAGCCGAAACGTCGAGCGGGGTGAGCTGACATTGAACATGATCCGCGTCGACCGGGTCGGACCGGACAGCACGGCGCGCAATCCGCAGGCCATCCGCGGGCGCACGCTCACCGTCGACGGAGTCACCGGCAGATATCTGGACGTGCTTCGCAACCTGCAGGAAAACGAAGGTGTCCTGATCAACGTCCGACACGTTCGCGGCGATCGTCTACGGTTCGCGGGTGACGAACTCCAACATGTCGAGATCGGTGAAGAAGCCGCGGAGCGCCCCCGTGAAGCGCGGAGACCGGAACGCGATGGCGAAACAGAACGCCGGGACCGCGATGACGAAGCAGAGGGTGAGCGTATCCGGGAAGGCGAAGCGGAGCGCCGTGAAGTACGGGAACGCGAAGTCCGGCGCGAACGTCAACGGGAACCGGAACGCCGCAGTCCGGCCTCAGCGGCAGCACACAGACCTCTCGACGACATGACCGACAAAACTGATTCACAACGATCTGGAGGAACTGACTGATGCGAATGCTGATCTGTGCTCTGGCTGTGTTAAGTCTCGCGTCGACTGCGACGGCTCAAACCCGCGAAGAAATTGTGCGGGGTGACCGGAAGAAGGTCGAAGCCGCCGGGTTCTGGATTTACAACGACCTGCCAAAGGCCTTTGCCGAGGCGAAACGGACAGGCAAGCCGATCATCGTTGTTCTGCGCTGTCTGCCCTGTCATGAGTGCGTGAAGCTGGACGACGAACTTGTCGACACGGACCCGGTCATCCGCCCGCTGCTCGAACAGTTCGTCTGTGCCCGACAGGTCTCGACCAACGGGCTCGATCTGAGTCTGTTTCAGTACGACACGGATCAGTCGTTCGCGGTGTTCTTCCTGAATGCAGACAAGACGGTCTACGGTCGGTTTGGCACGCGGTCACACCGCACGGAATGGATCGGTGATGTTTCACTGGAAGGGCTGGCGAAAGCGCTGCAGAAGACACTCGATCTGCATCGCAACTACGACGCCGTGAAAGACTCGCTGGCCGGCAAACGCGGCCAGCCGCTGGAAGTCGCCTCGCCCGAGCTTTATCCGTCACTCAAAGGTAAGTTCACGGACAAGCTGAACTACGAAGGTGACGTTGTCAAAAGCTGCATCCATTGCCACCAGATCGGCGATGCGCAGCGCGAGTTCTACTGGCATGCGAACAAGCCCATTCCGGATAAAGTCCTGTGGCCGTACCCGCATCCCAAATCGATCGGGCTCGTTCTGGATCCGGATGAACTGGCCTCGGTCACGGAAGTGCAGCCGGACTCACCCGCAGCGGAAGCGGGATTCCAGAGTGGAGACACGATTCAATCATTCAACGGCCAGCCGATTCTCTCGTTCGCCGATGTGCAGTGGGTACTCCACAACATCGATCCGGCTGGTGATGAGATTCCCGTGACCGTTCATCGATCCGGCGGAACGCGCAGTCTGACGCTGAAACTGTCGAATGGTTGGCGTCGCAAAGGCGATCTGTCGTGGCGAGTCACGTCGTGGGGCCTGCGGCGCATCGCAACGGGAGGCCTGCTCCTGGAACCACTGCCTGCGGAAGCCCGGCGGGAACGCGGACTCCCTGCCAACGCGATGGCTCTACGAGTGAAGCACGCCGGCAAGTATGGCCCGCATGGGACGGCTCACCGCCTGGGCATTCGTGAGGACGATGTGCTGATCGAGTTTGATTCGCACACGGACCTGCTGGCCGAACAGGACGTCCATGCCTACGTGGTCACGTCGAAGAAACCAGATGATCGCGTTCCGGTGACGGTACTCCGCGGCCGCCAGAAGTTGAGTTTTCAACTGCCGATTCAACCTTAGATCAGCCCCTTGCCCTTAACCTCTTCAACTCTGACTTCAATGAGGAACCTCATGCCGGATTCACATCTGTCACACCGTCTTCTCCAGCGACTGCTGGTCACAGCATTGTGCTGCTGCGTTGTGGCGCCTGCCCATGCTGATAATTCCACGGATAGCCGTTCCAGCGTGATCGAGTCTGCCCGTTCCGGCAACTGGTCTGCTTCGTCCACCTGGACCGCCGGACGTGTTCCCAGCGCGGGAGCCCGAGTGCTCATCCGCGAAGGGCATCGTGTGGTGTACGACGTCAACTCGGACCAGGCGATTCGCGGCATCAGTGTCGCGGGCGTGCTGTCATTCGCCACGGATCGAGACACTCGCCTGGATGTCGGTCTGATCGTGATTCAGGCGGGCAATGAATACAGCGAATCCGGGTTTGACTGCGAACATCACATCGAACCACCGACTGATGAAACACGTCGTCCGGCACTCGAAGTCGGCACCGCGAATCAGCCCGTCGCGAACGATCACACCGCGCGGATCCGGCTGGTTTATTTCGAGGGCATGGACCGGGAATCATGCCCGGCCATCGTGTGCTGTGCGGGCCGGATGGACTTCCACGGAGCACCGCTTCGCCGGACCTGGCTGAAGCTCGATCAGCCAGCGAACGCCGGAGACCGCCAGCTTGTGGTGCAAGAGTCCGTGGATGACTGGCGTGTCGGCGATCAGATCATCGTGACCGCCACGACGCGGCAGAACAAAATCCGCAAGACGTTCCGGCCGAGCACGCGCGACAGCACGCAGACGGAAGAACGCACCATCTCCGCCATTGACGGCGCGACAATCACGCTGGATCAACCGCTGCAGTTTGATCACATCGCTGCCGGAGACTATCGCGCCGATGTCGCGAATCTCAGCCGCAATGTCGTCGTCGAGTCTGCTGAACCCGATGGCATTCGCGGTCACACCATGTATCACCGGCACTCGGCCGGAAGCATCAGTTATGCCGAGTTCCGTCACCTTGGTAAGCAGAACGTGCTCGGCCGCTACAGCCTGCACTTCCATCTGGTCGGCGACACGATGCGCGGCAGCTCCGTCATCGGAGCATCCATCCATGACAGCCACAATCGCTGGCTGACGATTCACGGGACGAACTATCTCGTCGTGCGTGACTGTGTCGGCTACCAGAGCGTCGGGCACGGGTTCTTTATGGAAGACGGAACCGAGGTCTACAACGTTCTCGATCGCAACCTGGCCGTGCAGGCCTACATCGGGAAACCGCTGCCGAAGCAGGTAATCCCGTTTGATAAGAACGACGGATCGGGTTTCTGGTGGGCGAACTGCCACAACACGTTCACCCGTAATGTGGCCTGTGATTGCGACGAATACGGTTACTTCTTTCAGGCCGCGAAGACACCCGACTTTGATCCAGTCCTCAGCATCCGACAGCCGGACGGTTCATCGCGGGAGGTCGATATCCGCACGCTGTCGTTCGTCCGGTTTGATAGCAACGAATCTCACTGCCAGCGCCGTCATGCCTTCAATCTCGGCGGTGGCGTTCCCTTCGGAACTCCCAACGTGGATGGCATTGGCCCGGACGTCGCTCACCCGTTTGTGATCCGAAACATGCTGCTCTGGAACGTTCACTGGGCCATTCATCCGGTCTCGCCTTCCGTGCTGCTGGAGAACTTTGACATCCACGACGCGGAATACGGAGTCTGGAGGCCGGTTTACGAGAACCATGCTTACCGCTCCCTGCACATGACCCAAGTGCCGAACAAGCGGGACTACGCTTTCGTCGACGGGCCGCCTCCCAATGGTGACGCTCCGTTCCCGAAACCGCTCGCCCCGGTTGATGACGAACCGCCAGCGACCGTGATCACTCATGTGCAGCCCACGGAGTCAGGCAGGCTGCTGGTGCGCGGAACGACCTCCGACAACGGCCAGGTGTCCCAGGTCACGGTCAATGGAAATGAAGTCCGGCAGCTCGCTCCGAACTACGCGGAGTGGGAATTGACGCTGGACACGCCGCGCGACGGCGTACTGACCGCGGCGAGCCGAGACGCAGCGGGCAATGTTGAACAGACGCCTGACGTGCAGACGGTCCCGGCGATTGAGCCACAGGACGAGCAACCCGCCAAGAAAGCCGAGCACGCACTCCAACCCGGCGGCACTCTGACAATCGAGTTTCCCGACATGCCACAGACGTTTTTCGCCATGCAGCAGAAGAGAGACGTCCCGGCGCAGATGACCGTCTACCTGCCGACGAACTACGACCCAGCGAAAAAGTTTCCGCTGCTGATTTGGCTCAGCGGCGGTGATGGCGGCAACGGCACAACCGTTGGCGTCGCCCGTGAGCTGACCCAAGGCCGGGATTTCGTCTGTGTCAGCATGCCGCTCTTCAAGGCCAGCTTGGCGCCGGTCAGCGGACCCAAAGGTCCACGCCCGGGCTTTGTCATTAATGCCGCGGATGGCGAGTTGATGTGGCCGCATTTCAAGACCATGCTGGACAAGCTGGAACAGGTGGTGGTGAATATCGATCCGGATCACCGGGTGCTGGGTGGGTTTTCCAATGGGGCGCACGCTACTGCGGCACTCATCGACGCATCGGATGGCGAAGTGGCACGGCGGTTCTCCGCTTTTCTGTTCGTCGAGGGGGGCGGCAAGCTGCAGCAATACGATCTGCTCAAGGACAAGCCGGTACTCATGGTATCCAGCAATGCCAAGTCGCAGCCGCGTGCCCAGGAGATTTGCGACATGGCCAAAGCAGCGGGGGCCAGGGCGACGCTCGTCGTTGAGGACGTCGGCGCCCACGATTTTCCGAAATCGGCGTATCCCGCAGTGCGCGATTGGCTGCGGACCAGCGATGTCCGTCATCACCGTTCAGACAAATGATTGGGCGTCTGGAGAGTCGAGAATTCCGGACATGTGCCGCACTGTTGTTGGTTACCTGCTGGTCGGATTAGAGGGAGGTCGAAGACCAAGTGTACACTAACTACGGAGAGATCGGTGACATGAAAAGCCAGCCTCAAGCCGCGGTCACATTGTTGACGCTGGCCGACGGCGGGCGGACGCGAGAACTTGCAACGCAGAGCCCCGCATTCGGTGCCGTCGCAATCATTGCCCTGTGTGGATTGACCATGTTGTTCCACCATGCACAGGCGGCCGAATTCCAAGTCACCGCGCTGGTTCCGCCACTCGTTCATCCGGCGGCGATTCACGGTGTTGCGCTCAGTCCGGATGGGAAATGGGCGGCCACAGGGTGTTCGGACCATTTCCTGCGGATCTGGGAAGTCTCCACCGGCAGACTTCATGGCGAACCGTTGCCACATGACGGTGAGGTGTATCCCGTGGCGTTCAGTCCCGACAGCCGGAGTGTTGTGGGTGGGAGCGCGAACGGTGCGAAGCTGTGGGAGGTCGGCACCGGCAAGGTGATTGCCACACTGCCGCATCCGGGCTTTGTCTATGCGCTGGCCTTCCGACCGGATGGCAAGGCCATTCTGACGAGCAGTCACGACGGCCCGCAGGACGGCACCGCCCGCTTCTGGGCCGCGAGCAACGGACAACCGATCGGCGACTTTATTGGCAATCGTCAGCGTTTTTACGCCGTGGCCTTCAGTCCCGACTCGAAGCTGGCCGCCGTCAGTGGTAACGGCAACGTTGCGCATCTGCTTGACGGCCTGACGGGCAAGCCGAAGGGAATCGAACTGCAACACGACGGTTCGATTCGCGCGCTCAGCTTCAGTCCCGACAGCTCGAAGCTGTTGACGGGCAGCCTCGATGGCTCGGCCCGCGTCTGGGACGTGACCACAGGCCAGCCGGTCACACCACCGTTCAGACACGACGACCAGATCCGCGCCGTCGCCTTCAGCCCGACCGGCAAGAGTGTTGTCACCGCAGGTCGTGATAAGACGGCGCGCTTGTGGGACGCGACGACCGGAACACCGCTCTGCCCGCCGCTGGCGCATCCGACAGAGGTGCGCTGCGTGGCCTTCAGCCCGGACGGCAGATTCGTGGCGACTGGTTGCTATGGCGATACGGCTCACGTCTGGGACGCCGCTAGAGGTCGGCCCATTGGCTCCACGTTGCAACACCGCGCCCTCGTTCGCGTGATCGCCTTCGGCCCTAACAGCCGCGTACTACTGACCGGCAGCTTCGACAAAACAGCGCGACTGTGGAAGATCACAGAGGTGGAAGCAGAGTGAAGTCGAGCCAGGGTGAGCGGGCTCCGCTGTTGTGCAGCACAGCCGAACGTTTCTCGTGGCCTCACTTTGCTCTGAGTTCATAGTCACCCGGTTCGGCCCGCCACGCGACTTCGCTCGCCGTCCAGGTGACGCCTTGCTCAATCGGTTTCATGACGCCGTCCGCCTGACGGCGTGTCAGGGTAAAGGTTGTCCCCTCGGGAAACTTCGGCTGCATGGCGTGCAATTGAAGTCGCAACGTGACCGGCTTGCTGACCTTCAACCCGACCGTCTTGTCGCCAGGGGATACGGCGATTTCGATCGGCTCGCGGTAGGCGGGGATTTCGGCAACGGCCCGCAGGATCTCATCACCGGCCTTGCGACCGAGGTCTTCCGAGTGAACGACAGCGGTGGGCCGTGATCTGGAAAGCCGGTTCCAGATCTGCAGACGAAATCCGTCTGGCTTCAACCGCTCGACCTTTGTCTCGAACCAGCGGCTGCCGGGCGACATGTCGAGCGCCCAGCGGACCATCGAACTGCCGGCGTTGGACAGCTCAAGCCGGCGATACGGCCCGGTGCCAGCGCTGAGCACACGGCCCGGCTCGGGGCGAGTTGCGGCCGACCATTCGATCAACTCACCAACCAGCCCGCGGTAGAATTCGAAGTCGTCGTGCAGGTAGATACCGATCTGGTTGCGGAGACTCGTGTGTCCGCCGTGGTTGCAGGCGCGGATCGCCGTCACGTTGTCGGTCTCGAACGTGTCAGAGATTTGTCCGCTGAACACGAACCAGCGGGCCTGAGCGGCGACGAACTGAGTCGCTTTGTCGCGACCGATGACATCAAGCATCTTTTCGGACCAGAGCGAAGTGACTCCTCGTTCGTAGGCCACGGGATTGTAAACCGTGTCATACTTGTCGGCCTGCGGAGTCCATGACCACGCCGGGAAATAACCATGCGGATTCCGCTCGACCAGCCGCATCAGGTCGTCAAACAGAATTCTCGCGGCGTCGATATAACGCGGATCCTTTTCCAGCGAATACGCGTGCAGCATCAGCGGGATCGTCGGCACGCAGCGGCTGGGCCATTCGGCTTCCAGGTTCGTGCGGAACTGTTCCAGATCGAACGGCGTGCCGCCCAGCAGTTCCAGTCCGAAATCGGCGAATTGCACGCAGGCCCGTCGGTAATCATCCAGCGGGACAGGCAGGTCGAAGTACTCCATCGTGCGAATGGAAACGGGCATCAGCGCCGCGTGATAACACGGATTGCCGGTCCAGCCTTCCAACCGGCTGCCATCCGGTTGCTGACCACCGCCGCTCGAAGGCTTCATCCCCGTGGCCACACTGCGGCGGATGATGTCGATGTAAAAGTCCGTCCGCTCGGTGTGGTTCTGGAACCGATCGCGCAGCGCCTTGTCGATGGCCGCTCTGTCGTCGGCGATCACGGCGGAGACGACCTTCAGCAGACCGATCTCCGACGACTGGCCACCGCGTCCGATTTCATCCATCAGCGAGACCAGCAGCGCGGCGACTTGTTCCTCGCTGAATGGCCGATCGATCCAGCCCGAGGCCGCGCCGAGCACGCTGCGCAGCGCGCCTTCGGCGGATTCCGCCTGCTCGCCGACACCCAGCACGTACTGCCGATAGAGCCAGTCGTTATTCGCCTGCCAGCCGAGACTGTTCGCAGCTCCATCCGATGACTTCTTCAGAGCAAGATGTCCGTTGACGATGCCCAGCCCCTCGCGAGTCATCAGTCTCGCAATGGCCGAATCGTCGATCTGATGAAACCAGCGCAACGCCAGCCTGCCATCCTCGACGTCCGCCCGC
Source organism: bacterium (assembly GCA_016124895.1). GTDB lineage: Bacteria > Planctomycetota > Planctomycetia > Planctomycetales > Planctomycetaceae > JAPOLP01. The sequence continues at coordinate 32,210 of WGMU01000025.1, forward strand.
GGTTCCTTGTTCGGTCCTTCGGCGGTGACCGTGAAGGGATTGTTGCCGTAGCCGGTCGTCAGCGGCGTGGCAAAGAAGAGATGCGCCGCCGTGAAGCCGCGATCCCCGACCTGATGCACATACCAGGGTGCGTCCCAACTCGGCCCGCGAACCTGCGTGAAGCCCTCGACACCGTCAGGCGGAGCGAGGATCTCAAGCTTTTGATGCCCGCCTCGATAACCGGCCGGCTCGGTCAGGCTGTAACCTTCCAGCGCACAGTAAGCTCCTTCAGGGAACAACCAGTACGTCGACTGCCAGCGTTGCGTGCCGCCTTTGCTCCGCGGCGTTTCGCCGGTCACCGTCAGCTTCGTAATAATTGCCTGAGTCGCTTCGATCGTGAACGGCCGGGAGAAATCGGCACGACTGACAGTTCCGGTCGCAGCGCCGGCATCGAAGCCCGCCAAACGAAACAACTCCCGGCCCTGCCACGACAGACTGAGGCGATCGGGTAACCCGGCGATATCCAGGCCCCCTTGCTTCACGCTGGTGCGCTCACTTACTTCGCTGCTGCGCCAGACAGTGTGGTGCGGCTCAACCTGCTGCTGGTCATGGATGCGGAGTGTCAGCCGCTGCTTGCCGAATGCCGCGACCTGGTAACGAAGCAGATACATGGCCGCGCAAACCGAGTCACCATGCGTGCGTGCATCGTCGTCCTCGGACTTCAGCTTCCCGCCCAGTTGCGGAAGATGCTCGACAGCCCAGCGGATCTTCTCATCGCGAGCAGTCTTCACGTCCGTCGCATCACCGGCGGCATGATTCAGCGGCGCGTAGCGGTGACCCCAGTCGGCACGGCCTTCGCGCGCCTCGCGCCACGTCATCGAATCCCAGACGAAATAAGGAACCTCCCGCCCTGCGGCGTCGACGAACTTTACGGACCAGGGATCGGCCAGTTCGCCGGGCTCGAATTTCGCACGGACGAAAACGTACGGACTTTCGTTACCGGCTTGCGCCAGATGAACCTGAAGCTCGCGCGGCGCGGCAGATACGAAATCCGCCGCCGCGAACGACAACGCGAACAATACAGCAGCAACAGCCAGCTTCTTCATGCGATCATCCTCACAGCAATTCACGAATCACTTGTTCGTCCTTGTCCACAATCCGAATGGGGCGGCCGTTCGGTGCGATGACTTCCTTTCCATAGTCGATCTCCAGCAACCGGCAGACGGTCGCCATGAAGTCCTGAACCGAGATCGGACGGTCGGTCACTTCCTGTCCCTGGCGATCGGTCGCTCCAACAGTCTGCCCACCCTTGACTCCTCCGCCCGCCAGCAGCGTCGTCCAGGCTTTGGCATAATGATCTCGACCGCCGTTGCGGTTGATCCGCGGCGTGCGGCCGAATTCGCCCATCCAGACGATCAGAGTGTCATCGAGCAGGCTGCGATCGTGCAGGTCGCTGAGCAGTGCTGACAGGCCCTGATCGACCTGTGTCATCAGCGTCCGCGTGTTGTCGGCGACGTTTTTTTCGTGCGAGTCCCAGTTGGCCAGATAGACTTCGACGAACGGTACACCGACCTCGACCAGCCGTCGCGCCAGCAGGCAGCCACGACCGAAGTCGCTGTTCCCGTAAGCGTCCCGCACACGGTCGGATTCGCCATCCAGATTGAATGCCGTTCGCCGATCGCTGCGCATCAACCGCACAGCCGCCGCCAGACCGGCCAGATGCGCGTCGGCCGCCGGGGCGAGCGTCGCCTTTGCAAATCTCTGTTCGAGATGATCGAGCAATCCTGTGCGGCGATCGAACTCGGCGGTTTCCACACGAGGCGTGGCGTTGTCCAGGCCCTGGCTGGCGTCGGCCAGCACGAGAGGCTGGTAACGCGGGCCACGATAACCGGCGTCGCGCAGCACGTCGTGTTTGGTCAGCGGAGTTCCCGTCACGATGAAGTTGGGCAAAGTCGCATCCGACTCGCCCAGTTCCGCCGCAACCGTCGAACCGAGCGTTGGATAGGTCACCCCTCCGAAGCCCGGCCGGTAGCCGGTGTGCATGTAGATTCGCGCCCGGTCGTGATCGGCTTCGGGTGTGCTCATCCCGCGCAGCAGCGCCGCATACTGCATCCAGCGCGAGAGCTGCGGAAACTTCTCGCCGAGCTGGATTCCGGGCACCGAAGTCTCGATAGCACCGAGTTCGCCACGTACATCGGCGGTGGCTTCCGATTTTGGATCGAACGTCTCAACGTGACTTGGACCTCCATCCATCCAGAGCAGTACGCATGACTTGCGACGCGTGTTCGGTGACTTGTCCTCAGCCGCTCGCGCCGCCAGCGCGCCAAGCCAGCCCGATGCCGACACCCCGGTCACTCCGGCCGTTGCCAGCCGCATCAACTCGCGGCGTGTTGGTGTCAGCGGAGACTTCTTCTGCTGCGAAAACATGATTTACCTCACTGGATCGTTCAGTGGTTGAGCAGGAACTCAGAGCTGTTGAGCAGCGTCCAGAGCAACCCGGACGACGCCTTCCGTGGATCGGGCGATCCGTCGAAATAGCGCTGTACCAACTCCAGTTCCTCACTGGTCGGGCGGCGCGAATACGCGGCCAGATACAGCCGCTCAATGCTGTCAGCCGGCTCGTCGTGCGATCCTGCAAATCGCTGGACTCCGGAAGCGCCGTCGTCCAGCAACGAACCGTTCATCAGGCGCAGAAACTGAGGAATCCCCTGGTTCACCACGCTGCCTGTGTTCTCATCCGCAACCGACGCAAAGAAGCGAACAAACTCGTCACGCGAGACTTCGGGAATCGGATTGACATGGGCCACCGTCACCGACTTCTGCTGTCCGCCTTTCGCCACCGGCGGATACAGAACGATGCTGAGCGAGTCGTAGAGCACGTGCGGACGAATCACGCGCACCGCCATGTGGCTGAACAACTCGCTGTCCATTTCATTGGCTGCCACCGGCCGACTGGTCCGCTGATAAGTCCGGCTGTTGCAGATGCAGCGAATCAGATGCTTCAGGTCGAAATCGGAATCGACAAACTCGACCGACAGCCGCGCGAGTAACTCGGGATGCGAAGGCGGGTTGCCTGCCTGGAAGCCGTCGAGCGGATTTACCAGTCCGCGTCCGAAGAAATGAGCCCATAGCCGGTTCACCGCGTTCGCAGCGAAGAACGGATTGTCTTGTCCCGTGGCCCACCGGCTGAATCGCGGCCGATAGGGGCCGTTGTCCGGCCAGTCGACGTCCTCACCCTGCAGGAATCGCGCCTTGACGATCGCTCCGGATTGTTTGCCTGCGGATGCTGGCAACGTGATGGCCGGTCCTAATCCGGACGGCACGACGAACGACTCCGGCAGGCTCGTTGTCTCGCTTTCATCCGGTGCCGCTTCGGTCAACGTCCAGCCAGCCGGATTCTTGCCGTCGGTGTATCCTTTGCGCAAGCGGCTGAAGAATGCGGCGGTGCCCCAGAAATCCGTTTGTTTCCACGGGGCGAACGGATGGTCGTGACATTCAGCACAGCGAAGCTGTACGCCCCAGAACAGTCGCGACGTGGCATCGGCCACCAGGTTGGCCCGCGGTTCCTGATTCTCGCTGTTGGCCATGATGAAACCGGTCTGCGGCTGCTCGCGGAGTTTGCCTTCCGCTGTCAGCATGTCGTCGACCATCTCGTTCCAGCCGCGATTTCGGTTGAACTGTTCGGTCAGCCATTCGGCGAACGGATCGCGTCCCGTTTTGGCCTTGCCGGTTTCGCGGGGACCGATCAGTTCGCGCCAGATGATCGCGAAGTTCGCACCGTACGACGATTCGGCCAACAGTGCATCGATCCACTTCTGCCGCTTGTGTGGATCGTCGCTGTCGAGAAACGCGATCGTTTCGTCGTACGTCGGAACGCGCCCGGCGATGTCGAGCGTTACGCGGCGCAGGAACTCGCCATCATCAGCCAGCGGCGACGCCGGGACGCCCGAGTCCATCAAATGATTCTCAACGATGCGGTCAACCGCTTCCGCCACCGGCAACGGGTCGCGGCTGGAGACCCGGCCAACCGAAGCTTTGGGCGACGGCTTTTTGACATCATTCGACGACGGAGATTTCGCCGGCTGCGGCATGCGCCTGCTGGTCGGAGAACCATCTTTCGCAGGCTTCGCGGAGTCTGGGGCCTTCGATGTCGGTTTTTTCGGTTGCGGTTTGTGAGTCTCTTCTGGCTCTTTGCCTGCAGTGTCTGTCTTCGCAGCAGGCTTGTTTTCTGCAGGCTTCCCTGCAGGAGACTTGTCTGGCGGCTTTCGGGGCGTGTCTGGTACATCGCCAGCGCCCTTCTGCACCAAGCGGAAGCGAGCATCAATCGCCCGATCGGTCTCTGCTGCGGTCCAGATCTCCACCCGGTAGTCCACGGTCGGACGCTCGCCATCCGGCTTGACCCCGCGGTAACTCAGCCGCGTCTGATCCGTCAACCGGATTTCCCGCTTCAGCGGCGCATCTCCTTTGCGAAAAACCTCGACTGTCATTGAGCGCGCGTCGTCGGCCACTGCAACGACGATCCCGGAGATGTCCGGCTGTGGGTTGCCAAACTCGATGCGGACGGCCTGATCAGGCGATTTTTCACTGAGTGTTGCGACCGCCCGATATCCGACCGTGGGCCGGTCGCCATCGCGACTCACACCGTAATACGACAACTCGGTGGCAGCGCTGATCTCAACTGTTCGCTGCGGAGCCGGAGCGTTGGGTTTAGGGGGATCCCCTTCGAGCGTCAGCCGTGTGCCGTCGGCTTCGACCTTCATCACACGTCCGGAAAACATGGGCACCTTCTGCGATGAAAACACCCGGCGTTCACCTGCGGCGACCGGCACCTTGACCGTCTGTGTTTCGTCCTGCACGTCGACCTGTCCGGCCAGTACCGCGACGGTCAACAGCACTAAAGCCTGGGGCTGCATGGCAGGTTCTCCTGACAGAAAAGTCTCTTGAAGATCAACCTCGAACTGCGTGTCCCGCCCCAGAATCGTTCCTGCGGACGTTTGAATCTGAATTGGCTCACCTGCTGTGGCACGAAATTGCCCCCCGCCGGACACCAGTCGAATAAGCGGTGATGTTCCGCCGCGATGAAAAACAGCCGTCGTGGCGGGTTCCAGCACCGCATCTGCACCACCGGCCAGACGCAGCGACGCCGTGCCCGGGCCGCGCACTTCGAACGAAGTGTCAAAGGGAACTGCCGATGTCGCGACGCCATCGACAGCGACCTGCCCGGACAAAACTTCACTGGCGGCTTGCGGTTTGTGGCGCACCGGTTCGCGCCAAAAGAGGACACTCATGACGACCAGTGCGGCAATGGTGGATGCAGCGACCGCTACCCGCCTGGCCATCCCGATTCCGGACCTTGCAGGCTGGACGCTCCGCGGCAATTCGATCTCCGTTCGCTGCTGTGCGAAGTACTGCTCCAGCATCACGTCCAGCCGACAGGCCCGAGCCAGCTCGTCCGACAAAACGGGATCGGCAGCCAGCAGGCCGCCTAGTTCTCTGGTTTCCTCATCGGTGGCGCACTGGTCGAGATACCGGCCGATCAGATCATCAGCGTGAGTTCGATTGGAATCGGCCAAGTTACATCTCCTCCGCCAGACGCAGCCGCCGCTCAATGCACTCGCGCAGCTTGCCGCGAATTCGCGACAGCGTCTTGTTAACCGCGTCCAGAGTGCTGCCCACATGCTGTGCAATCTGTTGCAACGAGTGTCCCTGCTCGTACTTCAGCACCAGCAGCGTGCGCGACTTCTCCGGCAGTTTGTCCAGACAGTGCTCCAGCGCGTCGCGTCGCGCGTCGAATGGCTCCTCGGTTCGGTCGAACGCAGCCAGCAGGACAGGAATCGCTTCTGCGGGCAGCGCCTTATCCCAGCGCTCACCGCGGTCCAGCCGCTGCAGCAGCTTTTTCGCAGCGATCCCCCGCGCCCACGCTCCGAACGACCGGCTCTCGTCGAATCGCTCGAACTCGCGCCACAACACGAGTGCCGTTTCCTGCAACACGTCTTCGCGAGCCGCTCGTTCCCGCACGACAGAACCAATGAACGCGCGCAGGTCGTCCTGATGCTTCAGAAACTGAATCAGAAACTCTTCCTCGTCTTTCACGCCCTCGACCTCCACAAGCACCTTCCAGGATCAGGTCGACACTGGACATGGAAAATGTCAGGAACGCTGATTCGTGCCCCGTTTCCGTCAACTGTCCCGCTGAGAATGTCATTGCCCGGCTGGGAGTTTCGGCAAGTCGGCAGTCATCCACAGCACTCTGCCGCGAGCGGCAGGCGCAGAACTCCTGCCGGGCGGCAAAGCGACGACTGGAGGGTATGCACAAAACGTTACTCGGACTTTCAATTTGAAAACTGCGCGATAACGCTGGACAGCCATGAAGAATCTCAGCGGTCCGGGTGGTCTCAAAAAACAAAAAAGGCCCATGAGAAAACTCACAGGCCTCGGCTGGGATTGCATATTCTATGTTTGATCCGGCGCGGCGAATCAGACCAGTTCTTCAATCGGTTTGCCGTGCTCGACCATGTAGGTTGGTCGGCCGGCCTGGTTTGTGAACTGGATACGACGATCGATGTTCAGCGTCTGGAAGATCGTGGCCAGAAGATCCTGAGGCGTGATCGGAGTCGTCTTTGGCACGTCCACTTTCTCAGCCGACTCGCCAATAACCTGACCCATTTGCAGTCCGCCACCGGCCAGAGCGAGTGTGCTCAGCGGAGCCCAGTGGTCACGGCCCGCACCGCCGTTGATTTTCGGAGTGCGACCAAACTCGCCGCTGATCACCAGCAGGATGTCATCGGACTGACCACGAAGAGCGAGGTCTTCAACCAGTGCGGCAACCGCTCGGTCGACCTGCGGGCCGAGGTTGTCCATGGCCGCCTTGATGCCGCCGTGCATGTCCCAGCCGCCGAACTGCAGGGTGACGAAGCCACAACCGGCTTCACACAGACGGCGGGCCTGCAGCAGTTGCTGACCGAGTCCCGTGCCGTATCGATCGACGACTCGCGGGTCTTCGTACTTCAGGTCGAATGCCTGCTGCGATCGGCTGAGGATGATGTTGAAAGCCTGCTGGTCGAACGCATCCAGACCGTCCATCACCTTGCTGCGATCGATATCACGTTTGACATTGTCGATGCCTTCCAGCAGCGACCGTCGAGTGTCCAGCCGGTCCTTCGCAACGTTGAGGGCCATGTTGCGACGGGCTTCTCCACCGGAATCAAACGGGCCGAAAGCCGTACCCAGGAACGCGGGGCCGTCAGCGTAAATCCCGCCGAGCCGCACGTAGGTCGGCATCCCGGTTTCCGGATGGTTCGTGCCTCGGACGCGGGACACGATCGAGCCGATTCCAGGCCGGTCGGACGCGGCCCCGTTATCCGCCAGCCGGTTGTCGTAGCCGGTCATCACATAGTGCGTGCCGCCCGAGTGGCCACTGTTGGTGTGAGCGAACGAGCGGACGAACGCCATTTTGTCGGCCACTCCTGCCATGCGTTCGAAGTTGCCGCCCAGCGTGACACCGGGCAGGTTCGTTTTGACTTCACCAGTAACACTCCGGTATTCGGCCGGAGCCGTCATTTTTGGATCAAACGTCTCGACATGAGTTGGCCCTCCGCCCAGCCAGAGCCAGATCACAGACTTGCCATTCGAAGCCCGACCGTTTTCTGCGGCCTGAGCATTTGACCGCAGCGTGTCTGCCAGCGTCAGTCCTCCCAGTCCGAGAGCACCAACCTGCAGAAAATCACGACGCGTCGTTCCTTCACAGTTTTCTCGACACCGGGAAGTAGCAAGTTTCAGCATTGAGGTAGTCCTTAAATGTTGCCGAACATCGAAGGCCGCTCTGGATCAGAGCCCTTCAGAAGGTACATCGACAAGACACATCATTGAGCATTGATGTGTAGAGTACAAATCCTGCGACAAAATGCACATAGCATTGGGTTGAAGCGTCTGCCCGTTCGCGCGCTTGAAACGCTGACTGGCGAGACGGCATTCAGGGAACGCTGATCAACGCTAACGACAGGACCATTAGCGACGGTCAGTGTTCCACCAATCGTCAGAGTTTTCCGAATGTGGTCTCCTTTTCTGATTGAGGCAGGTTGTATCAGTTATTCTCCAATGGTCAGCGTCTTCAGCGTTTGGCCGTTGTTTCCGTTCCACAGGTAAACTTTGCCGTCCGCGGTTCCGGCTGCGACGAGGTTGCTGTCAGGCGTGATGTCGACGCTGTGCAGCCACGCAGACGCTCCGCCGAAGTTCCGGAAGTTGCCGCCGTTGGTGGCCGTGTGCATTCGCACGAGCTTGTCACCACAGCTTGAGACAATGTTGTCCGTCTCGCCGATGTAGCGAACAGCCGTCACGTGCCTGCCGAAGTTGGGGATCGTCCGGCTCTGGTCTCCTGTTTCAGGATCCCAGACCTTGATCGTGTTGTCAGCGGCGGCCGAAACAAGCGTGCTGCCATCACCCTTCCATGCGAGATCGAGCACGTAGTTCGTATGCCCTTCCAGCCGTCTGAGCGGGTGGCTGCTGGCGACATCAAACGTGCGGATATATTTGTCCGCCGAACCGGACGCGATGCGTTTACCGTCTGGCGAAAACCGTGCTGCATAAATCACATCGTCATGAGCCTGGGGCAGGAAGAGTTGCCGGACTCCGTCTGCGACGTTGAACACGAGCAGTTCGCCGCTGCGAGACGGAGTGCCTCCGGCCACGAGCAGGCGGTCGGCTTCGGTCGTGAAATCAAGCGACGTGACTCGATGCGAAATCAACTGCGGCTGGTCGACCGCTCCGATCGTGCGCTCCAGTCCCCAGCCAGGATTCAGTTCCCAGACACGGACGGACTGATCGGTCGAACCGGTGACGATGGCGTCATCATCAAGGAACGTGACACAGCCGGCCGATGCCGAATGTCCAGCGAAAGCCGCTAAAGCGGTGCCGGTTTCGCCGTCCCATGTGTGGATGCTGGAATACTCGCCGCCACTGGCCAGCAGTCGCCCGTCCGGCGAAAACGCCAGCGAGCGAACCGCCAGGTCCGCTTCCTGCGACAGCTTGTTCGCCTCTTCGAGTGCCTTCTTCGCAGCTTCCAGATCCGCTTCGAGTCTGGCATGAGCGTCCTTTGCAACAGGCACAGCCGCCTTTGCCTCTTCCAGTTCCCGCGCGGCGATGACCTGCTGCTGCGATGCCAGATTCTGAGCCGACTGCGCCGTCGTCAATGCGGCCAGCGCATCGGTGTACGGCTTCTGCGTCTGTGTGACTTTCTGCGTCGCCTGATTCGCTGTATTCACGGCTGTCTGTGCAGCCTGCGTCGGAGCCTGCACGGCCGCCGCCAGCTTTTGCGATTCCGCCTGAGCCGCCTGCACCGCCGCAGTCGCATCCGTCGCGGCCTTCTTCAACTCCGCGTTGTCGGGTGATGCGTTGGATGCAGTCGTCAACTGATTCGACTTCGCTACGGCCTGCTGCACGGCTTCTGTCGCAGCCTTCGCATCTTCTTCTGCGCGCAGCTTCGCAAGGAGCGCATCCTGAGCTGCCTTCGATGCTTCAATTGCAGCTTTCTCCGCCGCTACCTTTTCCGCCATCGCCTTATCACGAGCAGCCGTCTTTTCCTGCACGTCCTTGCTGGCAGCGGCCAGAGTTTCATCGGCCTTCTTCGCCGCTTCCGTTTTGACTGGCAGGTCTTTCTCGACAGCATCGAGCTGCTGCTTTGCCGCGTTCACCCGGGCCTGGGCGGCGTTCTGCTGCTGCGTCGCGCGAGCCACTCGAACCTTCCGCTTCACGTCTCCGCGCATCTCGGCGATCTGCTGGCCATTGATGTTCCACAGCTTCGCCGTATGGTTGTCGCTCGCCGAAGCGAGGCGCTGTCCGTCCGGACGCACCGCCACCGCAGTGACCGCCCCGCCGTGGTTGTACTGGCCAAGCTGCTGCGCGCTCGCGAGATTCCAGCGCCGCGCCGTTGCATCCAGGCTGCCGGAAAACACCTCCATCGGAGTGCCCGGCAGCGCCGCGAGCGACGTGACCTGATTGCCATGACCGGGAATCTGTCGCATCGCATGAGTCGTCCACGTCATCAGTGAATCCGCATCCGCCGACAGGACGTGTCCTTTCTCACCGACAAGCACGAGCCCGGTCACAGGCTTTGCGTGCTGGGTGAATCGTTGCTGCAGCGCACCTGACTGCAACTCGAACACCAGCGTCGCCGGCTTGTCTCCCGCAGAGCCGGCCAGCACCGAAGCTCCATCGAGTGAGAACGACACGCTTTTCACCGGACCGGGAAAACCCGTCAACTGCTGCGGACCGAAACCGCCGCCGTTCGTCTGCCACAACCGCACGACGTTGTTCTCTCCAGCCGTCGCCAGTGTCTGCTCGTCGGGTGAAATCGCCAGCGAGTTGATCGCCGCACCGTGATTCGTCGCAAACGTCTGCTGGCCGTTCGCCGTTGAATACCCGCGGAACGAGCCGTCCTTGCTTGTCGCGAAAACTGTCTGACCGTTGGAGTGAACCAGCAGCGACGTGATCGCCTGCTGGTTGCCGTCCAGATGCCGCACAAACCGCAGCGGTCGCTGGGCGAGCATTCCGGACTTATCACCAGTAAGCAGCCGGTCGAGCTGAAAATCAAACACTGCCGCCGTCAGTGACGCATCGGCTGACGATTCGAGCAACCGTCCGCTCGCCACGTCCCAGACGATCAGCTCGCCTTTGGCAGTGACCGAAAGCAGCCGATTGTCGTCCTGAGAGAAAGACACCGAAGCCGGAGCTTCCGCATGACCGGTCAGCGTCTGCAGGACCTGACCATTGTTGATCTGATAAATGCGAACGAGCTTGTCATCGCCGGCGATTGCGAGCTTCTGCCCGTCGGGGCTGAGCGCCGCCGCGGTCGGCGTTGCCGGATGGTTGAATGCGCGAGTCTGACTGCCGTCGTCCGGATTCCAGAACCTCACGGACTTGTCCGCCGACACGGAATACGGCTGAGTCCCTGGCCAGAATCCTGCCGAGACGATCGATCCAGTGTGCCCTTCAAAATCCTTGAGCACCGCGGCGTCGGCCACATTCCACAACCGCAGCTTGTTGTCCGCAGTCCCACTCAGAACCTGACTGCCACTGGAAACGAAGGCCACCGCAGTAATGCTGCCGGTTGAACCTTCCAGCCTGATCTGTTCCGGCTGCTGAGCGTTCGCCGGGTTCCAGATGCGCACCGTCCTGTCTGCCGATCCAGTCACCAGCCGTGCGTTGTCTGCGGAGAAAGCAATCGCCGTGACCGCTGCCGAGTGCCCTGTCAGAGTATGGAGCAACTGGCCGTTTTCAAGATTCCGCACAAAGACGACGTGCTTTCCATTGGCCACGCCAGCCACCGCAGCGAGCTTCCGCGAGGGGCTCACGACAATTTCAGACACCGGCGCGCCGACAGTCCCTTCAAACGCCACTGTTTGCGGCAGAGCCAGATTCCACAAAGTGATGCCACCGTTCTCGACGCCGGTCACAAGCTGCCTGCCGTCTGCCGAAGAAGCAACCGCCGTTGCCGGCACAGCGTTCGTGTTCGCCGTCGCGCCCGACCAGCGGGCGATCAGTTTCTTCCCGGCGACATTCCACAGACTGACACTGCCATCGGCCGCAGTCGTTGCCAGTTGAGGCACCAGCTTTGACAACGCCTCCGTGTTACCACCGGCGGCTGCGACGGCGACATGATCGACGACGAATGCCATCGAAGTGGGAACGCCGTTGTCGAGTTTCCATGTCACCAGCTCTCTGTTGTCATCCGCCGCGATGACACGAACCGTCCCATCTGCCGCACTCATGGCAACAAACCGACGATCACCGCTGACGGCAAGCTGCTGCAGATTCGGCAATCCCACCGCCAGTTTCTGCGGAGCTGACGACGGCAGCGTCCATGTGCGCAGCAGATTCTCAGCTCCCCCCGAGACCAGCAGCGGTTCGGGATTCGGCTGCTGTTCTGTCGGCACCGCGGTCGCCACGAGTTCGACCGCATTCACAGCGACAGGCGTCTCGATCAATCCAGACAGAGAACCATCCGCTGTATTCCACACGCGAATCGACTGGTCAGCCGATCCGGAAACCAGTCGCGTACTGTCCGTCGAGAATTTCAACGAGGTGACTCGGTCGGTATGTCCGTTGAGTGTCGCTCCAGCCGCTCCGGTTTCTGCGTTCCACAGACGAATTGTGTGATTCGGTCCGGACGACGCGATCCACTTGCGATCAGGACTCACCGTGAGTGCGGTCACCTCCGCTCCCGTGGCGAGCGTCGTCCGGACGACGTCGCTCGGCCGCCGCCACAGCTTGACTTCACGAAAGCTGCCTGACGCCAGCAGGTCGCCGTCGATGCTGATCGCCAGTGATTGAACGAGGTCACGATGAGCAATCTGCGGACTGCCCTCACCCGCCGATAGTGCCGGATCGCTGAGCCGAGTGACCAGCTTGCCGGTCGGCACATGATACAGGAACAACTGATTGGCCCGGCTCGCCGCGACGTACTGGCCGTCGGGTGTGACGGCAACGGCATAGACCGGTCCGATCGTTTTCGCCAGAGCCTGCCATTTCTTCGGCGAGAGCGTTGCCACGCCGCTGCTGCCGCGTGCCCCCTGATCGATCCACAGCTTCAGCAGTCCGAGTTCCTGAGACGTCAATGGTTTCGCCGCGACGTCATTTCCGGCCGGAGGCATCACCGGTTCGTCCTGATGCGACGCCACCTTCAAAATCAGGCTCACCTCTCCCTTTCCAGGAATCGCCGCCGGTCCAGTGTCGCCCCCCTTAAGAATCCCCTGTGGAGACTCCAGCACGAGATCACCCTGCTTCTCCGTCAGGCTGTGACAAGCCAGACAGTTCTTCTGCAGGATCGGCAGAATGTCCTTTTCGAAAATCACCGGCTCGGACCGCTGCACATTCGCAACAGGAATCGGCGCCGCCTGACCTGAGTTCAAGGCAGCAATCAGTATCAATAAAAAGGAGAACCGTCTCACGGCTTCACCGCCCAAAAATGAGTGATTCAGATTCACGGAACTCTGATCCTGGTGTCGATCAGCCTTCCCCACTTGTTTCTATTTCTTTTCTTCAATGGCAATGACTGTCAGCTTCAGCGGATGATCGAGCACCAGGTTCTGTCCGTTGAAATTCATCTGCAGACGGAACGTCATGGCGTGTTCGCCCGGCGTCGCATTTGCGTTGGCAGTAATCTTCACCGTGCCGTCGGTCTTGTTCTGATCGATATTGATCCCCGGAATCGACAGCCCACCGACTCCGCCGGGCAGTTGCGGCTGCACGCTGACGTTCGCATTGAAGTCGAACAGGCGCGTCACCTTAAAGACGACATCCACGCTCTCGCCTTGCTTCACCGTCGCCGCATCCGGACCTGCATGAGTGATGGGATACTCGGCGATTCTGATCGTTACTGGTGTCGAGGCCGTGTTGAAATTGAAGCCGCGCTTATTGGCCTGCTGCTGAGTCTGCTGAGCCTTCTGGTCGGCTCGCTGTTTTTCCTGCTGAGCTTGTTGCTGGAACTGCTGAGCAGCCTGCTGTTCCTGATCCGCTTTCGTCTTCGCTTCCTGTGCCGCCTTCTGCTTCGCGGTTGCTTCTTCCTGTTTCTTTGCCGCCGCCGTGGCAGCTTCAGTTGCGGCTTTCAGTTTTTCAGCCGCCGCCTTTTCATTCGCTTCCGCCGTGGCGACGGCCTGCTTCAGCCCGGCGTCTTCTGGCTTCGTGGCCAGTTGCTGCTTCGCTGCGTTGAGCTGGTCAGTCACAGCTTTCAACTCGTTCGCTGCCTGAGCTGCCGCCTGATCGGCCTGAGTCTTCGCTGAGTTGGCTGCATTCAATGCGTTGTTGGCCTCATTGAGCGTGTTGTTCGCCTGCTGAGCCGCCTGCTGCGACGCCTGCAACTTCTGCTGTGCTTCCGTGAGAATCTTCGCCATTTCCTCCTGACGCTTTTTCGCAGCTTCCGCCGCTTCCGGATTACGGCTGTACTGCACTCCCTGGGCCATCGACGCCAGATAGAACGTGTAGGTTCCCGGCGGCGTATTGGCCTGCAGACGCAG
>WGMU01000172.1 GCA_016124895.1 bacterium
CTGATCCGGAGCCCACTTGCGAAACGTCTTACCCATCCCTGATCACCTGCCTGAGAGAAAGCGAATCCCGACAGACCCCTTCATCGCAGATATCGACCACGATTTCCAGGTCAGCTTGGGATTCTCGGACAGACTCCTAGATGGAATCACGCTTCTGAGAGTTACATCCACGACAGAGCAACTGCAGATTGTCGACCGACGTCGCGCCGCCCTTTGAATGCGGGATTATGTGGTCGAATTCGAGATACTCCGTTGCCCCACAGATCACGCACTGACCGTTGTCCCGATACCAGACTTCACTTCTGACCTCCGTGGGGATGTACCGAGAGTCACGCTGACGGTTTCCTTCAAGCCCTTTTGCCTTGCGGACAAGGAAGCGAATCGCTTCCTGTAATTCGATCAGCAAGCCGGGGTCATTGTTTTTGGGGCGATAGACTCCGCCGCCTGATCCACGAGCAACCTTGACTGTCAGTTTCGAGTGTTTCTGAATCTGAAAGTTCACTTCGAGCAGATTGCGATAGCGAATCTCGTGTGACCGCCGAAGTCCAACAAACCGCATCCGCATGCTTCCAATGTAGAGCGTCCCGGTCTGCCGGTTCACTTTCCCGCCCGCCTGAGTCTCCAGAGTGATCGGAACGGCGTAGTGCAGCGTTTCACCTGGTTCGAGGATCAACTGATCAGATTTCAAAACAGGCAGGTCACCCGATCTGATGGCGAAAATTCGCTCGTACAGATCGAGGTCCATGAGACACGGTTTCAGCAGATCACCGGCATTGATGTATTCTGCAACTGCACAGATATGGTCGCGGTCCTCTGGTCGGATTTCTCCGCGCGCCTTTATGGATGCGAGAGCAGTGGCGAGGATCTCGCGTTTGTTCGGAACTGAGATCGAGTTTAGTTGCCTTGATGTCAGACCAAACCGACGAGCGGTCGAGGCGAGGGTGCTCATCTCGTCGTCACTAAGCACGCCGTCTCGCAGGGCATCGGATAACTGAAACGAGTAGAATGCGAGCGCCTGATCAGCGATTGCCTTTCTGATGTCTCGCTTCTTCAGCCGAAATAAACGCTGCAGCTCGTCAAGGCCCGATAGTTCGTCGGTCGTGAGTTCGCCGTCCGCAACAGCATCTCGAAACTGACGCTTGTAGATCGTCAAGCCGACTCGATAAGCCAACCGAATGACGACTTCATCGCTGAGTTCAAGGACTCGCTGAAGCCCATCGAGGTATCGCTGCTCAGCCGCGCTGACGTGGGAGTCTTTGGCGAATCTATAGTAGACCTCGGCATAAATTGACGACGTTGCCGCAGCAAGTTCCTGTCCTGTAAATGAAGCATCGTGCAGCACAGTGGTCAGAAAGCCCTCTGGAACCTTCTCCAAGTCCGAATATTCGCGCAGAGACAGCCAAAGCCTCTGTTGCAAATCTGATCCTCTGGAAACCACATCAGACATTGACGACGTCCGCCCCTAAATCTTTTGGTGCCAATCCCGAGCAGACTGTACAGCCGCTTGCAGGCCACCGAAACCAAACGCAGGGCGACAAGACGCTCCACCATGTGCCCTGATGGCAGAGGCGACGTGACAGGCAGCAAGGGCGTCGATGGTGTCGCTTCCTGTGCCGGCGGCACCCGACCGCAAGCGGTCGGCCCACCCTGTGGAGTGACAGGATGCCGCGACTTACGATGGCGCCGGATGCGCTGGAAGTCACCTGTGCCACTCGGGCGGTTGAAGGCAACTCCCAACGAGGCTGACGGCCATGTGTTGGCAGCCAGGTTGTAGAACGGAATTCATTCCGTTCCGTGTGAAGGCGACGGCGGACAAACGGAATGAATTCCGTTCTACAGCGTAGGGTGCGTGGAGCGATCAGAACCAAGCGGTGCGTTACGCGAGCAGGCGTTTGCCATCGCAGCCCGCGGGGTTCGTCAGCGCAACGCACCAAACCCAAGCCGAGCCCGCTCCACGCACCCTACGACGACTGGCTGGAAGCGGATTGCTGTTGCCGCGGTAAAACGGACCTGCAGCGTCAGTCTATCGGGCGCAGCACTTCTTGAACTTCCGACCGCTGCCGCAGGGGCACGGATCATTGCGGCCCACCTTGCGATCTGAATTCCGGATCGGCTGCGTTATGGTGGCCACTTCCGTCCGCGATCGCTGCTCTTCGTCGGCGCCAGAAGGAACCAGTTCGAAGGCGGGCTCGCGGTCTTCAACGGTGCGCGCGCGCCTCGCCCCAGGCAGCCCCAGTAGCGGCCCCCACAGGCGATCGAGCGCCGCAGAGCGTTCCTGTCGTTCCTGCGCAAGGTCACGACTCCAGTCGTCAGCTTCCGGTACCTCGATGTCGAGAATTCGGCCCACGAGAAGTACATCATCGCGCAGGTCGGCGCAGAAGCGATCCGTTTTCGCGTCGCGAATCAACTCCCGAACGATGGGCAGCCCGCGTGCGGAAAACAGCTCGCACAGCCCCAGACCAAGCCACGCCAGGATCGCAGAATCCTCTTCGTCGGAAATCAATTCGAGCAGCGCGTCTTCAGACTGCTGACAGGGGATCCGGGAAAACACATTGCTGGCGTAGTTGCGGAAGTCCCACGTCGATCCGGACCACTGCTCACAGATCAGCTTCACAGCCGACGGATCAGCAATCTGTGCCAGCGAATCGGCAGCCCGCTCCAGCACGTAATCTCCGTCGAGGTGAAGAATCCTCACGAGTTCCGGAACAGCCTCCTTCATCCGCCGGCGCCCGGCCAGTTTGACGGCGGCAATCGCTTCCCATGTCTCGACACATTCCGGGTCGTCCTGCAGGCTGCTCAACAGTTCCAGCAGCGTTTCTGACGAAGGAAACTGATGCTCGGCCAGACAGTCGAGCAGATCCGTCAGCAGTGGATGATCCATGTCATTCGCGTAGCGGCCGGTTTCATCGGTCTCTCGACAGAGGCACTCCAGTTCGTCCCACAGGTCTTCTGCCGAACGACGAGCATACTCGACGCGACGTTCAACCCGCTGCACGACCTCGTCGGTCGCCAGGGACTCCGGAAGCGACCGGAAATCAATCGTCGCCTGCACATCCGGCGAAGCATTGATCAGCGCCCGCTGGAGATGAAACACTTCGTTGGAGTCACACGTCGCATCTCCTGCCGCGAAGAGAGCCCGCAGTCCGGCCGCGTCGATCTTCAACGACGTCAGCCGAAACAGGCCATCATCGACACACGGCTCTCCACCGCGATTCTCCCAGGCTCTCAGGATCAGTGGAACGAGTTCCGGACCCTGACTGAAGGATTTCTCAAAATACCGAATCGCTGTACCTCGTATGGCCAGATCAGGCGAAACCAGTAGCTCCTTGACTTCGTTCGGGAACAGCATTCCACAGTCCTCCTGACTCTGAGACGGGGAGCGACAGCCGGACATCCGGCTGACTTCGTGCCGACAGGCTCCGCAATGTGACGCACCAATCGCAATCCCTCAAGCGCTTCGGGAGTTCGGCGGTAATTTCAACGGTATCCTCAGGGCCGGTTCGCCCCGGCCGCCTGAAATCGTGACGCGTCCCGCGTATACCGGCCGGTGGGAACCGGCCCTACAGAAATTGTGGCAGCGTCGCCAGGCCGATTTCCTCGTGGCTGGCGAACGGTTCTCCGTACGGTCGTCCGATGGTCCAGCCCCAGTAGCGGGCGCGGTCGCGGATGTCGTCCAGCAGCGTCGGGTACTCGGTCGAGCGGCCTTCGGTCACCTGACTCTCAAAGCACTTCACTGCTTCCAGCTTGCGGTCAATTGCGTGGCTGATGTCGAGCACGAAGGCCGGCTTCGGGTGAATCCGCAGGTGAATGCTCCAGAAGTAGTAAATTTGCGGCGGCCAGAACGCTTCGCCCTCCAGCGGCCACTGCCCGGGCTCGTCCGTCCGCGACAGCTTTGACCAGAAGCGGGCCGCGTCGACGAGATCGCTCGCGACAACGTGGTCCGGATGAGCGTCTTCCCAGTACGGAGCGAGAATCACTCGCGGTCGCGTCCGGCGAAAGACATTCGCCAGAGCCTGCCGGGCTTCCAGCGTGTGCTGCAATTGCCGGTTGGGCAGCCCGAGATTCTCCCGCCAGCTCAGCTCAAGCACTTCCGTAGCCCGCGCCGTCTCCGCCGCCCGCCGCTCGATGGTGCCGCGCGGAGTCGGCTCGCCGTCAGTCAGTTCGACAACGCCAACCCGCAGCCCCTGCTGTCGGCACGTGACGATCGTCCCGCCGACGCTGATCTCCGCGTCGTCCGGGTGCGGAGCAACGACCAGAACATCGAGAGGCAGATTGTCATCGGTCATTGGTCACTGGTCCTTGGGATTCAGGCAGATACCTCACATCGTTTAACGCCCAGGCGGGCGATCGTCTATCCTTCCGCCCGCCTCGTCCGACGGCGATGCCCCGGAACATTTCACCTCTGCCGCGTGCGGGAGCGGGTCGCGGTCTCAGCCGCGGGAGAGGGCAGCCCGAAGCCGGCTCGTCAACCCGGCCAGTCTCCACAGCAAAGGTCACTCACCATGACTCGACTTCTGTCGCTCACAACTCTCGCTCTACTCACACTCACGGTCTCAACTTCTAAACGGAGCATCGCCGCCGAGCCACTCAAGCCAACCCGCTCAGCCGACGGGATCGACTGGTTCGACATTCGAGGGCTCGGCGTCGAAGGTCAGGGCTGGTCGGACGTCAAAGCACCGTTCGATCGCCTGCCGACGCGAGCGGAAAAATCGGTCCGCGGCGCCGTCTGGAGCCTCAGCCGCCATTCGGCCGGCATGGCGGTCCGCTTTGTGACCGACGCGACGAACATCCATGCTCACTGGAAACTGACGTCCGCATCGCTAGCGATGCCGCACATGCCGGCGACGGGCGTCAGCGGGCTCGACCTGTACGTCAAGAATGAAGGCCGCTGGCGCTGGATCGCGAACGGTCGGCCGACGCAGCAGGAAAACAACATCCGTATTCTCACCGGCATCCCCGAGGGCACTCGCGAGTACCTGCTCTACCTTCCCTTATATAATGGGGTCGAACTCGTCGAAGTCGGCGTGCCGGAGGGCAACAGTGTATCGGTCGCTCCGCCGCGAGCGTCCGGCCGCAAGCCGATCGTCTTCTACGGAACGTCGATCACGCACGGAGCCTGCGCGTCGCGACCGGGCATGGTTCACACCGCGATCCTCGGCCGCTGGCTCGACGCCCCGGTCATCAACCTCGGCTTCTCCGGCAACGGGCGGATGGAAGCTGAAGTCGCCGAGCTGATGGCGGAACTCGACGTCTCGATGTTTGTGATCGACTGCCTGCCGAACATCGGCGCCGCCGAAGTCACGGAGCGCACCGAACCGCTGGTCACGATCCTCCGCGAGAAACACCCGGCAACGCCGATCGTGCTCGTCGAGGACCGCAGCTACGGCGATTCGTTTCTCGTCACGTCAAAACGAGAACGCAACGTGACCAGCCGAATCGCACTCAAAGAAGCCTACGACCGACTGATCGCTGGCGGTGACAAAAACCTCTACTACATCGAAGGCGAACACCTGCTCGGCGACGACGACGAGGGTACCGTCGACACCAGCCACCCGAACGACCTGGGTTTCATGCGTCAGGCTGAAGCGTTCCGCCAAGTGATTGAGCCGCTGCTGAAGTAGGTTGTTGGACAGTCAGCAGCGCAAAGACGCCGAGACGCGAAGAATCACAGCGCGGCGGAGCCGCAATTCAGGAATTTGAGCCACAGATCACCACGGATTCACACAGATGGTTTAAGCAAACGGTGTCGGCCACGAATTTCCCGATTGGTCAGTTGGGTGCCACTGCTGGCTTGCCCAGCAGTGCTCTGAATGCACTCGAATCTACACTGCTGGGCAAGCCAGCAGTGGCACCCCAGCGTTCCGCAAGGTGATGGAACCGGTGCTGAAGTAATCAGTTCGCCACTCGTTCCCACGCTTCGCGTGGGAATGGAGCCCCGGACGCACCGCGTCCCGGCAATCGACGCGGAGCGTCGACAAACCCGTTCCAACGCAGAGCATCTGCGACCTCTGCCGCCGCTTCGCGGCTCAACACGACGTTACTGACCGTCAACCTCGGGCTCACGCCCGAGGCTACAGCCTGTCGCCGCTTCGCGGCTAATTCTCAAAACCACGCCACCCAATGACCATCCGCGTTTCCAACCTGAAACTCCCCGTCGAGCTGCCCGAGGCGGAACTCGGCGAGCGGCTCGTCGCTGCGCTGGAACTGAGGGACTCTGACATCTCGAGCTGGCGAATCCTGCGGAAGAGTCTCGACGCCCGTTCGCGTTTCGATCTGCACTTCGTCTACTCGATTGCTGTCGAAACTCCGCCGGAAGTCGAAGCCTCGCTGCTGAGTCGCAATCTGCCCGGAGTAGAAGTCTGGCAGCCTCCGGTCTTTGATGATCCGCAGCCGGGCAGCACGCCACTCAATGACCGGCCTGTCATCGTCGGTTCGGGACCGGCAGGGATCCTCGCGGGGTACTACCTCGCGTTGAAGGGTTTCCGGCCGCTGATCATCGAACGCGGCTTCCCGGTCAAAGAGCGAGTTCCCGCGATCCGCCGCTTCGACTCCGGCGGGCCCTTCGAGCCACAGAACAATTACCTGTTCGGCGAAGGTGGAGCTGGCACGTTCAGCGACGGCAAGCTGACCTGCCGCCTGACTGGCCCGGACGTCGACTGGGTCTTCCAGCAGTTCGCCGAATTCAGCGGCAAGCCACACGTCGTCTACGAAAACCGTCCGCACCTGGGCAGCAACCGCCTGCCAATGGTCGTCCGCAATTTCCGCCGGCGGATCGAAGCACTCGGCGGCGAGTACCGGTTCGAGTGCCAGCTCGAAGATCTGGACATCGGCGATGGCCAGGTTCGGGCAGCACTCACGTCGAGCGGTCGGATCGAAACGAGCACCGTGATCCTCGGCATCGGGCACAGCGCCCGCGACACGTACCAGATGCTGTACGACCTCGGCGTCCCGATGGAACGCAAGGCGTTTCAGCTCGGCCTGCGGATCGAACAGCCGCAGGACCAGGTCAACCGCCACAAGTACGGCAAGCCTGAGTACGAACAGATCCTCGGCGCCGCCGACTACACACTGAATGCAAAAGGCTCACGCGACCTCTACACGTTCTGCATGTGCGCCGGCGGGCTCGTCATTCCCAGCATCTCCGAGCCCGGCATGTTCTGCACGAACGGCATGAGCAACTCGCGGCACGACACGCCGTTCGCCAACAGCGGCCTGATGGTGACGATCAACCCCGACGAATTCGGCAGCGAGCACCCGCTGGCTGGTGTCGAACTGCAGCGCCGCTTCGAAGCCGTCGCTTATGAACTCGGTCGCGGCGAGTATCTCTGTCCGATCCAGCGCGCGACCGACTTCATCGCGAAGCGCGGCCCGAATCCGGTCGAGCGTCTACCGTCGTCGTACCCGCGCGGCACCGTGCCGGGTGACCTGGCGAGCGTCCTGCCGCCGGTCGTCGTCGACGCAATCCGCCGCGGCCTGCCGATCATGGACCAGAAGTGGCGCGGCGATTTCCTGAAACACGCGACGCTGGTCGGCCCGGAAATGCGAGGCAGCTCGCCCGTCCGCATCGAACGCGACCGCCAGACATTTCAGACACCAGGTTTCGCCGGCCTGTACCCGGTTGGCGAAGGCGCCGGCTACGCCGGAGGCATCATCACCGCCGCCGTCGACGGCCTGCGAGCCGCCAGAGAACTCGTGAGAACGTTCCAGCCAGCAGGTCTCTGACGCAAAGTCGCAGAGATGCTAAGAATTGCAAAGAAGCTGCTGCAGGAAGTCAGTTTGTATTGAGTGCGTCAAGACAGCCAGACAGACCACCTCTGCCATCACTTTGTTTCAGAAGTTCCAATCCGTCCTTTGCGAAGCTTTGCGTCTTCGCGCCTTTGCGTCAGATGCTTTGCCCCTATCACTTCCTGAACGACCGACGTGCCCTATGAGAGCCGCCCATCTCGACGGATCAACCGTCAGTCTGCTGACCGACTATCCGACACCGCAACCGCCCGACGACGAAGTTCTCGTCCGTGTTCTGCGGGCCGGAATCTGCGAGACCGACCTGCAGCTTATGCAGGGCTATATGGGCTTTGGCGGGGTGCTCGGGCACGAGTTCGTTGGCATTGCCGAGTCAGGCCCGCTTGCCGGACAGCGGGTCGTCGGCGAGATCAACTGCAGTTGCTGGGACTGCGAGACCTGCCGACGCGGCCTGCCGACTCATTGCCCTCACCGCACCGTGATCGGCATTCTCGGTCGCGATGGAGCGTTTGCCGACTACATCTCGGTGCCGCAGAAGAACCTGCATCCGGTCCCGGACTCGCTGTCGATCGATGAGGCTGTCTTTGTCGAACCGGTCGCCGCCGCGTTTCAGATTCTGCGGCAGCAGCTTGTGCAGAAAGGTGACCGCGTTGTCGTGCTCGGCGATGGTCGGCTCGGCAATCTGTGTGCTCAGGTGCTGGTCTGGTCCGACTGCGAAGTCCTCGTTGTCGGAAAACACCAATCGAAGCTGCGCGTACTGAGCGACCTCGGCATCCAGACCACGCTGCTCGGCGACATCACTCCGCAGCGGGAGGCCGACATCGTCGTCGACTGCACTGGATCGGCGACCGGCCTGCCGACGGCACTGCAGTTCGTGCGTCCGTGGGGTACGGTCATTCTCAAAACAACCGTCGCCGGTGAGCAGACACTCGCACTGGCACCGATTGTGATTGACGAAGTCCGCGTTGTTGGCTCCCGCTGCGGCCCGTTTCCTGACGCGATTGCCGCACTGGATGCCGGACACATCAGCGTGAAGCCACTCATCTCCGACCGCTTCCAGCTCGATGACGCCGTCACCGCGCTGCAGCACACGGCGTCGCAGCCGGTCCTCAAAGTGCTGCTCGACGTGGCGGACGAGTGACGGTCAATGCCAGAGCCCCTCGTTTGACCCGAAGCCGCAGGCGACGGCGCATGCCGAAACCAGCCAGCACAGACGCCATCGCCTGCGGCTTCGGGTCAAACACGTTGCGCGACGGACCCACTGCTTGACAAACCGCTCCTGAACACGGTGAACTGCGGCCTGCGAACAAATGACGAGTCACCTTCGGAGGATCGCGGGCCATGCTGGCAGCGTTGTCGACGTTTTCCCTGCTGGGGATCGAAGCGAAGCCCGTCGACGTGGAAGTCGACATCTCGCCCGCCGCAATCCCGAAAACAACGCTGGTCGGACTCGCCGAGGCCGCGGTCAAGGAGAGCATCCATCGCATCGAGCGGGCACTGGTCAACAGCGGCTACACGCGGCCGTATGACAAGATCGTCATCAATCTCTCGCCCGCCGATCTGCCAAAAGACGCCGCGTCGTTCGACCTGCCGATCGCCCTGGGGATTCTCTCGGCCAGCGGCCAGTTCGATTCGGACCTGTTCCCGCGCTATTCGATGATCGGCGAACTGGCCCTCGACGGGACGCTGCGGCCGGTCAAGGGAGCCCTCTCGATGGCGATTGGCGCGCGAGCCATCAGCCGGCAGGGAATCATCGTTCCGGTCGAGAACGGCCAGGAAGCCGCGGTCGTCGACGGCATCGATGTCATCCCGGTCGGCAGTCTCACGGAAGCGGTTGGCTTTCTGACCGAGCAGGTGCCGATCGCACCGCTGGACTTCAGTTGGGAACAGGCCGTCGAGACGCACGGGCAGTACGACATCGACTACTCAGACGTCAAAGGCCAGGAGAACGCCAAACGTGCGGTCACCGTCGCCGCCGCCGGACGCCACCATCTGCTGATGCTTGGCTCGCCAGGCACAGGCAAGACGCTGCTGGCCCGGCGTCTGGCGACAATCCTGCCGCGGCTGCATCCGGAGGAGAGCCTCGAAACCACGCGCATCTGGAGCGCTGTCGGCCGGCTCGAACGCGGCGTCCCGCTGATGATTCAGCGGCCGTTTCGCTCGCCGCATCACACGATCAGCGAAGCCGGACTCGTTGGTGGCGGCAGCAACCCGGCTCCAGGTGAACTGAGCCTCGCGCACAACGGCATTCTCTTTCTGGACGAACTGCCCGAGTTCAATCGCCGCACGCTGGAGGTCATGCGTCAGCCGCTGGAAGAAAACTGCGTCACGATCTCCCGTGCGATGGGCAGCGTCACGTTCCCCGCCAATGTGATGCTCGTTTCCGCAATGAACCCGTGCCCGTGCGGATATCGAGGCGACCCGAAGCGGCAGTGCAACTGCAGTCCGATGCAGATTGAACGGTACATCGGCCGGATCAGTGGCCCGATGCTCGACCGCATCGACATTCACGTGGAAGTGCCGGCCGTC
This sequence comes from bacterium, assembly GCA_016124895.1. Lineage (GTDB taxonomy): Bacteria > Planctomycetota > Planctomycetia > Planctomycetales > Planctomycetaceae > JAPOLP01. The sequence goes on from WGMU01000172.1 coordinate 10,273, forward strand.
CCGTTTCGTGAACTGAAGGACTCTACCGAGGGAACCAACAGCGATCAGATGCGGGAACGTGTCGAGGTTGCCCGCGAGGTCCAGCAGCGGCGGTTCGCCGACCAGCCCGCAATGGTCAACGGCAAGATGTCACCGCGCCAGATTCGCAGGTACTGTCGACTGGAGACGGATGCTGAGAACCTGCTTAAAACCGCGATGGAGGAAATGGGGCTCTCCGCGCGGGCGCACGATCGTATTCTGCGCGTCGCGCGCACGATCGCGGACCTCGACGCCGCCGATACAATTCGCAGCGAGCATCTCAGCGAAGCTATCAATTACCGCACTCTGGACCGGAACTTCTGGCAGTGACTGATCGAAACGCATGTTCGACCTGGCGGGACTACTGGACGCTGCCGGACGACGTGACGTATCTCAATCACGGTTCCTTCGGCCCGTCGCCCACTCCGGTTCGCGACACCTTTCACCGTTGGACCGAGCAGCTCGAACGGCAGCCGATGGAGTTCTTTCTCGACGAGATGGAACCGGCACTCGACGATGCGACAGCCACGCTCGCAGACTTCGTCGGGACCAGTCGCAATAACCTGGTCTTCGTCGAGAACTCGACCTTCGCAATGAACATCGTCGTCGCCTCGACGCAGCTTTCGCCGGGCGATGAGGTCCTTGTCACCGATCACGAATACGGCGCCGTCACACGACTGTGGAAGCGAGCCTGCCAGGCGGCGAGCGCGCGCGTCGTCACCGTCGCCCTGCCCGTTACCATCGCCGACTTTCCAGATGGCAGCAGCGGGGACGACGTTGCCTCACTGATCACCAACGCGGTTCTCGCTGCCACGACTGACCGCACAAAGCTGCTCGTCGTCAGCCACGTCACTTCGCCAACAGCATTGAAGCTCCCGGTCGAAGCGATCTGCGGAGCCGCTCGCGAACGCGGCATCGCCACCTGCGTCGACGGACCACACGCGATCGCTATGCTGCCGGTCGATCTGCGCCGGATCGACTGCGACTTCTACACCGCAAGCTGCCACAAATGGCTGAGCGCCCCGTTCGGCAGCGGCTTTCTGTACGTCAGCCCGCGCCAGCAGAAACGAGTGAAGCCGGCCATCGTGAGCTGGGGCGGCAGCGTCGGCGGACGCCAGCCGAGCTGGAAGGACGAATTCGTCTGGCTGGGCACCCGCAACCCCGCCGCGTTTCTGTCCGTCGCTGACGCCATCAGATTCTTCGACGCGCCGGCATCCGGCTTTGTCGCCAGCGAACCGGCCGAGCAATCAACGCTCGACGCCTACCGCGCGCATGCGGCCTCGCTGGTTGACCTGGCGCGGCAACGCGTTCTCGAACTGACACAGCTTGAGCCGCCGTTTCACTCTTCGCTGACCGCTGGTGTCACGATGACCGCCCTGCCGATGCCACCTTCCGACGTCGAGGTTACTCACGGCAAACGCGACCCGCTGCAGGACGCGCTCCGCGATGGTTTCCAGATCGAAACCCCCATCGTCCGCTGGCGCGACCACCGCTTCATCCGCGTCTCAGCACACCTTTACAACTCGACGGACGATGTGACGCGACTCGCAGACACGCTGAGGAAATTCCAGCGCGACGACTCTCTCTGAGTACGGAAAAACCTCACACAAAGGCACGAAGGCACAAAGATTGAGGGGCCGACGATCTCAGACCTTTGTGTCTTCGTGCCTTCGTGTGAGACATTCATCCCCAGTCTCAACGCTCAGCGGGACGATTGTCGCGTCCATCGTCGCGGTGTCCAGCAGCGCAACAGTCGGATTGCCGTAGGTCCAGCCGCTGGTTTCTCCGGGGTTGATGCTGAGTCGGCCCTGCTCGTCGCGCGAGACCTTCGGTTTGTGGGTGTGCGAGTAGACGAGGACGTCGAAGTCGCCCTCGCAGCCTTTCGTCCAGGCCAGAGCGTGCGTCAGCAGGAAACGCGTCCCGTCAGCCGCCCGGTAGCAGAACGGTGGCTCGCCCAGCGTACCGACGATCTTGATGCCGCCCAGCAGGCCGATCTTGTTGCCCTCGTTGTCACCAAAGCAGCCAACGAACGGGCAATTCAGCTTCCGCAACGGCGGGACAGCGAACGTCGAGACGAGATCGCCAGCAAACAGCACCAGCTCGACCTGCTCGTCATTGAAGAGGTCAACGGCCCGACGCAGGTTGTCGAGGTGATCGTGAACGTCGGCGAAGATTCCGATGCGCATGGAAGGCTCAGTGATTGAACAGAAACTCGCGGCTGTTGAGGAGTGCCCAGAGGACGTCTTCCAGACCCTGTTGCGGCGACTCGGCGGACTCGATCAGGCCGACGGCGGCGGCGGTTTCGGATTCGCTCGGTGGGTGGCAGAACGTGGCGAGATAGAGTTCCCGGACGGCGTCAGCGGAAGCTTTCTTTTCGGCAATGAGTTTCGCGAGTCGGCCGCCCTTGTCTGACAGCTTTTTCTGAATCGTGTCGCCGTTCACCAGGTGCAGCACCGCGGCAAGGTTTGGCGTGCTCGTCCGTTCGCATTCGCAGGTGACGACTCGCTGCGGGCGACCCGTCGTGTCGAGGAAGTAGGACGAGTAATTCGAGTCCGGCAGTTCGATCGCTCGCGTGCCGAGCGGGACGCCGGCGAAGCGTTCCTGAGTTCCGCAGGCGTCGTCAATCGCATCGAGCAGCACCTCGGCGGGCAGCCGCTTCACGTTGTAGTGCAGGCACGACCGCGTATCGGCGACGTTCTCCGGCCACGGCGTTGAGCTGAGCTGGTAAACGCGGCTGGTCATGATCTGCCGCTGCAGATGCCGCAGGTCGAATCCGCTGGCGACAAAGTCGGCGGCCAGTGCGTCGAGCAGACTCGGAATCGAGGCCGGGTTCGTCGCCCGCATGTCGTCGATTGGTTCGACGAGTCCTGCTCCCATGAAGTAGCCCCAGAAGCGGTTGACAATGTTCCGTGAGAACAGTTGGTTGTCCGGCGAGGTAATCCAGTCCGCGAGTGGCCGGCGCAGGTCGCGCACGCCATCGAGACTGACCGGATCAGCCAGCAACGGCGTCGGCTCCATCGTCTGGCCTGTCCGCGGATGTCGGATGGACCCGGAGTTCTTCAGCATGACGACGGTGTCTCGGCCGAGGGCTCCGAAGTCGCTGCTGCCCTTCGTGCCGACGCGCGTGAAGAACGCCGCCAGTCCGTAATAGTCCGCCTGGCTGTAAACCTCGAATGGATGATGATGGCACTTCGCGCAGGCCATGCGAACGCCGAGAAAGACCTGAGCCGTCGTCTCGGCAAGGTCGTCCGGCGACGTCGCGACTTTGTAGTAGTTCGCCGGACCGTTCGCGTAGATCGAGCCCTGTGCCGTGATAATCTCACGGACGAATCTGTCGACCGGCCTGTTCTCGCGCAGCGACGCCCGCATCCAGTTGTAGAGCGCCCACATGCCGCCGTCCCCGAGCGTGTTGCGATTATTCCGCAGCAGATCGCCCCACTTGAGTGCCCAGTACGCTGACCATTCATTGACGTAGATGTCGCGACTCGAATCGCCCGTCAGGCCGAGCAGCTCGTCGACCAGTTGCTCGCGTTTGTTCTGCGCGTCTGACGCCAGAAACGCTTCAACCTTCTCTGCCGATGGCAGCGTACCGATTGCATCGAGAAACGCGCGACGGACGAAGACCTGATCCGAGCACAATTCTGACGGCACCAAACCGAGCCGCAGCCAGTGCTCTTTGACTTTCTCGTCGATGAAGTTCTGAGTGACGAAGCTCGACAGATCGTCGGATGACTCACGTGGCAGCAGCACCATCGAGATCTTCGCCTGCCCCTGATACCGCACCATGATCGCGGCCTGCCCCGGATCGTGAGCCGTGATCAGCCCCGCCTCGTCAACCGTCGCGACGCCGTCGCCCATGCTGTCGTACAGAGCGCGATGCGTAACATCGCGCGCCGACCCGTCTGAGTACTCAGCCACGACGCGGAGCTGCTGTGTCTGGCCACTCGAATAAACCCGCTCGGCCGGAGTCACCGTCATGCCGACGACGTGCGGTTGGTCTTTGACCGGCCCCGGCGCGCCGGCCTGCAGCCAGCCGAGCAGCAATGCGTACTCGTACGAGTCCTTCGCAAACCGCTTGCCGCCGCTGTGAGCGACCTCCATCGTCGCTTTCTTCAGAATGAGGCTGTCCGGCGGCGCGACAAACGAAACACGCCGCTGCTGCCAGTCGCGGACAAACTGCGGATGATCCTGCTCGGGGGCGAACCCGAACAGCGACAGCTTGAACTCGCCCTTTCCGTACTGTGACGCGTGACAGGCTCCCTGATTGCAGCCGGCCTTGCTGAGCACCGGGATAACGTCTTCGCTGAAACTGACCGTCGCCGCTTCCGTTCCGGACACCTCGACCGGGCGAGTCACCGTCGCCTCGCCAAGTTTGAGTGTCAGCGTCGCAGAACCGTCACGCAACGGCGTCACACGACCGCGAGCGTCGATCTCGGCAAATCCTGCCGGTTCAAAACTGATCTCAACTTCGCGCGTCACATCCCGCCCGTCCGTTCCCAACGCGAGCAACTGAACGCGATCCAGCCGACTGTGCAGCTCGATCTGCTGAGGCTCGACGATCAGTTCCGCTGGCTCGTCCGCAGACCATGCGGCGTTCGCTGTGGCGAAACAGCAGATCACAAATGCGGTGGCACAACGTGTCGACCGCAGGGGTAAAATGGATCGCAGGCAGGCAGGCATGGCAGTCCTCTCGGCTGCTGGGAAATGGCGGGTCACTCAGCTTACTTCGCCATTCTGAGAAGATGAACCCCGCCGCAGATAGCCGAGCCACGACTCGCTGACCGCTGTGTTCTGTGCCCGGCATCCTTGCGGCGGGTAGGTATCATCTGGCACATTGCTTGCAATCATCAGTGCCGAATGACTTTTCCTCATATCAGGAGCCGGTGCCATGACAACCAGTCTTTCTGACCGAGGTGCGTTTTCCAATCGTGAGCGAGCCCTTGAGGACGCCTTTTTCCACAAAGTGGATGCCGAATTGCTGGCGCAGATCCGCGCAGAGCTTCACGGCGACGACGATCTCGAAAAGCTCGCGGAAAAGACAGGAATTCGAGACCAGAAGTTGCTGCAGGAACTGCTTGAGATGGGCCTCACTGCAGAGAATCTGCTGGTCCTGTGGCTGATCCCGCTGACGCAGGTCGCGTGGGCCGACGGTGAGATTGACGGCAACGAACGTAGAGCCATCGAAGCGGCACTCTGTGAGCAGGGCTTTGCGGCAGAGAGTGCAGCGGCGCGGCTGATGAGTTCGTGGCTGGATCATCGTCCCTCAGAGGCGGCCCTCGAAGCGTGGCGTGAATACGCCGTCACCGTGCTGCGAAATGCCGACGAGCAGCGACGCGTGCAACTCAAGCACGAACTGCTGGCGCGGGCGCGCGATGTCGCACGAGCGGCGGGAGGATTCATGAATCTGGGCGACGTCTCTCGTGCAGAAGAGGCCGTATTGCGTGAAATTGAGACGGCACTGACGCAGTAGTCGCCAGTCGACCCGTTACTCCACTCCGCTGAATGTTGCCCCTGAAACAGCATGGTCAGTCGGCACAGGGGTTGCTTCTGCGGGGGTTGTGGGCATAGGCAGCAGGAACGCTCGACTGCTGCAGAGGGATGACTGGACGTGTGAAAAAAGAAGAAAGGAGCAAGCCATGACAACGCTCGAACAAACCTGCCGTGAACTGCACCAGCGGTACGAACACATTGGCAACGAGCTGACTCAACTGGAGCTGAAGCTGGTGGCTCCAGGCTTCCAGACAAAGGAAGCCGCGTCGGGGAAAGCTCGCGAGCTGCATGAGGAGGTCAAAGTGCTGCGGCTGCGGCACGACGAGGGCCTGCGACGCGTCAACGAGATGCACGCAGCAACAGGAGCCGACTTCGACAGGTTCGTTACGGAAGTCAGCGGAATGGCGGATGATCTGGAAGTTCGGGTCCAACACTTGACCGCGGCATGGACGGAAGCCTTCGGAGACGAAAGCCCGGACCAGGCAGCGGCGCTGCGCGAATCGGCCGCAAAGCTTTCTGCGGCGACAACAGACTGATAATGCTCAAGCCTGCCCATCCGGCACGGCGGACGGTGCGCGAGACGTTTCAGGGAACTGACTCTGCACACGGCTGGTATTGACGTTCTGTCAGACAGTAAAAAGCAGAGCAGTTCTCTGCTGTCTGTGGAGACAGACACAGCGATCGGAGAGCATCGAGGCATCAGCAGTTGTGTCGCGGGCGATGTCACCTCGACAGGCGCAAACAAGAGAGATTCTTTTCGGGAACCATCGGATGACTGACTATGACCCGACATACGACATTCAGAATCCGACGCGACGCAATCCGCTGCTCGCTCTCATTGTCGGGGCTGTCTTCCTGGCGGTAAATCATCAGTTCATCGAACAGTTCCCCGGTGTCCTGAAACTCCTGACCGCCATCGGGACTCTGTTCGTCACGCTGGGCATCGCCGGCCTGGTTGATCCGAGGCTGTTTTATGGGGTCATGGACCAGGCCAGGGATGTCTACCCGGCATGGGTTCGCCCGACGAGTCTTGCGCTGGTGGCCGCTGGTTTTCTGATCGGACTCGCGTTGCTGGTATTCGTCTACAAGGCGTTTCCGTAACAGCGTTGAAAAACGCTCGACGTCATGGCGAACACGACTGCCACAGCGACGCGGAAAACATCAGATCGCTGTATATCCGCCGTCGATGACGATCGCTGCTCCGGTCACATAGCGGGCCGCATCGCTCGCCAGATAGACGGCCAGCGGGCCGAGGTCTTCCGGCTGACCGAAGTCACCCATCGGAATCTTTGACTTGAACGACTCAATCAAGCCTGGATTCTCGCGCGACCAGCGTTTGTTCGGGTCGGTCATAAAGCCGCCGGGGCAGATTGCGTTGACCGTGATTCCGCGGGGCGCCCAGTCGACAGCGGCCGTTTTTGTGAACTGCAGCACGGCGGCTTTCGAAGTTTCGTAACTGCGGCCTCCGATTCCAGGCGTCACGACGAGCCCGTTAATCGACGAGATATTGATGATCCGCCCGCCCTGGCCGCGCTCAACCATCGCTCCGCCAATCAGTTTCGTGCAGAGAAACACGCTGGTCAGGTTGAGGTCGATCAGTTCCTGCCAGGTTTCCAGCGGCATCTCAGTCGTCGGCGTCGGCACACGGCGACCTCCGACATTGTTGATCAGAATGTCAATTGGTCCCGCCGTTTCCAGAGCCTCACGACACGCGCGTTCACAGTCGGCGGGAATTCCAATGTCCGCAACGATCGGCGTCGCCACTCGCCCAAGTTCGCGGATCTCGTCTGCCGTCCGGTTCAAACTCTCCACGTCGCGTCCAGTGAGAGCAACGTCCGCTCCAGCGCTCGCAATCGCCAGAGCCATCTCGCGTCCGAGCCCGCGACTGCCGCCCGTGATGAACAGGGTCCTGCCATCAAGACGAAAGCGATCCAGAACGTTCATGGCGGGGCTCCTCAGATTGGATGGAGACGGGTGTCCGGAACTGCTACCCGCGGTTACTCGACGACGTCAAACCAGACGGGCGACTGGTCGGTCGGTTCCGAGTTGTAGTTGATCGTGATCTCCTCACCGGCCGCGATGTCACGGATGGCGTAAAAGACTTTGACCTGAGGGCCGCCGTAAAAGTATTGAGCGTTGGGCTGGTACGAATGGTTGTAGAGCGACCCGTATCCCAGCGCCAAAGCGACTTTCCCCTTCGACCACTCGAAGGCGTAGTCCGCCAGCGGCGTCCCGTACAGGCAGTCGTCCGCCACCAGCAGCACCGGCGCCCGCTCGATCTCGTCACCCTCTGCGATCGGACGTCGAGCGAACACACCGCGTCCCTTCCCTCGAACACGTCGCACTTCAATCACGTTACTCGGAATCAGTGGCATGACGATCGCCAGTCTCTGCAGCAGGCTGATCCGGACAGCATCCATTGCCGCGGCCGATCAGCCCAGCCAGGCCGCGGGCGGATTCTTAAGCGAGCAACCTCACTCGGCAAGCACACCCGGAACGGCAGCAGCGATACCGGTCACCCGGCCGCCGCCGTGCGTCTCACGAATAGTCTGCCGCCCAGACCGGCAGCCCCGCGCATCGCCCGGCATTTCCAGTCGGGCCGAGTCTCGTCATCATCTGTCGCTTGCAGATCTCTGCCTCAGAACCGGATCACGCGCCACTTCGCAGACTGCACGGAGCCACGGCATGATCACTCGCCGCAGTTTCCTCAGATCAACGGCTGTCGGTGCCTCGTCACTCAGCTTCGGCCGCCTGGTTCGCTCAGAGTCGCAAACCGCTGCGACTCCTGGTGTCACGCTGTCCCAGCCTGCCCCGGATGACGACATTTTCCGCTTCATCCGTCGCACGAAAGGACGCGACGATCAGCGGCTGTATCAGCAGATTCTCGGTGCCGCGAATCCGTTCAAAGAAGGCGATCGAACGATCGGCGTTGCCGCTGCAGACGACACCACTCGTCAGCGGGCCAGAACTCTGCTGAGCCGGACGCGTATCGCAGACATCTCCGCGACACCGCCGTTTCACGACAAGCTGTACGAACTCCTGCAACGCAGTTTTGATCGCAGCGCCGCCACGGAGACATCGCGACTGACGCTCGGTGAACTCAAGCAGTTCCTGCTGACATCGAGTGAAGCGTCGCTCAAAGCTGTCATGAGCGGCCTGCCGAGTGACGTCATCGGCTGTGTCGTCAAGCTGCTGAGCAACGACGAACTGATCGCCGTCGGCGCGAACGTCTTCAATCCACTGCCGGGCAGCAGAATCGGGGCACGCGGCTACCTGGGAGCCCGCATTCAGCCGAACTCGCCGACGGACAACACGCAGGACATCTTCTGGCAGGTTCTCGACGGCTGGTCGTACGCGGTGGGCGACGTCGTGCTGGGAAACAATCCGGTGTCGAGCGATCCGCGATCGGTTCGGGCCATTGAGGAAACGCTCCGCGACCTGCTCGTCACGTTCGGCATTGACGACCTGCTGCCGCACTGCGTACTCGCTCACATCGACGTGCAGTCAGATGTCGAACGCACCTGGCCGGCCAGCACAGCGCTCTGGTTTCAGAGCATCGCCGGCTGCGACTCGGCCAACGCCACGTTCGACATCAGCGTCGACAAAATGCTGCGTTACGCAGACCAGCGAACCGGCCCGTACGGACTGTACTTTGAGACCGGACAGGGAGCCGACTTTACGAACGGACACAGTCACGGCGTCGATATGGTGCTGCACGAGTCGCGAAAGTACGGCTTCGCTCGCGCTCTGACGCAGCGAGTTGCGGCGGCACAGCAGCGGATCGGTTCAGATCGGCGGCCGTGGGTGCATCTCAACGACGTCGCGGGCTTCATCGGTCCGGAGGTCTTTCGCTCGCGTGAGCAACTCGTGCGCTGCTGCCTCGAAGATATCGTCATGGGAAAACTGCACGGACTGACGATCGGCCTCGATGTCTGCTCGACGCTGCACATGGACGTCTCACTCGACGACCTCGACTGGTGCCTCGATCAGATCATGCCCGCGAACCCTGCGTACCTGATGGCCCTGCCGACGAAAATCGACCCTATGCTCGGCTACCTGACAACCGGCTTTCAGGATCACGTGCGGTTGCGTGAGAAATTCGGTTACCGCGTCAACGACGCGATGTGGCAGTTCTTTCAGCGGCTGGAAGTGATCGACGAAGCTGGAATGCCGACCGCGCATTTCGGAGATCCGCTGTGGATTTATCTGCAGTATCGACGCCGCCGCAACGACTCGCGCAGCGACGAGGCAATTCTCGACGAAGGGCGATCTCAGATTGCCACCGTGCGAAGCCGTGGTGTGTTTCTGGTCGAAGGTCATGGCGGTCGCGTCTGGGATCTGCCGCCGCAGACTCAGGCGGACATCTCGCGGATTTATGTCGATGCGAAGAAATCGATCTGGGCAGAACTCGACGCTGACTTCGTCGACTCCATCCCCGGTGTCAAGAAGCTGCACACGCAGTCAAACGACCGGACGGACTACATTCTGCATCCGGAAACTGGTGAGCGTCTGGCCGGGATTTCACTGCAGTCGCTGCGGAGCCTGAAACAGCAGCACGCTGGACAGTACGACGTTCAGATCGTTGTCTCCGATGGTCTGAATGCTCTGGCAACCGGCAATCCCGGGCAGTTGCTTCCATTCCTGCAGCGTCTGCGTGATCACCTGCAACTGGCGGGACGCAGCACGGCGCCGGAACATCTTGTCGTCACATCCGGCCGCGTGAGAGCCGGCTATCGGATCGGCGAGACGCTGTTCTCCGGACTGCCCGGTCGACGCAGCATCCTGCACGTCATCGGCGAACGCCCCGGCACCGGCCATCACACGTTCTCGGTCTACATCACAACCGCCGACGGCACGGTCTGGAGTCAGACCGGAACGGTCGACCACAACATCACGAAAGTCGTCTCCGGCATTGCCACGACCGCGTTCACACCAGCACCCGCGGCCGAGGAGACAGCTCGAGTGCTGAAGACGCTCGGCTGAGGCTGCCACTCAGAATGCCCGCCTGGAATCCCTGCCTGGACGGGGTCGTTCACCGCGGCTTACGCCATGCACTGCCGAACGGCGTGCTTCCATTCCTCGTAACGGACAGCCGACGCTGACTGATCGGGTGACGGCACAAATTCCTCATCGAGCTGCCAGTTGGCCGTCACGTCCGATGGATCATTCCAGACACCCGTCGCCAGTCCCGCAAGGTAAGCCGCTCCAAGAGCCGTCGTTTCCTGGACAACCGGCCGCTGAACCGGGACGCCGAGCACGTCCGCCTGAAACTGCATCAGCAGCGAATTCACCGTCGCTCCACCGTCGACGCGCAGCACATCGAGCGGCTGACCGCTGTCCTGCTGCATGGCTTCCAGCACGTCGCGCGTCTGCCAGGCGATCGATTCGAGCGCTGCTCGCGCGAGATGAGCCCGCGTCGTGCCTCGCGTCAAACCGACAATCGCGCCGCGCGCGTCGGAGTTCCAGTACGGCGCGCCGAGTCCCGTAAATGCCGGCACGAAATAGACGCCGTCCGTCGACTCAACCTGCCGGGCAAGACCTTCAACGTCCGCAGAGTTCTCGATCAGCCCCAGCCCGTCCCGCAGCCATTGCACGACGGCCCCCGCCACAAAGACCGAACCTTCGAGACAATAAGTCACCTTGTCGCCGAGCTGCCAGCCGATCGTCGTCAGCAGTCCGTTCTGAGAAGCGACCGGCTCGCTGCCCGTATTCAGCAGCAGGAAGCAACCGGTCCCGTAAGTATTCTTCGCCTGCCCGGCAGCAAAGCAGCCTTGCCCGAACGTCGCCGCCTGCTGGTCGCCCGCGATCCCGGCAATCGGAATTGCCGCCCCGAACAGTGACGCGTCCGTCACTCCGTAAACCTCACTCGACGACCGCACCTCAGGAAGCATCGCGCGCGGGACGTCCAGCATCTGCAGCAGATCGTCATCCCACTGACGCGAGTGGATATTGAACAGCAATGTCCGGCTGGCGTTGCTGACATCAGTCACGTGAACGCGTCCGCCGGACAGTCGCCAGGCGAGAAACGAGTCAACCGTCCCGAAAAGAATCCCACCGCGTTCGGCGCGAGCCCGCAGCCCGTCGATTGAATCCAGCAGGTGCCTGATCTTCGTTCCGGAGAAGTACGCATCGACAACCAGCCCAGTCCGTTTGCGAAACTCGTCTTCCAGTCCATTCGCCTTGAGCTGCTCGCAGATTGGAGCCGACACGCGGCTCTGCCACACAATGGCGTTGGCCACCGGCTTTCCGGTGTCGCGTTCCCAGAGAATCGTCGTCTCGCGCTGATTCGTGATCCCCAGTCCGGCCATCTGAGACACGTCGAGGCCCGACCGTTCGATCGCCTGCTTCGCCGTCGCGAGCTGCGAAGTCCAGATGGCCTCGGGATCATGCTCGACGTGCCCTGGCTGCGGAAAGATCTGCGGGAACTCCTGCTGCGCCTGCGCTACCACGCGGCCATCCTGTGAGAACACGATCGACCGACTCGAAGTCGTCCCCTGATCGAGTGCCAGAACGTGATCCGCCATGCGAAAGCTCCTGTCTCCGGCGTCCTGCTTCATCGGCGCGTTTGAGAAGCACCAACCATCGCGATTCTGGCGCACGTTCGAGAGATCCGCCATCCCGCCCAGGTAGCGGAACGGCGCGACCGAGAACATCCTCGTTGTTGTTCATGGCGACGTGTCTCGAAATACTTCCGGGACCCGAGCACTTTGACTTTCCCCACTCCGAAAGACTGACCGTGACCGTCCCCTCCTCCGTCTTCAGTAAACGCGAACTGGCCGCCGCATTGCCACTCGTCGAAGCGGCTCTCGACGAAGACCTCGCCGACGGCACGGACCTCACCTGCGCGGCAATGGTCAGCGACGATGACTTTGCCGAAATCCACGTGCGGACGCGCGAGCCCGGCATCGTCGCCGGCCTGCCCATTGGCGAGCTGGTCTTTCAACAACTGGCCGAACGGATGGGGCCGACGCGCGCCGCCGTCTGGACAACCGAAGTCGCCGACGGTTCGGCGATCGAACCCGACCAGATCGTCGCGCGAGCGATCGGTCCGCTCGATGCCCTGCTGATCGGCGAACGGACGGTGCTCAACTTTCTGGGCTATCTGAGCGGTATCGCCACGCAGACGGGTCGCTTTGCCGCTGAAGTCACTGGGACGAACGCAACAATCCTCGATACCCGCAAAACGCTGCCCGGCTGGCGGATTCTCGCGAAGTACGCGGTGCGCTGCGGCGGTGGCACGAATCACCGGATGGGCCTCTACGATGGCGTGCTCATTAAGGACAACCACCTGGCCGCCTGGTCGCAGCAGATCGGCAACTCGTCGCTGGCCGAAGCGATTCGACAGGCACGTTCCCGCTCACCGGAAGGCATCTCGATCGAAGTCGAAGTCGACACGCTCGCGCAGCTCCGCGACGTTATTGAAGGCCGGCCTGACATCGTTCTGCTCGACAATATGCCGCCGGACCAGCTACGCGAGGCCGTCGCCCTCCGCAACGAACGAGCCCCGCAGATCCAGCTCGAAGCCAGTGGCGGCGTCACTCTGGAAACCGTGCGAACGATTGCCGAAACCGGCGTCGACCGCATCAGCATCGGAGCCCTGACCCACTCGGTCACCAACCTCGACCTCGGCTTCGACTTTCATCGTCGGCATCGCTGACCTGATGGGCCGACTGGGAAGCCGTGACTGGCTTTCGAGCAATCACCCCAGAGGATCACTGGCGGAATTGCACTCGATTCGCCAGAAACCGACGCAGTCATTCCCGCGAAAGGAGTTCGCCTGATGAAACGTGTTGCCCTGCTGCTGGCCCTCGCCGGCTTGATCGTCTTTGGTCCTGCGCTTGCGTTCGCTCAGGATCAGACACCTACCGACGGGGATCGCCTGCCGAAAGTCGTCCTCGTTGGCGACTCGATTCGTTTGAGTTACGCGGAAGCTGTCGGCAAACATCTCGCAGGCAAGGCCGTCATCGTCAGCCCAAAGGCCAACGGCGGCGACAGCAGCAACGTGCTCACGCACCTGGACGGGTGGGTCATTCGCGAGCAGCCGGACATCGTCCACTTCAACTGTGGCATCCACGACACGAAGAAGTTCACGGAAACCGGCAGGTTCCAGGTGTCGCCGCAGCAGTACGAGACCAACCTGCGGGCGATCGTCACACGCATCCGCGACGAAACCGGCGCTCTCGTTGTGTTCGCAACAACAACGCCGATCCTGAACGACCGCGCGGGCAACGCACGAAAAGGCCGCGACTATGTCCTGCTGGGCGAAAGCGTCGCTCAGTACAACACCATCGCGACACGCGTGATGAGCGACCTGAAAGTTCCCATCAACGACCTGCACGCAACACTGGCGAAACCGGAGTCGCCACTGACGACGGAATCACTGATTGGCGACGATGGCGTCCACCTGGCGCCGAAAGGCCGCGAACTGCTCGGAACGCAGGTCGCGGCCTTCATTTCCCGGCATCTGTCGCAGTAAACAGACTGCAGAATTCAGAGAGCTGGATCAGCACTGGCTGGAGCCATACCTGCATCAGCTCCTGCTGCGGCATTTGGATCCGGACCCGCAGAAGTTTTACCGGATCCGTCGGACAACATCGTCAAATCAAGCTTCAATGGGCTACCACCGCTTGACGCGATGTCGACTTCAAACGACTTGAGTTTTGGAACTTCGAGCAGATCCATATTGGCCGGATCGCTAGTCACAGCCACCTGGTAAAGTCCCTCTGGTGCCTCGCCTGCTGCACTGAAAAAGAGAGCATTGAATTTCCCCTGAGCGTCAGCTTCGGCCTCCAGACCAACAGCCTTCTCGTCGCTGATTTTCTTGAACGTGATCGCGGCTGGTCCAAACGGCTTTCCGTCAATTGTCAGCGTCCCATCGACAGAAATCGACTTTGCAGATGGCCGACCTCCTCCACAACCTGCCACATTGATCACCAGACACACAGCTAACGCCAGCCGCAACAGGCATTGTCGATTCATCGTTTCGGCACCTATTTTCAATTTCAATGACCACACACAGGAATCGATCAAACACAGAATCCAAGGAGAGGGGTGCCGCATACCAGCCGAACAGCCCCTGCCATCAACGGCCTGTGGCTCGACGGAAATCGGTTTCAACCAGCCTCGTCCGCGCGAGGCTGGTTGAAACTGGAGGGCTTGCGAAAGGCACGTCGTCCAGCGATTCCTGCGACACACCTGAGTAAATCTCATCCGTCAGGAAGCGGCCTGGCACATAGCGCAGTTCTGACTAGAAGTCAGTGACGCCAAGGTTCTCATACGGCCCTGCCGCCTTGGAATTCAATGACACCCACACACTGAGCCTGCCATCGGACGAACTCACATGGTGCAGAATGCCTTCGGAAATGAAACGCACGGCACCATCGGCCAGCAGAAAGTGTGCTCCTCCTGGATGCTGGCTGGCAGCTCCTGGCCACTCCGCATTCATTGCATAGTGATCCACATACGTGGGCGACTTCACATAGGGGGCCTGAAAGTTACCGCCGGCGTTGTTGAGCCAGATGTTGTTCGCAGGATTCGCAGCATCCCAGCTTTTTTTACCGCGATCACCCCACGTTGCAGGCGCCACGAGAACGGCGCGATTGACTCCTTCATTCCCGATACGCAGCCGTTTGTTAGGCTGATCACCAAGTCGCCCACCAGCAGTATATCCGTGAGAGTCAACTTCTCCGACCATGATGGTATTCGACACTCCGTCAGTAATGTCTTTCATTCTGGTCATGATATTCGTCGCAAAAATGCCCGCGTGCTGGTCGAATCGGAGATGGTATTCGTCCCAGCCAGAAGCGCCCGCGTAACATGTCCAGCCACACCCGTGATTCCTGGCAGGCGAGCCATAGCCCGGTGACGTCGGGCAAGTCAGCACAGGAAACATGTACTCCTGAAGCGGCTTACCTTCAACGACCTGATTGTATCCCTGCACATTGAAATTGATCTGGGCGTAAAGTGCCGCCTGATCCAGTTCCGGCAGGATCATGGCAATCCACGTGTAGTTGAGCGGTGCTTTATTCGCCTCGGTGGTTCTGTCGATCCAGATCACATCCTGAGGAAAGGCGCCTGCCCGTTCGTGGTAGGTATGCAGCGCAATACCGATCTGCTTCAGGTTGTTCCGGCACTGGGAACGACGAGCAGCCTCGCGGGCACTCTGGACAGCAGGCAGCAGCAAGGCCACCAGGATTGCGATGATCGCAATCACGACGAGCAGCTCAATCAGCGTGAAGGCTCGCCTCGAAGGTTTCTGTGTGCGCATAGGACGTTCTCCCGAATACTGAGAAGTGAGAAAAGAGAATCGAATTGCGATAGCCAGAATGGCATGAGCATGAGTTGATGCGATGCAGTATCTGCAGGGATTCCGGTTTGTCAAGAATGAGAACCATCGACTCCCGCGAATTGAAACCAGATTACATAGATGAAACATACGAACTCTGTGTCCATAAATACATACCCAATACAAGCAACTGTCTACGCCGATCTGTTCTCCCAGCGCCTGCCTGCTGATATCAGCTTCCGCCGAACTGGAACCATCAGAACAATTGAAGCAGAAGCATCAATGTTCATTGCACTGACATTGGCACTAGTCATTGCTGATCAGATTTCGCTCCAGCCCACGGGTAGGGTGATACGGTTTCCCAGGCGATCTTCTGCAGGATCGTCTGCTGCTCGTCCGTGACGCCGTTGAACTCGACCTTCAGCCCTTGGGGGTTCATTCGGTAGATCGCCACGAAGTTGCAGTACGCGGCCAGGGCCTGGGCGATCGGGCCAACGTGGCCAATCGGATCCCGGAACAGCTCCGACTGCGACGTCACACCGGGAAACTGGCCGGCGACCACCATCGACCGCAGCCTGATGACGGCGTCGCCGACCGGAACGACGAAGACGGCCTTGTGGCCATGCTGCTGATTCAGATCGTCGGCCTGGGCTTCCAGCTTCTTCCGCCATTCGTCCACGGCCGCCTGCAGGTCTTCGATCTTCATGCTGTCGCGCTGAGCGTTGTTGCGAATCCGATGTTCCGGCGACGGCACGTCAAACGGGTACCAGGATGCCTGCACCAGCAGCCGCAGCTTCGGATTGTGTTCCAGGCCCAGTTCGGTGAAATTCGTGATGCCTCGGTCAGGGATGTCGACATGAGCGGCCATCGTGAAGACGTCGACCTCGCCGGTTTTCAGCGCCGCTTTGGCTTTGTTCTTCGCGTCTTCCAGATCCCAGTGCTGGTGAACCCGGGAACCGCCGATGCCCTGAGTCCCAACGAGCTTATGACCCTGGATGCCTGCCGCCGCGACGATCTTCTCGACATGCGCCGGCACAAACATGTGGAAACTGTGCCCCGTGTAAAACACACGCTGCCCCGCGGGCAGAGCGACAGGCTCGTCCGCGCAGACCAGCTTCCCGGCAAATGAGGCCGCCAGCAGCCAACTCAGCACGGCCACAACCATCGAAGCCCGGCCAGATCGAAAACACTCACGCATCGTCATTCTCCTCAGGGCAGTTGCGGTTTCAGCGGGGTCTTACCGTCAGCCTTGTCGACGGGCGTCTGCGCGTGATGACGATCCATCTCCGCGATCAGACCTTTCATCATCGACTTCAGCCGAGCCGGCTCAGTCTCTGCCAGGTTCTTCTGCTCAAACGGATCATCCGCCAGGTTGAAAAGCTGATAGTGCGAACCCTCTGACTGCGGCGACGGATAGAAGTGATAAATGACCTTCCAGTCACCGTTGCGATAGACCGTGAAATAGTCGCTGCGGTGCGGAGCGTGCGGGTAGTTCATCAGAAATGTTTCATCACGCGATGAATCAGCCTTTGCAGTCAACAGCGAATCGAGCGGTCGGCCATCAACCACGTGGTCACTCGGAGCCTCCACACCGGTCAGCCCGAGAATCGTCGGGAACAGGTCATAAACGGCGCCCAGTTGCGGCTGGACAGTGCCCGCGGCGATCGGCAGACGCTGCTGATGCGGGTTATTCCCGTCCGCCTTCGCCCAGGCTGCAATGAACGGAACACGCATCCCGCCTTCGTAATGAGCGCCCTTCTTCCCTCGCAGCGGCGCCGCACACGCGACTTCGTGCTGATGGCCGAGCGGTGCGTCCGAGCCATTATCGCCGAGGAAGAACACCAGCGTGTTATCTGCGACGCCCAGCTTGTCGAGGTGGTCGAGCATGTCGCCCAGCGACTTGTCCATGCCCTCGATCAGCGTCGCGAACGCCTGAGCCGGTGCAGGCTTACCCGAGTCCTTGTAGTGATCCGCGAACCGCGGATCCGAATCGAACGGCGCATGAACGGCGTAATGCGCGAAGTAGAGGTAAAACGGCTTGCCCGCCTCGACGGCGTCATCCACGCGTGACTTCGCTTCGATCGTCAGCGCTTCGGTCAGGAAGGTGTCCGTGTCGTAGTACTTCTCCAGATGCGGCACCGCGTGGTGTGCCCGCTTCGTACCGCGACCGAACTTCTGCGACGCGTAGTAACTGCCCGGCGCGCCGAACGAGGCTCCGGCGACGTTGACGTCGAAGCCCAGATTCAGCGGCTCGGCACCCTCGAAGCCGTCCGCACCAAAGTGGCCCTTGCCCACGTGAATCGTCCGGTAGCCTGCGCCTTCGAGTAACCGTGGCAGCGTGACATCGGCCTTCGTCAGACCTTCCCAGTTCCAGTCCAGTGGTCCGAGCGGTCCTCGATTATTCGACCGCGGATTGATCCAGTTTGTCGTGTGGTGCCGCGCCGCGTTCTGCCCGGTCATGATCGACACGCGCGTCGGCGAGCAGACACTCATCGCGTAAAAGTTGTTAAACCGAACGCCGCGAGCCGCCAGCCGCTCCATGCCCGGCGTCCGGTAGTAATCGTTGAGCGGATACCGCTTCGGCTTCCCGGCCTCGTCCGTCAGAAACGGCACCGAGGTATCCATGACGCCCATATCGTCGACGAGAAAGACGACGATGTTGGGCGGTTTCGCTTCGTTCTTTGCCGCCGTCGAAGTCGACGCGGCACAGCAGGCAGATACGAGAAGCAGCAGAGCGGTCAGTCGGAGTTTCGCAGGCATGGCAGGTCGCTGATTCGAGAGATACGGAACAAACTTGCCGAAGCCCGCGCAGGATGGCAGGCCGTTCCGACGTCAGCAACCAAGCGATCGTGCAGAACCGCGAAGCGGTACAAAGCGGCTGAGAAAACGCGGCACGACCCGAGACCGTTCAGGACGAACCTACGCCAGCATCTCGCGGACAACGCTCGCCGAGTCCGGAACCAGCGTGATGGCGCGGCCGGTGCGATCGGGAATCGTCGAGTGCGGATCGATCCCCAGCAGGTGGTACATCGTCGCCAGGGCGTCCTTCGGCGAGACCGGTCGCGAAACAACTTCGCCGGCCTGCGCATCGGTCGAACCGACCACGTTGCCGCGAGCCACACCGCCACCGGCGAAGATCGCCGAATACGCCTTCGACCAGTGATCGCGACCACCGTTGGCCGCTTTGTTGATCTTCGGCGTACGACCGTGTTCGCTCAGACAGACCACCAGCGTGTCATCAAGCATCCCGCGCTGTTCGAGATCGAGGATCAGCCCGGAGAAAGCACGGTCGAACGGCGGCAGCAACTGATCCTTCATTCGCGGGAAATGGTCCACGTGCGTGTCCCAGGCGTCGCCCGCGAGTCCGTACTCGTCCCAGAAGACGGACGCCAGCCGCGTCCCCGCTTCAATCATCCGCCGTGCTGCCAGGCACCCCTGACCGAACAGCGTGTGACCGTACAGCTCGCGGATCGATTCCGGCTCGTTACGCACATCGAGCGCTTGAGCGACTTCCGGCGAGCCGACCAGAGAAAACGCCATGTCCTGAAACTTGCCCAGCGAACTGCCCGCCGACGTTTGATCGAGATCGCGCCGTGCGGAATCAAACTGCGAGAGCAGCGACCGCCGCCGGTCCAGTCGGTCGGTCGTCACGTTCGGCAGCGGAGCCGTCGACGCGATACGGAAGTGGCTGTCCTTCGTCGTGCCGAGATATGGTTCCGGGCCGTCAAACGAAAACTGACCGCCGGCTCGTTCCTTGTGAATGTGGATCGTGCCGTCGCCGACGAATTCGGTCCAGGTCGGGTTGAAACCAGCTCCCAGAAATGCCCCGTACGGACCGGCGCGAAACGGCTGATCACTGCGTTTGCTGCTGAAGTGAAACGGCAAAGCGACGTTCTGCACGAAGTCCGACCGGCTGGTGCCCTGCTGCCGGTCGAGGTATTCGACGACTGAGCCGAACCAGGGATGATGCCGCGGGTCGCGCGGATTCAGCTCCATCGCGACATCAATGATCGGAATCCCGGTCATCGCATACGCGACGCCATGAATGGGGTAGTCGTGCGTCATCGACCGAACCACCGTCGTCCGGTCCATGATCTGCGACGTGTGAGGAAGCAGCTCGCAGACCGGCAAACCGGGAATCGTCGACGGGATCGGCTCCATCGTCCCGCGAATCTCGACGGGAGCCTGAGGCTTCATATCGAACGTCTCAAGCTGACTCGGCGATCCGTACAGAAAGAGCACGATACAGTTCTTCGCCCGGCCAAAGCCGTCGCCCGCGGCCTGAGCAGACTCAGTGGCCAGCAGGGTCGACAGACTCAGCCCGCCCATTCCCAGACTGCCCGCGTGCAGAAACTCGCGCCGCGAAACGCCGTGACACAGCTTTCTGGGTGATCCAAGTACGCGAAGCATGAAGGTTCCTCAAATCTGACCCGCTCAATCCGTCACGTCCTGAGTCGAACGTACGCTCACGGCAACTCCACTGGAAATACAGGCCGCGTTCGTCGCGAATACTTCAGTCGCGAAAAATCGTGCGTGTGAATCGCCGCCGCGTCAACGTTGAAGATCGATCCGGCAATGGGCTCAAAGGCCGCCCGGAAGTGCGCCGCCGATTTCACGCAGATGTATCTCATGGCCGAACAGTCGATGCCAAGTGTCCGCGCAAACGCCGGGCAGACAGGCTGTTCGCGAGCCGTCACGACAACGACGTTGACACCGCCGATCCGCAGCCAGGCCGACGTGCCCATGTTTCCGGTCAGCCCGCCCCACATCGGACCGTCGTATTTGAACGCTCCGTCCGAGAGCGCGACGACTTCCGCCACACAGTCGACCGGTTCACCCTGCGCGGGATCCGAATGCCCGCCGAGCGAAACCTCGATCGAGTTGCCGACGCCGGCCTGATGTGCCTGCTGAGCCGCCGCCGGATCGACCAGATACAGCAGCAGCGCGTCCTGCAGGTCGAGTTCCAGAAACGTCCGCAGCACTTCAGTCGAATCTCCCGGCGAACCGCCGCCCGTATTGTCCGCGTGGTCTGCGAGCATGATCGGGTAGCGCCCGGCTGCCTCGCCAGCCGCCAGCGCGTCCCGCACGCTCATCGGCGGCGAGTACCACTGCCTGCGGTTTTCCCCCAGCCAGGCGGCGAATTCATCGGCCGTTGCCTGAGCCAGTTCGCAGTCGCCGTCAGCAATCACAGTCACCGACGTTCCCACATCCGGCACATCCGACCACGGAAAGCCCGTCGCCAGAGTCACCGACAGAATTCCCGGCCGCGTTTCGAGCGCGTGGACGCGGCGCATTACGTCGTCCATTGGCGGATGAGCCGTCACCTGAGTGCGCGTGCCCCAGAACAGCGGCAACTGATGGATCGCGCCCACCGGACGGATTTCGCCGCGCAGCGTCCGCACAATCAGCGCTGCTGCTTCGCGCCCGCGCTCGGCCATATCGATATGCGGAAACGTGTCGAAGCCGATGATCGCGTCAGCCGCGTTGACTCGCGCCAGTGTGTGATTGCCGTGCAGGTCGTAAGTCGTGATCAGCGGCCGGTCCGGTCCAATCGCCTCGCGGACCGCCATGACAAGATCACCGTCGCCGTCGTCAATCCCGTCGATGACCATCGCGCCGTGCAGATCAAGCAGCACTCCATCGACCGGACCTCCGACCTCCTCAGCCTGAGCCAGACGGTGCAGCAGTTCGCCTTTGAGAGCTTCGTAATCCGCCCGCTCAATCAGGCCGCTCGGATACGCAAACGCCCACAGCAGCGGGACGGGCTCATAACCATGCTCGTTCGCACCGTCGAGAAAGCCGCCGGTGCAGGTGTTGGATCCGCGAAAGCGATCAATAACTTCCTGCCCGCGAAACAACCCGAAGCCGGACACGAAGTCCGCAATCGTCGTCCGCCCCGGAGCAAAGCTGCTCGTTTCGTGCGAGATACCACCAATCGCGATTCGCATTCTGGTTCCTCAGTCTGCCGACCTGCCCGTTGCCACAACGTGGGACAGGCATCCTGCCTTGCATTCGCTTCCGGGCTCCACCGCCCGACGATCGATTTCAAACAGCAGGGAACGAAGTTAACGCAGTACCTCGATCAAATCGTTTCGTTCCCTTCTGTTCAAGACTGAGCCCCATGCCGCATTCAGGTAATTGACAGCCTGAATACCTGCGCCACGTGACCAGCGTTTCGGCGACTCCGCGACCGTCACGCGGCCCGAAAACGTTCCTCGAAGAGCTGCACCGCTGTCTGCACCACCGTCCTGTGCATTGTCAGCCGTTTTGCGAAGTCCTGCCGCATTCCGGTTTCGATGGTGAAGCCTGGGCCGTAATGCCGCGCGGCGAAATCAACGAGATTCAATCCCTCACCACGCTGTGAGGGATCAAGCCAGTAAGCTCCCGGCTCCAGCTCCTTGAAGAACGAACCAGGACTGTAACCGGCATCTGGAAACGTGGCTCCGATTCCTTTGACGGCTTCGACCGCCTCGCGAGCCATCCGCAGTTCCCAGAGTTCGTCGTCGTCCGTCTGCTGCCGCCGAGCGGACATCCAGAAATCGTCGCCACCGTACTCGTGCAGATCGAACACCAGCCGCGGCTTGACCTCAGCCATCAGCTTGAGGATGCAACGCACTTCGACCGGAGCCCACGGCGTATCATGAAACCGGTTCAGGTGCAGCACTTCGCCCTTTGGCGTCACGATCTGCGTGTAAGCTCGCTGCAGCGGTGCTGCTCCCGGCTGATCCGTGCGGCTCGACGGAAACCACATCCGACGTCCCTTCAACGGTTCCAGGAACGCCGCTCCGTCGTACTCGCGCCGATTGAAACTGGTATTCGCGTAACCGTAATCGCCGATCAGGACCAGCAGGCGGCCATCCGCGTCATACAGGACTTCGCCCTTGCTGCGCAGCAGCGGCTCGACTTCGTCGATGCCCGCAATCGCCAGTTCCTCCCCCAGCCCGAAACTGAGCACATGCCGAAAGCCCTGCAGTCCCATCGGATCGCGGCACGGGATCACATAAACCGCGTGGTCTGTCCGCAGCTCGTCAATCAGTTCGACGGCGGCGACGACACCGGCATGTTCCGTCGAGTGCGCACCCGCACTGATCAGGATCGCCGGGAGCTTCTCCCCGCCGGCTTTGACGGCGACAACCGGTGAGCCATCCGGGCAATGCCCCAGCGTTCGCCACTCGTGACCGCGTTTGCGAATCGCGTCGAGTAGGTCCGAGTAACGGTTGAATCCGAACGAGTTGTCGGTCAGTGGAGCCTCCGCGTTCGACGGCTTCGGCGTGAGGAACGCAGCGCCAGCCGCGAGACCACAGGTCGCCAGAAACCGCCGACGCGACGATCCGTTGTCCATCCACACCTGCTGACCGTCGCTCATGGCTGCTTCTTTACTGAGTTGGGATCACCTGCAAGCAGATTGCCGAGCGGATCAACCGGTTCCTCGATCACGACCCGCTCGCGACCGACCATGTCGATCAGATCCGGCAGGTCGTAATGACGCAGTGCTCCGTGGACGGCATTAACGAGCTGGTTTGTGTGCTCGGGAGCCGCCACGACGTGCTCCCAGGACGGCACCATCCCGCGCAGCGTGACTGTCGAAAACTGCGGCGCGTCACCTGACTGAAGCGCAAGCGCGTGCAGCGCCGGGATCGCCGCTTCGCCGGTCGCTACGAGATACAGACGCTGCGGCTTCGCGTCCCTGACTGGTGCGTAATCGGCAAGTGCCCGTGACCAGAGCGAAACGTCCTCAGCACGCATCCCCACGTAGGACCGGCCCAGCAGGTACGCCATCAGCGTCTCCTGCAGGTCGGGGCCGAACTTCCCGCGAGCCCAGTCCTTTCCGTCCCGTCCCGTTTCCGTGAACCCGATTCCGGTCAGTTCGGCCGAGATCACAATCTGCCCTGCGTTGACGCGACTTGCGATCGGTTCCCCCGCCCCCGTGTCCTCGTTCAGGCCGACACCATGCAGATAGAGACACACGTCGCCATTGGCGTTGTCTGGAACAAGGACCGACGCTGCCATCGGGACCAGCGATCCCTGCTGAAGAATCAACTGGTAAATCGTCAGCCCTTCTCGACGGATTGTGTCGACCTGTTTCACGACCGGCTTCGGCAACTCCGAATCCGGTCTCGCCCCGATGGATGATCGAATCACGTTGCGACGTTCGGATTCACTCATCGCCTTCCAGCGTGGCGTCCGCTCGGCCTTCAGCCTCTGAGCTAGTTCCCCATTGAGCTGAAACACCGACTTCTCACCGTCCATCAGCAGCGTCTGGCCGTCCGGCGTACAGTACAGCTCTTCCTGAGTCCAGTCGCCTTTCCCCAGTTCGCGCAACTGCTGATCGGTAATCGGGTCAGGCAGCGTCGCGGGATCGACTTCCTGAATGACCTTGTCCGATCCCACCAGCCAGCGATGCAGGAAGCGCGCTGCCGCTTCCCGTTGCTGCAGATAGAAGCCGTGCGGCACGTCGGCGTCGTTGATGTCGACGCGTTCGGGAAACCTCAGCCGCGAGTAGAACATCTTCGCCTGCCGAAACAGATCCCAGGTTCCGTCGATATCAAACGTCGCGTCGCGACGCCCGGCACAGATCAGCGTCGGCTTCGGCGCCCGCATCATCACGTAATCCGGCTCGTCCATGCCGAACGCGATCTGGCCGAAGATATTCTGTTCGGCGTCCTGCGGCCCCTTCGTGTCGATTAACTTCTGAAACGTCGTGAGGTAGCAGACGGGAGCCGCCGCGAGGATGCGGTCGTCGAGTGCCATCAGGTAGGCCGTCAGTGTGCCGCCGCCCGAGTTGCCCGTGCAGCCGATCCGGTCGGCGATGATGTCATCGCGGCTTTGCAGGTAATCGATCGCCCGCATCCCGTCCCAGATGCGGTACTGAGCGACGTTCGTTCCCAGCAGAATGCAACCGATGCCCATCGTCGTGTGCTCGGTCGTGCAGAGAAACTGCACACGCGGATGCGGCACGGGCAGCGGATACGACACCTGCTCGAAGTGCTCGTGATCACGCTCGAAGTCGAGCATCTGATACCGCTCACCTTGCCCGATCGGATCGTAACACAACGCTGCCATGCCGTGCTTCGCGAGCAGAATCGACACTCGCTGATAGCCGTCGGCCGCCTTGCCGTTGTGACTGTGCCCGCAGGGGACGATGACACCGGGAAACGGGCCATCGCCTTCGGGCAGATACAGATTCGCCGTGACATGATGCTGAGGTCGGCTTTCGAAGATCACATTCTCGACGCGGTACCCGTCGCCCTGCAGCCGCTTCACGACCCGAGCATTCAGCGGCGTCCGCTCGGGGAAGCCACCGATCTGCCGGACAAAGAATTCGCGCCGCTCGCGAGCCCACTCCTCGCATTCGGCGCGGCTCTTGAGTGCCAGGAACTTCCGCCATCGGGCGATGAGGCCCTCACCGATCTCGTGCCGCAGTTCGAGTTCCAGCAGGGGCCGCGAACCGGTTTCCGCGTCTTTGTCCCCGGAGTTCTGAGGAGCGTCTGCGGATCTGCCCGATTGAACGACGACAAGCAAACACACAACAGTGACCAGCGTCCGCATTACGATGCCTCTCCAGTTGTCAGTCTCAGAGTTGTGTTCCGTCAGTAGCGTCCAGCCGTAGTCCAGTTTCTCCGAAACTGGAATGAATGCAGAGACTGCCCGCGAGACCAGTCGCTGCTATCGAAGCGAGAAATCCTGATTCATACGGAGTCCGTGCCGGTCTGTTTTCCGTGGAAACTGCTTTTGCCCACTTGTCGGTAAAGACTTCGCATCTGCAGGTTTTGGAAAAACCTGCCTACAGTTGGTTGACTCTTCACAGCAGCTCGACAATTGGCCTGCCGCCGTCGGAGAAGTCGATCGGGCGACCATCGGCCTTCTTCAGCCGTGCCGCCGTATCGATACCGAGCTTGTGATAGATCGTCTCGGCATAATCGGCCGGGGTGTAGCGGCGATCGATGACTTCTCCGCCTTCGAGGTCCGTCGCACCGATGACCGACCCGCCGGGCACGCCGGCTCCGGCAAACGCGATCGACATCGCGCGACCCCAGTGGTCGCGGCCGGCCCACTGATTCATCCGCGGCGTGCGTCCCATTTCAGTGACGAAGCAGACCAGCGTTTCTTCCAGCAGCCCGCGTTGATCGAGGTCTTCCAGCAACGCGCTGAATGAGCGGTCGAGACTCGGCATCATCACCGGATGCGGCAGCCCATAGCGTTCCTGATTCCGCATTCCCTGAGGACCTCCGCACGGACCGTTGTTATAGATGCCTTCGTGATGGTCCCAGTTGAGAAACACTCCGTTCGGCTGGCCGTAGTTCGGGCGCCCGACGAGATCCGGTGGCTGCACGATCGTGACACTCACAAAGCGGACGCCAGCTTCGATCAGCTTCCGCCCCAGCAGATAACAGCAGCCGCGATGATCGCGTCCGTAGCGATCACGCATTTGCTCGGACTCGGACGCCAAATCAAATGCGTTCTGCACACGCGGACTCGTCAGCAGCTCGAACGCGTTGGAGTAGTACTGCTGCAGCGGCTTCGCGTTCTCGATCGCCAGAGCGTTCTTCCTGTCCAGATCGTCAAGCAGTCGCTGCCGATTCCCCATCCGCGAATGATTCAGCCCCGACTGCGGCGTCAGTGCGGCGACCTTCCACTCGGGATCGGCCACGTTCTCTCCGAGCCCCTTTGTCCCGAGCTTCCACGGAGCCCGTGCGGCCGGCAGGAATCCCGGACTGGTCACCGCGTTCGGCATGTTGACGCCGGGACAGAAGACGTAACCCGGCAGTTGCGGGCAGTCGCTGCCCAGCAAATGCGTCACCACCGACCCGATATCCGGAAAGTCGAACGGCGCATTGAACCGGTAGCCCTTGAAGAACTCCTTACAGCCGTTCGGGTGGCTCGCCGCTTCGGCCGATGTCATCGAGCGAACCACCGCCAGCCGGTGCGCCTGCTGAGCGATCAGCGGCATCAGTGACGAGAATTGCACACCAGGCACGCTGGTCGAGATCGGGGCAAACGGGCTGCGGTGATCCACCGGCGCCGCTGACTTTGGATCCCACGAGTCCATCTGGCTGATTCCGCCTTCTTCATAGACGACCAGCACCTGCTTTGCCTTCGCGACGATCGACGACTCACTCGCCGCTGCGTCGAGCGCCAGCATTTCCGGCAGCCCGAACCCCAGCACACTCGCCGAGACCGCCTGCCCAAACCGCCGCCGAGTCCATTTCTTCTCGAAAAAACCACTGCTCATCGTGAGCCCCCACGTCGAGACCGGGCCGAACACTTCTCCGCGGGCGTCGTCCCCGCAGTTTTGTGGCGGCAGCATACCCCGCCAGGAACTCATTCCGTCAGACCAGTCCCTTGATTTAGCTGACGGTGCGTTCGATGACCCGGCGGATTCTGCCGGGATGGCTCCCATGAGGGCTGTTCCGTTTACGAATGTTGGGTTCGATTCCCGGGAATCGCAGGCTGCAGCGTGTCGGCTCGCTGTCCTCGCCGGCGTCCGCAGACAGCTTGTCGGGATGTCCTTTCGGTCATCCCGGTTTGCCACCTGCATGGGGAAACGCAGCGACCGGCGCATGGATTGTCAGCTCGCAGAATCGCAGGTGTAGCTTCACGGAAACCAATCTGCGTTTCTGGTCAAGTACCTGGATTTCGTGTGAACCGCGAATCGGCTCGCGCTGCATTCTTCTGGAGATCGTCGTCTGCCCGGTCCCAGCAATCCTGACGCAGTCGACGACTCAGCTGGCTGATTCCGCACGATGCGTCCACATCGGAGACCGGGAGAGCGACATCTACGAGCTGTTCTGTACTGCACAGCGGCAGAACACCCACTTCCTTGTGCGGACCTGCGTTGATCGGCTTCCGCAGGACTTCATCCAGCATCTGGTCGACCGTCCGCTGAAACCGGTCGACCGTGTATGACGCTCCGAGATGCGCCATCTGCATGGCCCCCGCCGCGATGCTGCAGCGGCACGCCGGTCGCATCGGAGAGCACCACCAGCAGTTCCCCTTCCTCGTTATCATCGGGAGCCGCCTGCTGTTCGCGGAAGGCCTCGACGTCCGCGGCGACGCGGCGGTTCATGCCTTCGAGACTGCGGACCGACACCTTCAGACCCAGCAGTTCGTCCAGGCTGTCGGCCGCTTCGGCGAACGCATCCTTAACGACCATCCGCTGCATAACCGAGGGTTCAAGTAAGCCGCTGTCGCGGCGTGTTGTTGGTTGCGGATTTGGTGTGCGTGCGTGGAGTTTATCCGGCTGAGTTGTTGGGGGCCAGTTGCTGAGGGTGTGCCAGGTTTTTCTGTCAGGGCGTCAGGGGACGCTCGCCATCTCTTTCTCTGACAGGAGAACCACACCATGTCCGGAAGAAACCGTCAGCCCTCACCCGACCGTCAGCCCTCACCCGACCGTCGGCCGCCCTCGGAACGTCAGGCGTCAGCATCGCGGTCGAAGTACTTCCAGGGACCGCTGTTCCAGCGGATGAGCGATGATCTGCATCTGGCGGGGATGTCGAAACGCACGCATGACGGGTATCTGCGGGCCGTGCGGCAACCGGCCGATTACACGCGGCGGTCTCCCGATCAGATCAGCGAGGATCAGCTCCGCCGCTTCTTTCTGCATCTGCGGAACGAGAAACAGTTCGCCGCCGGGTCGCTGCGGGTGGCGTTCAGCGGGATCAAGTTCTTCTACACGCGGACGTGTCGGCGCGAGTGGCAGACGCTCGCGCACATGAAGGTGCCCAACGTCAAATCGCTGCCGGAAGTCATCACCATCGAGCAGGTGCAACAGATCATTGACCACTGCACCACGCGGCGGATGGCCGTCTACTTCTGGACGGTGTACTCGCTGGGGCTGCGCATGGAC
>WGMU01000175.1 GCA_016124895.1 bacterium
ACTCCCCCGAGGAGCAGACCTCGAATCCCTGCTCCCCGACGTCTGGCTCCAGACCAACCCCCAGCATCGCTGGACCATCGCCGACCACAGAAAAGAAGAACGAGCCCGAAAGGGAAACCTGTAGTTCGTCTGGCGCTTACCGAAAGAGCGAACTCGTGCCGATCGCGATGAGACCAGATGACTGCCCGTTCCCAAAGGTAGACAAGCAAGACTGGAAGCAGCGCGATGCCGACCGGGCGACACGCGCTAGCAAATCCGACAACCAAGGCCACGACGGCAGGACGCCATAGCCTCTCCATTCCGTACATGGCTACCAGGACCGTCATCAGAAAGACTGATTCGCTATACGCCATCCGAAAAAAGCAGGTCGTTGGCCATAGACCGAAAGCCAGAAGCGTCCATTGACTCAGGTTGGAGTCAGTATTGTGAGGCGAGGCACGGACGTACAATCCAAGAACAACATAGAGAGCGACAAGTGCGAGGTGGCTCACGATAAGTAACGTCAGTTCGCTGCGCACTTTCAGCACCCACTGAAGACCTTTGGCCAGCAATGGATAGACGGGGAAGAAGGCAACGTTTGATTGCCTGGTTGGACAGTACGAATAGCCTTTCTCGCAGATTGACGCATACCATGTGCCATCCCAGGCAGTGAATGCATTTACCAAGCTCAGTTCTTTCTGCCGATGGTGCTCCTGCCGTGGGAGATAGACTGTGCCAAACCACACTCCGCCAATCACAATCAGCCCCGTCAGGTAATAGATCGACAGAGCTTGTGCGACGGTCGATGTAAGTTTTGAGCGCATGTGGCGTTCCTGTGCCGACAGGCGTCCGGGGGCTGAACCCACCTGTTTGCTCATGAATCACGGTCGCAACCCGAGTTCTGCGACCCTGTCGCAGTCACCGAATGATGGGTGCCTTGACACTCGTGGCGGCACCTGTTTCTACAGTCAACTAAGACATAGCTGGCGCCAGATGCTGTTAAAAAACCAGTTTCAAGACTTCCGCGGTCGCGTAGTTTACTGCCACTGGCAAGAGTCAGTCCGAGTTGCGTTCTGCCCCTGCACACTCCCGCGGAGTCAGCTTTACCACCTGAACGACATCAGTCTGCGGAGGCAAGCGACGGGATTCCCAAGTCTGCACTGGATCCACCATAGGCCAGCAAATCGGTCATCGAACGGAACTTCAACCGCTCGCTCGGTTCTGCTCATTAACGACGACCGATTCGTCTGGCGTTCGAGGGTCCATCCGTTAAAGCGTACCAATTCTCAACTTCCGACAACGCATTGCTTGCTGATATACTCTTTCTGTTTTGAGCAGATCTGGTTGCCGCTGCTGTCATTATGCGGGGCACCTTGTGAGCACATCATCGCTATTGCTTCCCAAGTGCAGTAGAATTCGCACGTACATTCCATTCTCGCTTTGGTGTCCTGTTCACAAAAGCTGTCACTAGTACCATCCGTGCATTCGATTCCACCCATTACCTCATAATACCGGCTGTACGTGCCGGTACACTCTGATTCCGAAGTCCGGTCGTCGCATGGATCTTCCTCACCGCAGTTTCCCACCATGGGTGTCTTGCCGTTGCACGGATCCTGAGCCCATGCATATTCTACCGCAGCAGGAACTGCCAGAGAACACAGCGTGAGGAGTGCGAACTTCTTCGAGTTTGACATGACAATTGTTCCCTTTTCAAACAGGGTTGCGAAGATCAGTGCCGCCAGTGCGGCACTGCTGAGTCGAATGTTTATCACGCCCTTCGCCTGCTTTTCGACAGTAAGTAGAAAGCCGCCAGCCCGCAGAGTACAGCCAGGACGGTCCACAGTGTTGCCAACCATGGGTAAGACAAGTGGGACAGTCCACTGGGTGCCGGTTTTCGTGCATTGGTGGCCGTGGTGAGAGTTCTTCCATTCCAGACCAGGAGATGGCCGTCCTTTCTGACGATCTCTCCGACCTCCGGATTTAAGGACGTGAGCGAGAAGCGATCCGGTGAGATACGTGTGTTAAACTCAGCGAATTCCACCGTTGCAATTTGCTCTTCGGTAATCCGGTCGCCTGAGTAACTCGTCAATATCACCTGTTGGGGGTACCAGGTGGAATCTCCATATTTCCGGTAGTGTGATCGTACCGTTTGTCTTCCGCCACCTCCCGCCGCTTCCATGCGTAACACGGCATGGTTCATGTCGGGTGCGATCCAGATCTGGACAGCCGCCCCGTTGGAGCGCAGGAACGAGATGTGCTGAACTGCCTGCCCATCGAGAATCTCCTCAGTGACCGTTTCCTCACGACGATCTGCAACGGCGAGCCCATCTTCAAGGGTGCGTCTGGATAAGGAAAAGAGCGGCATGGGATAACATCCCAGAATCTTCGGGTCGAACAAATCATGCGTAAAACCCAAGCCCCCTCTTATGCCATCGACGTGTTCTTTCGAACCTGCCCTGAGGTAGTCACCCGTCTCGCGATCGCGGACGCCGGGATCCTGCAAATACACATCTCCGGCGAAGATACTGATCTTTGTGATCCCGTAACGGTTAGCCGTGCGTTCGGTACGTTGCCGGTGTCCGTCAAAGTCAATTCGGTAGGTGTCGTCAACTGCACTGTCGGCCGGACGATTAAAGGGGCCTTTGGTGGTACGATTCGTCAGCACAATATGGCCACTGTGCAGTTTCTCGCGTGCTGCAATCGCCTTCAGTTCAAGCTCCATTCCTGCAGTCATGTCGGCCGCACAGGCTGGCGCAGCAGTTACGATAGCCATCACACAGAGAGCTGCTCTCATGACTCAATCATCCTTTACTGGGAACTGCGATACGTCATGGACTTTCAGCGGGATTCGTAATAGCGGCTCGGCTGCTGAGTCCGTTTCAATAATAAGCTCAGGGTGGTGTTGAAAACTGGTGAAGCTCGTACCATCGAATTGCACCAGCACGTTCCTGGCGGCGGGGTTGGTGTGAGCATGCACTGCCGCTGAGAAGGCCCGGTGGGTACACGCAACACGCTTCACATGGAACCGATCCAGTGCATTGGGTGTCAACGTCACCGTTTGCGAGTATTCATGGCCGGCTGGGAATTCCAGAGCATCATGCGACAGCGTGATATCCGGCCGTACGTGCGCCTTAATATGGACGTCAACATTATGGAGAATGCCATCAGTGCGTTGAAAGTAAACGATCCGGGCTGACGCCGAAACAGGCCCACGCGCTGTGCCGGATTTATAAATCAGGTCAAGGATTGCGGACTGTCCTCCCTCAATCTGACTTTGCGATAGTTCGTGTGACGCGCAACTGCAGCCGGACGAGACCTTGTTGATCAGCACAGCGTCGCGACTCTGGTTATGGAGCTTAAATGAGACGCGTCGCGTTACACCTTGGCGCAACTCTCCCAGATCGATAACCGGCTCGGTGACAGCCAGCGGGGCAGGCATACTGGCCGACGAGAAGTCCCGAACCGCCAGAAAGGCAAATCCCAGTGACGCTCCCAATGCGCCAAAGCCGAGTGACAGCACCAGTAAATAAGTGGATCGGTCATCAAGGCGCCGGAGAAGCGTCACTGTTGTGGAATGACCATTGCGCATGCCACGCTGCCTTGACTGGAGTATCATGGAATCTGCTGTGGGAAAATCAGACTGTGGTCAGCCGTCATCTCCTCGCAGACACATGCACGCGTACATTCATTCCGAATGAAGATCGCCGAGTCCTTCCCCCCAGGCTGCCGTCATCCAGCGAGTCAGCAAAGCAGGATTTGGAGCCGTCCGCGAACTGGAAAGACCTGTTTGTCACCAGTGACAGCTTGTACCTGAGACTCATTCAGAAGGCCAGAGAAAAATGTACGGTATCTATTTTTTAACAGATTGGACGGTCATTCATTGTTCTGGACCCTGATCCTGTGCATGCAAATATCGGAAAGGAGTAGAAGCATCGGGTCGAGCTGTGCGACATCACGGAAACTCA
This sequence comes from bacterium, assembly GCA_016124895.1. Lineage (GTDB taxonomy): Bacteria > Planctomycetota > Planctomycetia > Planctomycetales > Planctomycetaceae > JAPOLP01. The sequence continues at coordinate 3,945 of WGMU01000175.1, forward strand.
GTACACCCGCCGCGACAAAGATCGCTTCTTCTCGAAGGAATGCCATCTGCCGCTGAAGTCCGATCGCTTTGTGCTCACTGAACTGCAGGACGGGCGGTACGTGATGAGAGCGGCTGAGGCTGCCACCGAGCCTGGCCTGCAACTCGACGTTCCTGCGGCAGAGCCCATGCCGGCCGGTGCCTTTGCCGTTCGGATGCGAACTCTGAACGGCGCCGCTTACGTCAATTTCCGCTCACGGGAAGTTAAAGGGCAGGTACGCTGGCTGCACCTGTATGTGACACCCGACGGTCGCTGGAGTCTGTGGTCCGCTCTGGCAATTCTCGCGAAGGACGAGTGGGTCAAACCGCCTGGAATCCCCATCACACAGAGTGAGCAGCCTGACCCGGAACTCGCCGCCGGAAAATGGTTCAACGTCGCCGGACACTGGTCTGATTCTGACTACGAAGTCTGGCTGAACGGTCAGCGCATCGCCGGGGGACGAATTCAGGATCCGGATGGATTTGTCCCGGACGCGTTCGGTAAAGGCTTCCAGGTCGGTACGGCCGCCGGCCAGCCGGGTCAATCCGGCTTCGAACTGGACTACGCCGCCATCTGGGACGCAGGACAGACCAAACCAAAGACGGGTGAATGACCGATACGGAACTGGTCATTCACCCGCAATCGGTGAGCGGCTTGACGCCAGTTCTTCCATGAAACCCATCATGCGGTCGGTCGCGTCGTGCGCGTCGGGGACGACACCTTCGATCATCAGGGCGTTGGTAAAGAGCTGCTGGCCGCAGGATTTGATGAATTCGTCGTGCTGCGAGTTCGCTGACAGAGCGGCCAGACGCTGAACCAGCGCGTGCTTCGGGTTGATCTCGAAGATCCGCTTTGCCATCTGAAACTCATCACTCGCCTGGCTGAGCACCTTCTGCAGTTGAGCACTCATCGCGCCTTCCGGGTTGACGAGGCAGCAGGCACTGGCCGTCAGACGATTTGAGACACGCACATCTTCGACTTTCTCGCCGAGGCCCTCTTTCAGCAACTCGATGACGCGGTCGAGGCCAGCGGGTGTCTCGTCAGCGGCCTTTGACTCAGCGTCCTCTCCTTCAGCCGTGTCAGCCTTCGCTTCCGGCAGTTCAACCTCGGCTGAGTCGATCGAGACGATGTCCTTATCCGCGAACTTGCCCAGGTGGTTGAGCACGAACTCGTCGACGGGATCGATCAGATACAGCACTTCGAAGTTCCGCGACGCAAACGCTTCGAGATTCGGTGTGCGCTGGATCGTGCGGATGTCCGAGCCGGTGACGAAGTAAATCTGCGTCTGCTCTTCCGGCATCCGGCTGACGTAGTCGTCCAGCGACGTCAGGGCAGCGCGATCATCTCCGCACGAAGACCGGAACCGCAGCAGCTTGGCGATCGCGTCACGGTGCTCGAAATCGCTGGCGACGCCTTCCCGCAACGTCGTTCCGAACTGGCCGTAAAACTTCGCGTACTCTTCGGGTGTTTCGGCGAATTTCTCGATGTGCCCCAGCACGCGTTTGACGAGCACCTTGCGAATCTTGCGGAAGACTGTGTCGTCCTGCAGGGCCTGACGCGAAACATTCAGCGGCAGATCGGCGGAATCAACGAGCCCATAGATGAACCGCAGGTACTCGGGCAGAAGTTCGCGGCAGTTGTTCTGCACGAGGATCCGCTTGGCACACAGGTGCAGGCCGTGCTCGTCCTTGCCAAAGCCCATCAGCTCGAAGTTAGTCGGCGGGCAGAACAGGATCGCGTGAAACTGAAACGGCGAATCACTTGTCAGATGCAGATGCCACAGTGGTTCTTCGTGCGTGCGCTTCGACAGGTAACCGTAAAACGCCTTGTACTGCTCGTCGGTGACCTGCGACTTCGGCTCGACCCAGATCGGCTTCTGATCGTTGACGTGCTCGCCGTCGCAGCGAATCGGGTAAGGCACGAACGTCGAATACTCGGTGAGGATATGCTTCAGTCGGATCGGTCGCGTGAACTCGTCGAGATCTTCCTTCAGATGCAGTTTAATCTGCGTGCCGCGTTCGAGCCCCTCGGCCGCTTCGATCGAGAACCTGCCGGTTCCGTCCGACGTCCACTTCCAGCCGGTGTCTTCGGAGTAACTGCGGGTCAACACTTCAACCTGATCGGCGAGCATGAACGCCGAGTAAAACCCGACGCCGAACTGGCCAATCAGCGACACGTCGTTCTTCTGCGCGTCGCTGAGCTTCTTCAGGTAGTCGAGCGACCCGCTGTGCGCGATCGTGCCAAGATTCTGAATCAGCTCGTCATGCGTCATGCCGATCCCGTTGTCGCGGATGGTCAGCACGCGGTTCTCTTCGTCGGGTTCGATCCAGATGCCGAGTTCACTCTCACCCACGGAGGCACCCTGAGTCAGTACAACGTGCCGGTACTTATCGAGCGCGTCGGACGCGTTGGAGACCAGTTCACGGATCGCGATTTCACGGTTCTGGTACAGCGAGTGCGAGAGCAGGTGCAGGAGCTGAGCAATCTCGGCCTGAAAGGTAAATTCCTGCGGAGCGGTTTCAGTCGTCACGTTTCATCCCTCTCGAATCAACTGTTGTAAACAACCAGTGCGAACAATCGGGGCAGGCAGTGGGCCGCTCAGCCAGGATCGCCCTGGTGAAATATCCAAAGGAGCAGGATATTAGACACGCCTTTGCGGCCTCTCAACCGGGCCATGCGGCGCTGCCGCAGTCATCAGGAACTTCGAATCTGATGATGAATGGCAGCGCCCGACGATTGCAGACCGCCGTCGAAATGGGCACGCTGCTCCGAGGTGTCGAGGCTGCCAGCCGTCGCATCTTCACCTGGGAGCGATTCCGGTCGGGATTCCAATTCGAGGGCCTCACCTTTTGAAACCTGCTGATTCAGTCATGGGCCGGGCCGGGCTCACTGTTGCGAGCAACTTGCCATGCTGAATTCGATTACGTGGTTGTTTGAAACAGATCTCTGGCCTCCCCGCTGGCGCTGCGGCGAATGGAGCGACTCGCTCGGCTGGATGCACATCATCTCGGACTGTTTCGTCTTCAGTGCGTACGTCGCCATCCCGCTGGTGCTCGCGTACTTCGTGCTCAAACGCAAAGACATGGTCTTCCCCCGGATTTTCTGGCTGTTCGCGGCCTTCATCTTTGCGTGCGGAACGACTCACCTGGTCGAGGCGATCATCTTCTGGCAGCCGATCTATCGATTCGCCGGACTGCTGAAGTTTCTGACGGCTGTCGTTTCATGGCTGACCGTCGCCGCTCTGATCCGCATCGTGCCGCAGGCTCTGGAACTGCCCGGCCTGGCAACCGTGAATGAAAGGCTGGAATCCGAGGTGCAGGAGCGCCGGATTGCCCAGCAGAAGTACGAAGCGGCGAACGAGGCACTGCTCAGCCGCAACGACGAACTTCAGCAGTTCGTGTACACAGTTTCGCACGACCTGAAATCGCCGCTGGTGACGGCACGCGGATTCATCGGAGTGCTGAAGGAAGACGTCGAAAGTCAGGACTTCGACCGCATTGCCAACAGCGTCAATCGCATCGAAGCGTCCACCGAGCGCATGCAGGAACTGATTGGCGACCTGCTGCAGCTCAGCCGGGTCGGCAGCATTCGTTATGAGCCCGAATGGATCAATCCGGCCGGCCTGCTGATGCACCTGCGCGATTCTGTGTCGGAACCCGGGGCCGAGCACCAGATCGAAATCAAGATGCCGTTGCCGCAAGTCTTCGCCGACCGTGTGCGTCTGAATGAGGTCTTTCAGAATCTGCTCAGTAACGCGGTCAAGTATGGTTGCCCCACGCCGGACTCGCGCGTGCGCGTCTCAGCAACTGACGACAGCAACGGTGTCACGTTCCGCATCGCCGATTCGGGGCCGGGCATCGCTCCCGAACTGCAGGCCCGCGCATTTCTGCCGTTTGAGCGACTGCATTCGGGCGGCGACGGCACGGGCATCGGACTCTCAATCGCCAAACGCATCATCGAGAATCACGGTGGCCGGATCTGGATTGAATCGCCACCGGAAGGCGGCACGGTCTTTGTGTTTCACCTGCCGCATCCAGAGAAACGCGACTGAACAGTGCGCCCGCCAGCAAGCCTTGCCCGCTCTCTGAAGCAGGCGTCCTCAAGTCGGCTCGCTGACGTCCCTCACTGCAGGACACTCGACCTGCCTGCTGGCTTGAGTGTCGAATGACGTCCGCGGCAGGTAAAGTTTGACCTGACAGCGCTGCTGCACCATTTGCCCTGAACATCGACCACCTGAATCCGCAGTACGGCAAGCGACAGCCGATCCATTCCGGGCCGCGGTCATATAACTCGGCAGCAGAACAAGGAGACTGAAGCATGACTGGGACCAACGCGATTGAAGTGCGGATGTTGATTAACGGCGAATGGCGAGACGCGGCAGGCGGCGGAACGCTCGACGTCATCAATCCGGCAACGGAAGAGACGGTGGCGAGCGTTTCGTTCGGAGGTCGCGCTGAAGCCCGTCTGGCTCTCGAAGCTGCCTCGGCGGCCATGCCCGCCTGGTCGAAGCGGACAGCCTGGGACCGGGCGAAGATCCTCAAACGCAGCGCCGACCTGATGCGTGACCGCTGCGAGTCGATCGCCCGCCTGTTGACGATGGAACAGGGTAAGCCACTGGCCGAGTCGCGCGGCGAAATCAACCAGGCGGCTGATACGTTCGAGTGGTTTGCCGAAGAGGCCAAGCGGGCGAATGGCGAAGTCATTCCGGAATCAGTTCCCGGTCGCAAGCACCTGACGGTCAAACATCCGGTCGGCGTGGTCGCGTCAATTTCGCCGTTCAACTTTCCGATCTCGCTGCAGAGCCGCAAGATCGCGCCAGCACTCGCGGCTGGCTGCACCGTCGTCGCGCGGCCGGCGAGTCAGACACCGCTGAGTCTGCTGGCGATCTTCCACTGCCTGGAAGATGCGGGCATCCCGGCCGGCGTTGCCAACGTCGTTGTCGGTTCGCCGCGCGAGATGTCGGCTGAGTTTCTCGAAAACCCGGTCTGTCGCAAAATCAGCTTCACCGGGTCGACCGAAGTCGGCAAGCACCTGATGCGCGGCTGTGCCGACCAGGTCAAGCACATCAGCCTGGAACTTGGCGGACACGCACCGTTCATCGTCTTTCCGGATGCGGATCCGGAACTCGTGTCGCAGTTCGCCGTCACGGGCAAGTTTCGCAACAACGGTCAGGTCTGCATCTGCCCGACGCGGTTTTACGTGCATCGCGACGTGCAGAAGGAGTTTACGGAAGCCGTCGTCAAACGCACTCGTAGCCTGAAGCTCGGCAACGGACTCGACGACGGGGTCGAAATCGGCCCGATGTTTGAATCGTCGGCGATGCAGAAAACCGCCGAACTCGTCAGCGACGCGCAGCAGCGCGGCGCAAAAGTCCTGACAGGCGGCGGGCGATCCGACAGGTTCGATCGCGGTTACTTCTTTGAACCGACTGTCCTGTCCGGTCTGACCGCCGACGCGCGGCTGATGGAAGAAGAGCCGTTTGCTCCAGTGATGCCGCTGCTTGATTTCGATCGGCTCGATGACGTCATCGCCGCTGCCAACAATACGAAGTACGGTCTGGCTGCGTACGTTTTCACAAACGATCTGACTGTCGCCTGGCGCATGGCGGAGGGACTTGAAGCCGGGATTATCGGCATCAATGATCCCGTGCCAACCACCGTGCAGTGCCCGTTCGGCGGCATGAAGGAAAGCGGCCTGGGACGTGAGCTGGCTCACGAAGGGCTGGAAGCGTACCTCGAAACGAAATACGTCTCGATGAAACTGCGGGACTGACAGGGACGGAATCGGCGATGCGACAACCGAAGAGTGGCGGCGGCTGGAAAGCGATTGGCTATACGCTGCGCATGGCAAACCGGGCTGGCTGGCTGCGACTGTGGCGCGCGATGCGCAGCAAAAACGCCTGCAAGACCTGCGCTCTGGGCATGGGTGGCCAGATGGGCGGCATGGTCAACGAAGGTGGATACTTCCCTGAAGTCTGCAAGAAGTCGTTTCAGGCGATGGTCTCGGACATGCAGGACGGGATTACGCCCGGTTTTTTCCAGCGGTACGGCTTCAACGAACTGCGAGCGATGACACCGCGGCAGCTCGAACACAGCGGCCGGCTGGTCATGCCGCTCTACGCGGGCCCGGATGATTCGCACTATCGCCCGATTGAATGGGACGAGGCACTCGACCTGCTGTCGAAGCGGTTGCAGGACGCCGGCCCGACGCGCAGCTTTTTTTACGCGAGCGGTCGATCGTCCAATGAAGCCGGATTTCTGCTGCAGCTCTTCGCGCGGCTGTTCGGCACAAACTATGTCAACAACTGTTCGTACTACTGTCATCAGGCCAGCGGTACCGGACTGGCCGCGAGCATCGGGACCGGCACTGGGACGATCAAACTCGAAGACCTGCACCACGCGGATCTTTACATTCTGATCGGCGCCAACCCGGCCTCGAATCACCCGCGTCTGCTGCGCTCGCTGATGGAACTGCGACGACGCGGTGGCAAAGTCATCGTCATCAACCCGGTGAAGGAACTCGGACTTGTCAACTTTCGAGTCCCCAGCGACGTGCGCAGCCTGCTGTTCGGTTCTCCGATCGCCAGCCAGTACGTGCAGCCACACATTGGAGGTGACATCGCTCTGCTGACTGGCGTCGCAAAGTATGTGCTCGACAACGGCGGAGAGAACCACGACTTCATCACCAGTCGCACCGAAGACTTCGACGCATTTCGTGCTCAGGTCGAAGCAACGAGCTGGCAGCAGATTGAGCGCGACTCCGGTGTGTCGCGGGCTCAGATCGAACAGATCGGCGAGACGTATCTCAACGCCGGGAACGCCGTCATCGGCTGGGCGATGGGCATCACGCATCACGTTCACGGAACGGACAATGTGAAGATGGTCGCCAACGTCGCCCTGCTCCGCGGCATGGTCGGCCGGCCGGCCGCCGGACTGATGCCGATCCGCGGTCACAGCAACGTGCAGGGCGTCGGCTCGGTCGGCGTCACTCCCGTCCTGAAGCAGGCGCTGCTGAAGCGGTTTGAAGAGCGGCTCGGGATCGAGGCTCCGAAGTCCCCCGGCTACGACACGATGGCCTGTATGGAAGCCGCCGATCGTGGCGAGATGGACGTTGCGCTTTGTCTCGGCGGAAACCTGTATGGCAGCAATCCGGACGCGACCTTCGCCCAGCAGGCTCTGCAGAAGATTGGTCTGGTGACTTACCTGTCAACAACGCTGAACACCGGGCACGCCTGGGGTCGTGGCAAAGAGACGCTCGTTCTGCCCGTTCTGCCACGCGACGAAGAGCCTCAGCCAACGACGCAGGAGTCGATGTTCAGCTTCGTGCGGCTCAGCGACGGCGGCCGACTCCGCTACTCAGGCCCGCGCAGCGAGGTGTCTATACTGACCGCACTTGGCCAGCGAGTGCTCAGCCAGCAGACGGCCATCGACTGGAAGCAGCTCGAAAGTCACGACGCGATTCGGCAGCTCATCGCCGAGATGATTCCCGGCTTCGAGCCCATCGCGACAATCGGCCAGACGAAGAAGGAATTTCACATCGCGGGACGGCACCCGCAGAACGGCCAGTTCACTACCGAATCCGGCAAGGCGAGGTTCCACGCGATCGATCTGCCGGATCTCGCGCCGGTATCCGGCAGTGAACTGCGGCTGATGACTGTCCGCAGCGAAGGCCAGTTCAACACGGTCGTCTACGAGGAAGAGGACCTGTACCGCGGTCAGGAACGCCGCGACATCATCCTGTTGAATCCGTCCGACATGCAGCGGCTGGGCCTGAAGGCCGATCAGAAAGTCCGCATCCGCAGCGCTGCTGGCGAGATGCGCTATCAGCTCGCCCGCCCCTTCGACGTCCGCTCCGGCAACGCCCTGATGTACTGCCCGGAAGCCAACGTCCTGATCCCGCATCAGGTTGACCCGAAATCAAGAACTCCCGGCTTCAAGAACATCAGGATCACAGTCGCTCCTGAAGAGTGAGCAAGGTGACTGCCAGATATGACGACACTTGACGACGTCCCCAGCCAGCCTCGCACGGTCGTACAGTTGTCACTGATTAATTCGACCGGTGACAGCTATCACCGGATGCGGTGGCCCGGTCAACATCTGGCGGCTCAGGCCCCAGCCTGGCGGATCATCAATCTCGATGCCGGTGCTCGCGAGCGATTCGAGTGGGGCCTGCATGCCGATCTGCTCGTCATCTTTCAGTCGAACGATCTCGACCTGTTTCCGCTGATCGAGCAACGTCGACGACTGGGTCGTCAGACGCTCGTCGAACTCAACGATAACTTTTACGACACGCCGGCCTCGGCGCCGATTTTTGAACAATGGAATTCGCCGCTGCTCTGGCAAACCTACGAACGATTTCTCAGCGAATGCGACGGCGTCATTGTGACCGGACCGGGTCTGCAGCATTTGTTTGCAGACCGTACCGATCGACCGGTTCATATCCTCGAAAACAATTTTCCCTGGACGCTCCCGCTCTTTGAAGATGTGTGGACACCGTTGAGTCAGTCACTCGGAGTTGGCTGGGCGGGATCTATCGGACATCTCGCTGACCTGATCGCGTTTGAACCGGTCCTGCGTGACATCCTGTCCAAGTCGCCGCAGGCAACACTCTACCTGATGGGCAATGCCGGAATCCCGGACTGGCTGGACTTAACGCCGGACCGCGTGCGATTCACACCGTGGGGGGGCATGGACGAATACCTGCGATTCTGGAAGCCGGTGCAGATTGGGTTTGTGCCGTTGCTCCCGACCTCATGCAACCGCTGTCGTAGTGACATTAAGGCGGTTGAAATGGCCGGCAGTGGTGTCCTTCCAATCCTGCCGGATGCTCTGCCCTATCTGAAGTTTCTACAGGCCACAGGAATCCCCGCATACGATTCGCCACAGTCTCTGCAACGAATCCTTTCTGACTACCTGCGGAATCCCGATCGAATCGAAGTGGACGCACGGACGTGTTTTGATTACGTCAGAACGCATCGCTGCGGCCCCGTTCGCCGTGAGCGTCTCGAACTTTACAGCTCCCTGATGCCTGTCACGAAATCTGATTACGACTGGCCACTGCCGGCAGGATATCACGAGACCGGGGGCACACCACTGCGAGAGATGTCCTACATCAAACTGCTGGAACAGTTACGTCGCGACCTGCAGTCCGGGAGGAACCTGGGCGAATCCTTGAAGCGTCTGCAACATGCACTTCCGGACCATCGCTTCAATCCGGATGTTGCCCTGATGGAACTTAGACTGATTCAAGAGAGTGGTGCAGTTGGTCTTCGCGAACGACTTGAGGAGTACCGACAGGTATATCCTCGCGATCTGCGATTTCGATTTGTGGCACTGAATTGTTCAGAATCACCTGTCGAACGTCTGGAAATCTGGCACGAAATAGCCGCGCATCTTCTGGGCCAGAGTCATTCGATTCGGCATGTTTTTCAGGCCGAGATCGTCCGGTTGCTGAGCCGCGATCTTGAGCGGTTCGCGACGGTATCTCCGACCGGATTCGCAGCAACAGCCGCTGAGTTCGTCAATCTGTATCCCGACGATGCGGCTCTTAGATTCGCGGTCGCGCGATTCGAACTCCGTTGTGGTGCAGACAGGAAGGCTCTGGATCACTTCCGTTGGCTGCTTCGCACCCGTCAAGAAGTGCTGCGCAATCGTGACTTCTTTGCCAATAGCGATGTCGCAGAGTTCGCGATTTGGGTCAGCACGCTCGACGCCAGAACTCACGGTGTCGTCTGGAATGACTCGACAAGTCTGGCTCCAGACATAGACGACGCGGCAGCATTGAGGAGTGATGCGGAACAGAAATCGTCCTTATGTCGTTCGACAGTGCCTGACACCCCGCCACTACCACAGTCGGGTGCTTCGCAACTCGACGACCGTGACTTTCAGATCGACTCAGAGCCAATGTGGCTGGCTCGGGCACACTTGACCGCCAGCGACTTGAAGGAAGCCTGGCGTCAGTTCAATGCAATCTGTGAGGCCGACCGGTCGAATGCGGTGGCTCTGCTGTTTCGTGGCCTATCCTCGTGGAACTCTGGCGACAAAGAGAAGGGGCTTGCCGATTTCCAACGTGCCGAAGAACTCGCTCCGGCCAACGCCCTCTTCCTGGATCAGCTCGCTGCTGTACGCAGAGAATGCGGAGATCTACCAGGTGCCATAGCGGCTTCAAGACATGCAGTCCAGCTCGCGCCGTTTCGCACTGCGTTCCAGATGACTCTTGCCGATTCTCTCACGCTGGCTGGCAATCATTCCGCAGCAGAAGCCGTTTGCCGATCGGCGATTAAACTTGCTCGTAACGAACCCGATGAGTGGAAACTGCTTCAGCAGAAGCTTGCGATCTCTCTTCTGAGTCAGAACCGCCACGATGATGCAGCCACCGTTCTGGATGACGCTCTGACGGCCCCGGACGTCAAACGCTGGCAGGTTATCCAGACGGTGATCACGGCGCTTGATGCGCAGACTTATCTTGAGATCGGCGTCGAACAGGGCACGAACTTCGAACTCGTCCGGGCTCCAATGATGCTCGGTGTTGATCCCGTTCCCGCGATGCCCCGCGTCCGAACACTGCTCCACTACGGCGTCGTCCAATATTTTTCCTCGCGCAGCGATGATTTCTTCACCGCTGAAGCCGGGTTGCTGGAGCAACACCCGCCAGATGTCGTTTTCATCGACGGCAAGCATACTTTTGAGCAGTCGCTGCGGGATGTCGAAAACTGTTTGCGATTCCTGAGTCCCGGCGGTGTGATTCTCATGCACGACTGCAATCCCAGGTCGGCAGTCATGGCAACTCCGGCGAATTCGATGGAAGAGGTTGTCGAGTTGGCACGCCAGGGACGCTTGCCCGGGTGGACGGGGAAGTGGGAAGGGTGGACCGGTGATGTCTGGAAAACCATTGCCACGTTACGTGCTACTCGCAGTGACCTGCGTGTCTGTGTTCTGGACTGTGACTTTGGAATCGGTGTCGTCAGACACGGAAGCGCGCTCGACCACGTGGAATACTCGGCCGTCGAAGTCTCGCAGATGGACTACGATGATCTTGCAGCAAATCGCCATGAACTGCTTGGCCTCCGAGAACCCACGCAACTGTCCGCTGTGCTGAAAGCGTCCAACGGCTAATGCATTCACGGTGCGTAAGTGCGTTTTCTTGTGCCTCGCCAGCCATGTTTGGCCATCGGTCACTTGTACGGCCGCGATAATTGATGCCATCTGGCACGCACAGTCAGCCTGAGCAACGTGCCCTCCAACCACTCACAACACCGGTTAGCGACCGTGGTCAGCCAATGCCGCACTTCCACTGGCGAACGAGTTGGCCTGCAAACGATTAGACATTGCAGATACGCTTGTTTCCTTCAGATGCCCCGCCACGGTCTCCTTCCTCGTCACTCAGAATCCTGAGGCCCCGCCAATGCTCACACTGACTGGTCGCAGCGAAAAAAACTCTTCTTTCTGCGATAGAATCTCGCGACGCAACTTCCTGCAGATCGGAGCGCTCGGCGGTGCGGGGCTGACATTGCCCGGCCTGCTGCGCGCGGAAGCGGCGAATTCTCAGGGCGGGTCGAACAAGTCCGTGATCATGATCTACCTGGTCGGAGGACCTCCGCACCAGGACATGTTCGATTTGAAACCGAACGCTCCAAAAGAAGTCGCCGGCCCGTGGAAGCCGATTGAGACCACAGTGCCTGGCATGGAAATCTGCGAAGCCTTTCCAAAGCTCGCACAGATGGCCGACCGTTTGGTCACAATCCGCTCACTCGTCGGCTCTCAGGCCGGTCACGACGCGATTCAGGTTTTTAACGGCCACAATCCGCGCAAGCCGGCTCCGAGTGGCGGCTGGCCACAGTTCGGTTCGGCCGTCGCCAAAGTGCAGGGCGCGTCGAGTTCGTCCGCTCCGCCGTTTGTCAGCCTCTGTTACCCCTGCACGCACGGACCGTACAACGAGCCCGGTCCGGGATTCCTCGGTGCTCCGTACTCTCCATTCCGGCCGATGGGGCCGACGAAGGAGGACATGGTCCTTAACGGAATCACGATCGAGCGGCTGGGTGACCGCAAAGCTCTGCTCAAAAGCGTCGATCAGTTTCGCCGCGACGTCGACACCAGCAGCATGATGCGCGGTATCGACACCTTCACCGAACAGGCGATGGGACTGCTGACCTCGTCGAAGCTGGCCGACGCACTCGACCTGTCGAAAGAAGACCCGCGCATTGTCGAGCGGTACGGCACTGGTGACCCGACGAAATTCATGGACGGCAACGGCGCGCCGCGTGTCCCGCAAAGCCTGCTGGTCGCGCGGCGTCTGATCGAAGCCGGCGCCCGCGTCGTCACGCTGAACTACTCGAAGTGGGACTGGCACGGTGGTCTCAATGCCGAGGGACGGGCCAACAACTCGATCTTCCTGCGCGAAGCCGAAGACTTCCCGGTGTTCGATCAGTGCGTCAGTGCGCTTGTCGAGGACCTGCATCTGCGCGGGCTCGACAAGGACTGCACAGTCATCGTCTGGGGCGAATTCGGCCGCACCCCGATCATCAGCAAACAGGTCGGCCGCGATCACTGGCCGCGACTGAACTGCGCCTTGATGGCCGGGGGCGGCATGCAGACCGGTCAGGTCATCGGCGCCAGCGACCGTCTGGGCGGTGAAGCGATTTCCCGTCCGGTGACGTTCTCCGAGATCTACTCAACTCTGTACCACAATCTCGGCATTGATGCCCGAGCGACGACCATCGGCGATCTCAACGGTCGCCCCCAGTACCTGCTCGAAGACGACGTCCCGCCACTGCGAGAACTGGTCTGACCTGAAAAACGCAGGCAGCCCTCGTGACAGCGTCAGTCTCTAACCGGGTCAACCGAGGGTTCAACGTGCAGAAGGAACGACTCGCATGGATCTCTCAGTGACAACAACATTTACGATCGAAGGCCACCGGATCGTCGCATACAAGGGTCTCGTTCGCGGCATTATCGTGCGTGCTCCGACGATTTCGCAGGGGCTGGTCGGCGGGCTGAAGCAGATCGTCGGCGGCAGAATCGGCGCCTACACCCGCATGTGTGAGCAGGCACGGCAACAGGCGTACGACGACATGCTTCAACATGCTTACGAGCTGGGTGCCAACGCGATCGTTGGCGTGCGCTACGATGCGTCAGAAGTCGTCAACAGCGCGACCGAAGTCCTGTGCTACGGAACAGCCGTCATCATTGAGCCCGAGGCCGCGTGACTGCGGCTTCAAGCATATCGACGGCAACCGGTGGAACGGATTCTACCGTACTTTGACGGCCTCACAGAGCGACGGCAGATCGCGAATCGTGGGAAGATGATCGCTGCCTGCTGACTGACGAATGTGTTCGAGCCACGTGAGGTAGCCACGCTCCGGGTGGAAGTACAGTTCGTGCAGAGCTCGCTGAGTCCGGGTTCCGCGAGACATGACGTATTCGCTCAGCGGAAGCTGGAAGTACGTGTGGAGCTGGAACGTCGTTGCTCCCAGCAGTGCGTACTCGATCGCCATTTTTCCGCTGCAGATGTTTCCGGTAGCTGACCAGGGAATCGGCTTTCGACCGGCAGAATTCATCTCGGCAGCAAAGGCGGCCATGACTCGCAGGTTGCGGTCGCTGAGGTCCGGACCGCCGTAGGCGACTCCGCGGTGACCGGCGAACTCACGGTCGGGGTCGAACAGGCGGTTGCCATAGACGAAGAAGTCCGCCCGGTCAGCCGGCAGTGCCGCGTGGATCGTGTCCAGAAGTTCGAGCTGAAAGTCATCCTCGAACATCGCGTTGAATACTTTCAAGCCGACCCTCACAGGCGAATTCGTTCCAGTTGCTGGTGAGACCGCGTTGCGAATCAGTACCGGGACCCGCTGCAGCCATTCGACAATTCTCGCCCGCGCCGTCGCTCGATCGCTGCCGGCCAGCGTCGGACTGAAGTCCTTTTCGAGCGGCATCGCGGAGAACTGCTCACCGCCGCCGGAGAGCCACGCGGTCAGCAGAGCCCGCGTCGAAAACTCATATTCGTCGATCCGCCAGTCCACTTCGTCCGGACCGGGCAGATGAAACTTGCAGGACGGAACGATCAATGTCCCGCTGGGAACCGCCTCAGCCTGCGACTGCCGCACCAGATCGAGATACTCGTCGAACGACTGCCACCAGCCGCGGCCTTTCCACGTGACCGTCCAGCCAGGCTCGCCGTCCCGCCCGAGGATCGTCTCGACGTCCATCCGAGCTTCGCGCACAGCCCAGGCATCCATCGACTGCAAGCCGGATTCGTTCTGCGCGATGACCGTTTTGAGAACGACAAACCCCAGCCGCGCGTCGAGATCTTCCTGCACCTGCCGCAGATTCATCGACAACTGCCCGGACGCTTTGCCCCACGGATTCCGAACCGGCAAACCCGCGTACTCGGTCGAAACGTCGGCTCCGTATTCTTCGAGCAGATACGCTTCCAGCTTCAACGGCAGCCCCTGCGTCGCCAGTTTTTCATAGTCCCGCTGTACGCGAGCAAGGAACTCGCGTCCGACATTCGCTTTCCCGGGCAGGCAGCCGCCCGTTCCCGGCGATGAAACTCGCTGCGTCATTGAAGTCTCCGGCCCGTACTTTTCCGGGATCAGGGTTGTCCCCTGCGTTTCTGCTCACAGAATAGCGGTCACTGCTCGATTGCCCCACGGGATGCACAGTCCTGGCGGACTGTCGAGAATCCCCATTCGACAAGCGTGCCACTGCGAGTCCACGAACGATCCTCAGGGGTACTCCGTCACGACAGCCTTTTCAGGAACTCAGCCATGACTGCTGTCCAGCCTCTTCTGCACTCCGTCGCAGCAATGCTCGCTACATTTGTTGCTGCCAGTTCGACCGCCATCGGAGCAGACTCGATCATCGATAGTGCCGACGTCTCGAAACCTGCTGCTGGCGAATGGTCGCGCTCAAACGGCGAACTGGCCACAAATGCCGCTGCCGGATCTCGAATCGCCCTGCCCATCCGACCCGATGGCGAGTATGACTTTCGAGTCAGCTTCACGCGCCGCACTGGAGTCCACTCGATCGCCCTGATCTTTGTGGCCGGCAGCGGCCAGGCAACGTTTGAAATCGACGCCTGGGGCCAACACCTCGCCGGCATTCAAAACGTCGACAGCCGATCGCTGCGCGAGAATTCGACGCGTTCCGGGAACCACACACTGCAGAACGGCCGCCGCTACACCGCCGAAGTCCGCGTGCGCAAAGATCGAGTCGAGGGCTATCTCGACGGCCGACTGATCTCGACGTACCGCGGCGATGGCAGTGACCTGTCGATGCTCGGCTCATGGCAGATTCCCGATCGTACGGCCCTGGGCATTGGAGCGTGGGACGCGGAAGCCATCTTTCACGCGATCGAAGTGACTCGTCCCGGCAGTGACACGCCGCTGCCACTGGCCGTTGCATCAGCCGCCTCGCGTCCAGTTCCGGCAACGACTCAGCAGCCAACGACGCCTCCCCGTTCGACAACCTCGCCCCGCCGGACAACAGCCACAACTCCTCGTCCCAGAACAACACCAGGTAGCTCACCGGCTCAAAACAACGGCGGTAATACGGGCAACGGTCGTCGAGTCCTCATCGTCATCGCGAATCAGGACTTCTTTTACCGTGAGTACGCAGACCCGCGCGAAGAACTCGAACGAGCCGGCTTTACGGTCGAAGTCGCCGCCGGCAGCAAGCAGACCTGCCATCCTCACTCAAACTCTGGTGAGGGCAGCGATGGCGGAGCCGTCAATCCAGACCTGGCCCTCGCCGACGTCGACCCGTCCCGGTACGAGGCCATCCTGTTCAGCGGCGGCTGGGGCTCGTCGATGTATCAGTACGCGTTTACCGGCTCGTACGCCAATCAGGCTTACAACGGCGATCGCGCGACGAAGGAAGCTGCAAACCGCCTGATCAACGAATTCGTCGCCGCCGACAAACGCGTCGCCGCGCTGTGCCACGGCGTATCAATTCTCGCGTGGTCGCGGGTCAACGGGCGCAGTCTGCTGGCGGGTAAACGAGCCACCGGCCCGACCCGCCAGGGTCCCGCCGGCATCTACAACGGCCGCCGCGACCAGCCTTCGTCCCGTTGGAACTCCGAAGCCAATGGAGCCCGCATGGTCCCGCCGAACTCAGTCGGCGACCCGCGGACCGCCGCCGACGACATCGTCATCGACGGCAAAATCCTCACTGGTCAGGACGACATCTCCGCAAGAGAAATGGGTCGCCAGCTCGCTGCGGCACTGAAGCGACGTTGACAACTGACCGCCCCCGTGCCGGACGGTCGATCTGAGTTGCACATTGTGTTCTGTTCGGAGCCAGCACGCTTTCGAGATTGCTCCGAGTGAGTAATCCTTCACTCGCGAACTCAATTCTGTCCTCTCGCCTGGAGACGCGTGATGTTTTCTCGACTGCTGACGCTACTGGCTGCCACCTTGCTGTTCTGCTCATCAACGCTGGCCGGTGAGTTGCGAGTTGGGGTGTTCGATGTCGACGCCTCGCCGCCTGTGGGGAGCCCGCTGGCTTATGATCCAACGATTGGTGTGCAGACGCCGTTGAGTTGCCGTGGGATTGTGATTGCTGGCACCGGTGATCCCATCGTGCTCTGCGCGGTCGACTGGATCGGGATCAGCAATGGCGGACAGACGGCGTTTCGGGAAGGGCTGGCCGCGGCGGCCGGGACAAGTCCGCATCGGGTCGCTGTTCACACGCTGCATCAACACGATGCTCCGCGGTGTGACTTCGCAGCGGAAGATCTGCTGAGTGAGCGAGGGCTCGTCGGTGCGGGGTTTGATCCGGCCTTCTGCCGCGATGTCATCCATCGGGCCTCGACAGCAGTGAAGACGGCGTTGAAGAATGCTCAGCCGGTTTCGCACGTCGGCCTCGGCAGCGGGACTGTTGAGCAAGTCGCGTCGAACCGGCGGATTCTCGGACCGGACGGCAAGGTGCAATTCGTTCGCTGGACGGCGACGAAGGATCCGAAAATCGCCGCGTTCCCGGCCGGGACGATCGATCCGCAGGTCAGGCTCATCAGCTTCTGGAATGGCGAGAAGCCGATCGCGGCTCTGACGTACTACGCCTGCCATCCGCAGAGCTACTACCGGACGGGAATGGCGAATCCTGACTTTCCAGGTCTCGCGCGAAACACACGCCAGGCAGCGACCGGAGTTCCGCATATCCATTTCGACGGAGCAGGTGGCAATATCGGCGCTGGTAAGTGGAACGACGGATCTCACGCAAACCGGCAGGTCCTGGCCGATCGAGTCGCGGCCGGAATGAAGCTCGCCTGGGAGCACACGAAGAAGTCGCCACTGACAGCCAGCAACGTCGCGTGGGCCGTCGAACCAGTTGCTCTACCGGTCGGCAAACACCTCGACGAAGCCGCTCTGCAGCAGATTGTTGACGACCGGAACGCAAAACCGGATGACCGCTACTACGCGGCCAAGAAGCTGACCTGGGTGCGCCGCTGCAAGGTTGGCGACACGATCGACATCGGCTGCCTGACTCTGGGGCCGGCGCGAGTTCTGCACATGCCTGGTGAGCTGTTCGTCGAGTACCAGCTTGCCGCTCAGAAAATGCGATCAGACCTGTTCGTCGCGATGGCCGCCTACGGCGAGTACGCCCCCGGCTATATCGGCACTGAGATCGCTTACGGTCAAGGCGGCTATGAGACCAGCCCGGGCGCGTCTCAGGTGGCACCGGAAGTCGAACGCGTGCTGATGAACGCCGTGGCGAAACTGCTCGACGCACAGGCTCCGGAAGCCTTGGGCAAGTAGCGTGTCGCGCAGGACCGAATTCTCGGCAGGACGGACTTCCATCCGCTTCTATTTGCCCTGCCATGCTCTTCAGATTGGGTGGCTGGGGCTGGACTGAGCCTGCGAAGGAAGCCCCGGGGTTTCGCTCGTACCTCGCTCCAACCCCGGCCACCCCGAATCTGAAAACTGACAGGCACTACCAAAGTCACGCCAGCAGTTCGTCGATCGGCTTGCCGATGATCAGCGGCCGCGGGCGGTCCGTCTGATCGTACAGAACGGTCTCCTGATCAACGCCCAGCAGGTGATACAGCGTCGCGGCGAAATCAGCCTGATTGCGAGGCGACTCGGCCGGATACGCGGCAGCATTGTCGGACGTTCCGAAAACCGTCCCGACTGACGTTCCGGCTCCGCACAGGGCGAGCGAGTAAACCCAGGGCCAGTGATCGCGGCCCGAGTTCTTATTGATCGTCGGCGTCCGGCCGAACTCAGCGTTGACGACGACCAGCGTATCTTCCAGCAGACCGCGCTGGTCGAGGTCCGTGACCAGCCCGTGCAGCGCCGCGTCAAGAGTCGGGGCCAGGTCCTGCTTCATCCTGCGGAAGTTCTGGCTGTGCGTATCCCACGAGCCGCTCGGCGTGTGGCAGTAACTGACATTGACGACCGGGACACCGGCTTCGATCAGCCGTCGAGCCAGCACGCAACGCTGACCGAACTCCGTCCAGCCGTATGACTGTCGCAGCTCCATTGGCTCGGACGCGAGGTCGAATGCCGATCGCGTTGCTGGTGAACTCAGCAGCGAAAACGCTCGCTGGTAGAACTGGTCGAGATCGGCAGCCGAAGCAAAATCATCAATCGACCTTCGCTGTTCATCAATCTGCCGCAACAGAGACTGACGATGACCGATGCGCGTTGAGGTCAGCTCGTCCGCCGGCTGCACCGCTTCAATTCGGACATCCTCATCGAGCAGCTTCTGATCGACGGGAAAGTGCGCGTGCCGGGCTCCGAGAAATCCGGGAAGCTGGCCGTGCAGTGTGGTGCCATTGCTGCGCCGCATCAGCGGGCCGATCCGCACCCAGCCGGGAAGCTGATTCTGCGACGGCCGCACCGCATCGACCACGGCTCCGAACGGCGGGTAATCTGAGACCGACGGCGGAAAGTCGGTCTGCGGTGTTCCCGGCGGATGCTGATGGCCCGTGTTGGCCGGAAGGCTGGCCGTCACGTGATTCGGGTTCGAGTGCGACATCGAACGGATGATCGCCATCCGGTGAGCCAGCGTCGCGCACTGCGGCAGCAGTTCGGAAAACTGGATGCCCGGCAGCGAGGTCGAGATCGCTCCGAACGCACCCTTCACGGCCGATGGTCCATTCGGGTTTGGATCGAACGTCTCCTGCTGCGGATGACCGCCGTGCAGATAGAGCACGATCATCCGTTTCGCCCGCCCGAACGAGCCATTTCCGGACGCGGCCAGCGTCCGATTCCGCAGCAGCTCCGACAACGACAGCCCGAACAGACCGCCGAGTTTGATCGCAAACCGCCGCGAAAACCGCTGCTGCATCGCTTCGCCTCGAAAAGTAGCCATCTCGCTCCGCCGAGATGAGCCGCCGTGTCCCAGATATTTCCTCGAAGTCTCCTTGCAGGCTACCCGGTTACCGGTCACTCTGAAAACAGAGAACTGGCGCGGTCGAACTATGACCTGTCGCCGGTGTTGCATTAATGGCACGAGCCACTTGCGAGCAGCCGCGCTGCCGATGGCGGCGGCTCACAGAGTTTCGCTCGATCATAGTCGACTCAACCTCTCTGCACGGCAGAACAATGACTCGAATTGCGACCTGCTGCATTTCCGGCTGTTTTGTATCTGTAGTTCTGCTGATCGGGGCCACCGAGGCCTGGAGTACCGACATCGAGTGGAAATCCCGTAACGATTGGCGACGTTGCTATATCGATGACGTATTGAAGTATTCGTTCAATGCGAAGTCAGGGACAGTCAAGCAGTACGATGTGAAGTCAAAGAAATGGACCACGTTGACTCCACTGAAGACGCCGCGGACTGTTTCCGACAAAATGAAAGACTACGGGTTGATTCCTCTTATGGATTCGCCATCCAGCAAAGGCTGGCGACGCGCGTGGATCGACGGAACCTACTGGTCATTTCACGAGACCACCGGAAAAGTCAAACGCCGCACGAAATCTTCGTCGGGAAAGTACCGCTTCGAGACCGTGTCTTCTGACAGAATTCCGCCTGTGCTGCGTACCGCAATGTGCATGGTCGGGGCCGGAGAGAACAGGGCGTCGGCACAAGCTCGGACATCTGGCAGTTCGCCGGTCTTCGCACCCGACGTTGTACAACGGCATCGCGTAATTGGAGGCGAGTCGCCCGCAACAACGCTGAATTTTCTGAAGGAAAAGTGCAATCGCCGGTATGTTTACCGGACGCGGACGGGCAAGGATGACCTGTATGCCAGCCAGTCCATAAGTTACCGCGATGGCGAACTGATTATTCGCACGACCGGTTACGGTCAGCCGCCAGAGGCGTTCTATGTTCCGTTGAACCGCATGAACCCAACGAATATCGAATACGATTACACGCCGGACTCGCGACGTCTCATTCAGAAAGGCGGCCTTTTCGCGAAAGAGAAATGGGAATGCAACAGCGGTTACCACAGTCTGCGACTGAATCCTCTCAAAGATGAGCCAGTAATTCGCCGTATTCAGGGAACCAAAAATTCACCTCGGAGTATGTCGTCCTGATCTTCGCGGATAAACGGACGGCGCAACTGGCGGGTTCGGCTCTCGCACAATTCATCAGACTTCACGGCGGCAAAGGAGAAGCTTTTGTTCCAGCGAGGATCCGCGACTGAATCGCGATCCTTCGCATTATTGGAATGCTGATGCCTCGGTCGGCAAAGTGGCACCCGCAGAGGCACCTACCTTGTGCAGTGAATGTTTCAGCGGTGCTCGTACTTGGAAGTGGCAGATTTTCGGTCGTTCGGCTTATCTCGCGGAACGCAATGGCTCCTTTACAGTTCAGCGTCGGAAACGTTCGCCATCCGGGTGCTGGGGGCTAACGACCCAGGGATCTCCGTGGTCGTGGTAGCCGCCGCGTTCCCAGAAGCCGGGTACGTTTTCGGCGGTCAGCTCGATCGCCTTGAGCCACTTGGCGCTTTTCCACGCGTACAGCTTCGGGACGATCAGACGCAGCGGGCCGCCGTGGTCGGCGTCGATGGGTTCGCCGTCGTGGCGGTCGGCGACGAGGACGTCGGCATCATCGAGGTCCGCCAGCGGCAGGTTCGTCGTCCAGCCGAAGTCGTAGCCTTCGGCGACAACGAACTTCGCTTCGGGAAGCAGTTCGGCCTTCTCCAGCAGCGTTTTGATCGAGACGCCTTCCCACAGATTGCCGAGCCGTGACCACGTCGTCACGCAGTGAAAATCGGCGAAGACCTTGACCCGCGGCAGTTGCTGAAACTCGTCCCACGTGACCTTGAACGGGTTCTTCACCAGGCCGCGGACCTCGAACGTCCAATCGGCCAGTGAGACGCGCGGTACCGTCGACGCGTGCAGAACCGGCCACTTGCGAGTTCGCGTCTGACCGGGCGGAATGCGGTTCTCACGGTGAGTGTCTTCACTGATGATGACGTCGTCCGGCTGGCCGTTGGGACCGGGCGGAGCGCCAGGCTGGTATTTGGGATCGTCAGGGCCAGTCAGCATGAGAGGCTGCCTCGAAAGTCTGACATCGAACCGGCTGGAGCAAGCGGCGTGCAGCCGTGGGAATGACCAGACAGATTCCCCGTGTCGTTGCTCCGCGTCAAGCCGCTGACTGCGGCAACGGGCCAGGCTCAATCAGCCAACGCGCGAGCAGGAGGTCAATGGCGCGGGCGCAACCCTGCTGCAGGTTGCCGGCCGCCAGCGTCGTGCCTTCTCAAGCTGCTCCCTGCTGACGCTACTCGACCGCGCGGGCAAGCTGCCGTTCTCGAGCTTCCTGCATTCGCGACAACGCCTCGAAGAGTTCCCGCACGCGCGGGACGGACGACTCGCCGGCCAGTTCGTCATACAGGCGAATCAGTTGAGTGTCGACCTGAAGCGCGGCGGCGAGAATTTCATCTTCCGTCATCCCCTGCTTCAGGTCGAGACGCTGCAGAATGCCGTTCAGCGATTCCTCAGCTCCAAACTGCAGCCAGGTATTCAGCAGGCACATGTCCGCGTTTTCCTCGAACTCTTCGATCCCTGTACCAAGCTGTCCTTCGTGGATCGCGATGTACTGCAGCAGGTACGGCAGCCGCTCACCCTGCACATTCTTCTGTGCCTGTCTGAAGCGACTCGCCAGCTCGTGATAGAACCTCTGGATGGAACTCAGAATGTCTCGAACCTGGACGGATGGCATGATTGAGTCTCCTGGCTGAAACACACGGCTTCACTCCGAATCCGCTGGAAGCCCGACAGTTGTCGAGCGCTGATGACAGCCGCTCAAAGCAAGACATGTACCAAACGGATGCCGAAGACGTTGAGCAGCGTTCGCGGTCATCAATCGCTGGAGTCACGATTGGCGTGTGACTCCACTGGGCGCGCTACTGTGCTGCCTCGCACTTTCCTCTCACTGCTCCGAGAACTCGCCTGGCATCGGAGGGCGCGGATCTTCAGGCAGCGTCGGCATGTCCGGCGTCCAGATGAGCGGCATGGTCTGCAGCGGCTGCTCTTTGAGGATGTCGATCATCACGGCCAGTCGGTCGGCGACGGCGTAATGAAACGTGTCCGACGTTTCGGTATCACCGGCCGGGACGCCCGTCAGCAGTTCAATCGCATCGTCGATATCGGAAATCGCCCACAGGTGAAACTGCTCGTCCGCGATCGCCTGCAGCACGTCGGGTCGCAGCACGAGATTCCGGACGTTCGACTTCGGCAGGCAGACACCCTGAGTCCCGGTCAGGCCGGTTTCGCGACAGGCGTCGAAGAATCCCTCAACCTTTTCATTCACTCCGCCGATTGCCTGAATCGCTCCCCACTGGTCGATCGAACCAGTGATGGCGATGTCCTGCCGCAGCGGAATTTCTGCAAGGGCGCTCAGCAGGGCGAGCAGTTCCGCGGCGGAAGCGCTGTCACCATCAATGCCGCCGTAGCTTTGTTCCATCGCGAGGCTCGCCGACAGCGCGAGCGGGTGATTCTGCGCATAACGGTTGCGGAGATAGCCTTCGAGGATCAGCACACCTTTATCGAACGTCTGCCCGCTGAGGTGACTCTCGCGTTCGATGTTCACGATTCCGGCCGCGCCGATCCCGACACTCGCCGTGATCCGCGTCGGGCGTCCGAATGCGTAGTCGCCGAGATCCGCGACAGCCAGACCGTTGATCTGACCGACGCTGCGATCGCGCAGGTTGAACAGCAGAGTGCCGTCGACGATCAGTTCACGAATCTTCTCGGCCACTCGATTGGAGCGGAAGACGCGACGCTCTTCGGCCGTGCGAACGTGCTCTGCAGTCACCGCATCCACTCCGGCACGCCGCGCGTGAAAGTCGGCCTCGCGGATGATATCCGCCACCCAGGTGAATTCGGTCGAGACCTTGCCACGATGTTCGGCCAGCCGCGCACCGGAGCGGACGAGTTCGACAACCGCGTCACTGGTGAACGGCAGCGTGTTCTCCTTCTCACACAGCCGCCGCACAAACTGGCCGTACAGAACGCAGGCGTCTTTTCCCCCCAGCGTTTCGGAATCGAAGTCCGCTTTGACGCGAAAGACGCGTGAAAAGTCTTCGTCGTACAGACACAGCAGGTGATAGATCAGCGGCGGACCCGCAGCGACCAGCCGCACTTCGACGGGAATCGGCTCGGGCTGCATCGCCGTGACGGAGAACATCGAAAACGGATCGTACACCTCGATCTGAATCTCACCGCTCTTGAGCGTTCTCTTCAGCTCCTTCCAGACGAACGGTTCGCGCAGTGCTTCAAGCAGATCGAAGACCAGAAAGCCTCCATTGGCTTTCAGCAGACTGCCCGATTTGATCCTCGTGAAGTTGGTCATCACCCGGCCGTGCTTATCCACGACCCGTTCAATCGTTCCGAACAGGTTGCGATAGTTCGGCGCGTTTTCGATCACAACGGGCGGATGGCTGCACTCGCTGTTATCGACCAGCACGTTGACCTGGTAGTCGAGAAATCGCTCCTGCAGTTCTGGATCAAGCGGGCTGAGCGGGATGCCGCTTTCTCCGGCGATCAGTTCGCTGCGGAACCGGTCGAGATGGCTGATAATGTGCTGCCGCAGACCGTCGAGCCAGTTGCGGACTTTTTCAGCCGGAAAACGTTCGGCCAGTTCGTCGATCCACGGCTTGACAAGTCGCTCGGCGAATTCGCGCGCGATGGAGCGGATATCCGAATTGATATCGAGCATCATCTGCCGCTGCTGTTCGACGGTCTCACTGGCCTTCTGCATTAGTTCGTCGCGGTGACTTTCGATTTCCTCCATGCGTTCGGCCGGCAGCGCATCGATTTCTTCGGGCGTCATCGGCTCGCCGTCTGGACGACGCGGCAGATAGACGATGTTCCCGTCGGGCATTTGCCGCGACGTCATGCCGTGATCGCGTGCGAACGCTTCCAGATCCTTACCGATGGCCTCGCCACGTTTGCGGTACTCCGTGCGCAGCCGCTCCTTTTCGCGGCTGAAGTCCTCTTCTCGAAAGGCACGCGGTATGGCTTCGACCAGTTTGTGAACGAGTTCCTGAATGGCGTCACGGAATTCAACGCCGTGTCCGGCAGGGAATTCGATCGCCAGTGGCCGGTCGGCTTCCGCGAAGTTATTGACGTAAACCCAGTCGGACGGAACCCGCTTCCCGTCGACACGCTGCTGCAGCGCTTCGCGGAGCAGATTCAGACGCCCCGTACCTTCAAGACCGGCCGCGTAAATGTGGTAATTGCGATGCGCAATACCGGCTCCCAGATCCAGCGCTTCAAGCGCGCGAGGATGCGCGAACAGACCATCAAGCGGCTGCAGTTCGGACGTGTCTACAAAGCCGAGTTCTTCCACTGGAAAGTCAAGCTGAAGGTCTGCGGCCGACAGCCGGCAACGGAGTTCAGCGGCGGACTTCGGTAATTCAAGCGGGTCGGTCATCAGTCGTCCTGCCTGCACTGCTTGGGAAGTCGAATGCGGAAGACCCCCTGTTCGTGCGAAATCTGAATCCGGTCGCGATCGACTGGCTGGCTGAGAGTCAGTTTCCGACAGAAGGCACCGTGCCGACGCTCAATCCGCACGGCGCCGTGCGGCGTTTCGTCGCGTCGCGTATCGCTGCGTGAACCGCAGATCGTGACAGATTCGGCATCAACGCGGACCTGCAGATCGTTCACCGCGACACCTGGCAGATCGGCCTCGACGAGAAACGCGTCCGGAGTCTCGTAAACATCGAGTTGCGGCAGCCAGCCCGCCGCTTTCTCAAGCCAGGGAGCGCCCAGCAGCGCGTCAAACGTGCGGTCAATGTGCTCATCCAACTGGCTCAGCGGCGCGTGTCCAAGTGGCAGGCGAATTGGTTCCCAGCGAGGCGAACTCATGTCGCATTCCTCTCACGACGGACGGTCAGTGACGATTCTGTCGGTGACGGCCAGGTGACCCGAACAACCATGATGCTCTTCTCGATGTTTTTGAACCAGATCGCTGGGCCACAATTCGCTTTTCGCTGGAACAGCAAACAGCGGGCCATCGACAGGCATCAGGGCTCGTCGTGTAAACCTGGCAGTTTCGCCCTGTTGCAGACATACGATACCTGGCACCCTTTCGGTGCGTGACCGTTGCCGTTAGAAAATCTCGCTTCGCAAGACCGCGGAAATTGGTCGGTGGAACGTGTCGCGACGGCACGTTCTGGTGCTTCATGGATTCGCACGGCAACGATGCACGACCTGCAGGGAACAAGGTATGACTTCCGTAACTCGCCGGATTCTGATTGTTGATGATGAGCCGGATATTCGAGACAGCGTGGCCGACATACTCGCGGATTTCGGATACGAGGTAGAGACGGCCGCAGATGGCCGCGCCGCACTGGAAAGAATTAAACACCAGTCGTTCGATGTCGCGTTGCTCGATTTCAAGATGCCCGGCATGGATGGGCTGACGCTGTATCGAGAGATGCGTCGGTTATGTCCGGAGACTTCAGCCATTCTGGTCAGTGCTTACACGGGCGACGGCATTGCGGACGAGGCACTTTCGATCGGCGTACGGCGGGTGATCGCGAAGCCGGTCGACATGAGCGAAGTGCTGGCAGAAGTCGACCGGCAACTGGAGCGACCGCTGGCACTGGTTGTCGACGACGATCGGGATTTCTGCGAGGCATTGCGCGACGTGCTCGACGACTGGGGCTACCGAGTCAGCCTGGCGGGCGATGAGGCTTCTGCTGCCCGGTTACTGCAGTCCCGCCGCCCTCGAGTCGTCGTGCTCGATATCGTGCTGGGAGCCCAGAGCGACCCGGCACGCGTGCTGCAGTCAATCCGCGAGTCCAGCCCGAACGCCGAGGTCGTTCTTGTCACTGGCCATCGGGCGGAAACGCAGCCACTGATCAGCGTCCTGATCGAGAGTGGGGCCGCTGCAGTCTGCTTCAAGCCGCTTGACATTCAGAGTCTGCTGGACATCCTGCCCGAGCCTGTCAGTGAAGCGTAAGGTGACTTCAGCAACCCGGACGAACAACGCGACTGGTCTGGCTGGTCGTCGAGGCACTTCAGTCGGCAACCTGTGTCAGACTGACGTTTGTCACGATTTCCGCAGCGATCCTCACTGTGTGTCCAGGATCTGTCAGGAATCTCTTCAAAGTCGGTTGCACGTGATTTGGTTTGCCGGACAGAATGCCAGTCCCACCGAGACTGTGCCGCCGAAGCAAACCGCGCTTCCGTTTCTGGACGTGTCTCACGGTTTTACCTGCCGTTGAACCACTGTTTTCCGTCGAATCACTGTTGCCCGTCACAATCAGAAGTTCATCTGTGCTCTGGCTGTGACTCTCATCTTCAGTGATTTCCGGATTTCACAAGTCAGGCTGTGCCATGCTGCTGCTCATCATTCGGATCATTTACGCAGTGGTTTCTGCCGGGGCAATTGCTGCCTTCGTCAGGAACACAGACAGCGCTCCACCAATCGTGAATCAGCATCCGCTGATGTCGTTTTTCGGACTGCTGATCCTCAGCCAGTCGCTGACAGTGCTCGATCTGTTGATCTACCGGAAACGGATCGAGCTGGTCTCAGCCATCTATTTCGGCCTGCTGATCGGTGTACTGTTGAGCTTCCTTCTAACGCTGGCTCTGGAGCCGATTCTGGACGCAATCGGAGGGAGGGACGCTCTGGGATGGCGATTCGCAATCTCGTCCCTGTCAACGGCCGGTTTGTCCTACCTCAGCATTTCACTGTTGATTCAGACGAAGGATGACTTCCGCTTCGTCATACCGTTCGTCGAGTTTTCCCGCGAACTGAAGGGTGGCCGACCGCTGATTCTCGACAGCAGTGCCTTGATCGACGGCCGGATTGCTGAAGTTGTCGAGACGAAAGTCATCGATGCCGAAATCATCGTTCCAGGCTTTGTTCTGCGCGAAGTGCAGGAAATTGCGGACAGCAGTGACAAGGGTCGCCGCACACGCGGACGACGCGGTCTCGACGTTCTGGGCAAGCTCCAGTCAATCCCGCATGTCGACGTTGAGGTGGAAGAGTTCGACCAGCGGGACGGAACAAAGTCGCCGGTCGACGAGCAGCTCATCAAGCTGGCGAAGGATCGCGGCGGACGCATCATCACGAACGATTTCAATCTGAATAAAGTCGCCAGCGTCCAGGGCGTTGACGTGATCAACCTCAACGATGTGGCCTCAGCACTGCGACCGAGGTTTCTGCCAGGTGATCAGCTTCAACTGAAGATTCAACGAGAAGGCGAATCGCCAGGACAGGGCGTCGGATACCTCGATGACGGCACCATGGTTGTGTGTGAGCAGGCAGCGGCACTGATCGGTCAGGAAACCGAAGCCGTCGTGACCAGCGTCCTGCAGAGCAGCGCTGGCCGTATGATTTTCGCCCGGCCCAGCGGAGTTGAACCCGGTCCCGGCGACCAGCGGGCACACCGCAGCCGATAGCACAACCAGACCGTCAGCAGCGGGGGGACGGAGCTTTGCTCCACCATTTGTCACCTTTCCAGACACTTGCAGGTTCGGCGGAACTGCCATACCCAGGACGGCTGACTGGCTGTGGCGAACCCGTAAAACCAGGCCCGAAACTCGTCTGGACCTGATTCCGACAAGTCGCGACGCTGCCCGTCCGTTGATGATCCCGCGTCTGTGACTGCCGCTGCATTTTCTGCCGGCAGGTTGCAACGTTGACCGCTCCGTATTCCTGCCAGCCATGCCTACTGAAGATCGATACCTCGTCACCGGAGCCGGCGGCTTTATTGGCAGCCATCTGGTCGAAGCCCTGCTCCACCGCGGCCACCGCGTGCGGGCCTTTGTGCGGTATACCTCGAACGCAAACAAGGGCTGGCTCAACGACATTTCCCCGGACCTGAAAGGGCGGCTGGAGTTCTTTCACGGCGACATCGCCGACGGCCGGGCGGTCATGGAAGCGGCCCGCGACTGCTCGCGAATCTTCCATCTGGCCGCTCTGATCGGAATTCCGTACTCGTACATCGCTCCGCAAAGCTACGTCACGGTCAACGTTCAGGGCACGCTGAATGTGCTCGAAGCGGCTCGCACGCACCAGCTCGAACGCTGCATCGTAACGTCGACCAGCGAGGTCTACGGGACGGCTCTGTACACGCCGATCGACGAGAAGCACCCACTGCAGGGCCAGTCACCGTACTCGGCCACGAAGATCGGGGCGGACCATATCGCGCTGAGCTATCACAAGGCATTCGACCTGCCAGTGACAGTCGTCCGCCCGTTTAACACGTTCGGGCCGCGACAGAGCACTCGGGCGATCATTCCGACGATTATTACGCAGGCGCTGCAGCGGGATGTGATCGAAGTCGGCAGCCGCATTCCGATCCGCGATATGGTTTTTGTCGAGGACACGGCGAACGGCTTCATCGCCTGTGGCGACTCGGAAGCCTGCATCGGCGAGGTGACGAACCTCGCAACCAACATCGGCGTGTCGATCGGTGACCTGATCGACCGGATTCAGCAACTCGCCGGAACCAGCCTGCCGGTCACGGAACGCGACGAGCGGAAGCGGCCGGAAAAAAGCGAGGTATTCACGCTGCTGGGATCGGCGGAACTTGCTAAACAACGCTGTGGCTGGACGCCGCAGATGACGCTCAATCAAGGACTGCAGCGCACCATCGAGTGGTTTCGTACTTCCCAGTTCAGGGACGACGTGGGGGAATATCGAGTATGAGAGCTGTGATTCTGGCAGGAGGCCGCGGAACCCGACTGGCTCCGTACACAACCGTCATCCCGAAACCACTGCTGCCGATCGGCGATCGCCCGATCCTCGATCTCGTGCTGCACCAGCTTGCCGACGACGGCTTTACCCGCGTGACCCTGACGCTCGGCTACATGGCCGATTACTTCAAGGTCTTTCTCGCTCAGCGCCCGGAACTGCACGAGCGGCTGGAGATCGACTTTATTGAAGAGACGCAGCCGACGGGCACGGCCGGGTCGCTCGCGATGGTACCCGATCTCGATGAGCCGTTTCTGGCAATGAACGGTGACATCCTCACTGACCTGAGTTACGCCGAGTTGTTTCGCTTCCACTGCGAACAGGACGCGGCACTGACCATTGCCGCTCACCAGAAGCAGGTAAAGATCGATCTCGGCGTTCTGGAAATCGCCGCCGACGGCCGATTGACGGACTACATCGAGAAGCCGACCAAAAGTTACTCGGTCAGCATGGGCATCTACGTGTACCGGCCCGACGTGCTGATGATGATCCCGAAAGGCGAGTACCTCGACTTCCCGTCGCTGGCGCTGAACCTCAAAGATGCCGGCCGCAAAGTGCTTGCCTGGAAGACGGACGCCACCTGGCTCGACCTCGGCCGCCCGGAAGACCTGCAGGAAGCGACCGAACTGTTCGTCGCCCGCGAGTCACAGTTCACTCTTCGCGCCGCGTGAGCAGTCTGGTTGTTCAGAAAATGTAGCCATCTGGCACCGTCGAGATGAGCTGATTCCAGAACGGACGGATTTTTCAGGGAGCGCACACAATGCCGAAGACCGCTCCCGTCGCGAAATCTTAAGAAAAACGTTTCGTGACGGCGGCTCATCTCGACGGAGCGAGATGGCTATTTTGCGCCGCTCGTTGATTCTGCCTACTGAGACAACCAGAGCCTGCTCGATGCCGAAAGTGCTGGTCATCGCCGGAACGTCGTTTATCGGGCGGCACGTTTGCGAGCACTTGTGTGAGACCGACTGTGACGTTGTGGCGACGTCGCGTCGCAAGACGGTTGGAGGTGGTCACGATACGACGTTCTGCGAATTGACAAACGCCGACTCTGTTAAGGCCGTCATTCGCGACGTTGCCCCCGACTGGATCATCCAGTGCGGCGGAGCAACGTCGAGCCGCGATCCGCGCGAGCTTTATCGAACGCACGTTGACGGCACGCTGAACGTCATTGAAGCGGCGAAACAGCTTGTCCCTGAAGCGTCGCTCTGCATCTTCGGCAGCGCCGCCGAGTACGGCCCTGTCTCTGAACGCGAACTTCCGGTTTCCGAAGACTGCCCGTGTCGACCGATGACGTTCTTTGGCGCGTCGAAGCTTGCGCAGACGTACCTCGCGCAGGCTGCAGCGGCGACGAACGGTCAGAAGATTGTCATCGTGCGTCCATTCAATGTAATTGGCCCCGGTCTGCCGGACTT
Source organism: bacterium (assembly GCA_016124895.1). Classification (GTDB taxonomy): domain Bacteria; phylum Planctomycetota; class Planctomycetia; order Planctomycetales; family Planctomycetaceae; genus JAPOLP01. Next base: position 34,471 of record WGMU01000175.1, read on the forward strand.
TTACTTTGCGTCGTCCCTCGCGCGACGACTGCTGAAACTCCGAGAGGAGCACGCTCCTCCGGGAACGTCGTTCGACATCTTTAATGCCGATTCTACGCGCGACTTTATTGACGTCCGCGATGTCGCGCGAGCAGTGACCGCTCTGCTCGTCAGGCTCGAAGCGGCCGACCCGACAAACGCGGAAAGCACCGGAGTAACCAGCGGCCCTGTCTTCAATCTTGCCACCGGAGTTGAAACGTCGCTGCTCGATGTCGCGACGCTGCTCGGAGATCTGGCGGGCGGCTTTGTGCCGCATCCGGCCGGGCAGGCCGAGTCGCGAGGCGGCATTTCCCGGTCGGTCGGCGACGCCTCGAAACTCAAGTCTGTACGCTTGCCATTAACCGAGACATCCGGTGCCGCCTCATCCTGCTGGCAGCCTGAATTCGACTGGTACGCAAGCATCCGCGACCTCTGGAACGAGCTGTCGGTGCGGAGTTAGGCGGTCGTCGCTTGGTTGCAGCCACCCGAGTGCTGCTCAGGCTCACTGCTGGTGCCCCGGTCTGCCTCAGCACGCGTCTTCAGCCGCTTGGATTCTTCGCGGTATGAGCGAATCACCTCCGGCAAACAGCGACACTGTTCCAGCCTCGCTGATCAACATCCCAGCGCAGATCGGCCGCAGCAGCCGCCGGACGAATTATCGGCTGCTGTCGTGGAATCCGTGGGCCGGCGTCCTGTTCCGGCCATGGCACCGTCTGTCGCAACCGCTGCGGTGTTGAACATCGTCCCCGGACGAAGTCGGAGTCTGGATGCTCCGATACCGCCGCTGCGCCCACTCAGACTGACTCCAGCGGGAAACTTGCGCGCCCGCGGAGCCCCCCAAAGAACGCCGACGACGACACCCCGGCGCCCACCTGTTTAACGAGAGCAGAAAGGGGGGAGAGCAGAAAGGGGGGAGGGCGGGGAGGGGAGAGCAGAAAGGAGAGAGCAGAAAGGGGAGAGCAGAAAGGGGAGAGCAGAAAGGGGAGAGCAGAAAGGGGAGAGCAGAAA
>WGMU01000086.1 GCA_016124895.1 bacterium
CCGGGCTTTTTCATGTGAAATACCAGCGGACCTGCGAATCATCCCTCCGGTTGACGAGGCGAAGGTTGCCTGACTGTCAACATCCCTGAGATTTCTCAGTGGCATTCGACAGGCAGAATGTCTGCCTCACTTTCACAGCGAACGAGCGATGCTTGACTCGCTGAATGGTCGCTTCAACAATCGGCGGTCAGCCATGGCCAAAGGCCGGACTGGCTGCCCTCCACGCTCGATATCCGGCTCCCGGTCTGCGCTGCTGCCAGTCAGTCGCGACCGAAAACGCCCTCCCAAATCCCCACTTCTGTAAAGAATCAGCGCATGTTTGAATCGATTGAGGCCGCCGCTCCAGACGCCATTCTCGGCCTGATGGAGGTGTTCCGCGCCGACGGCAATCCGGACAAAATCAATCTGACGGTCGGCGTCTTCAAGGACGAATCCGGCCTGACGCCGGTTCTGAAGTGTGTTAAAGCGGCCGAACGCCGGCTGCTCGACAACGAGACGACGAAGACATACCTGCCGATCAGTGGCCTGAGCGATTTCTGTCGCCAGACGCAGGAGCTTTACTTCGGAGCGAATCACGAAGTCGTCACCAGTTCCCGCGCGGCCACGGTGCAGACACCTGGCGGAACTGGAGCACTGCGGGTCGCTGCCGACTTCCTCAAGCACAACCTCGGCTCCGACACCATCTGGTGCAGCACGCCGACCTGGCCGAATCATCCGAAAGTCTTCAAGGCTGGCGGCATCGAGGTCAAGAACTACCCGTACTTCGACGCGGACTCGCACGGCGTCAACGTTGACGCGATGCTCGAAGCCATCCGCAAAATGCCGGCAGGCAACGTCATCTGTCTGCACGCCTGCTGCCACAATCCAACGGGAGCCGACCCGACGATGGAGCAGTGGAAACAGATTGCCGACGCCGTTTACGAACGCGGCCTGCTGCCCCTGCTTGACTTCGCGTATCTGGGTTTTGGAGACGGGATTCAGCAGGATGCAGCCGCACTGCTGCAGTTTGCCCGCCCTGAGACGGAACTGCTTGTCGCGTCGTCCTACTCGAAGAATTTCGGTCTCTACAGCGAACGCGTCGGGGCCTTGTCTGTTGTCACGCAGAATCGTGATGCCGTCAAGACGGTCGACAGTCAGCTCAAAGCAACGATCCGCACGAATTACTCAAATCCACCCGAGCACGGTGCCGCAATCGTCTCGACAATCCTGAATGACGCCGACCTGACGGCTCAATGGGAATCCGAACTCGCCGCCATGCGGGATCGCATCAACGGAATGCGGACGCTGTTCACTCAGAAGATGTCCGAGAAACTGCCGGACCGCGAGTTCACGTTTATCGAGCGACAGCGCGGGATGTTTTCCTACACCGGCCTGACTCCAGAGCAGGTCGACCGACTGCGTGAAGAGCACTCGGTTTACATCGTCCGCGATGGCCGCATTAACGTCGCCGGGATTTCGCACGCGAATGTCGACGCCCTGTGCGCGGCCATTGCGAAAGTGCTTGCTGACTAGCGGGCAGCGCCGACGGCATCCGCGGGTTAAGGTCCTGGGGAGATCCGAGTGAGGCGAGTTGCTAAACGACAACCGGCCTTTCAGAATACCCGCCCCCTGTCGCTCTGAATTGATCGAATACGCTGGAAGGACGTACCGACGATGGATGACACCGCAAAGCTGATTCTGAACGGGCAGGAGTACTTGCTGCCTGTCATCGTGGGAAGCGAAAACGAAGTTGGTGTCGACATCTCCCGACTGCGAAGTGATTCCGGAGCGATCACGCTAGATTCCGGTTACGCGAACACCGGCGCCTGCATCAGCGACATCACGTTTATCGACGGCGAAAAAGGCATCCTGCGGTATCGTGGCTACCCGATTGAACAGCTCGCGGAAAAGGCACGATTCCCGGAAGTCGCTTACCTGCTGATCTTTGGCGAATTGCCAACTGCCACGCAGCTCGACAGTTTCCGTCAGGACCTGACCTACCACAGCATGATCCACGAAGACATGAAGAAGTTCTTCGAGGGATTCCGCCATACGGCCCATCCGATGGCGATCCTGTCAGCGATGGTCACGTCGATGTCGAGCTACTACCCGGAAATTGACGAGGAAGATGAGTACCGCAATATCGTCCGCCTGCTGGCCAAAACGAAAACGATTGCCGCGTATGCCTACAAAAAGGCAATCGGCCAGCCGTTCGTGTATCCCAAAAACTCGCTGAGCTACTGCTCGAACTTCCTGCACATGATGTTTTCCGTGCCGGCCGAACCGTACGAAGTGGATCCGGTACTCGAAGATGCACTCAACGTCCTGCTGATCCTGCACGCCGACCATGAGCAGAACTGCTCGACATCAACCGTCCGCATGGTCGGCAGCAGCCAGGCGAACCTGTATGCGTCAATCGCCGCCGGTATCTGCGCTCTATGGGGCCCACTGCACGGCGGAGCGAATCAGAAGGTCATCGAAATGCTGACCATGATTCAGGACGACGGTGGTGATCTGAAAAAGTACGTCGATAAGGCAAAAGACAAGGACGACGGATTCCGACTGTTCGGCTTCGGGCACCGCGTCTACAAGAACTTCGATCCGCGCGCGACCATTCTCCGCAAGGCGGCTGCCAGCGTGCTTGATCGGCTGGGGGTCGATGACCCGTTACTCGATATCGCCCGGCAGCTTGAAGAAATCGCCCTTAAAGACGAATACTTCGTGCAGCGGAATCTGTACCCGAACGTCGACTTCTACAGTGGTATCATCTACCGGGCGATGGGCATTCCGACGGACATGTTCACGGTGATGTTCGCCCTGGGGCGCCTGCCCGGCTGGGTCGCTCACTGGAAGGAACTCCGCGACGACCCCAAAGGCCGCATCAATCGGCCGCGACAGATCTACACAGGCTCGACCGAGCGGAACTTCGTACCGCTGGATCAGCGCGGCTGAAAAACCGTCGCGTCGTCGCTTGCCAGCCCAGTCCATCGGCGCTGGCTGACAGAGACTCAAACGGGCCGTCACCGGCCTGAGCAGCCTTCCGCACTGTTACTTCGCCAGACAGGAGCCCTCTCATGGTCAAAACTGCTTCGACAATGCTGCCCCTGGGGACGAAGGCTCCGGACTTCTCACTGCCGAACGTTGACGGCCGCCCGGTTTCACTCAGCGACTTCGCCGGGAAGAAAGGCCTGCTGGTCGTCTTCATGTGCAACCACTGCCCGTTCGTGAAACATCTGCGGTCAGACCTGGCCGCCTTCGGTACGGAATACCAGGCGAAGGAACTTGGTGTTGTCGGCATCAGCTCGAATGATGTCGTCAGTTTTCCGGACGACAGCCCGGAAAAAATGAAAGTGGAAGCTGCCGAGGCCGGCTACACGTTTCCGTACCTCTACGACGCAACTCAAAGCGTCGCCAAAGCCTACAAAGCCGCCTGCACGCCTGACTTCTTTCTGTTCGATGGTGACATGACTCTGGCGTATCGTGGCCAGTTCGACGACAGCCGCCCAGGCAACGGCAAGCCCGTCACCGGTGCTGATCTGCGTGCCGCCTGCGACGCAGTGCTCGCTGGGCGGCCGGTTCCGGTCGAACAGACACCGAGCATCGGCTGCAACATCAAGTGGATCGACGCGCCGGAGTATTTCACGGGCGAAGCAGCCGAGTAAAGCGCGGCGGCGCACTGACGTCGCCTGAGTCTGCCGCAGTGATCCCGACGTCGGACGAGTGACTGTTCATGCCGCTGACCATTCAGCTTCGCGAAAAGACGACGATCCCTGTCGAGGTCGACTCAATTCGCATGGAAACCGTGCGGACTCAATCGGCCGATCAGGTTCGAGCGACGCTGATTCAGAACGGCAACCGACAGGTCGAACTCGGTGAATTCTTCGACGTCAGTGGTTCGGCCACCGACGACGAGGTGATTATCTGGGAAGGCGATTGCTCGCACGTGAAGCTCATCGGGACTCACCTCGCCTCAGGAACGATCCGTGTTGAAGGTCACGCCGGAATGCACCTCGGTGCGGAAATGACCGGTGGAGAAATCACCGTCACGGGCGACGTCGGCGACTGGGCTGGCGCAGAAATGCACGGCGGGCGGATTCGGATTTACGGCGATGCGGGACATCTCGTCGGCGCTGCCTACCGAGGTGGCAGCAGAGGCATGACGGGCGGCGAGATCCTGATCGATGGCAGCGCCGGCAACGAAATCGGCCATTCAATGCGCCGTGGCCTGATCGTCGTTGGCGGATGCTCGGGCGATGCTCCAGGGGTTGGCATGATTGCCGGTTCGATTCTTCTGCTGGGAAAAGGCGGAATCCGTCCCGGCCCCGGCATGAAACGCGGCACAATCCTGTTTGCGGATGCGGCAACTGCCCCTGAAATACTGCCAGCATTCCACTCGGCCGGTGTGACGCGACAGCCAGTCTTTCTGCAGCTTTTCTGGAAGCATCTGGCGGCCTGCGGCTTCAAGGTTCCAGCAGATCTGACCGCGGCAGCATGGCAGCGTCACATTGGCGATTTTCTGGAACTCGGCAAGGGCGAGATCCTCATACGAAGCGACCTGAACTGATGGCCGAAGTCGTCAACATTGCCGAGCGTCTGCGCGACTCAGCTCGCCGGTGGCCACTGCAGAAGGCCGTCGTGTTTCCGCACAGCCGCGATCACTCTGGCCGCGTCACTTATTCGCACCTTACGTTTCAGCAGTTGGATGAGGAAAGCGACCGGCTGGCCCAGGGGCTGATTGACTTTGGCGTACGAGCGGGAACGCGCATTGTCCTGATGGTGCGACCGAGCCTCGAATTCATTGCCCTGACGTTCGCGCTGTTCAAAGCCGGCGCCGTTGTTGTGCTCATCGATCCTGGTATGGGCCGCTCAAACATCTTTCGCTGCCTGGAAACCGTCGAACCGGAAGGCTTCATCGCGATTCCGATCGTGCAGGCAATCCGCGTGCTTAATCGACGCAGGTTTCCGCAGGCAAACCTCAACGTCACGGTGAACGGATCCCGCTGGTTCTGGGGTGGCCGAACATACGCCGAGTTGCTGCAGACCGACGCGTCGAAGTTTGCGACGGCGCCGACCACCGCGACGACACCCGCTGCGATCATCTTTACGAGTGGCAGCACTGGTCCTCCGAAGGGCGTCGTTTATGAGCACGGCATGTTCGACGCTCAGGTCGACCTGCTGCGTGACTTCTACGGAATTCAGCCTGGCGAAGTTGATCTGCCCGGCTTCCCGCTGTTCGCGCTGTTCAACTCTGCGATGGGAGTCACGACGGTCATTCCTGACATGGATCCGACGAGGCCGGCGCAGGTCGACCCGGTGAAGATCCTCGAAGCGATTCGTGATCAGGGCGTCACGCAGGCATTTGGATCACCGGCCATCTGGAATCGTGTCGGTCGACATTGCGAACAGACCGGCGAGAAGCTCGCTTCGCTGCGACGTGTGCTGTCGGCCGGCGCTCCGGTTCCGATTCACGTTCTGCAGCGCATGACCGCGGCGTTTGAGCACAACGACGCGGACATTCACACGCCGTACGGAGCCACTGAGTCGCTTCCCGTCGCGTCGATCAGCGGACGTGAAGTGCTGAGTGAAACGGCGGAGCAGTCGCGTCGCGGTGCCGGCACCTGCGTCGGCCGACTGTTCCCTCAGGTGAAGGCTCGCATCATCGAGATCACCGACGCCCCGATTGCGCACATCGGTGACGTGCGCGACGTCGACGTCGGTCAGATCGGTGAGATCATCGTGCAGGCGCCGTCAACAACCCGCGAATACTTCCGCCTGCCCGATGCGACAGCCGCCGCGAAGATCGCCGACAGCGATGGCCGGTTCTGGCACCGCATGGGGGACACCGGCTGGCTTGATGCCAAAGGACGCCTGTGGTTCTGCGGCCGCAAAGCGCACCTCGTCGAAACCGCTGACGGCCGCATGTTTACGATCCCCTGCGAAGCAATCTTCAACGAACACCCACGCGTCTTCCGTTCTGCACTGGTCGGTGTCGGCACAAAGCCGCAGCAGCGACCAGTCATCATTATCGAACCGGAAGCCGGCCACTTCCCCAGAAGCAATGCGGAGCGCACGCGCTTCGAGGCTGAACTGCGGACGCTCGGTCAGGCCAGCCCGCTGACGTCGTCAATCGAAACAATCCTGTTCCACCGTTCCCTGCCGGTTGACATCCGCCACAACGTCAAAATCTTCCGGGAAAAACTGGCCCCCTGGGCCGAGCAGCAGCTTGCCGGGCTCCAGTCGCGCTAAGGACCAGACAGCAAATCACTGTCGCCAATAGTCGTAGCCGTGTTCGCCAGAACGCGGGGAACTGGAAACAGCCCACGTTCTGGTGAACGCGGCTAGGACAGTTAATCCCTGTCCTGGTCTGCAAGGCAAGTCAGCCTGTCAATTCGCTGAAACTCATTGACATCGAAGCAGGCATCCAGCATTGACGACGAGTGTCGATCCCCAGTGTCGGGGAATTCCGCGCTACCAGCCAGCACGAAGCGACCCTCCCCCGGAACCGTCTCTGCCTGGCAGTAGGGAAACTACCGTCGGACCGTCTCTGCCTTGGGGAGGGTCAAGCTCGTGTGAATGGTTTTCCTTCGGCCAATGTTGATTCTGCCGGGCTTTGTCATTCTCTGCCGGAATCAGATGCTGGTAACGCGAGTGTCTCGGCCAACTTACTGGAAAAACTCCTGAAGAGCTGCAATTGCCGAATTCGCAAACTCCCGTGCATTCCTGATTAAACAGTGAGTCGATCGGGTCAATACGTATGGCCACCTAAGGTGAAAATCGCACTGTGACCATAGTTCGTCTGATCATGAACCGCTGGCTTACTGAAATCTCACTGAACATGCCAGTTCATCAGGATTGACTCAAAGGCAATTGCCGCCAGGCAGCAAAGACAGGTATGGCGCTTCGGGCATGCCGAGGCACGCTGCAAGCCGGTATGCGATCTGTGATGGCCTGTTTCTCCTGCCCGAGCTTTTCGGGAAATACTGCTCAGCCTGCAGATTTCCCGAGTGTCCGCAGTTCGTTGAAAGATTCCCGGCGACTCTCAATAATCCCGTCCGCAAATGCGAGGAAGTTACGCAGTGGCTTCCGGTCTGGCCCGAGCGGCCAGGCATTGGTCTGCGGACGGGTGACGGAATCCGTCTGATTTATTCCATCAGATCAGAACAGAAAACTGAGGTATTTGAGCAATGAGCCGAGTAAGTACGGCCGAAGTTCGCAAGCGGCGAAAAAAGCGATCGCGTCTGAAGAAAAAGCTGACCTGTCGGTTCTGTCCGGATGGCCCGAAGAATTCTCCACGACCGATTTACGTCGACTATAAGGACCTCAAGACGCTGAAGTCGCTGATCGACCGAAATGGTCGGATTCTGCCACGGCGCCGCACCGGGACCAGCGCCAAATGGCATCGTGCTGTACGCACTGCCGTACTGCGGGCGAGGTTTATCGCTCTGCTGCCGTATGTTCCTGAAGAATAGGCGACTCCGGTAGAGTCACACTTTCTCTCGATCGCCACTTCAATCCTTCTGAGAAATCATCGCAGCCCGGCAGGATGACGAGCTGCGATGTTCTTCTTTCCGCAAGATCCCGATTGCACTGCGGGTGCATCTGTTGGATCTGTCTCGTGCGAGGAGACTCCCGCCGATGATTATTTCCGAGCCGGTTGACGTAACTCACGTCCTGCTGGACGGCAGCTCGTTTGGCGCTGCCGAAGTTTCTGAACTGCAGCGGGCCGTCGCTCGCAATCCTCACGATGTTCGCCAGAAGTGCCAGACGCTCAGGGAGCGAATTGCGTCCGGCCAGGCGACTGATCGCAACCTCGCCGCGCTGGGAGTCGCGCTGCATATGCTGAGCGACCACAAATCGGCGGTCGACGTTCTTCAGCGCGTGTCCGGCAATGGCTTTGCAGATTTCTATCGTGGTCGATCGCTCCAGTCGCTCGAACGCTTTGACGATGCCGCAACAGCGTTTGCCGATGCCGAAAAGAACGGCTTCGACGCGGTCAACGCACTGCTGGCACGTGCCGGAGCTATCCGCCTGGCCGGACGAATTGACGAAGCAGAGCAACTCCTGAAAGCAAACGCACGAAGTGCAGTGACACGAGCCGACTACTCGTATCAGATGGGCGGAATTCTGTCTGACCGCGGCGACACCTATGGAGCGATCGAATACTTCGAACGTGCCGTCGATATGGATCCGCATCACACAGCCGCGCTCTTCCGACTGGCTGCGTTGAACGCATCGTTCGGCAACGACAAGGAAGCGATCTCGCTTTATGAACGTTCGCTGTCGCGTCCGCCGTTTTATCTCGGAGCCCTGCTCAATCTGGGGCTGCTGTACGAGGACGCGGAGCGGTATGACGCGGCGGCCTTCTGCTTCCGTCGAGTGCTCGAATTCAACCCGCTGCACGATCGAGCACACCTTTATCTCAAGGACATTGAAGCGGCTGGCGACATGTTCTACGACGAGGATGCGATGCGGCGGCAGCGTGAGGAAGAGCAGGTCCTCAGCACGCCAATTGCTGACTTCGAACTGTCGGCGCGATCGCGCAACTGTCTCGACCGACTCGGAATCACAACGCTTGGCGACTTGACGCGAATTACTGAAGCCGAGCTGATGTCGAGCAAGAACTTCGGTGAGACCTCACTGAACGAAGTCACCGAGATGATGCAGTCCCGCGGCCTGACCGTCGGACAGGATGTCATCGAAAAGAAAGCCGCACCGCAACAACTCCGCCGGGAAGACCTGTCGGATGCTCAGCGCGCAATTTTCGACAACCCGGTCGCCGATCTGAACCTGTCCGTTCGCGCCCGCAAGGCGGTCTCTCGACTGGGCATGGCAACGATTGGCGAATTGATGAACCGGACGCCGGACGAACTGCTCGGCATCCGCAACTTCGGAGTGACCTCGCTGAACGAAATCCGCCAGAAGCTCGCCGAACTGGGCGTTTCTCTGCGAAACGACTGAGCTGAGCAGCAGCCAGCGAACCGGCACTTTGTGACCCGACAGCCATGTCGAACGACCGTTCGGCATGGCTGTTTTTTTATCAACAGGATTTCTCAACGGTTTCCCGGCACCGCCACTGAATTGGCGATGCCTGCTGTCTGGTCGAGTTCAAACGCTGTTGCTGTCTGTTGCGGCGTTCTGATAAAAGCCGCCACGGTTGTTCTTTGCCACCAAACGCGAAAGGGAAGTCGCGGTGCCCCACACAGTTTCATCTGCATCGCTGTCGACTCGCGTCCGACGGACACCGTTGCTGCTGGCGGGATTGTTGCCGTGCCTGCTGGCAGCAGCCGCGTCAATCGCTGGCCCGCGTCCCGCGGCGTCGGCTCGCGGGTCTGGCCACTCACCCATCGCATTTCACCAGTACATGGTCAACCTGGGCGAAGTACCAGCAAAACGGAATCACTATGGCCGTTTTGCCTTCACGAATCGCGGTGCTGAGCCGATCGAGATTCGCCGGCTGACGACAAGCTGTGGCTGCTTGAGTGACCACATGGAGAAGCGGGTCTTCGAGCCTGGCGAAACCGGCGAGTTGCTGTTGCGAATCCAGGCAGCAAATCAAATCCCAGGATCAAAAGAGTACACCTGCAAGGTCATCAGCGGACCGGTCGGCAATCCCGACCGATCATGGTCAACCGATCTCGTCTTTCGCATCGTCCTGCCCGAGCAGTCGGTCACACTGAATCCGAGAGCCCTGATCGTCCATCAGTTCAATTCCGAACCAACTCGCAACATCGTCAGCCTGCTTGACACACGCGGAAGCCCGCTGCGCGTCAAGCGAGTTGAGTGCGACACCCCGTTCGTTTCGGTGTCACTGCTCCCGCACGAGGAACTCAGGCCGGAAGATGTCGAGTACGGCGTCGTGCAGCAGATTGAAGTCGTTGTCGGCGCCACCCCGCCCGGACAGCACGACATTTCCGTGCGTGTCGTCACAGACGATCCCGAATTCGATGTCGTGAAGATTCCGGTCCGTGTTTACGGGCCGGCGGAGCCTGCAACGTCAGTGGACGTTTCGTCGTCAACGTCAAACGACGAACCACCGTTTATTGAGTAAGTCGGTTCCCGGCATCCGATCGCCACTAAACCGGAGTCGAACCAGCATGTTCCTGTTCCGCGGTTTCCGTCTCACAACTGCGTTTGTTGTCCTCCTGATATCGTCTGAATTCTCATCAGCCGAGGAAACACGCGCAGTCCGCGACGATCAAACTCCGTCAGGTCAGTCGACAGCGGACTCGGCCGCCGACACCGAGCTGCAGACCGTACTGCTGCGTTATCGATTCAGGCCAGGACAGTTCGTGCATTACCAGGTCGAATCGACCTCGAAAATGACGCTGCAGGCGAAACAAGACACGCAGACTCTGACTGAAAAACGCAGCACGCGCAAACATTATCGTGTCGTCTCGGTCGGCGAAGACGGCGACGCCGTGCTGGAACCCGTGATCGATCACGTCGTCATGGAAGCACAGTCGGACACACAGGAGAAGATCGTTTTTGACAGCGATTCTTCTGACCCTGCGCCGCCACAGTTCGCCAAAGTCAATGAAACCGTGGGCCGCGTGCTCACGCGAGTTCGATACACACCGCGCGGAGACGTCGACGAGATCATCCGGGTAGCGACAGATCGCGACGTCAACGCTGGCGATGTCGAGACGCACAAGTTTCTGATTGCATTTCCAGAACAGCCGATTCAATGCGGCGAGAGCTGGGACGATGACTTCACTGTGCAGGTTTCGGTCAGCGGCGACTTCAAGAAACCACTTTACAAGTCAGTAACAATCCGCCGCCGATACACCCTGGAATCGATTGACGACGATACCGCCAGAATCAGCTTCAGCACGTATCCGCTTTCCGTCGATCGCGATCCGCAGATTCAGTTACAACTCGTTCAACGATCACTGAGCGGCCAGGTCGACTTCGACCTTCAGCAGGGAGTCATTCGCAAGTGGTCGAGCAGCGGCTCCGGCCAGGTTTTCAATCCTTTCGGCCCGAGTTCGTCCGCCCAGGCCAGCTCATCGAATGTCGAGCGACTTGTCACAGCCGCCAGGCCACGACCGAAAGGACCGATTGGTCCGCAACTGCCGAGTCAGACATCTGCTCCCGGGGCCGGTGACTGAGTTGCGCGAGCACTCCCATTGGACCGGTCAGGCAGAGTGAGTGAGGCCTCCATGCAGCCGGTTGTCATTCTTGGTGCCGGAATCAACGGAGCGGCTGTTGCTCGCGATCTGGCGATCAATGGCGTGCCTGTACTGATCGTCGAATCCGGAGATGTTGCTCAGGGAGCAACGTCGCGATCATCGCGACTGATTCACGGTGGACTGCGATATCTTGAATATCGCGATCTGAGGCTCGTCCGGGAATCTCTGGCGGAACGCGAGCGTCTGCTGAAGACCGCGCCACAGTTCGTCCGTCCCATATGTCTGCATATTCCGGTGAGCCGAGCCATCGGCGGCCTGACGTCCGCTGCCATCAGATTCAGCGGCCTGTCGGCAACTCAGTTCGGACAGTCACTGCTGCGACGCTGCCACTCACCGCGCGGACTGATTGCCGTACGCTTCGGTCTGTGGTTGTATGACCTGTTGGCACGAGGATCGTCACTGCCGCGTCATTCGGTTCAGCATTCAGGTGGCGGGAAGCGCGGCTGGCAGTGCGCGTACTGGGATGCCCAGTTGGAGTTTCCTGAGCGGTTTGTCCTGTCCATGCTGCACGACGCTCAGGCGGCGGCAGAGGAACTCGGTATTGAGTTTCGAGTTCTGACGCGACATCGCCTCCGGATCTCCCGTGGAAACGTCGCCATCGAGCCGATCGCCCCTCAAGCAAACGTTCTCGCACAGAGTTCCACAGTTGACGACCGGCCAATCACGCTGCGGCCGTCGCTTGTGATCAACGCGACCGGAGCCTGGGGAGACGCAACGCTGCAGTCGCTCGGCGTTAAGCAGCCGCCGCTCTTCGCCGGAACACGCGGCAGCCACCTCTTCACAACACACGCTCCATTGCGACACCTCGTCGACGACGGTGGCATTTATGCAGAAGCCGGAGATGGCCGGCTGGTGTTTATACTGCCCCTGGGTCGGGGTGTTCTGATTGGAACAACCGATCTGCCTCACGCCGGCTCGCCAGGCGACGCTGTCGCGACTGACGACGAAGTCACGTACCTGCTCGACATGGTGAATTCAGTTCTGCCGGAAGCTGACCTGCGGCACGAACATGTTGAGGTCCGCCACGCTGGTGTTCGCCCGCTGCCGCGAACGCCAGATCGATCGGCGGCGGCCGTCCCTCGCGGGCATACCGTGTCCTGGTCAGATTCGGACGGGGTGCCGATCGCCACACTGATTGGCGGCAAACTGACGACGTGTCGCCAGCTTGCAGAAGAAGTTTCCGACGCCGTGTTCCGTCGCCAGGGACTGTTGCGTCAACATTCGACGATCGACCGACCATTGCCCGGCCATCCAGCGAACAGGACTGGCGAAAGCCGGCCGATTGCCCCCAACACGTCATTCGGCACTGGTGTTGACGAGCCAGACCACCGCGAAATTACTGCTGAGCAGGCTCAGACGATTCGACGTCTGGTCGGTGAGCGGCTTGACGAAATCTGCTTCGCAAAAGACTTCAAACCCGCTAATGGCACTGACAACCTGACGGGAACGACGATTCCGCGCGGCTTCGTACGCTGGTCAATTCGCCGCGAATGGGTCACGCAGTTGAATGATCTCGTCGAGCGGCGGTTAATGCTCGTCTTCGAGCCCGAACTGCAGCAAGCCACGCTCGAAGAACTCGCCGATCTGCTTGTTGCCGAAGGACGACTTGCTCAACCTGACCGTGATGCTGAGATCGAACGATCAATCAGCTTGCTTGAGCGATTTCAGGGGAAGCGAGTCGTGTGAGATTCAGCCTGACAGAGCACAATCATCATTGATCGCAACTCCTCTGCGTGCGTGCCTGGCCTGTCGACTGCATCCTGACTTGTTTCAACAGCGGAATACGAAGCGGGACTTGCTCAACCTCGTGTCACAAAACAGGCCGGCTGGATCAGCAACGATCGAGCCGGCCTGTGAGTCGCCAAAGGCACTGGCCACCGAGCCAGCTATGCAAACAGAGCCGGAACGTGCTCAGCCTTCACCAGTTCGCGGGGCTGGTTCAGGTGGTTGTAAACGACGGTCTGCGGATTGATCCCGAATGCGTGGTACATCGATGCCAGCAGTTCGCCAGGATGAACGGGATCCCGCAACGGTGCCGATCCGGTCTGGTCGGATTCGCCGTGAACGTAACCACGTTTCGTGCCGGCTCCGGCAACGATGCCGGTGTAGCAGTACGGCCAGTGATCACGGCCGTCGTCCGAGTTGTTATTACCGGACGTGCTGACACCACGCTGCGGGCTGCGACCGAATTCGCCGATTGCAACGACCAGCGTTTCTTCCAGCATTCCGCGTTCATCGAGATCGCTGATCAGTGCGGAAAGCCCTACGTCGAGCATTGGAGCCGACTGATTCTTCATTCGCTGCGACAGTCCACTGTGGACGTCCCACGAGTGATTGTTCGAGTTCGCGACCTTCGGCCAGACGACCTCGACGACGCGAGTGCCGGCTTCGACCAGGCGGCGAGCCAGGAGACAGGAATCGCCGAACGTGTTGCGACCGTACCGCTGGCGGATCTCAGAGGATTCAGCATCAAGATCAAACGCTTCGCGGGCCTTGCCTGACACGATCAGGTTCAGTGCCCGGTCATAGTACTCGTTGAGCGTGTAGTCCCTGACAGCTTCGTCGACGACTTTCATCCGCTTGACAATTGAGTCACGCAGCTTCGCCCGGCGTTCGAGCCGCGTGGCGAAGACGTCCGGTCGAAGCTGCAGGTCATCCACCTTGATCTTCGACATCTTGGACATATCCATATCGTCACCCGGCGGGTACAGCGTGTACGGATCAAATGCCCGGCCGAGAAAACCTGCGGTGCCGCCTTTGCCCACGACGTTCGATTCCTGCAGCGGACGCGGCAGCATCACAAACGGCAGCATCGGCTCGGTCGGCGGTTTGATGCGGATGATGTTCGAGCCGAAGTTCGGGAAGTCCTTCGGATCCGGCGGTTCAAGCTGGCCCGATGGGCTGACTTTGTCCGTCGTGTAACCAGTCATCATCTGGTAAATGGCCGCCGTGTGGTTGAACAGCCCGTTCGGCGTGTAACTCATCGACCGGATCATCGTGAACCGGTCATTGACCTGAGCCAGATTCGGCAGCAGTTCGCTGAACTGGATACCGGGCAGTTTTGTATCGATCGGCTTGAAGACGGACTTCACGTTGTCCGGCACGTTGATTTTTGGATCCCACAGATCCAGGTGAGAGGGTCCGCCCTGCAGATAGCACATGATAATGTGCTTCGCCCTGCCCCAGCCGGCACCGCCGCCAGTGCCAGCAGTCTTCGCGTCCGCCTGAAGCTGCAGTGCTCCACCGAGTGTCAGCCCGAGCACGCCCGAGCCACCAACTCGTAAGACATCGCGTCGCGACACACCCAGTCCGCTGTCACACAGATCGCGTCCAGGTTCTCCAGCAATTCTCCACATGGTTCAATTCCTCAAACAGAGCCGCAGCGGTTTGATGGTTTCGGTCAGCTGTGCTGCTAGTGATTGAACAGGAACTCCGGTGAGTTGATCAATGCCCAGGCGAGATCCTGAGCGGCGGTCAGGCGGACGGCGGAAGCCTGTTGCTTGCTGAACTCGCTGTCCTTCCGCAGTTGCAGCAGTTGCGGGTCGTCCTGAACGGGACGGCTCACGAACTGCAGCGTTGATTTGCGTTTCGTCACACCTGGATCTTCGGGGACCGGCTGCTTCGCTTCGGCAATCGACTTGTTGCGATTGAACAGTCCCGTATCCGACTTGCGGAACCAGTCCAGCAGTGTGGCCTTCTGAGCGTCGGTTCGTTGCGCGTCTTCGACAGCGGCGATGGCACTGAGGCTTTCCGGCAGACTGAGGCCGGGGCTCTTTGTCGTCGTGGCTGAAATGCGGAAGCGGCCCAGCAGATGTTCTTTGGCATCGTGATTCTGGTGAATGATCAGTTTCAGCGTCGTGCTCTCGTCAGAGCCGATCGGTTCTTTTGTTTCAAACGTCAGCCAGTGAACAACCCCGCCAGCGGGGTGCAGTGCCCAGGCATTCTGATTGCCGGCGTTGCCGTCAACGGTCAGAGCGGCGTTGAAACCTTCCTGCAGGAAGTCCGCCTGTGCGTTCTGCAGAGCGACCTTCTTGAGTTCGTTCGGTTTGGCCGACGAGCCGGCATGCAGCTCAAATTCCGTCACGACAAAATTGCCGTTTTCCGGTATGCCGGGGCCGACGCCTTTCTCTTTCTGATACGGCAGGGCTTCAATCCGGAATCCGGTAATGCCTTTCAAGGTTGTCTTCAGCGTCACTGTGTACGCACCCTTGTCTGCCTTCCCGCTGGCCTGAATCGAGCGGTCATCGAGCCGTTCGAGCGTAATGCCATTCACCGCTTCCAGCTTCTCGGCTTCCAGCGGGAACCATTCCGTGTCACCGCCCTGCTTCAGACGATTGGCTGCGTGAGTCGGAAGCTGCTCTTCGTAGGTCTTGAGGTCAGCTTCCGCCTTCGCGATCCGCTCATCACGCTGCTTGTTCAGCTCGGCAACCTTCGGCGAAATCTCTTTTTCGTAGGCTTCGAGGTCGCCCTTCGCGACGGAGATCTCCTGCTCGCGCTGCAGTTCGCGCTTCGGCTTCTCAGTCTTCCACCAGTCCTCTCGCGCAGCAAGCTGCTCATGCAGCCGTTTGTCGTCGTCGCCGATCGTCTGCATCGAGGCGAGGACCGCGTCTACTTCCTCCTGTTCAGCCGGGCGATTCAGGATGCGCAGGAAGAGTTCGTTGATGAGTTTCGCATTGTCACTCTCGTCGGTGACGAGTTTCGCGATTGCGTTTTTCGGATCAGAGATGGCGTTACCGACTGTCGGGCCACTGACGAGCGCCATAACCGGGCCGAGCGCGACGCCCGACGATCGTTCACATTCACAGGCGCTCTCGCGAGCCGGACGGCCGAAGTTCGACAGGAATCCATCCGGCAGTTTGACGCCGGAGTCCGGGATCTGTTGTGCTCGCGTCCCGGCAGCAACGCCCGGAATGTTCGGCGTCGAACCCGTCACACGGTGGATCGCGTCAAACAGAGCTTCGGCCGTCAGGCGTTTCGGCACGGCGTGCGAGTAATTCGTCTTGTCATCAGCGTTCCACTCATTGGTCGCCATCGACAACTGGTAGGTTCGTGACTGGCAGATGTTGCGCATCAGCTCACGGACGTTGAAACCGCTGGCGATGAACTTCTGCGTGAGATCATCCAGCAGTTCGGGGTTCGTTGGCGGATTGCCGGCCCGGATGTCGTCGAGCGGCTCGATCAAGCCAACGCCGAGCAGGTATCCCCAGATGCGGTTCACGTAGCTCTTCGCAAAGTACTGGTTGTCCGGCGAAGTAATCCAGGCGGCGAGTTCCTGCCGCCGCGACGCGTGCTCGGGAGCCTGAAAGTCGCAGTCGTACGGGAACTCCGGAGCGGTCACTGCGCCCGTCCGGTCGTGCGTAACCTCACCGTCTTTCTTATCGAACACGACTTCGTACAGCGGCTTCGCGCCTTCCACGGCCGTCCCGCCGATCTTGCGGTCGCCCGATGCCGGATCGTTCTTCAGGCCAAACTGAGCAAAGAACGCAGCCGTCTGGTAATACTGGTCCTGAGTCCAACGCTCGAACGGGTGATCGTGGCACTTGTTGCAGTTGAAGCGGACCGCCAGCCAGAGATGTGTCGTGTTCTCCATCGTGTCCTGCGGCGTGCGCAGAATCTTGAAGTACGCCGCCGCCGGGTTGTCCCTGTTCGACCCTTCCGCCGTCAGGATCTTCCTCGCGAATTCGTCGTACGGCGTATTGGACGCAACTTCGTTGCGAATCCAGTCGCGGAACGCTTTCGCGCCTTCGGGAGCCAGGAACTTCCGGTTGACCTGCAACAGGTCGGCCCACTTGTTGGTCCAGTGATCCACGAAATCGTCCGTGCCGATCAGCTTGTCGATCAACTCGTACCGTTTGGTTTTCGTATCTCGTCCGTCAGCGAGGAACGCTTTGACGTCGTCCGCCATCGGCGGCAGACCGGTCAGATCGAGATAAATTCGACGAATGAATTCGGCGTCCGAACACAGGCCCGACGGGCGAATCTTCATGCGTTCGAGTTTGCTGGCGACAAATCCGTCGATGAAGTTCCAGCTTTCCGGAGCTTCCCAGACAAAGCCACTGCGATCGCCCATCGCCGTCAGCGTTGTCGCGTCATAGCGGCCTTCGTAGCGGGCGAGAATCGGTGCTTCACCACGCCGCTCCGTCTTGACCAGACCACCGATCTGCGTCTTCGCGACATCGGTATTGCCGCTTTCAATGAAGGCTTCATTCGTGACGTCACGGACGTCACCGTTCGAGTACGTCGCCAGAACCTTCATCTGCTGCGTCTCGCCGATCTTCTGCACGACCGGGTTTTCCGGAGTCACTTCAATCGACGCGACCTGAGGCGAAGTCAGATCGAGCTTCGCTCCACCGGCAATCCAGTCCCGGATCAGTTTGTAATAGTCAGACCCCTGCTGTGTGAGCTGTCCGCCGACGTGCGGCACAGCACCGGTCGCTTTCAGGAGCATCAGGCTGTTGTCCGGATTGGCGATGTTCGCCCGCCGCGACTTCAGTTCGTCCGTGAAAGCCCGTGTGTCATACAGCTTGTCGTAGCCGCGCAGCGACAGTTTAAAGCCGGCCTTGCCCGCGCGAGCTCCGTGGCAGGTGCCCTGATTGCAGCCCAGCCGTGAGAGCACCGGCGCGACATCACGAACAAAGTCGACCTTCGCGATCTGCTGCGCCGATCCCGCTTCAATCGGGACGGAGAGGAACTCAGCAACCTGTTTACTGGTTTCCGTTTCGTAGACTCGCACCTTGCCGTTTGATCCGGCCGCCGCGACGTGCTTCCCGTCCGGCGAAAACCGCACGGCGTAGATCCCGGAGTCCTCGACGGCAATCTTCGCGACCACGGGCAGCGGCTTCTTCTGGTATTCAGCGAGCTTCTGTTTCTCGGCATCTGACTGCTGCATCACTCGCTTGGCGAGGATTGCTTTAATGTCCGCCGGAGCATCAGTGTCGATGTCCGTGTTGTAAACGATGATGTCGCCTTTGCCGTCGAGGCTGCTGCCCGCGACAGCTCGCGTGCCATCCGCTGAGTAGTCGACGCCGAAGACGCGGCCGCGGAGCGGTTCGAGTTCTCGGATCAGGTTGGCGTTGTCGCCGATGACTCGCTTGGTGATCCGGAAGATGCGAAACAGCTTCGGCACTCCGTCGGCGCCGCCCACGATGATCTCGTCACGCATCGGATGAGTATCGACGGCCGCGATGCCACCTTTGAGAGCGCCCGGCGTAATCGACGTCACGTTGTCGATAAACCGTTGCGTCGCGACTTCCACGAGCTTGGCCGTCATGTCGCGGCCGACCGAAATGACGTGATCGCCAGCCGGGTTCCACACGGTATCGAGCGGCCAGTCACTGTGAGCCCCGTTGAACAGCACCTGCTCGCCGGTTTCTGCATTGATCGCCCGCAGCGTGTTATCTGAGCAGCCGAAGGCGATCCGCGTTCCGTCCGGCGACCAGCTCGCCCCATACAGTGTGTCGTAGGTCACTGAATGTGACAGCAGCAGCTTTTTCTCGGCGACGTTCCAGACCTGAATTTCGCCCATGCGGCCCGGATTACCACCCGCGACGGCGATACGCGTGCCGTCTGGTGAGAAGCGAACCGACTCAATCCGTTCGGATAGTCCAACCAGCCGAGCGATGATGCCCGAACCGTCGGCGTTGTGAATCAGGACTTCGTGATAACCAGCGACCGCGAGCAGTTTTCCCTCCGGTGAGTAATCAATGGAGGTGACAACCGGCGGCAGCGTGTAGGTCGGCGGATGCTCGACGTCGAACTGCACATGAGCGTTCTCGGGGGTGTCGTTCTTCGCGCCCTCGGCGATCCACTTGCGGATCAGTTCAATTTCCGATTCGTGCAGGGGCTTCTTGCCCTTGGGCATTTCCGCTTCGCCATTTTCCGGCGTGATCAGTTTGACGAGGTAGCTCTCATCCGGCTTGCCTGGCACCACCGGAGCCGACTCGCTCTCGCCGGCCTTCATGACCAGGTCGAACGTCGTCATCACGTATTCGCCAGCGGTGTCAGCCTTGGCTGGCTGATGACAGCCCTGACAGTGAGCCTGCAGGATCGGCCGAATCTGTTTGTAGAAACTGACTTCGGCGTTCGCGTCTTCTGGAGCGTCAGCGGCCCGGGCGGGCAGAGCAAACGCGAGCAGCGTGACGGAAACAGCCGAAACCAACGCAGCGCGAAACGAAGTCGCGAGCATGACAGCACTCCGTAAAGAGCGGTTGCAGGACATCCCGAATCGATCAACTTCTCACCGTCCGTGAGAGAAGGTTCGCTGGGAGAAAGTCGGTGGGAAGCAACGGCGGGAATCACAGCTCATCGGCGTGCCGGCAACCCGTCTGCCGGCCAAGTATCCGGAGCTGTTGATGCTTTGAAATTACCAGTTTCGAGAACCGTCCGCAACCTGCTGAACAGGCCTGCCTCGGTTCCGCAAGCCGCCCCTCGAGTCGTCAGACGAGATCCGTCTGCGATGACGGTTTGCCAGTCTTTGCGGCTGTCTGAAAATGCGGCCGATAGAGGCTCGCCAGTCGCTGGGTCGAAACGCCGAGCCGTTCGGCAGAAAGCAGGCACCAGTTGCGGACGGTCTGGCGGATCAGGCCGTGTTTTTCATGACGCCGGGCGCTGGTGCGCAGCGGGCCGGGAAGAAAGGCGAGGCGGCCGACATCTCGCAGACGGCGCATCAGCAGGACGTCCTCCATCAGCGGGACGTCGGGAAAGCCGCCGAGTTTCTCGAACACGGATCGCCGCAGAAAGATACCCTGGTCGCCGAAGCCGATCCGCGTCGAGCACGCCCGCAGGGCATCACCGAGTTCGATCAGTCGGAAGCCAAATCGCGGCGAATCAAACCGATGCCAGAACACGCCGCCGGGAATCTTCGGCGACCGTAATGCCCGCTCGATCTGCGCCGCCCCTTCCGGCGCGAGCCACGAATCCGCGTGAAGAAACAGCAGCACGTCCCCGGTCGCCTGCGCCGCCGCAGCATTCTGCTGCCGAGCCCGCCCGCGCGGCGCCGCAATCACGCGACAGGGCAGTTCGCGAGCAATCGATGCCGTCCGATCAGAACTCCCGCCGTCGGCGATCAGCACTTCGTGCGGATACAGCGCGCGAGCCCGCTCAATCGCCCGCGCGATATTCACTTCCTCATTCAGCGCCGGAATAATGACGGACAGTCGCACGGATGAACCACACGCCACGAATTACGAATTGGAAGTCCGGGTGGCTGGGGTCGAGGAGCGAGGCACGAGCGACAAGGCCCCAGACTTCACGAATGTCTGGGGGGCTCGCAAGCTCGACCCCAGCCACCCGGTTATGAGTCTCCGTTTGCTTTCGTGCGACCTTCTCCCTGCATTACGGATTGAGCGTCACGCTCGGCTCGCCAGCGACGACCTCGCCGATCTGCCAGACGCCGAAGTTGTGCTCGGCGATCTTTGACTGGACGGCGTCGGCGGCTTCTGGAGCGACGATCAGGACGAAGCCGATGCCCATGTTGAAGACGTGATACATCTCGTCCGTCGCCACACCACCGAGGCTCTGCACCCAGTTGAAGACAGGCCGTGGTTGCCAGCTCGACTGGCTGATCGTCGCCGCACAATTCGCCGGCAAAACGCGTTTGACGTTGTCGGGCAGACCGCCGCCGGTGATGTGGGCGAGGCCGTGAACGGCGGGGCGCAGCGACTCGTCGCTCAGAATGTCCAGAACGCTGCGCACGTAAAGCCGAGTTGGTTCGAGCAGCGCTTCAGCGACGGTGCAGCCGAGTTCCGGAACCTGCGCGTCGTAGCCCAGGCCGGCGATGTCGGTCACGACTTTTCGCAGCAGGCTGTAGCCGTTCGAGTGGAAACCGCTCGATTCGACGCCGATCAGCACATCGCCTTCGCGGATCAACTGCGTACCGTCGATGATCTGGCTGCGTTCGACGACGCCGACGGAGAAGCCAGCCATATCGAAATCGCCAGGCTGATACACGTCGGGCATGATCGCGGTCTCACCACCGAGCAGCGCCATCCCGGTCTGCGAGCACGCATTGCTGACGCCTTCGACCAGTTGAGCGATCAGAA
This sequence comes from bacterium, assembly GCA_016124895.1. Lineage (GTDB taxonomy): Bacteria > Planctomycetota > Planctomycetia > Planctomycetales > Planctomycetaceae > JAPOLP01. The sequence continues at coordinate 21,209 of WGMU01000086.1, forward strand.
CCGGATCGTCCTTGCCGAGCGCCAGATAGTCGAGAAAGAACAGCGGCTCAGCCCCGACGCACAGGCAGTCGTTGACGCACATCCCGACCAGGTCGATGCCGATTGTGTCGAACTTCTGCGCCGCGACGGCGATCTTCAGCTTCGTGCCGACGCCATCCGTTCCCGACACGAGCACCGGTTCCTGGTAGTTCTTTTTGAACAGGTTGCTGTCGGAATCGAGCCGGAACAGCCCGGCGAATCCGCCAACCAGCGGCATGACTCGCGGCGTGTGCGTTTTCTGCATCAGCGCCGGCAGCTTTGCCATTGCCTGGTCGTAAAGTTCGAGGTCAACGCCCGCGTCCTTGTAGGTGATTCGATTCATTGCTGCAGGGAGTCCAGAGTCGAGTGTCGAGAGTCCAGAGCGGCGGATCGTAGCAGGGGCCGCGAGCGATTTCCTTTTCGCCTCGACCGCTTAACTGGCCGCCCAACTCATCTCGTTCCGATGCTCTGCGTCGGAACGCCGGGCACGGACGCTCCGCCTCCGGAATTGCCGCGGAGCGGCGGGGGCGACGTTCTCACGCGGAGCGTGGGCACGAGTGATTCACCTGCTCAACTGGCTGCCCAACTGACGGTGCTCTCGCCCTTCGGCAGATCGAAACAGACGACGAACGAGCCGTCCTCGCGGAGCCAGTTTCCGGAATCGAGAGCCGCCGCTGAACGGACTTCTTTCAGACGGATTGTTTCACCCGCAGCAACGACCGGGGCCACGCTCACTTTCCCCGGAATCCGCAATGTGAACCGCTGCGTTGCGAACGGAGCCCGCAGCATCAGTGACGAGTCGCGACGTTCGATCTTCGTCAGTTCTGCCGCCGCGTAGTACCGGGCGATCTCGCTCATCTTCAGCCAGATCGTCTGGTCCCTGAATCGCTGATTCAGCGCGAGCACGACCTGCTGAAATGCCTGGAAGCCGGCCTTCGTCCCTTGCGTGTACATCCCCGGCCAGTGACAGAGGAAGACTGCCGGATCACCGCGTTCGATCAACTCGACCATCCGCCCGGACGACGCATCGGCGGTTGCGTATCGGTCAGGTTCAGGAACGCGGTCGCCGTCCCAGCCGCCGAACCAGTCACCGGTCGCGGCCGGCACGTTGACGGTCAGCTTCGGATCGTTGCTGTTGAGATCACGGAGACCTTCGAGCTTCGGACGCGTGTTTTCCTCGCCGCTGATCACGTACTTGAAGTAGTGCGGCAGATCGGTGCCGTAGACATCCCGCACGGCGTCATGGACGGCCAGTGCCAGTTCCGGCTTGACGAGATTCCCGAAGCCGCCCGGCGTCGTAATCCCTTCGCAGGGGAGGTCGCAGTTTTTAAGAATCCGCAGGGCGTACGCGAGGTACGAGGCCAGTTCGTCGACGCTTTTCTTTTCGCGCGGGTACGAGTTCTCCATCGTCGCCGGGCTGATCTCGTCGCACGGTCGTCCGGCTTTCAGATCGATCACGCGCGTGTGCGTGATCATTTCCGGATGGATGTCCCAGTTCGGGACCATCAACTCGCGAACCAGCTTCAGGCTGTCGAGCAGTTCGCGTCGCGACCAGCCGGGCAGCTCCCGATCGAGCCAGCCGACACAGGCCGGGTACGGCACGATCGAGTACTTGCCCTTCACGCCGTGTTCGGCACACCACTCGCCGAACTCCCGGACGAACGAGTCTGGAATCTCGCGCGGCCAGCTCTTCCAGGGTTTCTGATAATCGGCCCGCTGCGGATAGCACTCCGCAAACTGAGGCATACAGAAATGGCCCATGTTGACCAGGCAGCTCGAGTCGTCGATGACGAACGACAGCGGGACGCGCATCCGCGGATTGAGCACTTCGACGATTGAAGCGGCGACTGGCGGCGCCGACCGGGCTGCAGGAACGAGCCAGCTTGCACCGAGCGTCAGTGCGCCGGCCCCACTCGCGGCCGTGAGAAACTCTCGCCGATTGATCGCCATTGTCGTGACCTCTGCTTCCGACAAATATCCGTTTTCAGATTCGTCGCTCGGATTCTCCGAAACCTGACCATGATCCGAAATCATCACCTTGATGCCAGCGTCGTCAGCCCGTCGACGCGGCGCGGCCGGCAGCGAGTGGGGTTTTGCGGGCACTGGCAGCACCGGCCGGGTGCATGAAATGGCGGATCAGCGAGCGTTCGGTCAGCAGTCCGACGATTGCTCCGTCGGAACTCCGCAAAACCGCCAGCGCCCGCGAGGCTTCGCGCAGCGCGAGCAGTGCTTCGAGTCGTGTCGACGTGTCGGGCAGGTCGACGAGCGTACGGACGAGCGACGTCACCGGCTGCGTCGAGAGTTTCAGATCGAGCACGCGCAGATAACCGTACCAGTCGGCCAGCGAGTCCTTACGTCGGACAGGAAGATGCGTCAGTCCGTGCTTGTGGGCGAATTCCAGCATCGTGTCGCGGTCCGTCCCCTCCTCGACACCATGCACTCGCGCGGCGGGAATCAACAGATCAGTCGGGGTGAGCGTCGCTTCGTGCAGGAGCCCGTGAATCAACTGTCCCTGTTCGGCGGTCAGCAGGCCGTGTTCGTGCCCCTTGCTCAGCACGTGAATCAGACGGTGCCGTCCGAGCACAAAGTCCATTCGATGCCGAGTCATCCCGCTCAGCTTCTCGATGAGTCTCGTCATCCAGACCAGCGGGACGGACATCGGCATAAAGATTCGATAACAGATTTCAAACCGTCTGGAGTTGCGGCGCAGCAGCGTCGTCGGAGCACGGAAGTAAAGGTTCTTCGGCATCAGCTCGCCGAACAGAAAAATCACCGGCGCAAACAGCAGCGTCGTAACAACGTCGACCGCCGCTCCCTGAGCATCGACCAGGACGCCGGCACCGAGCCCGATTGCCAGTGTCGTCACGTAATTCGCAATGTTGTTACCAACCAGCGTGGTCGCCACAAAATACTCAGGGTGCTGGACGAACCACATCAGCCGGGCGGCGACTGTATCACCGGTATGCGCATCGATGCTCAGCCGCAGAAAGCTGACCCGATAAAAACCCGTTTCCGATCCGCTGAAAAACGCCGACAGCCGGCAGCCGACAATGAACAGTGCGACGGCAAACGCAAGAACCAGGAAGTCCATCTCAGCGGCCTCCTTCCGTGCGCGTGACCAGAGCGCGGAAGTGGCCGGGTCGCCGCGTTTCAATCACGCGCAGACGCAGGCCGTTCCACAGGCACTCGTCTCCGACTTCCGGAATCCGTTCCAGTTCGTCGAAGAAGATTCCGGCAACCGTGATCAGACCATCTTCGTCCGGTTCGTAATCGAGTTTCAGTTTCCGGCACAGATAGCGCAGCGAAGTCATCGCATCGACGTGCCAGGTCTCCGGGGCGACGTTCAGCACCGGGTCACGCTGCAGCACTCGTCGCGCACGGCTTGGGTCGGCGGCGAGAATCGTATCGACGATGTCTTCGTACGATGCGATGCCAATCGTGTCACCGTACTCGTTAACGACGGCCGCGACGGAACAGTGCCGCTTTTCAAGCTGATGCAGCACGTACGCCGCCGTCGCGCACCACGGAACGTGAATCACTGGCTCGGCGGCCATTTCAAGCTGCTCGTCTGGAAACGCCGCAAACTGCGCGAGCGGAATGGCACCAGCAATCGACTCGCCGCCAGGTTGCAGAACGACCAGGTAATCGGTCGACTGCTTCGAGTCCTTCAGCCGGTCGAGGTCAATCGGTGGCCGCAGTGCAGGAAACGTCCCGCGCGGACGCATCACTTCTTCAATCGGGATTTCGGACAGGTCGAGGATATTGTGCAGGACGATGCGTTCCTGCCGGATGACCGCGCGATGTCCGGCGGAGTTATCAATCGCCTGTTCGAGATCCTCGGGATCGAGGTACTGCTCTTTCTGAATCTCCGGCCAGAACATCCGTCGCAGGGAACGCGTGACAGTGCGGAACGCCGGCGCCAGAGGATCGAAGCCGCGTACGGAAACGGCCAGCGGAACACTCACGAGCCGCGCCAGTGACTGTCGAAACAGCGCCGCGCCGCTCTTCGGCATGACTTCGCCGCAGATGATCATCAGAGCGACACTGAAGACACTGAAGGCTCCGGCAGTCGCTGCATGCCTGTGTGCGATCAGCCTGCCGGAGATCACGATCCCGCACGTGAAAAACGACAGGTTGATGACCAGATTCCAGAACAGCACCGCAGTCAGCAGACGATCGGGATCGTGCAGCAGCGCAGCGACGCGTTTCTCACTGCGGCGTTTGCTGCGGCTGAAAGCCTGAACCTCGTCCGAGGACAGAAAGAACAGCGCCGTTTCGCTCGACGAAAAAAACGCCGAGCCGGCCAGCAGGCAGACCATCACCAGGGCGGGAGTCAGCAGCCCGGGAGTCTCCAGAAACGCGTCCATGTGCGGTCGTTCCGGAATCAGCCTTTGTCGACCGTGCTGCGGCCCAGCGCGACGTCGAACTCGCTGACGGCCGGGATCAGCATGGCCAGAGTGGTAAAGCCGTACGCGACAGTCACAGCGAGACACACGCCGAGCGTGCCGCCGAGCAGAAACGTCGTCAACGCGTAGAACGTGATGAACGGCAGAGCGAAGCCGGACAGTCTCAGCGCCTGCGACGGATTATGGTGGGTCAGCGACTGCACGAGAGCCAGTCCGCCCGCGAGGATAAAGATCAGGAACGCCTGAAACTGGCTCGCGAACGAATCACGGGTTTCGACCAGCAGAATCATCAGAATGAAGATGCCGATAAACAGGAAAAAGATTGTGCCCATACTGTTGGCGATGGCTCGCCGGGAACTCGCGTAACCAAAGCCCGAATGCAGGCCCAGCATCGACGCAAACCCGACGAGAACCAGATAGCTGCCGCACACGTAAACGGCATCTTCGTTCGAGATCGCGCCCTCTGCAGAGAACCACAACCCCAGCAGCACCGGGATCAGAATCAGCTCTTTCGTATTGAACAGCACGCCGCCGAGTTTGCCGTACACAAACTCCTTCGAGGTAATGTCCGTCGCGATGAGAAGATCGAGCGTTTTGCCGTCGCGTTCGCTGGTGATCGCCGTCACCGCCTGAGCATTGATCAGCAGCAGTGAGAGAATCACCAGACCGAGAAACGCAAACGCCGGCCCGGTCAGCATTCCCAGCACCAGTTCGCCGCTGCCGCCGCGCATGATCGACTGCGAAAAGACAAACGCCGCAATCACCAGAAACGCCAGCTTGATGAAGATGATCCGCCGCCCGTAAGCGCGAGTCATAATCTCGCGCCAGATCACCGGGTTCGACCAGATGCGACGATGCCGGACAATGCTGCGAGTCGCTCCGTCGTCAGCCTTCTGCTTCGTTTCTTCCGGCTTGATGAAGACCGCTCGCGACGGGTTCCAGACGCGCAGACGATTGATCGAAACGCCCGCCATGACAAACGCCAGAATTCCGAGCGCCAGCACAGAATTCATCGCGGACACGCTGCCGGCCGGTCCGACTTCTGGCGACGCCAGCGGCGACATGATTCCGGCAATCGCGCGGAACGGACTGAGCATCGTCGTCGCAGCGGTCAGAACGGACTGCGGCGAAGCGACCACCAGCACGGCTTCGAGTACGCCGATGTAGACGACAACGCCCAGCACCGACGTGGCCAGCGTCTGAAACGTCTTCTCACGCTTGAACGCAACGAGCGCCGCCCAGCTTCCTGAGAGAGCGGCTGTGACAACGCACAGTGCGAACAGCCACAGAATCTGCGACGTTGCGATGCCTCCCAGAAACTGCAGAAACACAAAGACCGGCACCGAGACCAGAATCAGCGTGCCAACCTGCAGCAGGCTGGCGAACAGTTTGCCGAGCACGATTTCGTGGTTCGACAGGTCGGTCATCAGCAGCAGAATCAGTGTCTGCCGGTCCTTTTCCTGAGCGATACTCCCCGCCGTGAACAGCAGCGAGAAGAACAGCACCAGAGTGAGCTGCACGAAGCCGAGAATCTGAAATGTCAGCGTCCCGAAGCTCGCCATCGCGCCGGTACCGCGGACGTCCTGATACCCGAACGTCGTCTGCCCGGCTGTCCAGATCAGAATAAACAGCAGCCCGACATAGCCGGAGCGAACCAGATAGTGCCGCAACTGACGAGGCTGCGTCAGAGCCTCGCGGCTGAAAATCGGACCGGCAAACAAGACGGTGATTCCTGTGGTCAGTGCAGAGCAGAATGAATAACGGAACCGAATTCCGGAAAGCCGGGGAGTATAGCAGTCTGCTCAAAAAGAACAGGCGCCGAGCCGGAGTGCCCCCTGGGCGTTAAGAGATTTTGAACAGACATCGCAGGCGAGGCTCACTCGCTGAACAGGGCAGCCCCACGCGTCGACGCGAAAGCTCAATACCGAGCCATTCCCGGTTCAATGTGAACCGCCCAGGCGTCGATTCCGCCGGCCATGCTGACTGCCTTCGGAAAGCCCTGCTGCCGCAGCCATTGAGCGACGCGGAGACTCCGTCCGCCGTGATGACAATGCACGATGATTTCCTCGTCCTGCCTGCCGTCAAGTTCCCCGACGCGTGCCTGTAACTGCGTCATCGGAAGTAAGACGGTTCCGGCGATGTGGACGGCGTCAAATTCGTCCTGCTCGCGGCAGTCAAGAAACACAAACGATTCACCCGCAGTCTGCTTCGCACGAGTTGTCTGACAGTCGATTTCCAGCGGAAGTGGTTCAGTCATCGAGGTTTCGTCTTCTGGGAATGTTTGCAGGGCAGGTCGAGCCAGATAGACGCGGACCTTACCGAATCCGCACGCGATATGGCATCACTGTCAGGCGGCGTTCGCGACTGAGCAACTGCAGGAGACTGCCGACCTGGAACTCGGCAGCGATGTCGGGCGAAATGCGTTTCAGCCCCGCCGCGATCACCTGATCGGCGGCCGGCGTCCGGGCATCGGCATCAAGCGGGCCGAACAGTGACTCGAACGGACTTGTTGGTTTCGGCAGGACAACTCGCTCGACTTTCTCGTCGTCTTTCAATCCTGCAAGCTCCTTCGCAAAAGCGACCGCGTCATCCAGCGTCCCGACTTCGTCAACGAGCTTCAGTTCCTTCGCCGTTTTTCCGGTATAGACGCGTCCGCGAGCGAGCTTCTCGACGTCTTCACGCGACAGCCCGCGCGTCTCGGCAACCTTCGCCGTGAACTGCTCATAAACCTCGTTCATCATCTTCTGCATGGCCGCCCGTTCTGACTTCGAGAACTTCGCCAGCGAACTGAGGGCGCCGCTGTTCTCGCCGCGCGAGATCACGTCGGTTGTCAGCCCGATCTTCTCGTACAGACCGCCGAGCGCGAACTTGCCGCCGACAACGCCGATTGAGCCGGTCAGTGTGCCGGGTTCGGCGAACACCTTCTGAGCCCCCATCGCGATGTAGTAACCGCCGCTGGCCGCCGTATTCCCCATGCTGGCCACGACGGGCTTGCCGCACTGCTTGAGTTCACGCCACATCAGATCGCTGGCCAGAGCACTGCCGCCAGGACTGTCGATCCGCAGCACGATTGCTTTGACGTGCTCGTCGTCTTTGGCCTTGCGGACGGCCTTGATGATCGTGTCCGAACCGACAACCTCGCCGCCGAACAGGTCGCTGGCGCTGCGGCCGGTCATGATCACGCCAGTCGCGTGAATGATGGCGATCTTTGCGTTGCCCGAACTGCTGTGACGCGGCTCGACGCCCATCATCAGGTTCATCATTTTCATCATGCCGGCCAGGCCACTGAAGTCCGTGTCGACTTTATGCTTGCCATAGTCGTGCTTAAGACTCTTCGCGCCGAATTCGTCCTTCAGGAACTGATTCACTTCGTCTCGATAGCCAACCACATCGACCAGCCCGAGTTCCTTCGCGGCGTTTGCGACGTGAGGTCCGCTGTCGATCGCGGCTTTGACCTGCTCGGCGGTCAGGCCGCGATCCTTCGCGATCGTCGAGACGATCAGCGCAAAATAGTCATCGAGCACCGCTTCCATCTCTTCACGGAACTGCGGGCTCATTTCCGTGCGCACGTACGGCTCGGCGGCGCCTTTGTACTCGCCGACCTGCATCATGTCGGCTTCGACGCCGATCAGGTTGAACAGGTTGCGGTAGAAGGTGACTTCAGCCCGCACGCCCAGAATCATCAGCGTGCCGGATTCCGGAATCGCAATCCGATCGCAGGCACTGGCGAGCAGATAGTCCTGTGTGTCCGCGTCGGTCAGTACAGCAACGACCTTCTTTCCGGTCGCACGAACGCCGGCAATCGCGGTACGCAGTTCGTGCAGCTTACCCCAGCCGAGCGTCGGGCTTTCGATTTCCAGCAGCACGCCGGCAATCTCGTCATCGCTGGCGGCCCGATCCAGCCGCTCAATGATTTTCGCGAGATTCTCGACCGCGGCGCCGAAGATCCCCGGCATCGAGGCACCTTCCGGGTACGAACCCTTAATCGTGATCTCCGCCCAGGCGGTGGCTGCTTCCTTCTTTTCGGACGCGGCGGCTTTCTCTTCTCCCTCGGCCGCATTCAGCGGCACCGGCAGCCCGGTCAGCACAGCAGCGATCAGCAATGACCAGGGAGCCAGTCGGAAGAATCTCAAATCACGAACGGACGGGCACAAAACGCTCATCTTGAAGCCTCATTGAGAAGCAGGTTGTTTCAGTCGGCGACAAACGGCAGCAGCTCACGTCAGTAGAAACTCAGACTGACTTGAGCAGAACAAAAAACGAAGGCAGCGAAGGCGCTCACGGTCTGTCGACATTTGCTGAATCTCCTCGCTCCACCCGCTGATCGTCTTCCTTGCCTTTCTTTCCTTCTGTTCAAATTCTGGCCCAGTCTGAATCAAGCCCTGTTTGAGGACATCCCGAATCCGGAGACGCGACGGGCTTCCAGACGAAGTGATGTACAAGCAGCGGGCTGATTTCGGCAAGCCCCGTCACCCATTTTCCGCAGCCGCTCGGCATCCACCAATCAACTGGCAATTCGACGTTGCGGAACTTCCGCCAAAGCGGCTAAGTATGTGCCCCACGAAAAATGGATCGAAGTCCGGGTGGCCGGGGCAGGACTGAGCCTGCGAAGGAAGCCCCGGGGTTTCGCTCGTACCTCGCTCCAACCCAGGCCACCCACTCGATTTGATTTCGACCCTTTTTCGCGGGAGGTGTACTCAGACTTGCCGTCGCGCGACAGCGGCGAGTTCGACTTAACGGGAAATTCTCGGGCGTCCTGCGGAAATCGACCGCGTTGCGTCTTAACGATTGCCGATAAAACGGAGCGTCGCGAGTTCGGGAGTCGCCATCTGCCGGGTCGTGACATTTGCGTCTGCGAACTCAGACTTCTCCAGATCAATCCGATGGAGGTTCCAAACCCTACCGACAGGTTCGGGCGACCAAAGACGGGTGCTCTGCACTGTCTCGTCCCACCTATCTTCGAGCGACTCTGCCGTCGCATTGTGTGAGAAGTCTGAATTCAGCAAACCGCGGCCCGGTTCACCGAGCCGCGGTTTTGCTATGCGCGGCTGCAATGGTCGAAATGACTCACGCAGAGGTACTGAGACGCAGAAGGCTGAGTTCTGAAACTCCGCGTCCTGACGTCTCTGCGCGAGAATTCGTTGCATCGAGAACCGCCCGCAAAATCGGAACGGTCCAACCTGTCTGTCTGATTGGAATGGCGGGTCGGAAGCTGAATGCGGAAATGCAGGTTCGCTCGGCGGATGTGATCTACCTTTGGGACGGTTTGTCAGCGACAGGCTCGCGGTGCGGGTCTGCCGGGCGATCGATCTCGAAGGATGCGTTGGATGTCGCACGCTCAGAATCTGCAACATGCCGTGATGGCCGCGAAGGCGGGAAATCCGTCGCTCGCGCGAGTGCATCTGCACAAGGCGGCGGAAGAAGCTCCCGATGATCCGGCCGTCTGGCTGTGGATGGGCTGGCTGTCGGAATCGCCGGTCAGCATGGTGCAATGCCTCGAAGCAGCCATGCAGGACGAGCGGCACCGCAATATCGCTCAGGCCGGACTCGCATTCGCCCGCGCGTTGTGTGCGTACCGGGTTGTGCCTGTCGGGTCGGCCGTCGCAGTCGGAACCGCCCGCTCACGCGACACCGCGACGAGAAATCCTGAAGCGCGAAACCCGGAAGCACCGAAATCCGCCGGGCCGATTGAACTCGTCGAGCAACTGGCCGCTGACGTCGCGCGCGTTGATCACGCTTCAGAGCCTGGCGAACTCCTGCAGACTCCGGCGCGACCGACCATTCCGGCCACTCCCTCGGACTGGGATCCGAACGGGCTGACGCCACCGCCGCTGCCACCAGAAGCCTGCCGTCCCGCGCAGCCGGTGCGGCCTTCTTCAACGACTTCCGCTCCGGCAGACGTCACCGCTCACGACCAGGTTCCGCCGTTGCCGCGCGAGACGCCAGCACATGCGCAGATCCTCGCTCAGGCTCCGTCGCTGCAACACCGATCGGAGGCCGCCGCGCAGAATCCGATCGCCAGCCAGAGTGACCACGGACTCGCTCCAGTCTGGCGAGCGGCCAGTCTGGACTGGTTCACCGTCGACAGCACTGCCAGTCACAGGCACGAGACGGATACTCTCGGTGGCTCGACGACCGTTCCACCGCCACCGTCTGCCCAGCAACAGGTGCCGACGACGAACGACATCTGGTCGCAGCCGGCAACGCCGCCCGTGACTCCGGCGGTTCAGCCAGCACCCGCTGTGCGTCCGCAGGTGTCGACGTACCGACCGGCCGAATGGCTCGATGATGCGCCGCATGGTTCGTTGTCCGATTCACCCGCCGTGGAGAAGCAGGCAGTGATTCCTGACCGGGTAGCACCGGCAGACCAAACGGCAGTACCACAACTCGCCGGATCGTCGTTCAAGACCGATGGAGCAGCGTCGTTTGAGAATGCTGAGACGGCGGCAGCGCAGCTCGATGCGGAACTCGAACGACGGCAGGTCGACGTCGATGTCGAAACGGCAGACGCTCCCGCTCAGACCGCAGCGGAAACTGTTCAAACAGACGAGTCATCGGTTGCGAAAGTCGATCAGACCTCGCGGCCAGCTCCACAAACCTCAACTCCGCAGACGCACTTCGAACCGTGGCGACCGTCCGGCATCGACCAACGAGCACTTCCGCTGTACGAGTCCCCCGCTTTGAAGCCCGCCTACGCAATGTCGCCCGAGACTGATCGGCCGGCAGCGGCCGGGTTTTCCGGGCCGAGCTTCGAGGGCGAGCCACTTAAACCAGCGACGCATCCGCGTACGGTGCTTGTCGTCGACGACAGTCCGACGGTGCGGAAGCTCGTCGCAATGACACTTGAAAAAAATGGATACCGCGTCGTCTCGGCGTTTGACGGTGTGGCGGCGATCCGCGAAATCGCCGAGCACAACCCGGCACTCATTCTGATGGATGTCAACATGCCCCGAATGGACGGTTATCAGCTCTGCAAACTGGTGCGCAAACACGAAGCCACGCGGCACATCCCGGTGCTGATGCTGTCCGGCAAGGACGGTGTCTTCGACCGGCTGCGAGGCAGGATGGTGGGCTGTTCGGGCTATGTGCCCAAGCCGTTCGTTCCGGAAGAACTCGTGCAGGCCGTCGGCGAGCACATCGACGCCGCGGCACGGTGAGTCCGTCGTTTGTCTGGTCAGCACTCCCGCAGGCAGTGGATATGGACCTGAAGGAATTCGGTCGTCGCTTGAGTGGCTACCGGCAGGAGCCGGGTGACGCTCAGGATGCGCTGCTGCTGAGCGACTGTGTCGTGCTGCTCGGCCGACTGGAGCGACTGCTGGACGTCCTGGAAAAGCAGGCCGCCGCCGAAGACATGACGGCAGCGCTCGAAACCGGCAAGGAGCTGCTGGTCGAAATCCTCGAATTCGTCACGCAGCGCTGCGGCAGCGACGCCGTTTCACGCGATTTGAGCCGTGTCTGCGATCTGCGCGACACGCTGCGCGACATGAAGAATCTGATCAGCCGCAGCTTCTGGGCGTCGCTGTTCCGAGTCCGCTCGACGCACGAAGACCTCCGCCAGCAGGCGTACCGGCAGCTCGGACACGAATTCGCCGAAGTCTTCCGCGACCTGCTCTCAGTCCTCGACGGCCACTTTGCCTCGAAGGCGTACGTTTCCGAGTGGCAGTCGACCTGCCGCGTTCTCATCGAAGATTTCCGCCGCCGATGGTGAGGCGGAAGATCTCTCACACAGAGCCCGTTGAGACGACTGCCATCGACAGGAACGCTGAGACGCAGAGTTCAACAGGACGAAGCTGGCGACCCGTCTTGCCTGGGCGGCTGTTCTGTTAGATGAAAGTGATCTCAGAGCCGGTGGATCCACCGGCTCTGAGATCGTGAGCAAGGCGGCGATTGGCCAGAAGTCTCATTCGACGCGGCTTCCGCGTTCACTGCCGAAGAAGATTCCCGATCCGACTCCTGCGTCGCTGCGAGTTTCGGCGAAACCCGCCTACGGCGACGTCTGCCAGGCGTAGGGTGCGTGGAGCAGACGCGAGCCGAGAGTTGTGCGTTGCGCGGGCAGCTCTCCGCAAACCAACAGCGAATCCTCACACGACAGCCGTCTGCGTAACGCACCGCCCCCTCAACCAGACCCGCTCCACGCACCCTACGAAACTCAGCTGTAGTCCGGTTTCTCCGAAACCGGATCAGTCGGAGAGCAAGGTCGCGATTGGCCAGAGGACTCATTCAACGCAGCTTCCACGTTCATCGCTGGAAGAGATTTCTGAACCGACTCCTGCGTTGCTGCGAGTTTCGGAGAAACTCGCCTACGGATCAGCCACCCGGTTGCTGCGAGGCGAGCGTCTTCTCGTTCCTGTGCTCCGCGTGGGAACGAGTGACGTGGGTGCCACTGCTGGCTTGCCAGCAGTGTGCCGCCTCAGGAAACGAGCACTGCCGGACAAGCCGGCAGTGGCACCCGGGCGGCAGAGCTGTGGATTGCACAGCTGTAGTCCGGTTTCTCCGAAACCGGAGCAGTCACAGAGCAAGGCAGCGACCGGCAGGAAGTCTCATTCGACGCAGTGTCCGCGTTCATCGCTTCAAGAGATTTCTGAACCGACTCCTGCGTTGCTGCGAGTTTCGGAGAAACTCGCCTACGGCTACGCCAGCGGGTTGCTGCGAGGCGAGCGACTTCTCGTTCCTACGCTCCGCGTGGGAACGCCAGCCACGGACGCTCCGCGTCCCAAATCGCCGCAGAGCGGCGGAACACCCATTCCCACGCAGAGCGTGGGAACGAGTGACGTGGGTGCCACTGCTGGCTTGCCAGCAGTGTGCCGCCTCGGGAAACAAGCACTGCCGGACAAGCCGGCAGTGGCACCCGGCGAAAAAGAAAAAGCCCGGCCAGACAGAAGTCTGACCGGGCCGGCTGTACTCACCACTTACCGGCTTACCGGAAGAAGTTAAACGCCGGAGGCGCCCCCTTAATCCGGAACTCCGGGGCTGTCCGCTCGATCACTCGCTTCAGCTCTGCAGGCGTCAGTCTCTTGCGTAGCGCGTTCCGCTGAGGACTGACTGGCAGCCTGCGAAGTTGCACCGGGCCTGGCGGCGGAATCGGCTGAAGCGACGACTGGGCTGAGTTGACAATCGCCAGACTCAGCACTGCCGCGGTGAGGAAACGGTGATCGAACATCGGAACCCTTTCAGTTATTCTGAGGAGTGTTGTACTCCGCATAGAAGTCGGACTCTTCTGAGTCACACTGGTCTGCGTACGATGCGGCGGTAGCGTTCTCGTCGGCCGCGTTCAGAACGTATCCGTCACATTCGCACAGTGCAGCCATGCAGTTGTCCCACTGCTCGGCATTATAAGCCGCGGTTGCCGCGTTGTACGAATTGACGGCATTCTGAACCTGTGCCTGAGCGTTCGGCATCTGATTGGCCAGTGCGGCCGTATAAATGCCCATGTAGGTGAGAGCTTCATCCATCGCATCAAGCTGGGCCTGTGTGTAGTCGTTCTCGTCCAGGTTATTCCTGTCGGTCTGCATCTGCGAATACGTGGTGAGGGCGGCGTTCTTCCGGTCAATGAGGCTGTAATATTCGTTGTACACGTCGTCGAGTCCGACTTGGGTGACCGCGCCCTGAGCGTCGCAGTCGTCCCGATTGTACTGGTCGCCCCGAGCGGGACGAACAGCGGTCGTCAAAGCAGTGATCAGAGCGAGCAGCAAAAGACGTCGATTCAACATACCTCAGACTCCTTCCGTCTGAAACGAAAATGCGCGGTCAGCCTACGTCGGCCAGTCGCGCGGGTACTCGTTGTCGCTCCTTTGAAGGCGCGGCCTCAATGAATTTGCGGCGGTGGTGGTGAACCAGCGGCGTGCGAAAGAATGCCTTGATCCTGACGCCCATCAGTTGCTGCACCTTGCGCTTCGTGATGCGGGTGGTCTGTCTACTTCCGCGTCGAAAGGCCATATCGCCTTGCCCCGAGAATCTTCCGGCGAAACGTCAGGCGATTCCCAGAATTCGCAACTTTTCGATC
>WGMU01000156.1 GCA_016124895.1 bacterium
GAGATCGCCCGTGAAATTGTCGTGTCGTACAGCGTGCCCTGATCCATATACGGCAGAAGCATCGCGTGCGCCCCGTAGGTGCGCCATCCATCGCCAGCAGCACCTTCGATGTTCGGGCCAATGGCCATTCGCGGGAACATCCCGACAGTCTCGTGGTAGTTATGCATCGCCAGACCCAACTGCTTGAGATTGTTCTTGCACTGGGAACGGCGTGCGGCTTCACGCGCGGCCTGCACAGCAGGCAGCAGCAGGGCGACCAGGATTGCAATAATTGCGATCACCACCAGCAGTTCGATCAGAGTAAACCCCTGCTTTCTCTGACGAATCGCCCGCGATGTTTTTTCAGTTTCAACGTCAATTGCCATTGGCTCAAACTCCTGAGATCAATCGGAAAACGCACTGGCATGAAAGCGCAGATCAGGCGCAAAAGGTCATGGGTGCTTCAGGCAGGCTGCCAGGCAGAGTCAACCAGCACGATTGAATCAGGTGGCAGAAAACAGCGAGGAGTACGGAAATCAACCGGCGTCAACCACAGGTATTCGATGATTTTCTCAAAGTCTGCAGCGACCTGCACCGAGACTCCGGAACCGAGAATTCTGTCGAAGACGACGGGTGCCCTTAAAAACTCGCCCAGTCAGCAGACGAGTTGACCATCGGGCTGGGTGGGAAAACAGGAGGGACGAAGGTCGATGACCGTATCAGACCGCGAACCTTCGTTTGGCGGGAGCGGAAATGTGCGCTCGCCAGCGATCACTTGCAAGATGCAGAAACGCGCGAATTCTTCAGAATTCTCAAGTCCTGCTGAATCGTGCCAGGGAATTCCGTTGCCGAAGATCAGCATTCGTCGATTGGTCATTCTGGCAAAAACGCTCAGAGTCGCACTTGAAAACAGACCCTCACGTGAGCGAACAGAAATGGTGAACAAGCCAGTTTCGGTGGTCTGACGTCGGAAACTCCATCGTCAGAGGCCGGACGCTTACGGCTGTCCTTGCTGTGCCTGTTCTGCGGCCCGGATTTGCCTGGCGGAGATGCTGCGGAATTCCCAGGGAAGCTTTGCGTTTTCTGGCAGTGAGTCGAGCACCTGTTGAAGCGAAGCGTGCGCCCCGGCAGTTAACGCGTCAGTCAGGCGCGGAGTCCCCGCCAGGTTGTGCAGTTCAAGCGGATCTTCCGACAGGTCGTAGAACTCCCCCGTCGAGTACAGCTTGAACCGCTGATCGCGGATGACGCGTGTCTTGTAGTATTGAGTCAGGCACCAGGGACGCCAGACATTGTTGTGCGGCTGCCCGAGCACCTGTGGCGCGAACGAGCGGCCGTCAATTGTGATGCCGTCGGGCAGCGGTGCTCCGCCCAGAGCTGCGAGTGTCGGCAGGAGATCGCTGGCGTCGATCAGGTCATCGGTCTCGAAGCCGTTCGGGACGAGCTTCGGACAGTTGACAATAAGCGGCACGTTGATGCCGCGTTCCGAGAGCGAATAGATCCCCTCGCCGGAAATGAGCCCGTTAATCCGCCCGCCGAGACTCTGAAACGCGTTCTGGTCGGTGCCGTTATCCGTGCCGTTGTCGACGGCGACAAAGATGATCGTGTTGTCCCGCTGGCCGGTTTCTTCGAGCGACTTGACCAGCCGCCCGATCAGGTGGTCCATGTAGTTGAGCATCCCGGCGAAGAGTTCGCGCGGCGTCAGGTTCTGCCCTTTGTTGTGCGGCGTCTCGACCACCGGGATGTGCGTCAGGATTGTCGAGTAGTACGCGAAGAACGGCCGGTCCCGGTCGCGGGCCATGAATTCGATCAGGTGGTTCGTGAAGATGTCTGGCCCGAACTGCCCATTCGTGTCGAGCTTCTCACCGTTCCGGATGACATACGCGTTCCAGTAGCGATTTTTGTGCGCCGGGTGCCCCTTCTTCCCCTCGGGAAACAGACAGTAGTCGTCGAAGCCGTGCCGGTTGATCGCGTCCTGCTGTTCGGGATCGAACAGGTCGTTGATCTGCCACTTGCCCGAGATACAGGTGTCGTACCCGGCAGATTTCATCACGCGGGCGAGACAGACCTCGCGATTCCAGTCGAAGTATCCGCCGCCGTAAATCGCCGGATCGTGATGCGTGTGCCAGCCGGTGCGAAACGGATACCGCCCTGTCAGCAGCATCACGCGTGTCGTGCTGCAGACCGGCGTCACATAGAAGTGGCGAAACTTCAGTCCGGTTCGGGCCAGCCCGTCGATTACGGGCGTCTGATCTTCCGAACTGCCGTAACAGCGGAACCAGTCCTTGCCAACATTGTCGAGCAGAATGAAAAGGATGTTCGGCCGCTGTGCTTCAGATTCTGCGGCGTGAGTCAGCGATGGCTGAGCCAGGATGACGATCGCGATGAGCAGAAACCGGGAACGCAGACCTCGTTGCAGAACAGACACGCTGCTGGCTCCTCAAGTCTGACAGTGATTTTCGACCGGCGCTCGATTCGCCGGAATTCAGCCACGACACCGCCTCGGACTGTAACTGAAAGCCGCGCTGCGGTTCCTGTTTGATCGTCCCGGAATGCCTCGACTGATCATTCTGCTGGCCGAACGATCCTGTTTCGCAGCACGCCGATACCGTCCGCTTCGAGTTCGACAATGTCACCTGGTTTGATCCAGCGATCGAGTTCCAGGCCGCAGCAGCCGGGGACCGTGCCGCTGCCGATCACGTCGCCGGGAAACAGTGTCTCATCCCGCGAGATGTACTCGACAATTTCCTCCATGCTGAAGTGCATGTCGGCGCTGGTGCCGCAACCCCACTCCTCGCCGTTGACGCGGACTCGCAGCGTCAGCGGATCGGGCACTGATTCCGTCGTCACAAGCCACGGGCCGAATGCGTTGCCCGTATCGAAGTCCTTGCTCTTGGCCGGCCCGAGTTTCCCTGCCATCTCGTCGAACTGAATATCGCGGGCGCTGAAATCGTTGAAGAGTGTGAACCCAGCGATGTGCTCGCGCGCCCGGCTGGCCGGGATATTGACGCCGCCGCGACCGATGACGACTGCGAATTCGAGTTCAAAGTCAAGCCGCTGGGTGAACGGCGGCCAGCGAACCTCGGCGTCGTGACCGACCACGCTGGCAGGGTTTCCCTTGTAATAGATCGGTCGTCGATACCAGACATCCGGCGGTCTGAGAAACCCGTGTCCGAAGACGCGTTCCAGCCCCGTATCGAACGCTGCCAGCGACCACGATTTCCACTTCGCCACGGTTCTCATGCACTGAATGAGGTGTCGCTCAAAGGCCAGACAATCCCGGAGTGATCTCGGCCGGGGCAGCGGAGCCGCCAGCCGCAGATCGCCCAACGGCAGCACCACAGTTGGCGGCAGCCGATGTCTGCTTTCGAAAATTCGCACCGCCACTTCAAATGCCACGTCAAAGCTGTCGAGCATCTGCTGCATCGACTGAAGCAGCGAAGCGTCTCCGACTCCGAGTGACTCCGCCGCAGCAACAAGGTCGATGACCGCTTCTTCGTCGGCCGTCAAAACGCCCGTTCGCGGCAGGTTCTCACCATCAAAGTACGTGACGAATTTCATCGATCTTCCTGACGAGCAAGGGGAACCGCGCAAGCAGGCTGTTAACAAAGTCGATTCGATGCGTGCGTCACTGGCTGGTCGAAGCTTTGCTTTGGTCCGTCCTTGAGATCGAAAGTCCCGCGCTGCTACGCGTGAGGGCCAGTCTGGATTGCCGTCAGGGGGCCCGCGATATCGACGATGGCGACGACGCGAGCTGGCCCGGCCGAGCCGCCTTTCACTTTGAGCGGGAAGGCACAGACCGTAAAGCCGGTCGGCGACAGCGAGTCGAGATTCGCCAGCCGCTCCAGATGACAGTATTCGAGTTCGATCCCGACGTAATGCGCGGCCCAGAAAACGCCGCTGCGGCCGGTTCGACACGCCTCCACCGCCTGCACCTTGAGCGGTTGATCCCAGCCCCAGGCGTCGATCCCCATCAGCCGGATGCCTTGCTTGATCAGCCAGCGTGTCGCGTCCGCACTGACGCCTGGCCCGGCATCGTAATACTTGCGAGTGCCCCACAGTCGGTCGTTGCCGGTCCGCACAAGAACGATCTCGCCCGGCGACAACTGATGCCCGATCCGTTCCAGTGCCCGCCGCAGGTCATCGACACTCGCCGCCGCGTCGCGATCCAGTCCGGTCAGGTCAAGCACGACTCCCGGCCCGTAGCACCACTCAAGCGGCACTTCGTCGATTGTTTTTGCCGGAGCGTCACCGCATGTCGGTCCGTAATGCCACGGTGCGTCGAGATGCGTCGTCCCGTGAGTCGACAGCGAAATATCCTCATTCGCCCAGCCCAGCCCGTTCGGCAGCAGCGCCGGTTTCACTCCAAACAGCCAGCGAATGACCCGAGCTCCGAACCGATGCGTCTGATACTTCACTCGCGTCCGAGCCCACCACGGCGCCCAGTCTCGATCGTTCTCCAAGGGCAGACTGAGATCCACAAACTCCATCTCAACCCGCTCCTCGATTGATTGACCATCAGAGTCGCTCGTCAGAGCCTCAAGCCTTGCCGCCATCCATGAAGCCCGGGATCGCTTCCAGAACGTGGCGCAATCTGGCGAGAGCGCGAACATACCTGGCGCTGGCGGCCTGTTCGCTCATTTCGAGAACCAGCGCGGTTTCCGAATTCGACAGCTCCTCGAAGTGACGCAGCGCGAGAACTTCGCGATCAATATCGCTCATCGTTGAGAGCGCGGTTTCGAGCTGGCTCGACAGTTCGGCCCGCATCGCCGCCGCGCTTGGTGAAGAGAGATGGCCGAGCAGGTGCCGCGCGAGGCTGACCGATGTCGAGTCGCTGCTCCAGCCGCCGTGGATCGAGAATTCCTTTGCGGCGCTGCGTTTCTGAGCGCCGACGTGGCGACGGTGCAGGTCGACCATCGTCTGCGTCACGATCATGCGGAACCAGATAAACGTCGAACGCGACGCGTCGCGGAGGAACGAATCGATCCGGTCAACGGCCCGCAGCCAGGCTTCCTGCAGAATATCGTCGGCATCGACGCGGCCGGTCAGTCGCGGATCGATGCGGAAGTTGACCATCCGCCACAACCGCGGCCGGTGAATCGCAAACAACTCAGACAGCGCAGCGACATCGCCGCGGATGACTCGATTAACGAGTTCCGGAGTCTCTTCACTCGGTCGCTGAGGACTCTGGTCGGTCACGGTTGTCCGGTCGATCGTCTGACTTGGGCGGCGGCGGCTCCGCTGTCGATTGCGGGGCCTTCTCGGCCGGCTGATCGCGTGCCGCTGACGGCGGTCGTTCGGGCGGCGGTCCTGGTCGACGCGGCCCGCTGTCCGGCGGCCCGAATCGTCCTGGATCACCATCGCGAAAACGCGGCGGTCCATCAGGGCGGTTCGGATGGTAGCCATCACGGCCAGAATGCGGAGGCCCGTCTGGCGAGAATCTCTTCAGCCGGTCGCGAATCCGATCGGCATCCTCGTGACGGTCCGCCACCTTCAGCAGCGTGATCAGCATGCCGTACATACCGCGCACGGCGGGCGGCGGCGGCGGCTCGCTTTCGTCGAGTTCCGGCAGCGCAGATTGAATCACGGAGATCGCTCGTTCGAGAGACTTTCTCGCTTCGTCGCGCTGCTCGCTGCGACGTTGCAGCCGCGCGGTATCTTCAAGCGTCCGAGCCAGTGAGAAGCGATACGCGAACTGGCCCGGTCGGTCATCCACTGCCTGCTGCAGCACGACGATTGATTCCCGCAGCGTTTCCCGTGCGGCGGCATCGTTGCCGGAACGACTCTGCGCAGCGGCGAGTGCCCGCAGCGAACGACCGAGTCGGTCCGCGTAACGCGAGACTTCCGGCGACTTCGCGTACAGTTCGCGAGCGATTTCAACCGAACGGGCGAGCCGCTGCTGCTCGGCTTCTTCGGGCTCAAACCGTTCCAGTTCCGGCGATGAAAAGGCGAGCGCGTCGGCAAGCTCGATCCGGTAAACGTCGTCGTCAGGATGCGCGGCGGCCAGTCCGTCGAGAATGGCAATTGCCTTCTGCAGATCGGCACGAACAGCCTTGCCATCCCTGCCGGGGGAACCCGGTCGCGGACTGCGGATTGCGTTGAGATACGAGCGGGCCAGTTCGAGCTGGTATCGCGGATTGTCTGGCACCTCGGCCACAAGTTCCGTCAGCAACGACCGCGCCTCGCGTTGAGCACTGTTCATCGCGTCCATGACTTCCCCTGGCAGACCACCCGGCCCCTGAGGTCCCTTCGGCCCTCGCGCGCCTTCGGACTCGCGCGGTCCGTTACGACCATCACTGCCTCGGTCACGATTTTTCCACTCGCCGGGACTGCGGCCCTCACGATCCCGATCGCCGCCGTCTCGCTGATCGAACGGCCGGTCAAACCAGCGCTCGGGATCACCATCGCGGCGCGCCGAAAACAACCATGCAAGCGGGCGGGCCTTCGGTCGGTGCGGATCATCAGGCCCATCGTGGCGTGACGGTCCGGAATCACGATCACGGAAATCGCGACCACGCGGGTCCGGATGACGAGGGTCGCCGTCGTGCGCCCCTCGATCGCCAGGCTGACGATCTTCGGCGTCGAAACCGTCACGCGGTCCACCTTCCGGTCTCCGCTGTTCCGGTTGTCGGCCGTCGCCGCCGAAGAATCCGAATCCGCGTCCCCGCCCGGCAAATCCACCGTCACGTCCAAATCCGGCAGGACTATTGAAGCCTGGACGTTCCGGTGGCGGAAGCTCGTCGAGCCCCGCGCGGAGACTGATCGACGATTGCAGGTTCAGCGTCTGCGCCAGCAGAAAGCGACTGTCCGTCGTGGACCGCGCGTCGCCAGGCAGTTCGAGCAGTGCTTCGTGCGCGTCAGAGTGCGCGAGCCAGGCTTTGCGAAAATCACCGCGCCGGCTTTCGGCCACACCCAGACTGTTGAGCAGACGTGCCAGAGTCGTCGTGAATTCGACCGGGTCCGTGACGAGCGTCGACGCTTCTGCGTACTGGCGGATCGCTTCGTCGTAAGCTGCGACGGCTTCGTCAAACTGCCCGAGCCGTTGCCGGATATCGCCGATTGCGTGTTGAGCCTTGGCCGCGTAAGTGGCTGCCTTCGGAGATCCGGTGTTCTTCTCAGCAAAGCCTTTATAGAAGTCGAGCAGCCGCAGCAGCAGGTCAGCGTCTTCCTGCGGGATCGTCGTCATCGTGACCGATGAGAGGTCTTCGTCCTCGAGATCGAAGTCGACGGAAATTGCTGAACTGCGGGCCGAGATTTCTCCGAGCAGTTCCTCGAAAGCACTCAGCGCGAAATCGAGGTTCTCTTCGGCACGCAGCCCTTCCGCGATCGCCTTCTGCCGCTCCAGCCGCACATTGTCGCGTTCGTCGATGACTTTCTGCTGTTCGTTTTCCAGTTGCCGGTATGCTTCGCGCGTGGCGACGAAACCCCAGGTCGAACTGACCGCGACCGCAAGCAGCAGCACGCTTGCCGCCAGCGACGTTGCCGCCAGCGCGGGGTTGCGGCGCTGCCAGCGCAGCAGTTGCTCGACCAGCCCAACACGACGAGCCTTGATCGGAAAGCCGTCGAGGTACCGCTGCAGATCATCGGCCAGTTCGCCAGCCGTCTGATATCGATGCGCCGGATCGTGCGCCGTTGCTTTCAGGACGATCGTGTCGAGATCGCGAGGAACGTCCGGATTGATCGCGCGCGGCGACCGCGGTCGCGCTTCGGTCACCTGCTGCAGAAGCTGAGTCCGCAGCGTCGCTGCGTGGGCCGGCCGAAACGCCAGCAGCTCGAACAGCGTCAGCCCGAGACTGCACAGATCACTGCGTTCGTCGAACTTCCCGGAAAGCTGTTCCGGCGCCATGTACCGCAGTGTGCCGAGCAGGTCGCCGGTCTGCGTCAGCTCGCTGTCCTCGGCCAGCCGCGCGAGACCGAAGTCGACCATCCAGACGATCCCGTCATCGTCGATCAACAGGTTTGACGGTTTGATATCACGATGCCAGACACCATGCCGATGTGCGTAGTCAAGTGCCCTCGCAACCTGCACTCCGATCTCCGCCACGGAATGCCAGTAGTCCTCGGTCCGCAGCAGACCGCCGAGCCGTTCGGTTGCCGAAGCCCGGAGCGAAGCCCGTTCCGTTGCATCCGAGCCGAGATGGTTCGTTTCGGATGCAAGCCGCGGTGAGTTCACTTTCGGATAGATCAGCGTCTCGTCGAGTGGTGAGTCGGCCGTCCCTGCGGCGTCGACTGCTGCTCTTGCACTCCGATCGGTACTCCCGGAGTCGACCTGACTGCTGATGCCCGCCTGCGTCCGGGACGATCGACCAGCCGGCGGCAGGGAGCCGGAGCGTTCCCGCAATCCACTGATGACATCGCTGAGTGGCTGCCCGTCGATAAGCTGCATCACGTAATAGTGCAGCCCGTTCTCCTCACCGACGCCGAAGATCGGCACGATGTTCGTATGGTGAAGCTGAGCGACAGTCTCGGCTTCACGCCGGAATCGCGCGATCGACGTTTCGCTGCCAAGCGCCGTGGGCGAGAGCACTTTCAGCGCGATGTGCCGGCCGAGCGACTGTTGCTCGGCCTCGTAAACGACGCCCATGCCACCCTTACCGATCTCGCGCACGATGCGGAAATCGCCGAGCTGCCTGACGTTCGCCGCGGCCGCCTGCCGCTCCAGCGATTCGAGCTGCGATTCGTCCTTCTTCTTGAGCTGCTCCATCATGACGACGGCCGGCAGCAGGTCCTGCAGTTCGTCAGCGTGGTCGGGATAGCGCCGCACGTACTCAGTCACAGACGGCAGCTCGCCGCGCCGAAATCGTTCCGCAAATTCGTCCGCAACCAGATCGACTGTCGCGCGTTCATCAGTCATGTCAACGTCTGGGAAATCGCGTTCAGTCATCAAGCGGTCCTCCGGCGGCAGAACACTCTGCCGTAACAGTACACCGTAGAACCACCACGCCATTCCACTCGGACGGAAAAAACGCCGCGCGCCCGGTCAAACGGCATTCAGCTCGACAGATCAGGGAATCGTTCGAGGACCTCCTTTAAACGTTTCAGCGCGCGGATGTAGCGGTTGCTGGCGGCGGTTTTCTGCAGACCGAGGATTTCAGCGACCTCGTTATTGCCGAGTTCCTCGAAGTGCCGCAGTGCGAGAACTTCGCGATCGATCTCATCCATTTCTTCGAGCGCCTGCCGGAGCTGCGACAGACGTTCGTCACGAATGGCCGCCTGACTCGGCGAGGTCAGATCGCCGGCCAGTCGAGCGGCAATCGACAGCGACGTCTCTTCCTGCCCGCCGCCCAGCGCTACTTCGTTCGCGACGGAGCGTTTCTGAGCGCCCAGATGCCGGCGGTGCAGATCGATGATCGTCTGCCAGGCAATCTGCCTCAGCCAGATAAAAAATGGAACGGTCGGATTTGCGACGTACTCGGAGACGCGTTTTGAGGCGTCCAACCAGACTTCCTGGAGAACGTCAGCCGAGTCCACTCGACCGTAGAGTCGTCGATCGAGCCGGAAGCGAATCATGCGCTGCAGTCGGTCTTCGTAGCGGGAGAAGACCTCAGCAATCTGATCGCTGTCGCCTGAACTCAGCAGGGAGACTTCTTCCGGATCGACATCGGCCATCGCACGGTCCCGCTGTCTGGAGGCTCGGGTCAACAGGCGACTCGACTGGAACGACGGCCGCGCAGCGCGCAGTTTATAGCACGAAGTTCCGAGTGAGCGGCGTCCAGCGTTGATTTCTGCACCGGCCGAGGCAGACTGACATGACAACATCCGGCCGAAATGCGGTAAGATTTCGCTTTAGTGCTTGAGCCGGTCCCCCTCGCATGTGCCGATGTTGCCTTGCGGTAACGCCGACACGGCTGCCGATCGCGAGGGGGACCGCAGCTCAAACGCTGGCCAGGCCAGGACGATGCTGAATTGCGGCTGAGCGTCCAGGACTGCAGGCGATCGCCGAATCACGAAACGCTGCGGGAATTCGGACGCCGGTAGAATGCCTGTACTGCCTCCGGAAGCGGGCTGTCCACTGAATGATTCGGAAAAGCCGCGATCCCCGTCCGGATTCGTCACGGACGTGTGCGAACAACTGAACGTGACCGTCTGAAATTCACGGTTCCTCTCAGCCTCGCAGTCGAATCAGGCTGCAGTATCGGCTGAGGCATTCCCATTGAACCACACGCACAATCGCGGCTTCCCTCCTAGCCGGGCCGCTTCAAAAGAGTGGCGACTCTCAAGGGCTGCCATACCTGCAGCTTGCCAATCCGGCAGGGTAGAGAAGGCTCGGTCGACTGTCCTGAGTTTTCCGCAGCTTCTGCTACAGACACAGTTTAGGACAATCGCGACGACGGCCTCCGCGTGGAATTGGCAGTCGGTATACGGTTTGCTTTGCGTCGCTGTGTCCGAAGAAATCAAGCCGGAGCCTGATTCATGCGCGTCTTTCGTCTGGGGCACAACTGGGGCGATGCGTTCAGTGATCTCGAACGCGAAGTCGACCGACTGCTGCGTGGCGTGAACCTGTCGATTCAGGGGTTGCGGTTCGGCCGGCAGTACCCACCGATCAACCTGTACGAACTCGATGACGAGTACCTGCTGACGTCTGAGCTGCCGGGTGTCCGCGTTGACGATCTCGACCTTACCATTGCTGGCGGAATGTTAACGATTCGCGGTTCGCGGCAGCCGGATGGCGCCTCCGACGAAAGCCGGTTTCGGCGCCAGGAACGTCACTGTGGAACCTGGCAGCGGTCGGTGTCGATTCCTGATCGCGTCCTTGAGGATGATCTGCGGGCCGAATTGAACGAGGGAATTCTGCACATCCACCTGCCGAAAGCGCCCGACGAAGCTCCCCGTCAGATTCCGGTCAGCGGCAAATAGCGAGGGTATTCCATGTCCGGAGAACTGACCCGCCCGACGCCAACAAATCCCGAGCCGATCCAACCGGCCGACGGGAAGCCAGGGGAAGCTGCGCCGGCTGAACGTTTTGTCTTTACGCCGCCAATCGACATCTACGAGACGGATGACGGACTGATTCTG
This sequence comes from bacterium, assembly GCA_016124895.1. Classification (GTDB taxonomy): domain Bacteria; phylum Planctomycetota; class Planctomycetia; order Planctomycetales; family Planctomycetaceae; genus JAPOLP01. The sequence continues at coordinate 10,993 of WGMU01000156.1, forward strand.
CACGCCGACCTGCCGGGAGTGACACTCGACACGCTGGAACTGCAGGTCCAGAACAACCGGCTGACGCTGTTCGGCCGCGTTCCCGATGGCGTTCCGGACGGCGCCCGGCTGGTTCATCAGGAATATCGAGAAGGCGACTACCTGCGGTCGTTCATCCTGAGTGACAACGTCGACCATGATCGGATCACCGCGAAACTGACCAGTGGAGTGCTCGAAGTTTTCCTGCCACACGCGCAGAAAGCTCAGCCGCGCAAGATTCAGGTTTCCGGATCGTGAGCAAACCCGTCGAATCTGAATCTCAGAAACAGAAGCACGGTCGGCCAGCGAGTGTCGACGTCGTCGTTGCCGAGCGGCTGACCGGTCAGACCGTGGCGAAGGTGATCAAAGCCGCGCGGCCTGACGAATCCTGGAACCGCATCCGCAAACTGTTTGGTCTGCGTCGCGTCGCCGTCAACGGAGTGCTCTGTCTCGACGACGCGCGTCGAGTAGCGACAGCCGACGTCGTTTCGGTTTTCCATCAGCCGCTGCCGCCGCCACCGGGCGATAACGATGTCGTGCTGCGGCACTTTGACGAATCGATTGTGGTCGTCGAGAAGCCGTCCGGAATGGTTTCACGACGCCATATTGCAGAGATCGACTGGCCCGCGCAGCGACGGCGTGCTCAGCCGAGCCTCGACGAAGTCGTCATTCGCATTGTTGCTCGCGAAACCGGCTTTCGTCGTGACCCTGCGGATTTCCCGCCCAAACGCCGCAGATCGTTTGCTCGTTCGATTCATCGACTCGATCGCGATACCAGCGGTCTGATCGTCTTCGCGCGGACGGTCGAGGCCGAACAACACCTGGTGGCGCAGTTTACTGAGCACTCGATTGAGCGTGTCTATGAGGCGGTTGTGTCTGGGACGCCGAACGAAGGAACGATCGAATCGCAGCTTGTTCGTGATCGCGGAGATGGCCTGCGGGGCAGCGTTCAACACGACGATGTCCAGGAACTCGATCAGCGGCCCAACGCTGCGAAACGTGCAGTGACTCACGTCCGCGTACTGCGGGAGTTGTCCGGATACTCACTCGTAGAATGCCGACTCGAAACAGGACGTACGCACCAGATCAGAATTCACCTGTCAGAATCGGGGCATGCCGTCTGCGGCGATGGTACTTATCGTGCGCCGCTCGGCGCAGAGCCAATTGTTGACCAGAGCGCTGCTCCGCGACTCGCGCTGCACGCAACGCGGCTCGGGCTGACGCATCCCGCGACAGGCGAGCGTCTGATTTTTGACGCCGACCTGCCGTCCGACCTGCGGCACTTCGTCGAGCGTCTGGCCAGCGCTGAGTGATGGATCCATCTGGAACAGAAGCGAACGAAGCCGGGCGGCGTGATCTGACTTTGGCGCCGTGATCGCCGTTGCTCAGCCGTTACGAACTGGCTGACAGAGCGGCGTGCTTTTCATTGCTGTCGTGTTCTGCGAGGCTGGGGCTCGTCGAGTCGTCATGCGCGGCTCTGCTTCTCTGATGGCTTCCTCGCAGACTTATTTGTTTCTTATGAGCCAACCGGGAACCGGACGCGCCGCTCAGGTCGGAATGATCCTCGGGCCGGCGCTGTTTCTGACGATTGTTTTCAGCCCGACGCCGACCGGGATGAGTCCCGAAGCGCAACGGTTGCTGGCCGTGACGGCGCTGATGTCGAGCTGGTGGCTGACGCAGGCGATTCCGATTGCCGCGACCAGTCTGCTGCCGATCGTCCTGTTCCCGCTGCTGGGCATTCAGACCTCGGCAGCGGTCAGCAATGCCTACATCAACAAACAGGTCTTCCTGTTTCTCGGCGGGTTTATCATCGCGCTGGGGATTGAAAAATGGGGACTGCACGAGCGAATTGCGCTACACATTGTCCGGGTACTCGGGACGAGTCTGCGCAAAGTGATTCTCGGTTTCATGCTGGCGACCGGGTTTCTGTCGATGTGGATCTCGAACACCGCGTCGACGCTGCTGATGACCCCGATTGGTCTCGCTCTTGTGCTCTCGCTGGAGAAAGCAATCCGTGCGCAGCCCGGCGCTGCGCATCCTGTCGGATATTCTCATGAAGAGCAGCACGGGTTGATTGACCGCGACGGACCGCTCGGCGCATTCGGGATTTCACTCATGCTCGGCATTGCCTGGTCAGCGAGTATTGGCGGTCTGACAACGCTTGTCGGCACTGTGACCAACGTGCAGTTTGTGAGCCTTTGGGAGGCGGAGTTTCCAGCAGGGCCGAAAATCTCCGCGGCCGCCTGGCTGACGGCGTTTGGTCCCGTCGGGCTCGGCTTGATACTGCTCGCCTGGGGACTGCTGACGTGGAACCTGAAAGGTGCCAGCTCGAAGGCCGTCGACCGTCAGTTCTTTTCTGAGCGACTGCGGAAACTCGGGCGGCCATCATTTGCTGAAGTATCGATGCTGGTCGTCTTCGCGGCGACCGCGCTGCTGTGGACGTTTCGAAAGCCGTTGAAGTTTGGCGAGGAAGCTCTCATCGGCGGCTGGGGAGATCTCGTCAATTCGTTTCTCATCGACACTCTGCACGCAACGCCTGAATTCGCGAAGCAGGCAGTCGATGATTCCACTGTCGCGATCGCAATGGCCGTACTGCTCTTCCTGCTGCCGAGCGGTCGCTTAAACGCCAGAGAATCTTCGCGACTGATGGACTGGGAAACGGCCCAGACGCTGCCGTGGGCCATTCTGCTGCTGGTGGGCGGCGGCTTTGCGATCGCGGACTCGTTCGATCAGACCGGTCTGGCGAGCTGGGTCGGCGACGCGTTTGCATCTCAGGTCGCGGACTGGCCAATCTGGGCGACGATTGGAGCGGTGTGCCTGCTGCTGACGTTTCTGACCGAGTTCGCGACGAACGTTGTCGTTGTCAGTGTGATCCTGCCGGTGCTGGCGAAGGCGTCAGTCGAGTTGCAGATCGACCCGCGGCTGCTGATGCTGCCCGCCGCGGCGTCGGCCAGTTGCGCTTTCATGCTGCCCATCGGAACGCCTCCCAACGCCATCGTCTTCAGCTCGCGCGTCCTCTCGATGGGTGATATGGCGAAGAAGGGATTCCTGCTGAACCTGATCGGCGTTGTGCTGATGACGATTGCAACCGTGGTTTATCTGGTTCCGAATCTGGATCTGCAGACCGACGGGCTGCCCGAGTGGGCGGGAAAAGCAGCAACAGGGAATACGCAGTAGTGCGAGGCCGAGAACCGCGAATAGCGAGCAGGAAACACGTAGTTGTCTGTGGACGATTCTGAAGCCCGAGCGAAGTCGTCCACCGAAGCGAATCGTCAGACCTCCCTGTTTGCCGGTTACTCGTCCCTGTTCACTGTGCCCGACTGCCTGCTGCCCATTCCCTGCAGCCGTCTCTCTCCCTGATTCGCGACGCTCGTCCCTCCACTTTACAATCCCATCAAGCTCAACTCCGCGTCTCTCAACAGGATGATCCGACCATGAATCAGCCCGCGCATACTCACGGTGGCCCTCCCGGAGGGCAGCAGTTTCCCGAACCGACTGTCAAGCTGACCGAAGGCTGGCACAGCCTGCATATGTACTACCGCGTTGATCAGGCTGCTCTGAACGCCGTCCATGAACATCATCGTGCGGAAGGTCGTGAACAGCTCGCGCAGATTCTCAATCCCGAGCGTGACGGAGCGCCCGAGCGGATACAGACGTTCGTCGCCTCGGGCAGCAAAGCGGACTTCGGACTGATGGCGATGGATCCTGACCCGTTGAAGCTCGACGCCATCTGCAACGAGATTCGGTCAAGCCGCCTCGGTCCGGCACTCATTCCCTCGTACTCCTTCGTATCGATTACCGAAGTCTCCGAGTACGTACCGACGGTCGAACAGTACGCCGAACGCCTGCGTCTGGAAGGAACCGAGCCCGGCAGTCCGGCCTTCGAGGCGAAGCTCAACGCCTACAGCCAGCGGCTTCCAATGATGAATAAACAGCGGATGTATCCGGACTTCCCGAACTTCCCTGTCCACTGCTTCTACCCGATGAACAAGAGCCGGCACCCACACGCGAACTGGTACACGTTGCCGTTCAGCAAACGCGTCGAACTGATGGCCGAGCACGCCACCAGCGGAATCAAGTTCGCCGGCCGGGTCAGCCAGTTGATCACGGCGTCAACGGGATTTGATGACTGGGAGTGGGGCGTCACACTGTGGGGGCGTGCTCCGGAACACATCAAGGAGATCGTCTACACGATGCGTTTTGACCGGGCCTCAGCAATTTACGCCGAATTTGGACCGTTCTATATCAGCTATGTGATGGCTCCGAACGACGCGATTTCTCACGTGCGACTCTGAAGCGAGTCGGCTGATTTAAACGGTGGACCGCACGAACAGCCAGGTGCGTATCGAACTGGGGAATGTCTGGCACTGGTCCCCGTACTGACTTGTTCTTCCTGCGGGCTGCCGCAGGTTTTCAAGCGACTTCCGGAAACAGCATTGTTGACCTGACGCGGATTGCCTATTGATTGTGTGAAATTGAACCTGATGGAGCAGAGGTTTCAATTCTCGGGCTGGTCGAAGCCGTGACCGACGCTGGGCAGAGCGTGACGTGACAGCTTCGACAATCAGGAAGAAGGACGGGAGCTCATGACGGATTCCCGCGTGCGCGTTCTGCTCGTTGACGATCACCAGATGATCGTCGAGTCGTTTTCCGCACTGCTGCAACTTGATGACCGTTTCGAGGTCGCCGGGACGGCGTTTTCCGCAGAGGACGGTGCCGAGCTGGTAGGCCGACTGCGTCCCGATGTCGCGGTGTTCGATGTCGATTTTCCCGGTCGCGACTCATTTGATGTTGTACCGCAGCTCGCTCGTCGTTGCCCGGCAACCCGCTTCATCTTCCTGACAGGGCACCTCTCCGACATCTTTGTGTCGCAGGCCGTTCGGATGGGCGCCCACGGTTATCTGCTGAAGGAAGAGTCGGCCACTTTCGCGCGTGACGCGATCTGGCGAGTTGCTCATGGTGAGTTCGTCTTTTCCGATGCTGTGCGAGATCGGCTGATCTGGGATGAGGCAACGCACTCATATGATGTGCGAACGGATTCGATGCTGTGCGGGTTGAGCATTCAACAGCTCTCAATTCTGCGACACCTGGCTCGGGGTGAAAGCGTGAAACAGATTGCCGCTCTGCTGGGGCGATCGGAAAAATCAATCGACAGCCACAAGTACCGGATTATGCACCGACTGGGCATTCACGATCGTGTGGAACTC
>WGMU01000120.1 GCA_016124895.1 bacterium
CCCCTTCCGCCCTTCACCCTCGCCGCACCCGTGCTCCAGGGCGAGGGTGAAGGGCGGAAGGCGGCGAACTCCCTTCTGTCCGAACCAGAGCTGATTCACCCTCAGCCGACAGCCCGTTGCACTTCAGATGGAAATGCGCCCAGTAATTCTGATCCAGCCGAAACTCTGCGCGAGTTTCGTTCTACCAGAGATCTCCACCTCTTGACGCTCGGCATCGATCTTCAACGCGCATTTCTATTCACCAACTGGAGCGCGAATGGCTTCGAGCATGGCCTGCCGGGAACGATCGGCAAGTTCGACTTCGCGGCACGTCTGCTCGTACAGCCACTGCTGAGCGGGCACCGCCATCGTTTCGGCCTTCGCACTCTGCTTCAGTTTGACGTACCGACCGTCGGGGCGCAGGCGGCGTCCCTTAATCGTGTCGCGGAAGTAGGACTCCAGTGCCGTGATCAGTTTCTTTTTGGACGCGGCATCGTCGACGGGAACCAGCAGTTCGACGCGGCGGTCGAGATTTCTCGGCATCCAGTCGGCACTGGAAATCAACACGCGATGATCACCGCCATGCCGGAAGTGCAGAATCCGCGCATGTTCGAGGAACCGGTCGACGACGCTGACAACTTCGATATGTTCGCTGAGCCCTTTCACGCCCGGCCGCAGGCAGCAGATGCCGCGGATGTTGAGCCGGATTCGCACCCCCTCTTTCGATGCCCGGTACAGCAGTTCGATCATGCGCGGACAGACCAGCGAGTTCACTTTGACCGTGATTTCAGCCGGCTGCTTCTGACGTTTGAATTCGATTTCGGCTTCGATCATCTCCTCGATCGTGTCACGCAGCGTCAACGGCGCCGCCGCGATCTGCATCAGCGGCTGTGGCACTGAGTAGCCGGTCACGGAGTTGAAAAACGATACGGCATCGGCACCGAGCTGCTCGTCGCAGGTCAACAGACTGGCATCGCTGTAGATGCGGGCGGTCGCGTCGTTGTAGTTTCCCGTTCCGAAATGGACATAGCGCTGGATGCCCTGAGGTTCGCGACGCACGACAATGCAGATTTTCGCATGCGTCTTGAGCCCCTTGACGCCATAGAAAACCTGCACGCCAGCATGTTCAAGGGCACGCGCCCATTCGATATTCCGTTCCTCGTCGAAGCGGGCCTTCAGTTCGACAATCGCGGTTACATGCTTGCCTTTCTCGGCGGCGCGAGCCAGTGCAGCAACGATCGGGCTGTTCCGGCTGGTGCGATACAGCGTCTGCTTGATCGCCAGGACATCGGGATCGTCGGCGGCTTCGTTCACAAACCGGACGACGGGATCGAAGCTCTCGTACGGGTGATACAGCAGGACGTCCTGCCGCGCGATCGTATCGAACATGCTTTCCTGCGGGTCGACGAGCGGCGATTGCTTCGGCGGCCAGGGCTCGTAACGGTTTTCCGCGCCACTACCGACATCCGCCAGTTGGAAAAACGGCGTCAGGTCGAGCGGTCCCGGCACGCGATACACCTCGTCGCTGCTGATATCCAGACACTCCTGCAGAAAGCACGTCAGTGCTTCCGACGCCGCGTCAGCCAGTTCGAGCCGCACGCAATCGCTCTCACGCCGCGCCACAAGCAGGTCTTCCATTTCAGAGAGCAGGTCGGACGCCAGATCCTCGCGAATGGACATGTCAGCGTTGCGTGTGATACGGAACGCGACACACTCACAAACTGTTTCTTCCGGAAAGAACTGCGCAGCGAAGTGCTGCACCACTTCTTCGAGCAGGACGAACGAGTAAGTGCCTTCGGACGGAAGCGTCACAAATCGCAGAGGAATCCTTCCGAAAGGAATGACGACGTAGCGTGTCTCGATTTCGTCCGGCCTGCCCGGCTCTGGCCTTTGCAGTCGGACGCACATGGACAGCGTGCGATTGACGAGCAGCGGAAAATCACCCGGCGTTTCAACGGCCATCGGGGCGAGCAGCGAGACGATCTCATCCTGAAAAACCTGCCGCATGACCTGAGACTGCTGCGGATCAAGCGCGTCCGGTCGCAGCCGCCGCAGTCCCGCCGTCTGGAACTGCGGTTCGAGTTCCTCGACGTAGCACGCATACTGGTCACGAGTCAGTTGCTGTGTGCGATCGCGAATCGCCTGCAGTTGCTCGGCCGGGGTCATCCCGGCTGGATCGTGTTTGTGGCTGTGGCTGCCGACAATCGCCTGCAGCCCGCCGACGCGGACCATGAAGAATTCATCGAGATTCGAGGCCGTGATCGCCAGGAAGCGAATACGTTCCAGAATCGGGATGTCCGGATTGCGAGCTTCTTCCAGCACGCGCTGGTTGAACTCCAGCCAGCTCAGCTCACGATTAAAGAAGCGGGGGTTCTGTTCGGCCATGATGTGTGGAGAGTTGACGGTTGAGAGTTGAATGTCAGGAGAAGCGATCTGAAATCAGAGACTGGCGAATTGAGAGTCACACAACGATCGCGGCCGCTTTGATCCGCCTGCCAGGCGGCCCTCTCGACAGAATGGACCGGCCTGCAGCACGAACCCGTCTCACAGTCGCGAGCGTCGCAGCAGGACCGGCATTCCGAACGTCTCCTCAAACAACTGACCGGTCTGGCGCAGCATGATCTGCTCGAGCGAGAGGTCTTCGACGCCAGGAATCGCGACGATCAGCCGTCCCTTCTCAACATTGCAGGAGAATTCGCGGATGCGCTGGCTGTAGGACCGATCGAGTGCGATGGCGACCCGTAGAATCGACGCGAGTTTGCAGACAAGAACGCGATCTTCGCGATCCATTCCGGAAAACGGCGTGTGCATCGGCTTCGGCGAAGCGCGGCGGTGATACCGTGCGACCATGGCAACGATCATCAGCTCGCGGCGACTGAGCCCGAACAGCTCGCTGTTAAGAATCAGGTACTGCGAATGTTTGTGGTAGCTGGAGAGGCCGATAAACAACCCGATCTCGTGCAACAGGGCGGCCAGTTCGAGCGTCGTCCGGTGCCGCGCATCGAGCCGGTGCAGAGACTGCAGCGAATCGAACAGCAGCCCGCTGAGATGAGCAACGTGTTTCGCGTGCGTTTCGTCACAGGCGTATTTGCGACCAAGTTCGATCGCCGAGTTCATCACCTGCTGGCGGAAGTTGTCGCTCCACACACCCTGACTGGCCATTTCCTGCATCAGACCGTCGCGTAGATTGACGGCCGAGACGCGAATCCTTGTTACACCCAGCCGGTCCGCGAAACGCAGCATCGCCAGCAGCGCAGGGCCGAGCGTTTCCGCGTCGGGATAAGAAATACGAAACCGTTGCACCAGCTCGTCACTCGACAACGCCAGAACTTCCTCGACAAACAGCCGGAAGCGTTCGAGCGGCACGCCGACGAGCGTCTCGCCGCCGTTGTCGTCACCATCTTCAGCCAGTTGCCGGGCCACGAAGCGAAAGTCAGCACCCAGAGCGATCAGCTTGGCCGCCAGGCCATCCCCCGTGTCGATGTGCTGCAGCGCCTGATCGAGGAACCTGTCGATCTGGCTGACCATGATTTCGCGTTCTTTGTGAACCGGAGTCCGCAGTGATTCGAGCGTCTGCCGCAGCCGCAATGAGCCGAGGTTATACGTGTGCGAAAACGCGACCTGTCCGTTCTCGACAACCAGAACTTCGGTGCTGCCGCCGCCGACTTCAACGACGACGGCACGGGCGAGGTCGAGTTCCGGATCGGCACGAAGCGTCGGCTGTACTCCGAGAAACGTCACGCGACTGACTTCCGCGGTGTCGAGCGGTTCGACCTGGAACCCGGTCGCAATATAAATCCGGTCCCGGAACGACAGCCGGTTCTGAGCCTCGCGAACGGCGCTCGTTCCAATGCAGCGGATGTCCTGATCGGCGATCCCGTAGGAATCGAGCACTTCGCGATAACTGCGCAGGACGCGTACGCAGCTCTCGATCGTCGCGCGGGAAATCCGGCTGAGCGTAAACGTATCTTTGCCGAGTGCGACGGGCCTTGTGAGGGTGTCGAGCGTGCGGATCGAACCGTCGCTGCGAATTTCCCCGATGGCCAGTCGAATCGCACTCGTCCCGATATCGATCACCGCAACCTGCCGGGGTGGCGGCAGTCCGTCATCGCCATCAGTTGCGAACAGCCTCGATTCCTGCGTGCCGGTGCTCATCGTCAGTCTTGCGGTGCGGCCATCGTTGATCAAAGTGGCCGGGCGAAACTGAGCGCCGCGCCGACCATGTGAGCAAGTTATCCGGTCCGCCTTTCAGCCTGCCAGTTCAGCGCGAAGCATTCCGCCGACTTTAATCAGCAATAGCTGGATCAAACGGGAGACGCCTTTTCTCAGGATCGACACGCGCCGGAAAGACGCCGTCACACTCCGGCGGGGCACGGCCGTGCGTACAGTCGGGCACCAGTCGCGGTTGCCGGCCTCACATTGGCTGGTTTTGATCTGTTGCTGCGGATGGCTACACTCGCCCGCTCGACTTTTTTTCCGGACATCAGCCAGCTGGGAGCGACTATGTCGGCAGCGCCTGAATCGGGGAACGAACAATACGAGTTCGACCCCGTGTTTCTGAATTCGCGCCGTGAGGCGAAGATCATCTTTGGAGTCTGGTTTCTGTGCCTGATCTGGGCCGTCCCGGTGTCATACCTGCTGGGCTATCACCAGACCGTAACACCGGACAACGTTGAAACCATCGTCGGCATTCCGACATGGGCGTTCTGGGGTCTCTTTCTGCCGTGGCTGGCCGCGGATGTGATCACGACGGCCTTCTGCTTCTGGTATCTGAAGGAGGACGAACTCGGGCACGCTGATGACGAAGGGCCGAGGGACGCGGAGTCTCACGTCGCTGGCTCGTCGAACGCAGTCGCCAGCCAGGAGGACGCTCAATGACACCCCTCCTGCTGGCCGAAGGCTCTAATGCCGCACTCGTCACGTTTGCGCTCTACACGCTGGCAGTGTTCGGCATCGCCGCGCTGTCGAATCAGTTGCTGAAGTCGAAGAGTTTTCTCAGTGAGTATTTTCTCGGCAGCCGCAGTCTCGGCGTCTGGGCATTCGCGCTGACGTTCGCCGCGACGAGTTCATCCGGCGGGTCGTTCACGGGGTTCCCGGCGAAGATTTATACGCACGGCTGGATTCTCGCGCTGTGGATCGGCAGCTACATGGTCGTCCCGATCTGCACAATGGGACTGATCGGCAAACGACTGAATCAGGTCGCACGACTCTCCGGTGCGATCACGGTCCCCGACGTACTCCGCGACCGCTTCAACAGTCAGAAGTTCGGTCTGATGGCCGTCGTCCTGATTGTCTTTTTCATGTCGTTCAACCTGGTTGCTCAGTTCAAGGCCGGCGCTCTGATCCTCAAGGTGCTGCTGGCCGACGTCGAGATCTTCAACAGCTTCTCCGGCACGGTTACCGGCTGGACCGCGGACATGCCGTTCTTCGGCGGCGATGCGAAATATCTGGTCTGCCTGATTTTCTTCGGCGTCGCCGTCATCGCGTACACAACTTATGGTGGCTTTCACGCCGTCGTCTGGACCGACGTGATGCAGGGCATCGTGATGGTCATCGGCGTGCTGATTCTGCTGCCCCTGGCAATCTACGCGGTCGGTGGCCTGAACACCGCGACCGATCACATGGCGAAAATGACGCCACCGAGACGTGGCTATGCAGTGGTGACGGTCGATGACGCGGCCAAAGCGCCGGCTCAACTCGACCTGGACGACTGGCTGAAACTCGACGCCGGTGACGACACGCGCGTCTTCCGGGTGGCAAAACCGTTTGCCGTCCCGGCCAGTGCGTCTGAGATCCACGCCGTCGAACTGCTGGAGATCACGACGCCGGACGAAGTCGACCGGATTCTTGCGGGCAGCGTGCCGGCGGAATTCGTCGACGGGCTGTCCGTTTCCGAGTTTCAGCAGCCGGTCGAGAAGTTCGGAACAGTGACCGTTGTGCCGACGAACGATCTGGCAGGAGCGACGCTGCAGCGCGGCGACGTGCTGCACGTTGAAAGTAATGGCGTCGACAGTCGTCGAAGTTTTCAGGTCGCCGCTGACACAGCCGTCCCGAGCGACGGAACGGAAGTGGCAGTTCCGGTCATCGAATCACCTGACGGCGATTATCAGCACACGAAAGCCTACTCGGGTGTGGTCGCATCCGCCGTTTCGATGCAGTCAGTTTCGTACGCCTTTGGTGCCGATCAGCCCGGCGTCTATCTTGTCGGTCCGGGACCGAGTGCGACGAGTTCGGTCGGGTTTCTCTCATTGAGCGTCGCGATTTCGTTCTTCTTCATGTGGGCGATCAGCGGCACCGGGCAGCCGAGCAACATGGTTCGGCTGATGGCCTTTAACAACAGCAAGACGCTGAAGCGGGCAATCTTCACGGTCGCAATCTACTACTCGTGCATCTACCTGCCGCTGGTGGTGATCTTCTGCTGTGCCCGGGTTCTGGTTCCGGGCCTCGAAACCGAGCCGGACCGGATCATGCCGGAGATCGCCGTTTATCTGACTCATCGAGTTGGGGCGGCATGGCTCGGTGGTCTGCTGATCGCTGCTCCATTCGCCGCAGTGATGTCGACGGTCGACAGCTTCCTGCTGATGATTTCGTCGGCGATGGTCCGCGACATTTATCAGCGGAACCTCAACCCCGACGCTGGTGAGAAGTCGATCAAACGACTGAGCTATCTCTGCACACTGCTGGTCGGCTCGATCGCGATGATTGTCGCCATCAATCCCCCGCGATTCCTGCAGGACATCATTGTGTATGTCGGCAGTGGTCTGGCGGCGTGTTTCCTGGCACCGGTGCTGTTTCTGCTTTACTGGCCGCGGTCGAACGAACACGGCTGCATCATCGGAATGCTCAGCGGTTTCTCAGCGCATCTGGCGATGTACCTGATGGGGATGGTCGTCAACGGCTCATTCTTCCGCCCGTACCAGTTGCTGAACTTTGACCCGATCATCATTGGCCTGACCGTCTCATTCGCCGTGACGTACTTCGCGACACTGGCAACGGCGCCGCCATCCGAAGAACTGGTACGGAAGTATTTCTATCGCAGGAAGTCGTAGGCGTAGGACCGAGTGCCGCGAGTTCCGGCAGCAGCGTCACGCCCGTTCCCATGCAGAGCGTGGGAACAAGTGGAATCCGGAGCGCTGGAACGACGGGACAATGTGAGGAGGAGCGGGCTGCCGGAACTCGCTGCACTCGGTCCTCCCTACTTTTCGTCCCGATCAGTGAACCATTTTGCCAGCGGGCATTGATCGGCGGAGACGGAGTCGCCGCGGCGGTATTTATCGAGCAGTCGGCGGGACTGTTCGGCGAGCATTCGGCGGACCTCGCGACGCATCCCTTTCTCACGAGGAATCCGCATGTTGTCGTAGGCGGTCGTCTGGTGGCGCAACCAGGCGATGACGGCGGCCTCAGCACGACGATCGATCGGGATGCGCTGCGTGCGGGCGACGGTCCCGCTGCCGACGGGTGTGGCATGTTCGGCGACGGCAGTGGCGAGGCGGGCCTCGAGATCCTCGTACGAGGGGTCGAAGTCGAGGAACGAGACAACGGCGGCGCGGAAATCTTCGACGTAATCGGTCTGCTGCTTTTCACGGCGGCGACGCCCTGACGCCAGCTTCTTCTGGTAAGACTCTGTCGAGCGTTCGACTTCGAGCTGCTGTTTGATCGCGGCAATCCGATCACTCGGCGCCCAGACCCCCAGCGATAACGTGCGACGGCCGCGCTTCGTTTTGACCGTCCAGGACGGGCCGGCAGCTTTGACGCGGCGAGTCAACATGGCGTCACCGGGCGGCAGAACGTCCCAGCCGGTCGGGACTTCAAGGATGGTGCCATCTTCGGCGATGACGGAATGCTCGCTGGGGCCGGGGGAGACGATGCGGTTGTTTTCAGGCATGAGTTCGTCTCGGCACCGAGCGGACCGGAAGCCGAGCCCGACAGGCAGCACGGGGTGAGTCGCGGCCAAAGTGTCTGCTTGAGAACCGGCCACTGTCGGTCATCACGGCGACGAGTGGAAGGTTTCCCGGTTTCGCACGACGCGGTCAATGTCGCGACGTAGCGATTTTGTCCGAGCCACCTGCGCGTCAACTCGTTCGTGCCGCTGCCGGCCGCAAATCCCTCCCGGTAATACCACTCGTCGTGACATTTTTGACCGGCCGAAATCCCTGTGCCAGGTTCACGAGTCTGCTGCGGTTCTGCGGCGCAGTCTGATGCGGAATGGCTGGAAACCGGCACAGACTCTCTGTGTGACCACGATCTGAATTTTGAGATCTGGGCTTGACATCAATAGGCGCAGCCACGTGTTGCGTCCCGTGTCCCCGAAAAGGCAAGTCTGTTTTCCACAGACGCGCAAAGCCGTGGGCTTCCTGACGAAGCTGCCTGGCTACCGAAAGGACGACTCATGTTGAACCCGCTTCGCGCTCTTTGTCTGCGCAGTGGTCGCCGCACCCGGCTTGCCAGCTCGAACCGGCGCTCGCTGAGACCGACCACCGCGACAACTCTGCTGATTGCTACCACCGAAGAAGTCGAACCGCGTGTGCTGCTGTCAGCGGTCGCGAGTGCGGCGGAAGACTACGCGGACTGGCGAAACGAAACGTTTACGGTTGATTCGCTGAGCATTGCGGCGGACATCGTCACCGCGCAGTCGGATCAGGTCATGGCATACGACAGCGGAACAGCGTCGCTGATCGGCCTCGACGGAGTCTTCGCTTCGACGAGCTTCCGGGGCACGGGCTACTCGGTCGCCGTGATCGACACCGGAATCGATTACAACCACACCGCGCTGGGTAACGGCTGGGGCAATCGAGTCATTGCCGGATACGACTTCGTTAACAACGACGCGGACCCGATGGACGACAACGGGCACGGCACGCACGTCGCCGGAATCATCGGCAGCAGCGACGCCACGTATTCAGGGATCGCTCCCGATGTGAATCTGATCGCTCTGAAAGTACTCGACGCAAACGGCAGTGGATCGTTTGGTGATGTCGAGGATGCGCTGCAGTGGGTGATCGGCCACCAGAGTCAGTACAACATTGTCGCGGTGAATCTGTCGCTGGGCGCGGGGAACTACAGCTCAAATCCTTACACGTTTCTGGAAGACGAGTTTCAGACGCTGAACAACGAGGGCGTGTTTATCGCCAGTGCTTCCGGCAACAGCTATTACAGCGACAGCAGCCAGCAGGGTCTGGGATATCCGGCGATCAGTCCACTGACTGTTTCGGTCGGAGCAGTCTGGGATGCGAACGTCGGTTCGGTGTCCTGGTCCTCCGGCGCCCGCGATTACACAACGGCACCAGACCGTGTGACGAGTTTCACACAGCGTAGCTCGTCACTCGACATTCTGGCTCCGGGAGCATTCGTCACCAGCACGTATCCCGGCGGTGGTTACGCGACGCTCGCAGGAACCTCGATGGCGACACCGATCATCGCGGGAGCCGCCGCGCTGCTGCATCAGGCGGCCGTCGAAACCGGTCAATCGGCACTGGCCAGCCAGACTTCTTTGTTGAATCTGATGCAGGCGACCGGTGTCGACGTTGTTGACGGGGATGACGAAAACGACAACGTCGTCAACACCGGCTACACGTTTAAACGGCTGGACCTGCTGGCCGCGATGACGGCTCTCGTGGGCGAGCCGGCTCCGGCAAACAACGCTCCAACGATCAACACGATCAACGACCGCCAGCAACTGGCGGGAAACGGAGCGTTCAATGTGGCAGTGAGCGCGTCCGATCCCGACGGCGATACCGTGACGCTCTCAGCTTCGCTGGCCGACGGCAGCACAGCAGCCAGCGTTGCGTTCAACGGTTCGACACTGACCGTCACGCCGAACAGCGATTTCATGGGGCAGTTTGAAGTGCTGGTCACGGCGTCTGACGGGGAACTGTCGACGCAGACGTCGTTCACGGTGACGATCGACTCACCACTCGATGTACGCTTCAACCCACGAAGTGGGATGCTGAGCATCCGGATGAAGTCGCCGGGATCGTTGTCAGTTGGCGTCGATGCTGGAACGGTCGTCGTTACGCATGACGGATTCGTCAGAACTCTCGATGGTGTTGCCCCCGGTGACGTGACCCGACTGACTGTGTACGGCACCGACGGCGATGACGCGATCGATCTCAGCCAGGTGACCTCGCCGGAGTTTTCGCGACTGCGCTCTGTGTATCTTTACGGGTTCGATGGCGACGACAGTCTGACCGGTTCGGATTTTGACGATCGCATTCTGGCCGGGCTCGGCAATGACTCGGTCAACGGCGGAGCGGGTAATGATCAAATCTCCGGTGACGACGGCAATGATCAGTTGAGCGGAGACGACGGGGCTGATCGGATTTCCGGCGGAAATGGCGACGATCAGATTTCTGGTGGCGACGGCAACGACCGACTGAACGGCGACAGGGGCGATGACACTCTCACGGGCGGAGTCGGGAACGATGTCCTGTACGGCGGCCTGGGCAACGATCTGCTGCGGGGCGACGAAGGAAATGACAGGCTCAGCGGTGACTGGGGCGACGACAGTGTCGACGGCGGTTCAGGCAACGACTACCTCTATGGTGGCGATGGCAACGACGTTCTGTCCGGTGCCGACGGCCACGATCGCCTGTACGGCCTGAATGGCGATGATACGCTGCTCGGCGGCGATGGCAATGACGCCCTGTATGGTGGCGCCGGCAACGATCAGCTCGACGGAAACCTCGGCAGCGACTTCCTCTATGGCGGCCCGGGACTCGATGTTGTTTCGCTCGAATCGCTGAGCGGAGACCGGCTGCTCGGCCGCGACTACCAGGCTGTCAGTTCGCTGGTTCTGTCACTCGAACTGCGATCCCTGCTCGATCTAGTCTGAGAGGCAGACCAAACTTGCGTCCTGGTGACTGAAGTGCGTTTTCTGCCGAGCCTTCCGCCGGCTTGTCCAACCGATCAGAATCCGGCCGACTGAGTGGGCTATGCGGTCGCCGCGCCGGACTTTCGGGTCCGGCGGGGAGGAAAGTCCGGGCTCCGCAGGACAGGGTGGTCGGTAACTCCGACCGGTCGCGAGATCAGGGACAGTGCCACAGAAAAGACACCGCCGATGGCCCGCCGCTTCGGCAGCGGGATCAGGTAAGGGTGAAATGGTGCGGTAAGAGCGCACCGGCAGCCGAGGTGACTCGGCTGGCCTGGTAAACCCCACCCGGAGCAAGGCCAAGCAGGGAGAAGGCGGGTCAGCAATGGCCCGCCACGGAGCGGTCCGTTCCGTCCGACTTCCGGGTAGGCTGCTGGAGGCGTCGAGCAATCGCCGTCCTAGAGAAATGGCCGCACACGACAGAACCCGGCTTACCGGCCCACTCAGTCTTTGTTCGGTTTGAATGGTTGAATTGCGGTGGCGAAAGTCGCGCAGACGTTTGGCAGTGATTGACCGGAAATCTCATGAGCGACCTTGTTCTCGCCGTGACTGGAGCCAGTGGTTCCGCCTACGCGGTCCGGCTGCTCGACGTACTGCTGAGCGCCGGCCGGCGCGTGCATCTGGTAGTCAGCCCGGCCGGACTGCAGGTGCTCAGGCACGAACTGGGACTGAGCATCGACGCAAGTCAGTTCGCAGTTTCGCAACTGCTTCCCGAGCGGCAGGGCGCGACAGCAAATGAACTGGTGACGCTGCACGATCACCGGGACTTCTCCGCGGGGATTGCCAGCGGCTCGTTCCGGACGGGCGGAATGGTGATCTGCCCGTGTTCGATGGGCACGCTGGCGAGTGTTGCTCATGGACTCTCAATGAATCTGATTCAGCGCGCGGCCGACGTTCATCTCAAGGAACGACGCAAGCTGATCGTTGTTCCGCGCGAGACGCCGCTGGGCAGCATCCAGCTTGAGAATATGAAGCGGCTGGCCGACGCGGGAGCTGTCATTCTGCCAGCGATGCCCGGCTTCTATCACAACCCGCAGAGCCTCGGAGACCTGGTCGACTTCGTCGTCGCTCGGATTTGCGATCAGCTCAACGTGCCACATGAACTGGCCCGCCGCTGGGGCGACACACAGCTTGATGAGTAGCGACATTCGACGGAGCTTCGCAGAGAAGCTCGCGCAGCGTTTCGGTCGCTTCAGATTCCGAAAGCCTGCACGCCGACGTGTCGTATCATGTGCCACAGGTTCGGAGAGTGCCGGAGTCGCTCGGATCACTGACGAAACCTGTCGCACATAATCTCAGAGTTTCAAACCGGCGCGCTGGCCGGAAGTCTGCTCGATTTTCGCTGCGAGCCGACCGGAACCAGCCTGTCACTTTTGATCACTGCCAGCAGAGTCGTCCTTTGGAGCGGGGACGGCGTTCTCAGATTTGGCATCTGTGGGCTTTGGCTCAGGCTTTTTCGCCCGTTCAATCCGCCCAAACATCAGCCCTCCCGTTTTGCCGTGCTGCCACGTGCCGGCATAGCGATCGGTCTTCAGGCGAAACATCAGCCGCGCCGAAAACGTGCCCATCCCGGCGATCGTGAACTCTTCGAGCGTCAGAACGGGCGTGTCGCCTGCCCAGAGAACCTTCAGTGTCAGCGGGATCGGGATGCCCTGATGCACGTACACAAACTGAAAGTAGTCATCTTTGACCGGAGTGACTTGCGCAAGCGTGTAGCGATCCGGCTTCAGTGGCTTGTCTGACGTGTCGTCATCAATGGTGAAATTGCCGACCAGCGTGGCTCCCGTCAGCGCCTCGGCGAGGGCCTTCCGCAGTTCTTCGCGATTTGGAGCGGCGTCATTCGCAGCATCGACCTTCTCAGGTTGCAGAGTTTGATCAGCAGTGCCCGGCGCCGGTTGTTGAGCGAATCCAGTCGTCGAGCATTCCAAAAGCAGCCAACCAGCCAGCAACAGAAAGACAGACGTTTTCATGATCAGGCACCTCCCGGACGAGAGTTGTTGCAACAATTCGAGCCGCCCGACACGGCGAATTTGTCTCGACTCAGATCGAACATCGTAACTGTCACCGGCTGGCTGGGCGAGGCACCGCAAAAGAATGCCGAGTGGCACATGAATCGCAGTATCTCCTGTGCTCCTACGGAATTCCGACAATTTGAATTTGTCGCAAAGTTTTTTGCGTAGGCGCCTTGCCGAACCGTGGTAGCATCGAAAACCGTGCTTCGCACAGGCCGCAGAACAGAACTCACTGGAAAAACTGGTGGAATCTGACTCGCGACCGCCTCGCAAGGGCAAACGAGGTTCGCCGAACGAAGTCGGCAGACCGAGATCAGTCGTCCCCGGAACGGATGCCGTCGATGAGAAGTCCTCCCTCCCGCTTCAGTCGCGCGATGTTCAACTGCGTCGCCACTCCCACCCAGCGGGTCATTGCCGGTGCCTGCAATCGGCGAACATCCCTCAAAGCGGGTCTGTCTGCAGAGACCGGCCGTTTTGCGATCGAGTTTTCCCCACCAGAACAATCCGGAATCTTCGTGCTCAGCTCCGGTGTCCGGGTTTCTGCCACGGCGGATCCCCGTTCCAGCATTTGAGAGTCCATTCCGGCATTCCCGGTTGAAACCCATCAAAAGGGTCTCGCTGCGTTGCGAAACCCTCCTGAAAACGAACAATCGACGTATTGTGATTCCCTGCCTTTCCGACGCTGCTCGACTGCATTGCGGCCGCGAATGGAGAGCAGGAAAAAGACAGCTTCAAGGAAAGGTGTGAACGTGTATCGATTCGACGAAACACTCACCGAGATGATCGAAGGAGCACAGAAGTCCGGCTTCCTGACTTACCAGCAGGTTGATGCTTACCTGCCGGATGAAGGCGGTGATCCCCGGATGGTCGACGACCTGATCCTGGTTCTGGATCGGCTCGGCATTGACCTGATTAACGATCCGGATGCTCCGGACGAAGAAGAAGAGCTGCTTGAGGCGGAAGCCGAGGCCAAGAAAGAGCAGCAGGAAGTTGCCGCCGCGCTCAAGCCGCTGATCGGTCCGGAAACGACGCTGTCGTCGCGCGACCCGATCCGGATGTATCTCAGCCAGATGGGCAATATCCCGCTGCTGACGCGCGCCAAGGAAATCTTCCTGGCAAAGACGATCGAGATCACCCGCAAGCGTTTCCGCCGCACGACCATGCAGTCGGATTTCGCTTTGACGATCGCGATCGACATGCTCGAAAAAGTCGCCGCCCGTGAACTGCCATTCGAGCGGACGCTGCGAACGTCGGATACCGAAAACGCCAAGAAAGAGCAGATCGAAGGCCGCATGCCGATCAATCTGCCGACGCTGCGGGAACTGCAGCGGCAGGCGATTGAGGACTGGGAAATCCGCAGCAATCCAAAGTCGTCTGACAAGCTGAAGGCGGAAGCGTTCGACCGGATTCAGCGTCGCCGGATTCGCATGGCAACCCTGTGCGAAGAACTCAGCATCCGAACGCAGCGTCTGCAGCCGGTCATCAAGCGGATGTATCAGATCGCCGAGCGGATGCACGTTCTGATGCGGCAAATCTCGAACCTGAAGCGGCGCAAGAGCACGGGCTCACAGCGTGATCTGCAGTTGCTGGAAGACGAACTGCACGCGCTGGTCAGTGAATGTCGCGAGTTTCCGGATGAGTTCATTGCCCGGACCAAAGAGATTAAACGCCGCTTTGACGCGTGGACCGAAGCCAAGCAGAAACTGTCCGGCGGAAACCTGCGACTTGTGGTCTCGATCGCCAAGAAGTACCGCAACCGTGGCCTCAGCTTCCTGGACCTGATTCAGGAAGGTAACGCCGGTCTGATGCGCGGCGTCGAGAAGTACGAATACCGTCGCGGTTACAAGTTCTCGACCTACGCGACGTGGTGGATTCGGCAGGCGATCACGCGAGCAGTCGCGGATCACGCCCGCACGATCCGCATCCCGGTCCACATGTTCCAGAGCATCTCGACGCTGAAGGCGAAGAGCGAGCAGATTCGTCAGGAGACGGGTCGCGAGCCAACGATCGAGGAACTGGCAGAGGCCGTCGATCTCTCCATCGAAGAGACCGAACGGATCATGAAGACCTGGAAGCACCCGGTCAGTCTCGACACGCCCGTCGGCGAGAGCGAAGACAGCAGCTTCGGTGACTTCCTGGAAGACTCGCACCACTCGGCACCATCCGAGAACGCGATGCACAAGATGCTCAAGGACAAAATCGACCACGTCCTCAAGAGCCTGACGTACCGCGAACGCGAGATCATCCGCCTGCGATACGGCCTGGGCGACGGCTACAGCTACACGCTGGAAGAGACCGGCCGCATCTTCAAGGTGACTCGCGAACGTATCCGTCAGATCGAATCGAAGGCTCTGAAAAAACTGCAGCACGCCACGCGAGCAGTGCATCTGCAGGGCTTCGTCGATTCCGTTCCTGAGCAGATGCCGGAACCAGCAACAGCCGGAACTGAATAAGTCGCTGCTGGCTTTGGCTGGCCCGTAATAAAAACAGAAAAGGCATTCGCCTCATCAAGGTGGATGCCTTTTTGCTGCGCTGTGTGCTCAAGTGTCAGACGTAACGTTCGAGGAGTTCTGGCGTCTGGTACTCGGACCGTAACGAACGGGATTGCTGGATGGCTTGCGGTCGAGCGCAGCGACTGAGCGCTACTGAAGTCGTCGCACCCGGTAGTTCTCACTGTCGCCGATGTAAACAGTCCCCGCCTTGTCGACAAAGACTCCGTGTGGTCGGGCCGTGCGGCATTTGAGCGGACCGCCGTCCGGACCGTCGCCGCGCTGGCCGTCGCCAACCACGACATCAAGGACACCTGTCGCGGCGCGGATGACGCGGATCGTGTGGCTTTCCGTGTCGGCCAGGTAGACGTCGCCGTTCGGGGCAATTGCGATGCCTTTCGGTCCGGACAGCGTTGCGTGCTTTGCCGGGCCGCCGTTGCCGCTGAAGCCCTTCTTGCCAGTACCCGCCAGGTGGTGCAGGGTCTTCGATTTCAGATCGATCCGGTAGACCTCGTTGCCTTCCCGCAGGGCGAGATACAGGCTGTGTTTGCCGTCAAAGTCGAGCGCTCTCGGTCCGTTGAGCGGGGTGTCGGCGATCGGTGCTCCGTCCGGTGTTGACTGCCGCTCACCAGTGCCGCCGAACGTCGAGACGATGCCTGTTTCGAGATCGACGACGCGGACGCGGTGATTGCCGATATCGCAGATGTAAAGATGGCCGTCGTGATCGAGCGTGATCGAATGCGGCCGGTTGAAGGTCGCTTTGATCGCCGGCCCGCCGTCTCCAGAGAAACCCTGCTTTCCGGTTCCAGCGACCGTCGAAATGATGCCGGTCTTCGCGTCGACCTTCCGCACCAGGTTGTTCTGCATCTCGACGAAGTAGATGTTGCCGGCTTTGTCGAATCGCACTTCATAGGGCTCGTTGAGTTGAGCTTCCGTCGCTGGCCCGCCATCGCCGGAATAGCCTTTCATGCCGTTGCCGGCGACGAGCGTCAGATTGCCGGTCGACTCGTCGAGCTTCCGCACGACGTGATTCGCAATCTCACAGATGTAGAGACAGCCGTCCGGCCCCTTCGCAATGCCGTACGGCTCGCCCACCGGAGTCTTTGTTGCGACGGGATTTTCCGGCTCGTACGCCTTCACTCCGGTCCCTGCAATTGTGACAACTTCCGCCGCCAACGCAGCCTGAGCAGCAGCCAGCAACACGATCAGTAAAACGAACTCCGCGCGTGGTCTCATCAAGGTGGCTCCAGGAAGACAGAAAGAAGTCACGAATGAAACACGAATCCTTGAGACTGGCGCGACCGTTCAGATTCCGTGTCTCATCCGTGTTCGATCCGTGGCTTAAAACCCATCATCGGACTTTGAACGTCGCCTAATCGACGACGTGGACGAGCATAGAGTCGTGCCCTTCGGCGCTCCACCGAGAGCTGGCCATGACAACGACGGTGTCGTTCTCGGCAAGTACGTTTTCGCTGAGCCCCCACTCGGTCGCTTTCAAAGCCACTTGATCGGCCGTCAGCACTGCCTGACCGGAAACCTTCGGTGTCACGCCCCACAGCAAAGCCATCCGTCGGGCGGCGCGTTCACTGTTGGTAAACGCGAGGATCGGTACGCGACTACGCTCTTTGGAAATGGCCAGAGCAGAACGGCCGGAAGTCGTCGCCACGGCAATCAGTGCGGCTCCCAGTTCGCGCGCCGTCGCGACTGCACCGACAGCGACGGCTTCTGTGACCCGCAATGCCTGATGAGAGCCGATGGCCAAATCCTCGATCCGGGTCTCCTCAGGCAGCAGTTTTTCGGCTTCACAGACGATGCGGCTCATCATGGCGACGGATTGACGCGGATGCAGGCCGACGGCCGTTTCTCCTGAAAGCATCACTGCGTCGGTTCCGTCGAGCACCGCGTTGGCGACGTCGCTGGCTTCGGCCCGTGTCGGCAGCTCACTGCGCTGCATACTGTCGAGCATCTGCGTCGCCGTGATCACCGGCACTCGTCGCTGATTGCACAGCCGGATGATCCGCTTCTGAATCGCCGGCACTTGAACGATATCAACTTCAACGCCCAGGTCACCGCGAGCGACCATCACCGCGTCTGCTTCGTCGACGATCGCTTCGAGTTCCTGGACTGCTTCGCCTTTTTCAATCTTCGCCACGATGCGCGGCTGACAATCGCTGCCGTGGTCGACGATCGCCTGCCGCAGTTCCGTTACGTCACTGACGCGGCGGACAAAACTCAGGCCGACGTAATCGAGGTCGTGCTCGATCGCCCAGGCCAGATCCATGCGGTCTTTCTCCGTCAGGCTCGGCGTGCTGAGTGCGACGCCCGGCAGATTGACGCCCTGCCGGCTGCGTACCGTTCCAGAACTCTCGACAACGCACTTTGCCAATCCGGCCTGCGCGTCTTTCTCGACGACGCGCATGACAACTGCGCCGTCGGCCAGCAGCACGCGATCGTCGACCTGCACGTCGTCAATCAGAGCTTCGTAGGTGCAGGTCAGCTCGTACCGCGTCTGCGGCTGCCGCCCACGAACGAAGGTGAATTCAGCGCCCTCACTGCACAACACTCCGTCGTCCGGAAGCTTTCCGAGCCGAATCTTCGGTCCGGAAAGGTCGCCCAGAATGCCGATCGGGATGCCTAGTTCCGCGGAGATCTCCCGGATCAGCACGACAATCTCCGCCAGCCATTCCTGCGTGCCGTGCGCGAAGTTCAGTCGGAAGATGTCGACACCAGCGGCCACCAGCTCTTTCAACGTCTCGCGGTTACCGCACGCCGGACCGACGGTGGCAATGATTTTGGTCCGAGTCAGTCGGTGCTCGCGGTATTTCCGGTTTTTGCCCATCGTCGTCCCCCCTCTGAGAATCAGCCGCCTGCTGTGCTCCATTCTGAGCGAACTAACGACGCTGGAGCATTCCTTTCCTGGCCTGCGGTCCGAATTACACTGCGCCGCCCGCAAAGTGCCTACTCAGAATCAGCTCTTCCATGAACGAATCCGCCGATCAGAATGCAATGCCTGCCGCGGCGCCGGCTGCGACGACTGGGTCGCCATCCGCATCTTCCCCCGGCCGCCGAACGCTGTTCGATCTCCTGGCGATCTCACTGGGAACGGGCCTGGGAATCGGCTTCGTACCGAAAGCTCCTGGCACGTTTGGCAGCCTGCTCGGTCCGCCGCTGGTCATCGCAACGCAGAAGTCCGATCTGCCGCTGTCGGTACTGAGTGTCGTCATCGTGGTCTTCTGCCTGCTCGGAATTCCGATCTGCTCGCGGGCCTCGCGAGCCCTCGGAAAACACGACCCCGGTGAGGTCGTTTATGACGAGGTCGCCGCCTTCTGGCTCGTGTTTCTGCCGCAACTCGTCACCGGAACGCCGATCACCTGGCAGCACACGATTGCCGGATTCGTTCTGTTTCGCATCTTCGACATCAGCAAACCGTGGCCGGTCTCACGGCTCGAACGCCTGCCTGGCGGACTCGGTATCATGGCCGATGACCTCGCCGCCGGCATGCTGGCAGGAGCGGTCCTGTTCGTCTTGCCGCTGTGAACTGGATGCCGATTCAACTGCCCCTGGCGTCGCCCGCGAATCTGCTACCATCTCCGGCAGGCCGGACCGAGTACAGCGAGTTCCGGCATACGAGATATCACGACATTCTCAGTGCCGGAGCGGCGTTTCGCTTGATCCGGCCCTACGGAACTGACAGCCCACATGGACGCAAACTCTCCAGCGATTCATCGCAACCCAACCCGGCCTGTGAAGATCGGCAGCGTGACGATTGGCGCAGGCAACCCGATTGCCGTGCAGAGCATGACGGCAACGCACACGACGAACATCGATGCGACGGTCGCTCAGGTCAACGCAGTCGCTGCGGCTGGAGCTGACGTCATCCGCATCGCCGTCGACAGTAAAAAAGACGCGGACGCGCTGATCGAAATCCGCCGACAGACGTCCGCAAATCTGTCGGTCGATCTGCAGGAGAACTACCGGCTGGCGGAACTCGTCGCGCCGCACGTCGACAAGATTCGCTACAACCCCGGACACCTCTATCACCACGAACGCGAGAAGCCCTGGCAGGACAAGGTCCGTTACATCGCGGGCATCGCGGCGGACAATGACTGCGCCATCCGAGTCGGCGTGAATTGCGGCTCGGTCGATCCGGCGAAGCTCGACCGGTACGACGCCGACGACTCGATCTCGCCAATGCTCGAAAGCGCGTTCGACCATTGCGAGTTCCTCGACTCACTGGGCTTCACGCGGTACTGCGTCTCGCTGAAAGATTCTGATCCGCAGAAAGTCATCGAGGTCAACCGCCGCTTTGCCGAGCAGCGTCCAGACGTGCCGCTGCACCTGGGCGTGACCGAAGCCGGGATGCCACCGGACGGGATCATCAAAACTCGGATTGCGTTCGAGCAGCTCATCAGCCGCGGCATCGGCGACACGGTCCGCGTCTCGCTGACGGTCCCGAATGACCGCAAGGGCGAAGAGATCGCAGCCGGACGTGCGATCCTGGCCGACATTGCCGCCGGTCGAGTCCGCTCGGTCGTCGACTTCGGTCTGCCGACGCTCAACATCATCAGTTGCCCGAGCTGCTCGCGCGTCGAAAACGAAGCCTTCATCGACCTCGCACAGCAGGTCAAGGAGATGACGCAGTACGCGAAGGACCACGCAATCACCATCGCCGTAATGGGCTGCCGCGTGAACGGTCCCGGCGAAACCGACGACGCCGACCTGGGCCTCTGGTGCGCCCCGAATTTTGTCAACCTGAAACGCGGCCCTGAAGAACTTGGCGCCTACCCGTACGACGAAATTCTGCCCCGTCTGAAACAGGAACTCGACGCTCTGATTGAAGCCAAATCCGCAGCGTCGGTTTGAGGATCCTTCGCCGTCGAGTGTCCCGTCACTACTCAAACCGACGAATTCAAATGGAGCATTCCGGACCCGCGAGTTGCACACGACGAACTGCCGACGACTACAACTCGACCTGCACTCCGATTTCAATAACCTGCTCGGCAGGCAGGCGGTAATAGGTGGTGGCTCGCTGGGCATTGCGCGACATCCATGCAAACAGATGCTCGCGCCACAGAGCAAGTCCCGGGCCTTCTGTCGCCTGCAGGATCTCGCCTCCGAGGAAATAGCTGACGTCCTGATCGGCGAACGTCAGACCGTTGATCTGCAGGCGGTTCAGTTCGCGCGGTACGTTGGGTTCGTCCATGAATCCATAGGTCAGTCCGATGCGCAAGAAGCCTTCACCGATCTCTTCGATTTCGATGCGGTTCGCGGGACGGACGCGGGGGACTTCAGCCGTCGTCACTGTCAGGATCACGACCTGCTCGTGCAGCACTTTGTTGTGAGCCAGATTGTGATGAAGAGCCGACGGCGTGCTGTTGGGGTTACTGGACATGAACACCGCAATACCTGGCACACGCTGCGGCGGATCCTCCAGAAGCTGAGCGAGATACTGATCGAGCGGAACCAGCCCCTTGCGCAGGCGTGAGCCCAGGAGTTTGCGGCCGGCTCGCCAGGTGGACATCAGCGTGAAGATGCCTCCAGCGACAAGCAGCGGAAACCAACCGCCGTACGCGACTTTGATGATATTGGCTCCGAAGAAACTCAGATCGACGATCAGGAAGACGCCACACAATCCCACGGCCGCGAGCATCGTCCATTTCCAGCGCAGGGTCGCCAGTTGAAAAAACAGCACCGTCGTGATGACCATCGTGATCGTGATCGCCACGCCGTAGGCCGCCGCCAGATTGCTCGACGAACCGAATCCCAGCACCAGTCCGATACATGCCACCATCAGACTCCAGTTAACGGCCGGGATGTAGATCTGCCCCATCTGCTCGGACGACGTGTGTTCGATTCGCAGTCGCGGGCTGTAGCCAAGCTGAATGGCCTGCAGTGTGAGAGAAAATGCGCCGGTGATGACGGCCTGCGACGCGATCACAGTGGCCAGCGTGGCCAGAATCACCAGCGGATAGCGCGACCAGTTCGGAGCCATGTGGTAGAAGGGATTGACCGCAGCTTCGGGCGTCGAGATCAGGAAGGCTCCCTGACCGAAATAGTTCACCAGCAGCGACGGCAGCACGATGGCGTACCACGTGACTCGAATCGGCCGCTTGCCGAAATGGCCAATGTCCGCATACAGCGCCTCGCCGCCCGTCACGACCAGAAAGACAGCTCCCAGAATCGCAAATCCCGGCCAGCCGGCCTCGCGGAAAAAGTTCACCGCGTGCAGCGGATTCACGGCCTGCAGCACACTCGGCATCCGCACGATGTGGACCAGCCCCAACAGCAGCAACATCAGCATCCAGATCAGTGTGACGGGACCAAACACCACCCCCACTCCGGCTGTGCCGCGCGACTGAAAGAAGAACAGCCCGATCAGAATGACGACCGTAATCATCTCGATATACGGATCAAGCGCCGGCGTGGCGATCTCCAGTCCTTCGACGGCGCTCAGCACCGAGATCGCCGGAGTAATCATGCCATCGGCGTAGAGCAGCGCCGCGCCGAACAGGCCCAGTGTGATGACCAGCCTGCGCCGCGTTTCCGCCCCTGCCGTCACGGGAGTGATCAACGCTGCCAGGGCCAGGATACCCCCCTCGCCCTGATTGTCCGCACGCAGGACGAACAGCAGGTACTTGACTGCAATAACAATTGTCAGTGCCCAGAAAATCAGAGACAGAACGCCGAGCACATTGCCAGGCGTGACGTCGACCGCGTGCGTGCCATGAAAGCATTCGCGGAGTGCATACAGCGGGCTGGTGCCGATATCGCCATAAACGACTCCCAATGCAGTCAGCGAGAGCAGCGCCAGAGCCCGGCCGCGCGGCGGATCCGTCTGGAAAGACGCTTCGCCCGTCCCGGTGTCGTTCATGGAGCTGCTCCCGGAACTTCCGCGTTGAGTTTTCAGTGTCGTCGGCGACAGCCCGTCTCAGGCCACAACCAGCTTCCGAGCCGCCCTTATACAACGTGAACCGCGCCTCGCAACCCCGCCTCGAGCTGCCATTTGACAGTCACGTCGAGCTGGTTCCGACCGGTCGCTCACGTCCAGTTCAGGGCAGCCAACCGGAACCGCTTGACCGACGACGAGGGCCTCTGGTGCGTCCCGAACTTCGTCAACCTCAAGCGCGGCCTGAAAGAACAGGACGCTTACCGAACGACGAAATCCTGCCCCGCCAGAAACGGGAACTCGACGCCCTGATCGAAGCCCGATCCGCCGCGTCGGTCTGAGTCGTCGCCGACTGACGAGACTTCCTGGCCTGGGTCTCCAGAGCCGACACGTTCGGCAAGCGACTTCGCAGTACAGCCGCTACGCTTGCCCGCCGTCTTCCGGTAGCGGACCTTCGTACGGAAACCGGTGGATGCTGCGGATGCACTCGGACAGGGCCTTCAGCAGGTTGGAACCCCAGCCGCTGGGTGTGTACGGAGCCGTGTTCTGGTTTGTCTGTTTGTCCGCCTGAGCGAAGAAACGCATTGACTGGTTCTGGCCGTTGACAACGAACTGCTTGACGACAATGCCAAACTCGATTTCCACGTCGCCCTGCTGCTTCATCACCGAAAAGAAGTGGAGTTTAGCCAGTTTCTCGGAGGGGTCATTCTGGGCGAGTTCCCAATCGGACATCGTGTATTCCTTGCTGCTGCTTCTCTGTCGTTCCGCAAGGTACCGTCGACAGTCGCTCAGGACGCCGCGAAACCTGCAAGCGCTTCCTCTTCGGTGGGATGGACTTCGACCATCATCGGCAGTTTGACGAGTTGCAGAACCTCAAGCACCGCAGGCCTCGGGCTGCAGAGTCGCAGTGTGCCACCGATTCTGCGAACACTCGTAAAGCTGGCAATCAGCTCGCCCACCCCATAACTGTCGATGTACGGCACCTCGGCCAGGTTCAGCAGCACCTGCGTCACCTGGTCGGCCACTGTCTGCTTGATTCGCTGAGCCAGCGTCGTGCTCTCGTTCCCCAGAATCAGCCGTCCCTTGAGAGCGAGCACGGTGACTCCATCGACTTCTTTCTGATCAATCTGCAGCATCGTGACTCCTGGCTGAGAAACCGAGGCGTAAAATCGGGGCCGAGGCAGCCGCCATGACGGCTCAGCAATCAGACTCCGTCGCAGGTCAGGCACCGCTGGGGCTGAGGTTAGCACGCTCGCCTCAGTTCATCCACAAGCCGCGTGTTCCTTCCGATGAGAGAAGCCGCAGTCTGAGCCGCAAGCTCGCGCAACCCGGCACAGAGATTGCTCAAGACAAGCCATGTGCTCCGATCAGGAGAATGCGTGCGGCTCGCCAGAGGATCGAATCCAAACCGCCAGGCGGAACGCTTCTCCAGGTCGAAATTGAGCATTCGAACCAATGGCCCCAACGAAGGGAGTACGGCGATGAGCGGCAATACAGAACAATATGAACAGGCGAAGGTACGGGTTGAGCAGAAGTTGGGCTTCTACATTCACCTGGCGGTGTTCGTGCTGGTCAATGCCCTGCTGACGGCGATCGACCTGACATCAACTCCCGACGAACTCTGGTTCTACTGGCCGCTCGGCGGCTGGGGCATCGGCCTCGTCCTGCACGCCGTCAAAGTCTTCAGCAGCGGCCCCTCCGCGCTCAAGCAGCGAATGATCGAACACGAGATGGCCCGCAAGTAGGCTGGATTTTGCAGGGTACACGGGACGCGGCGCAACGCATCAGAATCGATCGCAAGAAGACGGTGCGTTCCGCTGTGCTCCACGCACTCTGCAGAACGACGGCGGTTACGGGTGTCGCCGTTTTCCGAAGCGATCCGGAACTTTGTAGCGACGACTTCGGACAGTGCTGCTGACGACGAAGAGCAACCAAAGCACTGTCCCGGCTAAAATCAGCATGCCCGCGAGCCACGCGCCATAGCCATCCGCCGGATTCTTCGCGTAAGTGAGCCACGCAATCGCGGTCAATGCTCCTGATGCAATCAGGCACAGCCCTGTCATCAGCATTGAGAGCCCAGGCGATCCTCCTTTGCCGACACCCATTGTCACGCTCCGATCCAGTGTCTTCTGATCAAGTACAGCCACTTTCCGGTCGGTACGTCGCACGAAGAACGCAATGTCAGCCGCGGGCCAGTTCCCGTCGGCCGATCGGACCGTTCATATCAGGCCGGCCGGTGGGAATCGACCCTACAGACTACGGCTTCGCGCCGCCGCTGGTGAATGCGTCACGAAAGCCGGGCGAGTGGCAGGTCTACGACATCCGCTACCGCGCCCCTCGACGCGACACCACCGGAGCCATCGTCGAAGAGGGCAGCGTGACCGCGTGGCTCAACGGCCAGAAAGTGCAGGACAACACGACGTTCGGCGAGCCTCGATCGAAGTACCACCCGTACCGCTACGGCACGACGCCTTACCTGCAGACGATCTGGACCACCCAGAAACAAACCTCCGTCGGCCCGGTCTTCCTCCAGGACCACGACAGCCCCGTCCGCTTTCGCAACATCTGGATCCGCCCGCGCGATGATCACGCAGAGTTCTACGAGCCAGGAAAGGCTTTGTAGGGTGCGTGGTGCGCAGCGGAACGCACCCTGAAAAGTGCCCCCTCGCTGGCTGGGACCGCGGCTTCGCGTCGCACGCGACCGAACTCTTCACCACAGGCCAATCCACGCTCAAACAGCGGGCAATCGAACGCGAACTAGCGCAAAGTCATTTGGTAAGCAATTGGGAAGAAAATACCTCGTGGCAATCCTGTATGCCGGATTCAAACGCGGATCTCATCACTTAAAGGAATGAAAGAAGGTTTCGGAAGACGCTGGTGATCTTGGTCCGCCACCGATCAGGAACATGTGCAGTCTGATCTTTGGGCTCCAGTTTTCTGTCGCCTTGAAGCAGTTGCTGCTCTCGTTGCTTGAGTTCGATGAGCTTCAATGCGGCCACAGACAACGCAAGATCAGCTTCATTCTTGATTCGTTGAATATCAGCTTCCAGAGCCGCCTCATCAATGATCAACGAGAAGGCATAGGTTTCGTCGCAACTTGGATACAGTTGCATCGCGAGAATGACGACCTCACCAACCTTTGGCGGAAGTGCGTTGATGTGGACGACTGATCGGATCTGATTCGACATTGGATGCTCCTCCGGATCGGGAAAGAAACTGGAGGAACGCGGTATAGCCTCAAACTGGCCACCCTCAACAAATCAGTAACCACAAATGCAACGTCAAAAAAACTAGTTTCAAGCCGGTAACACGAGTTTCATGGGTTCTGTTTCGAGGCCCCTACGAAAAAAAACGATGTCACAAACACGAACGCAATAACGCCTTTTCCTGACAGCAGTTATGCCTTGAGCATCGAAACTCAATC
This sequence comes from bacterium, assembly GCA_016124895.1. Lineage (GTDB taxonomy): Bacteria > Planctomycetota > Planctomycetia > Planctomycetales > Planctomycetaceae > JAPOLP01. The sequence goes on from WGMU01000120.1 coordinate 25,658, forward strand.
CGCTTCACGCTCGGATTCCGCCAGCTGTTCGGCAATCGATGTTAGCTGAAGACAGTAGCCCCCCCCTGACGCTGCCTTGTTCCTTCGGGACTCAAATTTAGGTCCAGAGATCTTCAGCAGGTCTGAAAGACGTACCTTTCCGCTGCTTAAATCCAGCCCGAGCGGAATGTCAAGCGACTTGGGTGCCATGCAACTGTGTCGGTCATCCAGCCATTTTCTCATTTGGCTGCACCGACTGCCGAAGGCATTCCTCGATTCATCTCCATCGGGGAATAGAAGCTTCCTTAGAGTCAACTCGTCGACCGTCTCATAAAGTCGTTCAAGCAGTATCATCAGGAACTTGACAGACTGCCGATTGTTCTCCGTCTTCAACTGAATCGCGATCCTCCCGATGTTCAGCCGCTCGCTTCCCCAATCGATACGAATCCGCATGTACTGTGCGAATTCTCCAGGGACGGCGTTCCAGAAAATCCCTTGGATCGCCGTAACTGTGTCACCGTCAACTTTCGAGCGAATCGCCTTCTTCGTCACACGGACCGGTCTTCCACGGTGAAGCTCTACCTTCGCGATCTCGTCACGGCCGCCATCTCTGAGCTTGCGGTCGTCTTCCTCGTATGTTTGCGCGTCCTTACTTGAAAACAGGTCTGAGTCTGTTAGCCCAATGATCTGCGAACGAGACAGGTCGCCTTTTGACGGAATCCGTGGCGTAGCAGGGAGGTCTGAAGCGAATTCACGTCCTTGGTTCATGTTTTCGATGTAAGCGTCGTTCACGTAAATGAACCGTAGGTGCTTATCTTTGCGGTAAACAGGAACGGGAATGTCATCCAAGAGGGCATCCGGCTTTGTCAGTGCCCTGATCTTCTCAAACGGCTCAGGTGCGTCTACCTGCCAATAGAAACCTTGTACGCCGATTACGCTTCTGATTTCCTCGCCGCCTTCGCCCTTGACGGTCGAAAACAATGGAATCTTGAGAACGTGGACGTAGCAGTAGCCCGGATCTGAGTCCAAAGGATGTTTCTCGATTCGTTCATCAGGACACTCGCTGGCCATCACCCTTTCGTCAGCCGAATTAAAATCAGCAACAAACAGAGGAAACAGTTCCCGTTCAGCCTCGCCACGAACATCAAACTCCGCGTCCTTAGCTCGGGAATCTCCTGAGTCACCTCCGTGGTTCGCATGATTTGATTTGCGGTTAAGTTCGGCTACTTCGTCGTTGAAGGGGCGGTTGCCAAAAGTAAAGACGAAATCATCGTCCTGCCCCTTCTTCCCGACCGATGAGATTTTCTTGGCGAGTTTGCCATCATAGGTTTCAAGGAATTTGCGTTTTACCTTCTCGAACGTACATATCCTTACCCCCCCAAGTTCGAGTATCGGATTGTTCGGACCAGACTCCCGCAAGTACTCGACGATGTCTGGCGGCAGCTTTTCATGCAGGACACCGGTGACCAAGCTTTCGTTTCGCCAGAGTCGAGCCGGTTCGGGATCGGGTACTGGAATATCCGTGATGTTTAACGGGACCATTTGGGGCGGACTACTGCCCGGGACTTGTGTGCTGTAGCTAACATTTGGATGCCTTGTGTCCATCCCAAACGGAAAGATCCGATGTTCTCCGATTGTTGGTCTGATCTTTCCTATGAGCTTTCCCGCGACTCGATTCTTCTTCTCCAGAACCTCCTGTCGACTAACCGCTGCAAGCTCTGCCACATGAGGCCGCTTTTGCAGCCAGTCATTTCCATCGTCATTGTCAAGCCCTAACAGCTTTCGTTCGGCTCGATTCATCCATCTGATTCTTCCCTCTCTGTCAATCTCGTGGACTCCGATATTGACACGATCAATGTCTAAAACCTCGCGGTACGCGTCGACTTTCCGTTTCGCGGATTCGAGGTCGAGACATGTCGTCGTCACATCCCCAATGATCCCAAACGCAAGCTCGTCTTCGAGGTCTTTGCATTTGAAGAGCGTACAGATATCGACGACGAAGATGCGTTTTATCCAGCTTTCGTCGATGGGCGCGGCTGCATTCAATTCTCTGTCGGGCACTCGGTGGATGAATTCGGCTAACTGAGTGCGCTGCCGGTTGTGAGATCTGACCGAAGCGACCCAACGATCACGGTCCGAGCTGGTTGCATACACAAGAGATGCATTCAGTTCCTTCTGTTCTACTTGACGGGCAGCTTCCTCGGCGTCGTACCCAAGCATCATCCAAAGTGAAGGACTGGCCCATCGGATAATTCCCGATCGAAGCTCAGTAAGGTATGCGGGAAGTTCCGCTCTTAAGAACAAGTCGCAGTGTGACTGAATGAACTTTTCAGCTTCTTGGAGAGACTCAAAACGACAGATTGTTGACGACATGACCTTTTCCTCACTTTGCTGACCGCTGAGAGCACACGGCCAAATCACTCATGCACACATAGGTATGCGCAATTGCGTACAATTTCAAGCCATAGACGCCCGACGGTCGCGAAAGAATTCACACGTGGCTGCTTGAATCCAATCACTTTGAGGACGACGGCAATCAAAGAGGTTCCGTGTTCCGTCTAAGAAGGCTTGTGCGGCTTGGGGACTCGTTTGCCGGAGCCTTTGCGGCCTCGGCGGGGCTTTTTGGTTTGGGGGGGTGAGGGGGCGGAGTCGGTCAGGGAGACGTTCTGGCCGATCTGTTGTTTGAGCTGCACGATGCGGTCGCGGAGCTGGGCGGCTCGTTCGAATTCGAGGTTTTCGGCGGCCGAAAGCATCTCGGCTTCGAGTTCGTTGACGAACTCCTGCGTGATGTACTGCGTGTCGTCGACGCCAGCGGCTTGCTGGACGACCTGGCGGGCCTGAATCTCTTCTTCGATGCCGCGGCGGATCGCCTTGCGGATCGTCTCCGGCGTGATGCCGTGCTCTTCGTTGTAGGCAACCTGCAGTTCGCGACGGCGGTTGGTTTCGTCGATCGCTTCCTGCATCGATGGCGTGACCGTGTCCGCGTAGAGGAAGACCTCGGCATTCACGTTTCTGGCTGAGCGGCCGATCGTCTGAATGAGGCTCGTCGCGCTGCGGAGGAAGCCTTCCTTGTCGGCGTCGAGAATCGCGACCAGCGAGACTTCCGGCAGGTCGAGACCTTCGCGGAGCAGATTGACGCCGATGACCGCGTCGAATTTGCCTTCGCGCAGCTCGCGCAGGATTTCGACCCGCTCGATCGCGTCCAGTTCCGAGTGCAGCCACTTGCAGCGGATGCCTTCTTCAAGCAGGAACGTTGTCAGGTCTTCGGACAGCCGCTTGGTCAGTGTTGTGACGAGGACGCGCTCGCCGACGTCGGCCCGCTTGCGGATTTCGCCCATCAGATGCGGCACCTGTCCGCGGGCCGGGACGATGTGGATCTGCGGGTCGACCAGGCCGGTCGGGCGGATGATCTGCTCGACAACTTCGCCCTTCGTTTGTTCGAGTTCCCAGTCGGCGGGCGTCGCGGAGACGAACAGCCGCTGTCCCGGTCGCGCGTTCCACTCGTCGAATTTCAGCGGGCGGTTGTCGAGCGCCATCGGCAGTCGGAATCCGTGCTCGACCAGCGTCGTCTTGCGTGAGTTGTCGCCGGCCCACATCGCTCGGATCTGCGGGATCGTGACGTGCGACTCGTCGACCATGATCAGGCCGTCGTCCGGGAAGAAGTCCAGCAGCGTGTACGGCGGCTCGCCCGGTTTGCGGCCCGCGAGTGCCCGGCTGTAGTTCTCGATGCCCGGACAGAAGCCGGCTTCGCGGAGCAGTTCAACGTCGTACCGCGTGCGGGCCTGCAGCCGCTGAGCCTCCAGCAGCTTGCCCTGCCGCTTGAACTCTTCCAGCCGGTGATGCAGCTCGGCTTCGATTTCCAGGACCGCCTTTTCGATCCGCTCCATCGGCATGACAAAGTGCTTGGCCGGGTAGATGTAGATGTCCTGCTGCTTCTTGCTTTCCTCGCCAGTCAGTGGGTTGATGATCGACAGGCTCTCGACTTCGTCGCCCCACAGCTCGATGCGGAACGCGAATTCCTCGTACGCCGGCCAGACTTCGATAACGTCGCCGCGAGCCCGGAACCGACCGCGGGCGAGTTCGTAGTCATTCCGGTCGTAATGGATGTCGACGAGCTTCAGCAGCAGCCGGTCGCGATCGATGACGTCGCCGATCTGCAGCGGGACCATCATCTCGAGATAGTCCTTTGGCGAACCGAGGCCGTAAATGCAGCTCACGCTGGCGACGACGACGACGTCGCGGCGGCTGACCAGAGCACTCGTCGCCAGCAGCCGCAGCCGGTCGATCTCCTCGTTGATCGACGAGTCCTTCTCGATGTAGATGTCCCGCGCCGGAATGTACGCCTCGGGCTGATAGTAGTCGTAATAGCTGACGAAGTAGGCGACGGCGTTATTCGGGAAGAACTCGCGGAACTCACCGTACAACTGAGCGGCCAGCGTCTTGTTGTGCGAGAGGACCAGCGTCGGTCGGTTCAGCCGAGCGATGACGTTGGCCATCGTGAACGTCTTGCCGGAACCGGTCACGCCCAGCAGCACCTGATCGTGCTTGCCCTCTTCAAAGCCGCGCACCAGAGCGTCGATCGCTTTGGGCTGATCACCGGCGGGCGGGAATTCGCTGACGAGTTTGAAGTCGGCCATCGGGAAGTTCTGTGACGAGGGCGGTTGGCGGCGCGGGCTGTTCGAGCGAGTCGGTCCACCGGTTCTGACAGGACTGTGTGTCACCGGCTCTGCCAGTGCTTCGTGCGAGAAACGAAGCCGAATCGCAGGCACTGCCGGAGCCAGTGGCACACAGAGAATCGACACTGTCGTCGCTGGCGTGTGGAGGCTCAACTGAGGCGTCAACAGGGAAACGAAACTGCTGCGGACTCGTCGCTCGTGGCCCGCTCCCAGCCACCCGGTTCAGATAGCGGAACGGCGCGAGCCGTCCGGTCAGTCCCCAGCGCGACACCGGGCGACTTGCGCCACTCCGCGACCGCGACTCGCGATCCGCGTCTCGGATTCGGCTGCGGGATCACGCCGCAGCGGCAGGCGGCGGGCTCTCTGCCGGGACATCACTGGGCGCATCGGGCAATGGCACGATTTGCGGCTGGACAGCGTTCAGAATCGCACGCTGAAAATGAAACAGTCGCTCCTCGCGAATCGAAATCAGTCCTCCCCCCAGTGGCTGCAGCGGCGAGGCGAGGCCCTGCTGGACGGCGGGCAGAACCGAACCATCTTCGTTCTGCACGCGATCGATGAGGCGGCGATAGAACCGGTCGGTCAGCGCGCCAGCAATGCGGCGCGTGATCGAATTCCGAGGGCCGATATTGCAGAACATGCGCAGTCGTCGCGAACAGCGGCCGGGGGAGATCGGCAGGACGCTGGTGACAACAGTGATCGGCCCAGCCTCGACGATTTCGAGGTTCGGATGCCGCAGCCACTGACGGTAGCGACCCAGTTCTCCCTGACCGAGGAATGCTTTGACGCGGCACCGAACACGGGCCTTCAGGCTCGTCGGTTCGTACGGAGTAATCGTCTCGAACCAGTGCCAGTGATCGCCGAATTCGTGAAAGCAGACGTCCGCGTCCGGCGACTGCCCGAACGTGTCACGATGGACCATGCTGACGTGATAGCTCTCCAGCGAGTTCTCGACAGTCACCTTCCAGTTTGCGGCGATCTCCCAGTCGCGGGCGAAGCAGAAACTCGCGTGCTCGCCGGTTCGAGTTTCGAGCACGTCGGCAATCGGCCCGAGCCAGTCGCGCAGCGATTCGGCAGTCTCGTTCAGATTGACGAAGACGTATCCGCCAATCGTCTCACAGCGCAGCGGTCGCAGCCCCAGTTCACCGGATCTCAAGGGGCGAAAGCTGCGAGCATCCGGAATGCGTTTCGTGTTGCCGTCTTCAGAAAACTCCCAGCCGTGATACTGGCAGACCAGCCGATCGCCCGCGTGTCCGCATGAGTTGTTACACAGCTTCGCGAAGCGGTGCGGGCAGATGTTGAGAAAGGCGCGAATCTGACCGCCACGGTTCCAGGCGATGACCGGTGTGGCAAGGATGTCCCGCGCGATGAAGTCACCATCCGCCGGCAGTTCGCCAGGCGTACCGATCAGGTGCCACGCCGGCTGAAACAGGTACTCGATCTCGCGTGCCTGGAACTCGTCCGAGCAGTACGCGTCCTGAGACAGAAGCTGGGGCAGATGGCTCTCGCTGAGAAACACGGCGGACTCCCTTCCGGCGTTTGATGCCCGCAGTCGCCATCGGCAGCGTTTCACTCGGGCAGTTGCGGGACAACTTGTAGCGGTTTTTCTGAGGCGAGGGAACTCCTGCGTGGACGAGATCATCAGCGCAGGACGTATCTCGAATCTGTGCAGCCGGAATGCGCTCAGATCAGCAGGGCATCGAAGTCGAACGTGAAGGCATCGTCGATCGTATCCATCGCGTCGCTGATGACTTCATCGGCTTCGAGCACTGTTCCATTGCCGGCACCGGTCAATTGATCGAAACCGCCGTTGCCCCGGACGCGGTCGTCACCAGCTTCGCCGAGGATGAGGTCGTTCCCGCTGCCGCCGATAATCGAATCATTTCCGTTACTCCCGAGCAGCGTGTCATTACCGGCGTTTCCGACGATGCGATCGTTGCCGCTGCCGCCGCGGATGACGTCGTCGCCTTCATCGCCACCGAGAACGATTTCGTTGCCACCGCGGCCATCGATAATGTCATTGCCGTTCCCACCGAGGATCGCATCGTCGAAGTCACTGCCGATCAGGGTGTCATTGCCATCACCGCCACTGATTGTGACCCCGATCGGCGAGGCGCTGGCGTCGAAGTCGTCGGCAAGGTTCGAGCCCGTGAAGACATAGCTGCGCGGGACAACGTCTCCGAAGTCACCTCGATCGGACTGATATCCCGCAGAGTTAATGATGATGTGACCACCGACTTCGTCATCGACGGCCGTCGTCCCGCTGCCACCTTCCAGTCGGTCAATGCCAGCGCCGCCGCTGAGGTCGTCGTGCCCGCCCTGCCCGCGGAGGAGGTCGTCACCATTGCCGCCTGATATTGAGTCCCGCCCGGCTGCGCCACGAATCGTGTCGTTGCCGTCGCCTCCGGCGAGCAGATCGTCACCCGCCAGACCGGCCAGCATATCATCGCCAGCGCCGCCATCGATCTGATCGCTCGCCATGCTGCCGGTAATCGTGTCGTTGCCGTCGCCACCGAGTACGTTCACAGCAACTGACAGCGCTGAGGCATCGAAGCCGTCATTGCGGGCTCCCAGATCGACGAGAATCTGACCCGTGACACTCGCTGCCGGAACGCGAATCTCGTTCGTCGACGCGTTCACTCCGTCACCAAGATCGTGCAGCGGCGAAGTCACGACAAACTCGTCCGCCATCGAGTCGTACGTCACAGTGATCGTATTCGCCGTGCCGCCCGTGATGATGTCCGAAATGGTGAGACTGCCGGAACTGTCGACAGTCACGACGACATCCGGATCGGTCCGCTCAATCACGCTGCCCGCCGTCAGGCTGCGACCATCAAACGCGGGATAATCCGGGGCGTAACGCTTCACCCGGAACACCAGGTTCGTCTGAACGCCGAGCATCGCCAGGCCGGGCAATAGCCCCGGCGTGTCTCCCTGATGCAGTACATTGTCGCCAGCAGTGACCGGATTAACGTACTCCCACACGATGTCGCCGGCAGGAGTCACCTCAAACGCTCGACCGGTCGTGCCTTCATCAATCAGCGTATTACCGTTGGGCAGCCGCTGAACGCTCGAAATAATCGGCGCATAGAAGTTTCCATTCGGGCCTTCGGAATAAGTCCGCAGGGGAGCGGCCGGTCCATATACGCCGTCCATGCCGATTTCGTAGCTGCCATAGGCCGAGTCGTACAGGCCAAGCGTCGATCTGTCGTTGTTGTTCCAGTCCCCGGCGATCGGCCGCCAGGCAGAAGTCGCTCCCGGTTCGGTATATGTTGTCAGTGTCTCCGTCGCGTTGCTGAGATCGTTGCCGTAGTGCAGCGTTGTCGCCGCAGACTCGTACCAGCCGATCGTGTCCTGGCCGTCGCCGTCCCAGTCACCAGCGATTGCCTGCCAGTTCGAGTCGAGGTCGCTGCGGTTCAGACTGTTCCAGGCGGCGACGTCCGTCACGACAACGATATTTGTGTAGCGGAACTCAGTCGCAGTCGGGTCATAAAGTCCGATCGAATCAAAGCCGTCGCCGTTCCAGTCGCCCGCCAGCGGCACAAGCGAACCGGCGCCGGCATTCTGCAGCGAGATTGAGATTGCTCCGCTGGCAGTCGTCGAGTTGAACAGCGTGAACGTCGTCGTCGCCGGATCGTAAATACCCGGCGTATCGATGCCGTCGCCGTTCCAGTCACCTGCGATGGCCAGCAGTCCGGTTCCGCTGAGCGGGCTTGTCCATTCAATGACAGCGTCCTGACCGTCGGTGTTGGCATTGTTCAGATAGAACATTCCAGTCGTCGGATCGAATACACCCGTCGAATCGACGCCGTCGCCGTTCCAGTCACCTGAGATCGGCTGCCAGCTCGCCGGCGCCGGGTGCGTTGCGAACGAAGTGACGTCGCCCATCGCGCCGTTCATCTGCTGCGCGAGATGCAACTGCTGGTCGATTCGCGGCGGCACAATCTCGACCGATTCTGAGTAATTGCTGCCGTCTGTGCGGTTCCAGCCGTTGTTGAACAAGAGAAAGTTCCCGGCTCCGTCCAGACCTGCGTCGATGAACTGCGCATCGTGCTGGTAGAAGAGCTGCTGGTCATCAGCCGTGCCGGCCCGATAGGCCGCTGGATTACCCCAGCGATACAGGAGATCGCCGCCCATACCGCTGTTACCACCCGAATGCGACGCTGCTTCCTGTGTCGTCGTGCTGTGATCGATGACCCAGATTTCGCTCTGCAGCCGTGATGAGATCACGATCTGGTCAAGTTGCGCGTCGTAGTGGACGGCGTTGACGTGGTTCCAGTCGGCCTTCTTGCCGGTCGCCGCGATTCCCGTCAGCGAGTAATTGAAGTCGATCAGTTCCGGGTGATCAGCGACGACACCGAAGTTCGCCTTCGAGGCATCGAAGTCCTGAATCAGGTGGTCCTTCGCATGCCATGACCAGACGATCTGGCCGCCGGAACCGGATTGCCGATCTGGCTGGATTTCGATGATTGAGTCCGGCCAGATGCCGTCGTCGGTGTTGTCGATGAGAGCGGGATCGCGGCCCATTGCAATGGCCGTTTCGACTGTCAGACGTTCCCACGCGATCGCGAGGATATTGCCGTTCGGGAGAGGCTGAATGTCGTGATGCAGCCGCAGGTCGCCGTCCTGTCCGCTGGAATCGTTGAGTTCATAATGCCAGATCAGGTTGCCATCCCAGTCGAACTGCTCAATCCGGCCAGTTCCACCGGACGAGTTCAGCGTGCGCGAGGTATTCGGCAACGTGCCCGTCCGCAGCAGCGAACCGTCCTCCAGCAGGTAGTTCGACGTCGTCGTGTAATCACTGTTCCACGTGTTAACGACACGACCTTCCATATCAATCAGATAAGTCATCGTGCTGGCACTGGGGTGAAGCAGGTTGTAGCCGTCGAAGGCCTGCGCCATGTCGTACTGCAGCAGTCCGATTGTCGGAGTGGTCAGCAGCCGTCGGGGCTCGAGTGTTTCGAGCGACAGGCAGTGCGACTGAACTGAATCAACTGACGGGCGACGGAATACGTTTCGGCGGCGGGAGCGAGGGAATCGCAGTGAGCGAATCAGCATGGCACAGAGATCCTGACGGCAGAGGTAGGCGGCAGCAAACTCAACGCCGACTCGCCAGTGCGTGACGGTTCGAGTGGCATTTGTCGCGTCAGGCTATCGACCGAAAGCAGCCGCCTCTCAGCCTGAACTGTCGTTGTCGCGATGAATCTCCTGTGGGCTGGCCGATGGAACCGGCAATGCGAGATTGGCAATTGCTTCGAGCCGAACCGGTTCTCAAGCAATTACGTTTGATGCGACGTTTGAGGGCGAATTTGTGCCAGCGCTCTCGCGCAACGAAACCGCAGCCGCAGATATCGAAACGACCGGCGCACAACGAGACCATTGCGTTCACGCCAAAAGAAAAACCGCCCTGCAATCCGTTGCGGGGCGGCCTGAGTGAGTGACACGCTGATCCCGTTCCATCCTGGTGAAGGCCAGACTGAAGCGTTTCCCGAAGCCTCCGATGTCTTCGCTCAGAAACGCTCAGCGATCTCGCTGACGTGTCGCAGCTCGATCACACCGCATCCTTTCGGCGCCTGTTTCCGCAAAGCCCGGTCAGCCAGCGGAGTTCTTCCCAAAGCGAGTGAACCGGCGAAGTGCAGTCACGCGTTGATGCCGCAGGCAAACGGGATTGCCCGGACATTGGCGGCAGCAGCAGGTGACTGCAGACGTTCCTCGCAGATCGAACACAAGGGGGTGAGTCGGCCTGCGGGGCACAACTTCGAGCGGCTCGGTCGAGGTGGATCAATCCCTGATCCAGCAAAGCGTCTTCCTGACGGCGTAAGCCCGCTGCTCTGACATTGACGCTCGACCGGAAGCGGCGTCGGGGTGCCTGGCTGTCAGAGACGGAACTCAATCCTCGTAAGCCTGTTCCGCAATTTCGTCGAACTGCGGACTGAGCTTCGCGACGTACTCGTCCCAGCGGGTCCTGTCCCACAGTTCGAGATGATCGCTCACCCCGAGCAGGACGACTTCCCGCTGCAGTTCTGCCAGAGCTTTCAGCCGTTCCGGAATGCGCAATCGTCCCTGAGCATCCAGATCCAGCTTCTCGGCCTGACCATAGAACAGTCGCATGTAGCTGCGGACGTCGAGCTTCGCGGCCGACTTGTCGGACATCCTTGCCGACAGGGCATCGAAGGCGGTGGGTGTGAAGATCGCGAGCGACATGTCCGTCCATGGAGCAATGAACAATGCCTTCAGGTCGTCGCCGCCCAGATCGGCGCGGAGTCGCGAGGGAACGGCAAGTCGCCCCTTTTCGTCCAGCGATCGAGGCCACGTGCCTGTCAGCGTCATTCGTCACCGGCGGTCTCCGTCTTCCCTGACTACCCACTGACTCCCACAACTACCCACGCAGCGTATCGAGCGGATCCATCCCGTCAAGACGTGATCTTTGTCTGCGCGCACGGTGAGGCCCGCGGAATCGTCACAAGTCCTGTTTTCAAAGTGAGTTGAGATTTCCGACTTTTTGTGTCGGATCTCACAGAGCGTTGTGCATCAGCTCCGACGGACGACCAGCGACTCGTACAGGCGGTCGTACTGAGCGACGACAGAATCCCACGTAAAGCGTTCTGTCACTTCGTGTTGCAGTGTTTCAGCCATCTGCAGTGGGAGAGAGCGTTCACGCAGGGCGGTCGAGATCTCCTCGGCGAGGCCGCTCACATCTCCAGTCTTTACCAGAGTTCCAGTTCGACCGGGCTCGATGATTTCATGCATGCCTTCGGTCCTGGTCGCGATAACGGGAACCCCGGCAGCGGCGGCTTCGAGCACCACGTTCGGCATGCCCTCCCACCGGGACGGCAGGACGAGCAGCGACGCGGCTTTGAGTAACTGCGGAATCTCCGGTCGCCAGCCAGCCAGGTGGACCCGGTCACCGAGGCCGAGTCGCCGGGCCGTTTCCTCAATCCGTCCCCGCAGCGGCCCGTCTCCAGCAAACAGCAGATGCAGGTTTGGTCGGGAAGCGGCAATCTGGCTCACCGCGCTCAGCAGCAGCAGCGGATCCTTCTGCTGATCAAGCCGACCGACTGCGAGGACGACTTCCGCATCGGCCGAGATCCCGAACTCAGACAGGTCGGCTGGTTCAGCATCGCGGTATGTCCCGATGTCGACTCCGTTCGGAATGATGACAACCTTCTCCTCGGTGAGACCCGATTCGCGGATGCAGAAGTCAGCAACGCCGCGACTCACGCAGACGTGTTTCTCAACAAGGTTCTCCGTCCAGCGATCGACGACCAGCCTCCAGCGACCACGACGATCGGCAACGCGAATCCCCGACAGAACGTGCGGAATTTCAGCCCATCGGGCCGCCAGACGTCCGGCGATATTCGCGTGAAACAGAAACGTCTGCAGGATCCGAGGCTGCTGCCGACGCAACTCCCGAGTCAGCTCGACTGTCGCCTTCCACAGCCCACCGGGACTGAAAACACGGTTCGCTCCAAGACACGTCACCGGAATGCCTGCCGACTCAAGAGGCTCGACGAGCGGACCGCGACCGCTCAGACAGATGACCGACGGAGTCCAACGCTCCCGCGCCAACCCGGTCGCGATCTTCACCAGCGCACGCTCCGCCCCACCGATATCCAGCTCGGTAATCAGAAAGCAGATCGGCAGGGCGACGGGTTCGGACATGCGAAGTGATTGACCGAGCAGCGAACGAGAGGGTCTGACCGCGCTCGTAACGAAACTCGCGCAGAGTTTCGGTCTCTCAGGTTTCCGGCCGAATGTCTGCGCGACTTTCGCTACATCTCAGTTTGTAGCGGTTCCGTTCGCCGCCCCGCGATGCGAATCATCTGTCGGGCATCCAGATCGTCCGATGCGTTACCGGCAAATCGCGTCGTAACGCTGATTCTGGTCGGAAAGCCGTGGCGCATCCTTGTTCGTCGAGGGCGGTCACCATTATCACTCGCCAGCGGGCGGAGCATGCATTGCTGCGTCCGCTTTTTCGCATCCAGACCTTCAGATTGAACATTGGCCGAAGCGATGAGTGAGCCGAAATTCCGCGTCCTGATCACCGACAGCCTGTCCGACGCCGGACTCGACATTCTGCGGAGCTTTCCGGAAATCGAAGTCGTCGCCGGCTCGCCGGACACTGTCCGCGAAGACCTGAAGGCCGCCGATGGCATCATCATTCGCAGCGGCACTCGACTGACGGCGGAAGTGCTGGAGGGCCAGCCACGGCTGAAGGTCGCCGTGCGGGCGGGTGTCGGCGTCGACAATATCGATCTCGATGCCGCAACGCGCGAAGGCATCGTCGTCATGAATACGCCGGCCGGAAACACGACGAGTACCGCCGAGCACGCATTTGCGATGATGGCCTCGCTGGCAAGAAACATCCCGCAGGCGGCTGCCAGCATGTCCGGCGGTGGCTGGGAGAAGAAGAAGTTCAAAGGCTCGCAGCTCGCCGGCAAGACGCTGGCCGTGATCGGACTCGGCCGGATCGGCATGACAGTCGCCAAACGCGGCCTGGCGTTCGAGATGAACGTCATCGGCTACGACCCCTTCCTGTCGGAAGAACGCGCCGCCGAGTACGGCATCACGCTGTATCGCGATGTCGACGAGCTGATCGACAAGTGCGACTTCATATCAATCCACACACCGCTGACCGAGGAAACCCGCGGGTTGATCAACGCGGCACGAATCGAGCGAATGCGGCCGGGAGTGCGCATCGTCAACTGCGCTCGCGGCGGCATCGTCGACGAAAACGACATCGTGGAAGCGGCCAGGAGCGGCAGGATCGCCGGCGCGGCACTCGACGTGTTCAGTGAAGAACCACTGCCCGCAAATTCGCCGCTGCGAGGCGTTCCCAACATCGTCCTGACGCCGCACCTCGGAGCGTCAACCGACGAGGCTCAGGAAGCCGTCGCGATCGAAGCCGCGGAAATCATTACCGCGTTTCTGATCAACAACGAGGTCCGGCACGCGATCAATATGGCCCCGATCTCCGGCCGTGAACTGGAAGAGTCGAAAGCGTACCTCGATCTCGGCTACCGACTCGGTCTGCTGCAGTCGCAGTTGCTGCAGCAACGGTTCAAGTCGGCCGGCCTGAAGGAAGCGTCAATTGCCTACCGTGGCGAGGTCGCCGATAAGAAGACGAAACTGATCACGTCCGCTTTCGTCGCGGGCCTGATGAGTTCCGGCGTTTCGGAACCAGCGAAGATCATCAACGCCGAAGCGATCGCGCGCGAGCGGGGCATTCACATTACAGAAACGTCGTCGCGCGACGCCGGCGATTTTGCCTCGGTCGTCAGCGCGACTGTCAAAACAGACAACGGTGAGTTCAGCGTCTCGGGCACGATCTTCGGCGACAAGTTTCTGCGGCTGGTACGCCTCGACGGTTTCCTGCTCGACGCCTGGCTCGACGGTCAGTTGCTGATCTTCCGCCACCAGGACAAGCCGGGCCTGATCGGCTTCATCGGAACCGAGTGCGGTACGCACAACATCAATATCTCGCACATGGCCCTGGGCCGCGACGAAGTCGGTGGCGAGGCGGTGGCCGTGCTGAACCTCGACAGTAAGCCCACCGAAGAACTGCGAGTGGAAGTTGCCGGCCACCAAAGCGTTACGGGGGTCGATCTCGTCGAACTCCCACCCCGCGGAGCCGCCCTGCCCTGGCTGGATGGCAGCCGCCGTTAAGGCCATTCGGCAGGCGGAACATGTCCACGCGACCCAGCCGAGTGGACCGCGTCTGTTCCGCCTGAGTCAAACGCGTCTGACGCGCCGGTGGCCCTTCAGGTAGCTGGGGCCTTGTCCCTCGGCGTGCCGGAAGAGAAGAAGGACTCGACCGACATGAATTTCCGAAGTGATCGGATGCGTGTCACTACCGGGCCATGACGCAACCG
>WGMU01000191.1 GCA_016124895.1 bacterium
ACATCCCCCGCGGAGCCACCCCCGAATCCCTGCTCCCCGACAACTGGCTCCAGACCAACCCGCAACACCGCTGGACCATCGCCGACCACAGAAAACAAGAGCGAGCCCGAAAAGGAAACCTGTAGTTCGTCTGGCGCTTACCAAAGGACAAAGCGAGCAGGGAATGCTGCGTCGACTATGCGTAAGCGCCAGACGAACCTTGCTGTTACCCACATCTTTCTGACGCCGTAGCATTCGGTCGGGCCGGTTCGCCAAGCGGAAAACGTACGCGCCGTTGAAACTGACGGTGATTCACGCAGATGAGCGGGGAATGCCCCGCGACCGGGAAGCCATCCACTGGAAGCTCGCGACAAACCTGTCTGTGCCGACGCTGGACTCGGCCATCGAGAAGCTCGACTGGTATGCTCAGCGCTGGAAGATCGAGACCTTCCACAAAGTGCTGAAGTCCGGCTGCCGGGCCGAAGCTTCCCGACTCCAGACCGCCGAGCGTCTGACCGACCAGCTTTCCGTATTCTGCATCACCGCGTGGCGAGTGTTCTGTCTGACCATGATCAATCGATCGGAAGTCACCCCGCCTGTGACGTCCGTCTTCACGCCGACAGAACTGACGATCCTTGAGCAACTCGCCCAGGACAGCGACCGCAAGACCCCTGATTCCATCTCCGATTACATCACCGCAGTCGCCAGACTGGGAGGATACCTTGCGCGAGGAAAAGACCCGCCACCGGGCAACACCGTCCTCTGGCGAGGCCTGTCACGACTCACCGACATCCAACTCGGATTTGAACTCGTGAGAAGATGTGGGTAACAGCAAGCTTCAGCTGGCGCTTACGCACTTCCAGGACCTCATCCCCCCCCAGCCCCAACGCCTGAGACACTGCTCCCGCGGACATGCCGGTGACTCCCAGGTGGTCGCTTTCCTGCCAGAAAACACCACCAAAGAAAACCCCGCAAGTCCGCATTCTTCAACCATCCAGTACCCACACAATTCCGCGAAGAGCCCAAATACTCGCGCCCCTCGCACGTCTCGCACGTCTCGCCACATAGTAGATGACAATCTCAGAAAGTGCAGAAAAAAGAACGAGCCCGAAAAGGCAACCTGTAGTTCGGCTGGCGATTACCAATGACCCGACTTCTGCTGGGGGCCTGGTGCCGTCGACACGATGCTGCGGACGTTCGTGGAGTCGTCGTCTGCAGCCGGCCGACGCAGTGCTTCGTCGTGGGCGTACATGGTGGTGATGACGCGTTCAAACTGGCTGTTCCAGATCCAACGGATCCACTGCTCGTCGATCGGCCAGCCGTCGACTTCGGTGCGATCCGCCAGGGTGGAAGCGAATATGTGAGTCACTGCGTGGATGATGTCGAGGATCGACACGAAGTCCCACACCGGCGCGACGAGCTTGGCTTCCATACGTTCCGACGTCCGCTCGATCAGATTGAGACCCAGCGGACACAACTTCAGTTGCGAACGTCACTTCGATTCCAATTCTGTTTTGGGGGCCACGCGAGGTTGCCACACTTTCACTTTTTGCGGCATCCAGCATCAATGGCGATGAGCACCAGGAACACTCCCATCACGCATGCCAGCGTCAGAAGCATCTGATTCCCGTGGCTAATGACATTTTCCAGTGCATGAATAACCGACTCGGTTGTGCTATTCATTGTGGCACACTTCCATTGAGAGACGAACTCGGCCTCCGTCATGACTCGCGATTATTGAGTTCTCCCGTCCTGCGACTTCCGTGATACCCTTAGGTGAAATGCCGGGATTCCAGTCTAGAATCGAAGCATCGCCCGAGTGAATCAGTAAACCGGTGAACTGACGGGCTGACTTGCTCGTGATGAAGTCGCTCTAAGCTGCACAATGGCTGGGCCGCGGTCGCTGTCTGAAAGTTTGAACTGGATGAGGTCGTTCGCAATCAGATCACTGGTTTCAGCAGCATGGCCGTCTCTTGTGATAACAGCATTCAAGGCCAGTGGGTATGTGTGTCGGGCCAGAGTGACCTCATCTTCGATTGTGATCTGTCCCGCCTTTGCCTCGACGAGTCGCACGGGATGGTAACCCAGTCCCTTCAGCACCATGAATCCGACGACTCCACCGACTGTAACTGCAAGGGCCAGTTGCATCCATCGTCGCCGCGTCTGCGGTCGCCTTTCGGAACCTGACACGTGCTTCGTTTTCCGACAGACGACTGTACTGGATGTCGTCTGACGTGCATACGGCTTCCGGTTGCCAGGGGACGTGATCGAAGCTGGTTCCACGATATCCTGAATCATCCTTTCGGTGGAGCCATCCTTCATGTCATTTGGAAGCGCGTCAGCTTCGAGCAGCGTCTCGCCTGCCTCCAGCAACGTTTCTTCGGTATTGGCATACGACGTCTCCGCCGTCTCAAATTGTGCGACGTCAGCCAGACGGTTTCCTGGGTCATTACCAGGGGCCTGTTCGATGACGACTCGGAACATGTCCGGTTTGCGCAGGACACGATGCGGGGCACTCACAGACCGGGGTGCGTGATACTCAAACTGGTTGATTCGCTCGCTGATTTCACTGGCCCGTTCAATCGGGCCACGCCAGGCGACGATCTGCTCCCCGCGAAGCAGGGCCAATGAGATACCGTAAGCACTGTCCTCGTCATACCCTGGAACGCCCTTCAGCAGTTCCATCCACCAGCGCAAATCGCCGGAACCATCACTTTGGACAAGGACAGAAGCGTTCGACGCTTCACACTTCGCTACGTCGGACCGACACGCACCACGGCGAGTCGTTTTCGTTGATACAGGCATTACACGTCCTCCGCATAAGAGCAACTATTACAGTGCGTCAACGGCCAGCCAAAGCAGCGTCACAAACAACAGGACGCCGCAGAACCTGGCAACGAACGGAGTCACACCGCCTTGGACTGGAAGACTCATCACTTCGACGTTCTCATGAACGGAGCAGCAAAAACGTCAGATCTCCCTTATGGGCTCCGTCAATAAGTGACGCCCCGGCCAAACAGGACCGCATGGCTGTCACCTGACCGAGCGCGACCAGGATGGCCGCCGTTCGGCACGTGGCGCTGAACGCACTCAAGTAGAACGGCGACCGTCCGTACGACAATACGAGATTATGAACTGAGCACATGATGAGATCTTACTTCGCACTGACAGCATCGACCATTGTCGCGACAAAGTGTTCGCTGTTTTTCTCTGCCTTGACTTTCGCTGTCTGCCCTTTCTTCAGTTCAGAAAACGTTGCCTCGTTACCATCCAGCGTATACGTCGTGCTGGAGTTCACCAGAAATGTGTGTAGTCTTCCATCATCGTCCTTAATTGAAAACCGATCATCCTTAAGGCTGTCGATGGTGCCTGAGAATGAGTCTTCCGCCAGCGCAGCTCCTCGTTCTGAAAACGCAACAGTCTTTATCACGCTCACCGACCGACTCGGCAGCAGCAGTGATAAACTCGGGTCTAACGGAACTGCGGAAGTCATTTCCACAACAGTTGTGGCGATCAATGCTTCGCCGTCCTTTCTGGCGGTCACAGTGACGCTGACTCCTTTTTTCAAGTCGGCAAATACCGCCTTTGCACCGCCGATCGTGAACGCGGTATCTTTTTCGACTGCAAAGGTGAATTCCTTTCCGTCGCCGTCTTTAAGGATGAACTGTTTCCCTTCAATGCGGTCGACTGTTCCCGAATGAGTTTCTTCTGCCAGTGCGGCCGTCCGAGCCTGTGTTTCGGTAGCTGGCTGCAGTGAATAAGGGTCTAAAGCAGGAACGCCGGCATTGGGGGCTGAAGTGGGAGCCGAGATAGCGGCAGATGTCTGACCCTCTGGCCTTTCTCCATCAGTGTCTGGCTTGTTCTGATTCTGCAACTTCCCGCCGGTTGCGGAGGAATCAGTTGCCGGTGCTTCTGGTTGCATTTGGGGCTTCTGTGGAGCCGGCTGAACTGGTCCGGAGCCTGCCCTGGTATCGTCTGGTTGACTCTCAGTCATTTTTCCGGCATCTGCCTTGTTCATGTCCGGCTGAGGCCTGGCCGTGGAGTTCGCAGGTGCCGTCTGATGCGTCTGGGAGTGAGCCTTGATCTGTGTAACAACCTCGGCTCCTTGACGCTGTTCTGTCTTCAACCGGACAGTGTCGCCTTGATGCAGGTCTTCAAGTGTTGCTGGTTGCCCATCAATTGTGATCGCCGCGTCGGCCGCAACGTCGCGAGTCTGTTCGCTGGCGTCTCCCTGACTCCTGACAGTCAGATGGCCGTCAGATGCACGGACGACTGTTGGCGCTTCTGCAAATGTCGCCTGTTCACAACCACTGATGTATGTGACGGCAGCAAGCATGGCTGCGATCAGACAAGCCATGTGCAGTGCAGTGCAACGCATAAAGCGTATGGAAGTCATGATTCTGTTCCTTGTTCTGGGATGTTCTCGCAAGTCAACGTGTCAGCGGTGAGACGTCTGCTGCGACAATATACGAAACACGCACGATTAGTGTGCAGGTCGAACCATAGATTCTACAGGCACAGCCTCATCAAGGGTGGTCCGCGACTTTGGATGAAACAGCATGACATGGCGTCTACCCCTTCATGATGGCGTCAAACTCAGCAGCCTGGCGAATTGCAGGCATCACACAAAAAGAGCCTCTGTCGCGCAGTAACGCCGCAGAGGCTCTCTGTGGATACAAAAAAAGCCCCACTGCATTCTGCACAGAGGGACTGACATAGTCTCATCATTCCGGCACAGTCGGTGGCGGAATTGCGGTCACTTTATTACGCAGGAGTCGGCGTTTGCAATCACTGATTCCGGAAAACTTTGAAAATTTGAGCAAAGTGTTTGTTACTTACGTTCCTCAGGAACATTAATGCGTTTGGCCGCACGTTCCAGAATCCGACAAGTTAACTTTACACCATCCTCTTCGTTGGCCCGTGTTCCACTATACTCGATGCTTAGTCGGCCACGATAATCTGAAGCGAATACGACGTTCAGCATACTTTCAATGTCGCCAGCAGTGACATTTCCCCGGTCATCGAAGTCACGTGTGAGGATTCGGACGCCGCGAGCATAGGGCATCAAGGCTTTCAAGCCATCTGCGGGGGCGACACCACTAAAATGAACAAAATCTGGAAGCGTGCCAAAGTAGGGTGAATCCACGCGTTTTATGAGCGACACAAGCCACTCGGGACTCGCAGTCAGACCTCGGTCGTTTGTGATAAGAATATGAATTCTGCGCGACGTTCCGTAGAGCGCCAGTTCGGAGATACTGGATGCCGCGCGGGCAAGCTGCTCCTGCTGAGTGCCGTCGCCCCGAAGTGTGATCCGGATGGCGAAACAGCCCAGCGTTCTCGCTGCGTCGATCCATTCGCGATGCACTGCGATGGCCGCGGATCGCTCTTCCGGATCCGCGGCAGCCAGTGGTCCACCGTCGTCGACGGCGATCAGTAGCTGCCGGACATTGTGTTCGGCGGCAGCCCGGTTCATGGCTTTCAGATAGTCCGCGTCATTTCGCCGGTCACTGAAACAACTGGAAGCATATTCGACGGCATCAATGCCAAAATGATCGCGTACGTACTCGGCAAGATTCAGGTGATGCAGGCTGCCCTGCTGCAGTGCCTGATGCAATGATCGTTCGTTGACAGCGAATTCGAGCGGGTGGTCAGTGAGAAATGCCTGCAGTACAGAGGGCGAGGCCGCCAGCACCGCCCCCGCACTGCATGTCCACAGGAAGGACCGTCGGGGAATTTCGTGTCGACTGCAGATTGTCGTCGTCATGAGGGCCATTCAACCGAGCCTGGTCAGTGTGTTCATGGAAAACTGAAGGAACATGTGGCGTTCATATCTCCTCAGCGAATGTCTGTTCGGCGTCGATCAGGGAGCGGGCGATTTCCACCAGTTTGACCCGTCGACTCGTGGCGTGCTTCTGCAGCCGACGGAAGGCCGCGGGTTCGTCGAGTCCGGCACGCTTCATCAGAATGCCTTTGGCCCGTTCGATCAGTTTGCGGTCTTCGAGTGCCTGGCGGGCGTCGTCAGCTTCGCGACGCAGTGTTTCAAATTCTGCAAAACGTGCCGTTGCCAGTGCGATAGCCGGGGCCAGGTCGGAGTCCTTGATCGGTTTGACCAGGTAGGCCAGAACGTGCTGGTGTCGGGCTCGTTCCAGCAGTTCGTCATCGTGAAAGGCGGAGACAAGAATGATCGGCACGGGAAAATGCTTGTAGATTTCGGCGGCGGCATCGATGCCGTCACCATCGGGCATGCGGATATCTGTCACGATCAGGTCCGGCCGATGCTCGCAGGCAGCGAGTACCAGTTCGTGGCCGCTGGCGATGGCTCCCACGACCTGATGACCGAGTCGCGTAATGGCGGCGCTCAGAAATTCCCGCATACGCGATTCGTCATCAGCAATGAGAATTCTCAGTGACAGGTTCATGGCTCACCTCGTTGGCTGAATTTCCGAGGTCGGTTTCGGTCAGAGAAGCCGACAGGCGAGGCTGGATGTCCCGCTGACTCTGGATCGGAAGAGACCGTAATGCGTTTCTCGTCAGGTCCGGCAGGATGACTGCAATCTCAAGGCCGTGGCGGTCGTTGGCGTGCGATTCGGCCTGGGCGGCACTGCAGTCAGGCGGATTGACGACCTCGATCCGGCCTCCGTGGGCCTCGACGATTCGTCGGGAAATGGGCAGACCCAGCCCTGTTCCCTGAGTGCGGGTCGTAAAAAACGGCTCAAACATGCGGGTTCGCACTTCAGGTGTCAGGCCCGGGCCGTTGTCGCGCACGGCGACGTGAATGAACGAGCCACCTTTGTCCCGGCCTGAGAAATACAGCACATCAATGCAGGCGTCTGAATCACAGGCCAGCAGTGAGTTCTCCAGCAGATTGCGGTAGACCTGTTCGAGCTGGAACGGATCAGCATGACAGAACAGCTCACGCGGAGGAGCGGTTTCCTCGGCAGAGTGACACTGGCCGACGGAGTCGTCTGGCAGGCCGTTCCGTGAGTATTCGCGAAGTCTGCACGGCTTCGTGCCGTTCGCCGCCCGGACACTGCGCCAGGCCTGATGAACGATTTCCCGCAGGTCGCAGCGGCGGCAGTCAAGCCGCAGAGGAGATGCGTAACCTCGCAGATCATTGAACAGTCGATGCAGTCGGTCGTGGGCATCTTCGATGTCCTGCAGCAAGTCGAGCGGCCGGGAGACCGACTGGCCGGCAAGCTCCCAGCGAAGCAGTTGAGTACAGGCCTGCACCTGCTGCAGTGCATTTCTCGCTTCATGCGCGACGCCAGCGACCATCTGGCCGATGGCCGCGAGCCGTTCTGATTTCACCAGTCGATCCTGCATTTCGGATCGCTGCTGTTCTGCATTCACGCGGTCGGTCACGTCCCAGAAGATTGTCTGCGTCCCGATGCACCGACCTTTCTCGTCATACACGGGGCTCTTGCGAATCTCCACATGCATCCGCCCTCCGCCTGGAGTCGAATGTTCGTCGACATCTTCGAGCACCTGTCCGGTCTGCTCGACACGCATGTCGTCCCGTCGGTATTTGCTGGCCATCGCCTGCGGATAAAAATCGGTGTCGAGGTGACCGATGACGTCATTCAGCGGCCGTCCCAGCAGTTCGCACAGCAGAGCATTGGCATACACAATCCGGCCTTCGCGGTCCTTGCGGACGATGCAGACCGGCAGGTTCTCGACCAGTGAATGATACAACGCTTCGGAACGCTGCAGATCCCAGGCTCTTTGTTCGGCGAGCGCCGTACGTTCTTCAACACGGGCTTCGAGCGTCTCATTGAGATTGTTCAGGACCGCCATGTCGCTCTGGACTCGGCGTACCATGGGGTGGAAGACGAAGAGGCCACTGAGCCCCAGCACAACGAATGTACTGAGGAACGACCACCAGGCCAGTCTTCGCAGCCGAGCTGTGCGAGCTTCTGTCTGGTCGCGATAGGTGGCGACAACCTCGTCCAGGGCATCGAGAACACGCTCGGAAAATGCCACATCACGCACATACTGCAGATGTGGATTCGTCAGCGAGAGTTCCGCGTTTTCGCTGTCCGCCAGGGCAGTGAGCTGCGCCAGATAGTTGCGGACTTCCGTATCAAGCAGCCACGGCGTGTCAAAATAGATCTGCCGAATCTGCGACTCCTGCTCGGAGGACGCGGCATTGCCGTCGGTCTTCCTTGCTGTCAGCCCGCTCTCGTCGAAAGCGATGAGTCTGTGATGTGCGGACTCCAGATCCTGAGCCGCCGCTCGAAGCTGAGTGCGGATCTGTGTCCGTCGCTGGTTATCGCCGCACGTCACCAGCTCCTGAGCCAGTAGAGCCGACTGCTGCATGAGTGCCCGCTGCCGACCGCTGATTGTGAGCACCTCAGCAGAGGATTCTCCCGCCCGGATCTCGGCACGCAGAATCAGATAATTGACCAGGGCCAGCGCAGCGACGGCACTCAGGGCAAACAGATATTTGATGGTCAGAGTCTTGATCAGACGCGGTCTGAAGCACATGGATCACCTCTGGCCCGCAGACAATGCCCGTAACAGAGGGGCTTGCGGCTGATGGATTTCCGTGCTGCCAGCCACTGGCTGATGAAAGTGTGAGCGACCGTCAGAGCGTTTGATATCGGGGAAACACTTGGGACCGTGAGCCGATCAAACTTTCGGAATCCGTGCTGCGCCTCTGGCCGTGATGACCATCACGCGTCGAGCATTGAACGACGACGGATGGATGCATTTGATCCCGCTTGACACGCCCTGAGTGGCGGGCCTACGTTGAGTCAGTCGATTGCCCGGGAAGGCCAGTCGGCTGTGTCTATGTAGACGCCTGCTGCGGAGCCTCGCACGGGCGTTTTTTTGTGCGCAGGTTCAGCGCGCACCGGACCGGTATCCGCTCCTGCAACTGCGGCAGAGACTGCCTCGACGCTCAACGCTGAGAGAACACATCACGTGGTCGTGACAGATTGAGTTCCTCAACCTTTCGTCGGAGTCTCAAACATGAACATTTCTCTCAGACCGCTGGACGATTTACCGCTTGGCCAGGTGAGTATCACTCAGCCGCGATTCACAATCGGACGTGATGCAAACTGCGATCTGCAACTGTTCAGCCCGCTGGTCAGTCATTTTCACGCCCTGCTGAAGCTCGATGACGGACGTTTAACCGTCATTGATCTGGGCAGCGAAAACGGAACCTGGGTCAACGAAGTTCCGGTCGCTCTGGAGCGAGAACTGCATGATGGCGACGCGCTGCGTATCGCTGTCCTCACGTTTCGAGTCCGGATGACACAGGGACTCGGAAGTCTCTTTCAGTTGCTCGACGGCGCTGCGTCTCTTCTGCACGGCAGGGGAGAGAGAGCATTGTCCCACAGGATGTGACCAGACTGGCGGCCAGTGTATCGGCAGTCTGTTCAGCGGAAATGTCCCGGGGATTCGACGAGTGCCATGATCACTATCCTGGGAGACGCAGTCATGCTCGCCCCTGTTTTGCTTGGTCTGCTTGGAATTGCAGTCATCCTTGTGCTGCTGATCCTGTTGATCTGTGCCTCGTGGCTGACTCATGAGTTTCCAGTCAGGCGACATCGCAACAAACATCAGCCGAAGTAGCCACGCAACCGGCTGTCGTGCGCATCGCACTTGCGGGCAGCGTTCGAGCTGCGGGCTCGCTTCGATGCGCATCGTCGATTCGGAATCGCTGGAGGCAGTGCAGCCACATAAGTCGATCTGCCATCAGTGGGTCCGGACGAGGAACGTTCTAAGCCGGGACATGCCTGGAATCTCCCCGGATAATGGCGCCACAGGGACAGATCGCCCTCATGTGTCCGTCCCGTTGTGATGTCCATCTCAGGGTCGTACCGGAGGGAACTCGTGTATGAAAGCGCGGACTGCTAACCACAAGGGATTCCCTCAGACGCATCGACAAAGGTCCGATGTTTGCGGCTGGCGACAGCGTACAGTTTTCCGCTTGAGCCTGGGCATTTCTGCCTGGTGGTTTCGAGCAAATCTGGTTCTGACATTTTTCCACGATTGTCGAGCGAACGGACGCGGAAATGCTCTCGTTCAGCGCGGTCTGGCAGTGTGCTTATCCGAATGACTCGTACTGAAGCGTAACCTCTGAGGGACCTGAAGAGCACTGCCTGACCGCGTGCGTACTGTTCTGGCAAGATTGTGACAGATCTCACTCAATGCCGCAAAAGCCGTTCAACTCAGACCTCGATACAACAGAAGTGATTTTCGGACAGTCAACGTGACTGCAATCAAAGCGAACTCAACTCAACACTCATTGCGGCATGATTGGTGCTGACAATCTCTGACCTGCGAATGACTCTGATGGTTGACTTGATGGACATGTTGAAGGAATTCAGGAAGTGGCTGAAAGCGGACGCATTCAGACAAGCGGCATCCTCTGATGACAGCGGGCCAGCCGGACATTGTCAGAAGATGCAGGCCAGGCGGCCACAATGTGACGACACCTGACGCAGAACTGGACACATCGAGGCGGAGAAACAACATGTACAACCAGGACACAGACAGTCTGTCTGACATGCGTAATTATGTTTCCGAGGAATGTGCCGCCACGGTTTCTCTGGTCCCGGTTCCAGTTACCGAACCAGGTCGTTCTTTCCAGACTGCGTGGCCACGTCCAGGTTTGTGGAAGGTAGTCGAAGATCGTCTGGGGCCGCGCGAACTCAAACGTCGTGTGTGGCACATGACGCCCGGCCTGCTGGCGTTTAGTCTGTGGGTAACTCCGCACGCCGATCCACTGACGACAGGGTGGCTGATTTACATCGCAATGCACTGCATTCCTCTGGCGCTGGCCGGTTGCTACTGGGGGAGAACATTCACACGGCCACAGGAACGTAACTGTGTCTGCTCGGCAGTCAGTTATTGCGCCATTGTGCTGACCGCCATTCTGCTCTTTCCCGGACAGCCTGAACTCGGAATGGCGGTACTTGCGATCATCGCATTCGGCGATGGTTCGGCGACGCTGGGAGGGCTGCTGCTGAAAGGACCAACGCTCCCCTGGAATCATCAGAAGACCTGGGTGGGATCGCTGTGCTTTCTGCTCGGAAGCGTGCCCATGGCGACCATCATCTACTGGGGCGAGGCCCGGCCCGGCGTTTCATGGGATGTCGCGCTGCTGTGCTCAGGAGCGGCCGCGCTTGTGAGTGGAATCGTGGAATCACTTCCCTCTCGCATCAATGACAACATCCGGGTGGGACTGACTGCGTTTGTAATGCTCGTCGTGATGAATCAGCTCCTGCTGGGCTGGTCGTAGAGGATACTTCAGCAATGGACGGTCTTCTGGAAGTGTCTCATTTGCGAAAGACGTTTAACGGCAGCGTTGTGGCTGTTGATGACCTGAGTTTCCACGTTGATGAAGGAGAGGTATTTGGCCTGGTGGGGCCGAACGGGGCAGGTAAGACGACGACAATGACCATGCTCGCCGGACTGACTCAGCCCGATTGTGGGAGTATTTCGCTGCAGGGTCGACTTTTCGATCCCGCCTTGAATGAACATCGATTGATGCTCGGCATGGTACCGCAGAATCTGGTGGTCTATCTGGATCTGACCGCGCTGGAGAATCTTCGATTCTTCGGCAGTCTGTATGGGCTTCGTGGTTCCCGACTGAAGCAGCGGGTAGACGCCGTTCTGGAACTGACCGGGCTGACCGCTCGGGCAACGGATCTGGTAAAGACGTTTTCCGGCGGAATGCAAAGACGGCTCAATTTCGGCATCGCTCTGCTGCATCAGCCACGACTGCTGATTCTGGATGAGCCTACTGTTGGCGTCGACCCTCAATCGCGGGCACATCTGCTCGACGCGGTTCAGCAGTTGTCCAGGCAAGGCGTCAGTGTTCTCTATGCGAGCCACTACATGGAAGAGGTGGCAGCAATCTGCCATCGCGTGGCAATTGTTGACCATGGTCGGATTCTGCAGTGCGGCACACTGCCCGAACTGCTGAGCGTTGTACGGCATGAACTCAGGTTGCTCATTGCGCCGACATCACCGGGGTTGGTTGACAGTCTTCACCAATTCGTTGAAGTGGAACCACCGGTAAATGGAGAACTTGTCGCCAGACTGATGGTCGATGGCGGAGTAAATCGCAACGCGCAGAAGCTTGATCACACGTTGCGCGAAGTCATGGACGTCCTGCAGAACTGTGACGCCGAACTCCTCTCCATCGAAGCTGAAGAACACAACCTGGAGCGTCTGTTTCTGCAACTCACCGGAAACCGCTTGAGAGACTGAAGCCATGAATGCCTGGCAGATCACCGTGAAGGACCTGCGACTGCTTCAGCGGGATCGACGAACGCTGTTCGTCCTGGTGGCGCTGCCGATGATCTTCATCAGCATTCTGGGTCTGTCGACCGGCCAGTTCC
>WGMU01000031.1 GCA_016124895.1 bacterium
CACGATCTGCTCGGGATTGTGTCGTCTTCGTTGCTTCGTCATCGAAAGCCTCCTTCGCCGATCTTTATCGGCCGGAAACTCTCATAAACCCCGGACCAGTTTTCAGGGGGCAGGCCAGAAGCTCACCATCCCCTCGGAATCAGCCAGTCAGTCTGTTCGGAGGTAACGTCGATCAACTGCGTGTCGGAGTTGATGCCAGGTCCGTCGATCTGTTCGACGCCGGAGAAACTGTCTAAGCCGGCAAGAAGCAGTGGTTCCAGCAGATCTATGACCAGTCGATCGCTCCGAAGCAGCCCTTCAGCAGCATGGCCTAGGCCGCGGCGAATTCGAAGCCTGCCGCAAGACCCTGCAACACCTCGTCCAGAGCATGACCTCGGCCTGCCAGAGCGCCAAACAGGACGGCGAACTCCGAGCCCAGCAGATCCTCAACCGCATCGCCACCAAAGTCAGCGCTTCACGATCCGGACGGTAAACAGATCCGAGCAGCCAAAGCTC
The DNA here is from genome assembly GCA_016124895.1 of bacterium. GTDB lineage: Bacteria > Planctomycetota > Planctomycetia > Planctomycetales > Planctomycetaceae > JAPOLP01. Next base: position 496 of record WGMU01000031.1, read on the forward strand.
CGAGGGCAGACGGGTAGTCCGGTTTGCTCGCAAACTGGACCGCAAAGCGGCAAGAGGCATCAATTACCCGTTCCCTCAGATTCTGCCTTCGCCTCTCGTAGCTGCACCACAGAAATGGCAAGCAGTCTGTACCACCTCGTGTTCTTGAATCAAGCAAGTGACTTACCTACCGAAACGACTGTTCTTTTCTGATACGCTTGACGGGCTTAGTGCCTTGTGAAAGAAGGATCTGCGATCCAGCATACTGAGTCGCGAACCAGCCAATTGCAGTTCCGGCAACTGGAAGTCCCAAAGTTGGGCCACCGCCCGCCCCTATGCCAAGAACTATGCCAACTATCAGGCCTGCAACCGCGACGAGCAACGAAACTACGAACAACGTTACATGACGGCTGTAGCACTCAGCGCAGCGAGGAAGAGTTACGGTAACCGTATTCAAATAGTTCCTGCCACCCTTTGTCTGGTGGTGCCTGTGTTGGCTAAGCGATAAGTCGTACGTTCCGCCAGTCTTAAGTTTGCCAGTAACAGCGCGTGGCTTACCACATGCCACACAGGTCACCGCATGTCTCGCAACTTCAGATTCCCATTCGCATGAAGCTTCCGCATAGATCTCTGGCAGCCTTTTAAACTTGTAAATCATTAAGCCGGCCACCAAGACCATCCCCAAGCCACAGATGTCTAAAAAGAGAGCGAGTCCAAAGAATTCGTTAGCCTTCGGGCCACAATGAATGCTGACGCCTCCGACCAAAGACAATGCGCCAGCAATTGCGAACACGCTTAATACAGAGACATAGAAGAACAACTGAGCGGTAGGGACGTTCTTCATTGCGGCAGCCTTAGTGCCGTCGCCCTGGCAAACGCCCGATCGGAATTCATCCCGTACGGACGTTGCCATGACTGGGCGATGACTGTCAGTGATTTTTGAAACGTTTCAGTACCGGTAGTGCTCCGGTTTGTAGGGGCCGTCGGCGTTGACGCCGAGGTATTTGGCCTGCTTGTCGGTCAGACGCGTCAGTTTGACGCCGAGTTTTTCCAGGTGCAGGCGGGCGACTTCTTCATCCAGTCGTTTCGGCAGCATGTGGACGTCGACCGTGAAGTGGTCTTCGTCGAAGCCCAGGTAGGTCGGGTTCCACAGGGCGATCTGGGCGACGGTCTGGTTCGTGAAGCTGTTGCTCATCACGAATGACGGGTGGCCGGTCGCGCAGCCGAGGTTCACCAGACGGCCTTCGGCCAGCAGGATGATCGCTTTGCCGTCCGGGTAGATGTACTTGTCGACCGGGCCGCCTTCCATCGAGTCCGTCTTGATTTTGATTCGCTGGATATCCGAGCGGCTCTTGAGGTACGCGACGTCAATCTCGTCGTCGAAGTGGCCGATGTTGCAGACGATCGCGTCGCTCTTCATCGCGTCGAGATGCTCGCTGCGGATGATGTCGCAGTCACCGGTGGCCGTCACGAAGATGTCAGCCGTCGGGGCGACTTCTTCCAGCGTCGTCACCTGGTAACCTTCCATCGCGGCCTGCAGCGCGTTGATGGGATCGATTTCCGTGACGATGACGCGGGCGCCCAGGCCTTTCATGGCGTGAGCACAGCCTTTGCCGACGTCGCCGTAACCGCAGACGACAACGACCTTGCCGGCGACCATGATGTCGGTCGCTCGCTTGATGCCGTCGGCGAGCGATTCGCGGCAGCCATACAGGTTGTCGAACTTGCTCTTCGTCACCGAGTCGTTGACGTTGATCGCCGGCAGCGGCAGCTTGCCTTCTTCCAGCATCTTGCGGAGTGCCATCACACCGGTGGTTGTCTCCTCAGAGATGCCGCCGATGCCTTCAACGAGTTCCGGGAAGCGATTGATGACCATCGCGGTCAGGTCGCCGCCATCGTCAAGGATCATGTTCAGCGGCTGACCGTCCGGCCAGAACAGCGTCTGTTCGATGCACCAGTCGAATTCTTCGGCGGTCTCACCCTTCCAGGCAAAAACGGGCACGCCTGTCGCGGCGATCGCGGCGGCGGCGTGATCCTGCGTCGAGAAAATGTTACAGCTCGACCAGCGGACTTCCGCGCCCAGAGCCGTCAGTGTTTCGATCAGCACGGCCGTCTGAATGGTCATGTGCAGGCAGCCGGCGATGCGGGCTCCGGCGAGCGGCTGATCCGGGCCGTACTTCTCGCGGAGAGCCATCAGGCCGGGCATTTCCTTCTCGGCCATCTCAATCTCTTTGCGGCCGAACTCGGCGAGATCCATATTCTTGACTTTGTACGGCAGCACTTCAGACGGGGCGGTCGACATGACGTCTCCTGAGGTTTCGAGTGAGTCCATTCGCGAACGAGGCAGTCCGTTCGGCAGAGAAATTCGCGGGATTGTAGAGCGTCTGCGCAGAATGTCCCGCAGGATTTGCAACTGGCCGCGAACGATAGGAAACGTGTCAGAAGACGGCAACCAGGTGGACTTCTGACGCAAAGGCGCGAAGCCGCAGAGCAACGCAAAGAGGATGAATGCTGCACAAAAAACGAACGGACCACAGAACTGTCGCCCTGAGCCCTTTTCCTTCGCGAGTCTTTGCGCCTCTGCGTCAGATTGCGACTCACAAGTTGTCACCGAAGTCAGATCAGCTCGGTGATCGGTTCACCATGGTAGATGTGGTTCGGACGGTTGACAGCGTCGTACCAGGCGGCAGTGCGCGGGATGCCGAGCGATTCGTAGATCGTTGCGGCCAGATTCTCGGGAGTCTGTGGAGCCTCGACTGGATAGCCGCCGTGCGCGTCGGACGCTCCGATCACGTTGCCGCCCGTCACGCCACCGCCCGCAAAGAAGACGGTCTGCACCGCGCCCCAGTGATCACGACCGGGCAGGCTATAGTGCTGAGCAAGATGCGAAATCTTCGGTGTGCGTCCGAACTCGCCGGCCATGACAATCAGCGTGTCGTCGAGCAGGCCGGATTCGTGCAGGTCGTCGAGCAGTGCGGAGACCGCCCGGTCCGTCGGCGGAAAGAGGTTGTTCTTCAAGTGCGGAAACGCGTTGCCGTGCGTGTCCCAGGTTTCGTCGTTGCCGAGGTTCACCTGCACCAGGTTAACGCCGGCTTCGACCAGGCGACGCGCCATCAGACACGACCAGCCGAACGAATTGCGACCATAACGTTCCTGCGTCCTGTCGTCGGCATGTGTGACGTCGAACGCGTGCTTGATCGACGGATCGCTCAGCAGCGAGATGACCCCCTGACGATAGCGGTCGAAGTCCTCGACATGTGCGTGCGAGTCGAGAAAGCGGCGCTGCAGTTCGAGTTCACTCAGCAGGCTGACGCGCTTATTGAGCGCCGCCTGCGTGACGCCGTGCGAGAGGCTGAGATTCGGGGCCTGAAAGACGCGTGTGTCGGTGCGCTCACGGTCCTGGTGGTCGAAGTCGTACTCGGGAAACGCGCCGTAGGATTTCGTTTGAAACGGTGACGCTTCGATGAACCACGGATCCCGCTGCGCTCCCATCTGACCGGCAAACTGGCCGGGGATCACTCGGCCCGAGTTATGGACGAGCTTTTCCGGCAGCGCGACGGCGGGTGGCAGATTGTTGCGTGGCCGCGTCGCGTCTCCGGCGATCGCTGCAATCGACGGATAATCGCTCGCCTGCGGCTTGCTGCCGCTGAATCCACGCGGCATGTCCGACCGTCCGGTCAGCATGATGTGATGCCCCTGCGAGTGCTCGTTCCAGCCGTGCGTCAGCGATCTGCAGAGTGCCCACAGATGGCTGCGCTGCGCAAGCAGCGGCAGGTGCTCGCAGATTTGAATGCCCGGCGTCGCGGTATCGATCGGATTGAACTCGCCGCGCACCGTGTCGGGCGCCAGCGGCTTCAAATCGAAGCTGTCCTGCTGCGCGAGTCCTCCGCTCAAAAAGATATAGATACAGGTCCTCGCCCGGCCGGATGCCTGCTTTCCATCGGGTGTCGGAGCTGCTCGCAGCGCGTTGAGATGATTCGTGCCGAGCCCCAGCAGCCCGACCGCTCCCGCCTGGACGGCGATACGCCGGGAGATCCCGAGTGGATGCTGACAGGACTGATTGCGGAGATTCATCTGGCAGGTCCGCTGAGCAGGAATCGGATTGACGTCGGCACGGAACGCGTCAGGCAGGAGAGTCATCATGCCGACGATCGATCAGGAGGTCTACCGAGACTTTTCTGGAGTGACCGTGCGCACGTCAGTTGAAGCTTACGAAGCCGGAAATGACGTGATTGAGAAACCGAGTCGATCAGCCACCCCGCTGATTCGTCCACCCTGCCACTGTGAGCGATACACTGGACTGATCTCAGCGTGGCCGATTCGAGGTCACGCTTGACTTCAGGGGGCCAGAATTGACACTTGCCAGGTTCGTCACCACAGAATTCCCCCGTGTTTCCATGAGAGAACACTGTCGCTCTTTGCTTCTCAGCAGGGGATCGAACCATGCCCTCGGAATCCGTCAGCGTTGTCTGCCCGAACTGTCAGGCACAACTCAAAGCAGGGCAGAACCGTCTGGGAAAGGTCGTCAATTGCCCGGCGTGTGACGAACCATTTCAGGTCAACTCCCCGTCCAGCAGAGCAACGGAACTCGCCGGAAATTCTGCGGTACCAGTTGCGGAGGCTCGCCGTCAGTCGGATACAGACCTGGGCGACTCACTCGAATCGAGTACGACAGACGAAGGCACCTATCAACTGGCTGCCCCTAAGTCGTCTCGTTTCTGTCCGCATTGCGGTCAGAAGCTGCTGGCAAGTGAGACGACATGTCGAGTGTGCCTTGCGGCAGCCAACCCGGCGACGTTCTCCTCGAACAAGTGCAGTTCGTGTGGCGGCATTCTGTCGGCTGGCCGAATCGTTTGTCCGAAATGTCATACGGACAACGCCGTCGAAACGAAGCCCGGTAGCCCAGTTCTTCCACCGCAAAAAAAACGTCGCAATCGACCGACTGCAGAAACGCTCAACCATGAATCGGGCGACTCAGAACAACCTGCGAAGCCGATCCTTTCTGAGGAAGAACAGTGGGAACTGCTGCGAACGGAGGACAAACAAACTCCGCTGTGGGTTGCCGCTCTCGCACTGGGGGCTGTGGTGATGGTGATCGCCGCTGCTGTGGTATTCGGGACAGGCATGTTCTCTGGCTTCTGGACGCGCCTCGGTGTCTCCCTGGGCTTCGGAGTTGGCGTGGCTCTCATTGGCCTGCTGTTTCAGGGGGTGCAGTCGTTTTATGAAGCAATTCAGGACAAGTCAGAGAATGTCCTTACTGTCGTGAATGCGATTTTCGTCAGTTATGTGGTCGTTCTGGGATTGCTCTATTTCTGGTTCTCATGGACGCACGATCTTGATTTAGGAGAGGAACTGACGCTTATCTCGGTACTTCTCTTCGGGATTGGTGTTGGGAAACACTTTCGCTCCAGGGTTGGCACATTCATCGGCCAGACAAGTGACGTGCCTGACGAGGTCCAGCCCAAACCGGACCACCATAAAGCCGGAGAAGGCTGATTATTGCCCGCTGCACAGAACCCGGTTCTTCATGACTGAGGCTACTGCAGATCTACACCTTCCATGAAGGTCCGCGATGGACAGTTGCCGTGATTGCTATTTGCCAAGTGATTGTCTGGCACGGTCACGATCCGCCGTACTGCTGCCAGGCTCCTGGAGGACTTTCTCATAAGCTGCACGAGCTTCGTCGGCTCGTCCGGCAGCTTTCAGGGTGTCGCCGAGGACGCGATACATCGAGCCTCGCCAGTAGCCTTTGAGTATTTCGAGATCAACTGCGTGCAGCGTCGAGAGAGCCTGGTCGAACTTCTGTTGACGCGTCAGGATGCGAGCTGTCAGTTGAATGCCGCGGAAGTACGTCGCGCTGCCGTTGTTGCGGGACGACTCGACGATCTGCTGATACACGGCGAGGGCTGCCTCATCGTCTTTGAGATTCGTTTCCCGGTTGCTGCCCATCGCCAGCAGGATCGCCAGGCGAGTCTGACTGTCCGATGTGAACTTCAGCGCCGTCTGAAAATCAGATTCGGCTTCCTTCCCGGAACCGGTTGCTGCGTAGGCCTGCGCCCGAGCGAAACGACTAGGACCCAACTGCCAGAACGGCCAGATGTCGAAGTCTTCGTTTCTGAACTGCGTAACGAGTTCCGCGAACTGTCGTTGAGCCAGCAGGTCGTGCATCTGTGTGGTCTTCGACACTGCTTCAATCGGGATCTGACCGGCAAGTTCGGCCGCCCGGTTGAAGTCCTTGAGTGCCCTCGCGCTGGCCGCGGCCTGTTCGAGAGCTGCCGACTTCTGCTCGTCAGTCAGTTTGCGTTCGGCCAGCGCTACGAAGGCAGCAATCGCCTCGTCGTATTTGCGTTGTCCCTGCAGTTCGGAAGCCGTGTGGAAAGCTGACAGAAAATCGTCGTCCGGACCGGCATCTTCAAAGCGGTGCGAACGGCCGGCGTAAAAGTGGCCGAACTTCAGCGGCACGTGAAAACCGGCCGTGCCCGTTGGCGAGAAAGCGGACAATTCGGTGCCGTGCTCTCGAATCCGCTGGCGGCAGATGTTGAAATACCACGGCAGGCTTTGCGTTGGCTTGTGTCCGACGACCTGGTGCAGCGGATCGTTTTCGTCTTCCGTCACCGGGATCCGAATCTCAGCCGACCAGTGATCGTCCGCGACGTGCGTGGCGACTTCGGCGTTCGAGGCCCATTCGTACCAGCGGTCTTTGGAGACGCCGCGGTCGAGGTCGATCAAGGCGCCGGACGGATTCACGGCGAGCTGGTAATACGAATGCGCTTCGGTTTCGATCAGCACTTCGACAACGTCACCGTACCACGTGGCTGGATCTTCGTCTTTCGTCGTCGCGATGTTGAGTTTCTCGCCGGGATGTTCGTCGCAGCGAATGCCAAAGTAGAGATTGCCACCGCGCCACGCCGACTTGAAACTCGTCCCGAAGATCGGTTGCCGTCCAGTCTGCAGTTCGCGCAGCCGTCCGGTCGAAGAGACCGGGCATTCAGTCCATGCCTCTTCGTCGAGCTTTCCGTCCAGAGTGATCTCGCCCGCGTCGCCGACGAGTCGCACCTGCGGCACCGGGCCGCGTTTCTTTCCGAGCTGCGTGCTCTTGTTGCGCAGGCCGTCGAGGAAGTCGTCGATCAAGTCAAGACGCCGTGCGTAGACCGAGTCCGCTGCGACTTTCCCCTGAGCAGCGGCGAACAGCGCCAGTCCAGCGTCGGCCTGCGACTTGTCCTGTTCCATCGCATGCCAGTTCGTCTCGCAGAAGCGGAAGAACGTTCGCACCTCGTTTTCCGCCGGACCGTAAAACAGGCGGCAGTATTCATCGAACAGTGCGTCCACACTCTGCTCCGGCCCACCCCAGTACATTCTCGCGGTGAAGTAAACCTGAAAATGATTGAAGCCGATCGCGACCTGATCAAAGTCCTGCCGCACGCTCAGCCAGATGTCCTCGCCCTTCGACATGCCCTTCGTCGCGTTGATGCTCTCGCCGATCGTCGTCGGCACAAACGAAGGCAGATACCAGCCGCGGTCGGTAAACGGGTAGTTCTCGAAAATCATGATCGGGTTGTCGGTCTTCGACGCCCAGCCCTCGCGGAGCTTGCGTAGTTCCTCACGCTGCTCGGGCGAATCTGCTGTCGGACGCCGGCCACCAACGATGATCACCTGCACGTTGGGCTCCAGCCGGTCGATGCTTTTCGGTGGCAGTGTGTACGTGCCGTACGCGCAGTTCGAGATCAGCTTGTCAGGATGCGTCCTGCGAACTTCCTTTGCGACGCGGTTGACGAAGTCCCAGACGTAATCAGAGAAGACGCCACGTGCGCCACGTTCAGGATCATCTTTCCCCTGACACTTCTCACACTGACAGATCGCCGTGTAGCCATCGGGCGGCATGATTGAGACGACGTCGAAGTGGTAATGATCGAACTGAGCCCGCGCGAACGCGGCGGCTTCGTGCAGCAGTTCGTCGTTCGAGTAGCAGAGCTGATTGAGCCGTTGCCCAAGCTGCGTGTGCCGTTGGCCACCGTAGAGCGCGAACCAGTCCGGATGATGCGTCAGCGTGTACTCGTTATGCGTCATCGTGTTGAGGCCGTGCGCCGTCTGCAGACCGTACGGATTGCGGATGCCCAGGTGCATCGCCCAGCGCGACGTGTCGCGGCCGTGAACTCCGAAACGGATATTGAACGCGCGGACCGGGAAGTCCGGACGAACGGTCTCGTCAATCTTTGGCAGAGCGATCGTCGTCCATTTCGGGACGACCTCGCCGACCTCGCCCGGCATGTACCACCTCACGCCGAGGCTCCGCAGAAATCCGCAGACCGCGTTGAACGAGCCACGTTCGTCAAAGCCCCAGACGTGAACGCTGCCGTCGTCCGCGAACTCCTGATGACCTTGCTTGCCGAACGAACCCACCGCGCCGGTGTAATTCTTCCGCAGTTGCGACAACGGGTTGCCCCAGTGCTTGCCCGTGATCTGATCCCACTCGGCCTGAGTCTTTCCGCTGACGACGTCGCCATTGCTACGCGGCCACGGTTCAATCGGCGTGAAGTCGGCGTCGTCTCCCAGCAGCGCAAGCCAGCCGTCTCCGGATTTCATGCGGTACGCGCCGGCTTTGAGATCGTCGATCGACAGGCCGAGCCGATCTGTGTGAGCACTACGGCCAACGAAAACCCGCACGACGCTGGTGTCCGTTGGCGAGTTAACGATCGGCAGCTTCGCTCCGGAAATCTTTTCGACGTAATGCTGCAGTTCCTGAGCGGCCAGCTTCGTCGTCCGCGGTGAGGGCTCCGCAATGACGATTTCCGCCTTCGGCTGGCCATCGCGAACAAGAAACGGCTCGGCAGCCAGAGTCGGGATTGCGAGAACGCAAACAATGAGAGCAGTCAGTGATTTCATGAGTTCGTTATCCGTCGCTGTCACCCGGCGATTCCGAAACAGGAAGGCCGTCAGAAAAAGAAATCAATCACAGCCAACGACTTGCGTCAGGCCAATCGTTCGAAGAGAGCGATTGGCAGAATTCTCCGCTGCGCATTGCTGTTCCGCAGAGCAGGTCTCGATGCATCATCAGATGCCTGCACGGTGCGTCGACACGCACATCGTCTGGCGTCACTTGCGGATGACGAGGTCACACACGACCAACCGATGATCGGAATACTGAGTTCTAACTGCAATGGACGACTCGGGCGTCAATCCGTCACTGACCCAAATCTGGTCCACGCGAAACAACGGATATTCGTTCGTTCCTGTATTGCCCCAACTGTGTCCAGCCAGGCGGAAGGAGTCGACCAATCGTTCTGACAGCGGACGCAGGGCACCGTCATCAGGCGGAGCATTGAAGTCGCCTCCAACGATCACACGCTCGGTAGCAGGCAAACGGCTGAGACGCCGGAGAATCGCACGCACCTGATCTCGATGCTGGATCCGTCGGTCCCGATGCTCCACCCAGAAACCAGGCGTCCAGAAGTCGAGCCTGAAGACCGGAGGAGCAAGCCGAGTGCTGATGACGTCAACTGACGCTCCATTCGGTAATTCAATCCGTGCTTCCACAAAATGCGGTTCCGTCTGCGGTGGTCGTGAGCAAACTGTCCCCGCCGTCAGGATCGCCACGTCGCCACCGAAAACCAGACATCCGCCACCACTAAATAGACTGTGTGAGACTTCTTCAAGCTGTTCTGGTCCAGGAGATTCCTGAAGCAGGACGATGTCCGGTTTCCAGATCGCAACTTCTTTAACACAACGTGACTGTCCAACATTGCAGTTCAGGGAAACCACGCGAATCCTGTCCGGTCCGTCTTCCTTCGCGCGAAGCTCGCCGGACATGTGCAGTACACTTGCAGTTTCCTCGACGAACAACAGACAAAACACGCACCACAAAAACAGTGCAGTAACCAGCAGTCGCCGCCTACCCCGCCCGCAATCACCGACAACCAGAATCAGTCCGCAAACCACCCAGCACCACGCGGGCACGAGTGTCACAGGGACCAGCCAGTCAGGCTGAAGCAGTCGGCATACGGCAATGAAGACACACAGTGCGACCGAACAAGCGACCGCCAAATGCCGCCACGATCGATGTCTTGTAGGGACGCTTTGGTCTGACGCAGCAGAGCAAGAAGTCAAGAGCTACCCGTTTCCGACATGTATCTACAGGAACACTTCGAGAGCCGCGAACGGCGAATCAAGCTGCACCGTCCACCGCTACTTGTCGGAGTTACTCTCGCTCAAGTCTTCCAGCGGATAGGTCAGCAGCCTGGGCTTGGTCTGGCCCTGCAGGCGGGTGACGATCTTTTTCTGTGCGGCGATCGACTCGGCGTCGGTGTGGATGCCGAACTGCAGGGTGAACGTGCGGGTTTCCTGCGGGAGCAGCTTCTGCAGGCGGCCGGAGCGGCGTTCGACGCTGCGGTTGTACGGGTAGCCGGTCGCAGGCTCGATGCCGGTCACGTAGCCGTCGCGTTCGTCCGCCGTGTTCTTCCAGAGGGTCAGATACGGGAGTTCCTTCGTCGACCAGGCAACCGAGGTCGCGACTGTGCCTTGCGGGTTCGTGAGCAACACCAGGGAGTGGCCGTTCAGATCAGCCAGCGGCTCGAACAGGTAGACCTCTTCGATGAAGCCTTTCGTTGGTGGCGCGTACGTTGACCACCGGTCGATGGACTTCGCGGCGTGCGCGTTCATCGGCGCAATCTGCTTCGCGGCTGCATGGATCCGCGAGCCACCGCCAAGCAGCGGGGCTCCATAATTGCCGTGATAGATCAGTTGAAATTCCTGCGGGAACGCTCCGTCATTCGTCACCGCGTCGCGAATTTGAAACGTCGTGGAATCAGGCCAGAGAACCAGTTCGGAATCAAGCCGCAGCTTCGGTCCGTAAAACATCCGCTCGGCGACCTGGCCGCGGATCTTCAACCGGAACGGCGGGTGTTCTTCGACGACGATCTCGACCTTCGACGCCGGAATGTTGCCGATCTTGCCGTGCAGCGTGAGCATCATCTCGGCCGTATCGCCGGTGTTTGTGGTGAACTTATCCATGCCCGGATGACCGGCGAATTCGAGGCCGCAACGGACCATCCATTCGTTGAAGCCTTCCAGCCAGCCCAGGCCGCCGCGGCTTTCGAGGTTGATAAACTGCGGATGCACCACTTCCTTGACCGGCGAATTCCAGCCCAGCCGGATATCACTGGCGACGACTTCCAGGATATTCATCCCGCGCGTCAGGACGAGCGTGATTGTCATCGCGCCGTTGTCGACGATCAGCAGTTCGACGCCTTCCTGTTTCCCGCCGTGCAGTGTCTGCTTTCTGATCCGGTAGGGGACGTCGTCGAAAGTCTGTTCAAAGTCAGGACGATGCAGGTGCGGAAACAGCAGCTTCTCGTGCTCGACCGAAACATCGTCGATCAGGACCGGGTCGACTTCCTGAGCTTCAAGGCTCAGGGCCAGACTGCAGACTGTGCAAAGCAGGGCCAGGGCAGAGCGAGCGACGAATAGCTTCCTCATTGGTCACAGTCCTTCAGCATCTGGAAGACGCGATTCAAAACACGATTGGCTTGAACAGAAGAAAAAATGATAACGAAGAACCTTGAGCACTTCGTTGCCTTCTCATCTTCATGTCAGCCCCTCCTGTCCTGGCAGAACTCTGTTGATCGACTGCCGTGAGGCTATGGCAACCGGCACGCCACCACCATTCCGGGAACCGGCAGAATCGCTCCGTCGTGTCTGCCGCTGTGGCTGGCTATGACGGTGTGTCAACGGGACGGCGTTTCGACATGCGGATTTCGTTCGCCTGACTGTTGAATTCGACCGCGTCCATAAAGGTGCGGATCAGCAGCAAACCGCGGCCACTGACTCGCTGCAGGTTGGCAGGGTCAGTCGGATCGGGCAGAGACTCCGGATCGAAACCCCGGCCTTCGTCACGAATTGTCCAGGTCGCCTGTTCGCGCGAGAAGCTGGCCGTCAGATGGACTTTGCGTTCGGAGTAGGGCGGTTCGGAACGACGCTGAGCGGCGAGTTCGACGTACTTGTCACCGCTCCCTTCACGCAGCGCGGAATCCAGTTCCAGATTCCCGTGCTCGATGGCGTTGACCAGGGCTTCCTGCAGGGCGGTCGAAATCCGCACGATGTCCGATTCCTCGAACAGATCGAGTCGCCGCATCTGTGTCTGCATATGTGAGATCAACGGCCGCAACGCCGCGGTGCTGTTATCAAGTTCAAACGTCAGTTCGACATTGACCAGGCTGTTGAGGACGCGGGCCTCGTTGCGTTCGACGGTCGACACGCTGAGCACCGTGCGGATGGTGTCTTCGAGATCGCGCGATAGATTTTTCTTGGGGACGTAACTGGCCGCGCCTTTCTGCAGTGCCGTCACGGCGATTTCCTCGTTGCCGTGAGCGGTCATCAGCACGACGGTAATGCTGCGGTGTTCAGTGCGCAGCGTTTCGACGAGGGCCAGACCATCGATTTCCGGCATGACCAGATCAGTCAGGACCAGGTCCGGTGGCGATGCGTGAATCAGGTCAAGAGCGGCGCGGCCATTCTCCGCATAAATCAGGTCGAGGCCCGCGTTGCGAAGACAGCCGCCTGCCAGTTTACGATCGGCAGCCGAGTCATCGACGATCAACACTGTTGTCATCTGGAGTTCCTTTCCGGAACGCAGCATGGTCGTCGTCAGGTCAGGATGGAAATCCATGATGACCAGCACGCCCACGCGGCCCACCTGCTCCGGAAGCAGCCAGTAATCAAGCGGCTTGCCCTGCCCTGCGGGCATTGTTGGGGTGATCCTCGAAGTTGGCAAGCCGAGCGTGCGCTGTTCCACTATTGGTCGCCGCCTGACCGTCCCGCTAGGATACCGAGGCCCGGAGCCATGCTGGCTCGACTGTCTGCTCAGGCAGTTGAGTCGCAGGTCTCCGCATCTGCCCACAGGAGTCCCTCATGCTGTACCCGGTCCGGCTTTGTCTGATCCTCGCGTTTACTTTCGCGGCCTGTCGGTCTGGAGTCGCACAGACGGAGACGCCAGCCAGAAACGTGTCTGCAGATGCGCCGCCGCGAGGGCTGCAGATTCAGCAGCTCGATGACCCGGCGCTGCCGATCAAACCCGTTAAATCGCGCTCGGCGGAAGAGGAAGCTCACGTCAACGCGCGTGCCTGGTTTCTGACCGGCCGCGTTTATCAGCAGAAGCAGGACTTTCGAGCCGCGCGCGACGCCTATGAAAAAGCCCGGCAACTCGATCCCGAGGCCACGTACGTTTATCGCGAGCTGATCGAGGTCTACTTCCAGCTTCGCCAGCCCGACGAGGCCATCAAACTTGCGGTCAAGGCCGTTGAACTCGACCCCGGCGATTTTGAACTGCTGCGCATGATCGGTTTCGAGATGGTCAAGCAGCGGCGCCTGCCCGACGCGGTTCGTTATTTCGAGCAGGCACGCCAGTCTCCGAAGATCGATCAGCATTCCGGCTTCTACGTTTTGCTCAATAAGGAACTGGGGGTCCTTTACAGCGGCATGGGCGAGGTCGACAAAGCTGCCGACTGCTACGAAATCGTACTGCAGGCTCTGCTGAAACCGTCGCTGTACGGGCTGGATTCGAGAACGGTTTCCGAGTTTACGAAGTCAGACGCCAGCTCGTACGAACGCATCGGGCAGGTGCTGGTCGCTGCAAAGAGGACCGATCCGGCCGTCAAGGCACTGCAACGGGCGCTGGCCGAACGACGCGGCAAACCGAGTTCCGTCAACCTGTTGCTCGCTCAGCTTTATCATCAGACGGACGAGGAGCAGAAGGCGCTCGAACAGATCCTCATCTTCTTTGAGGCCAATGTGCAGCGAGGCCGGGCACCTTACGTGCTGCTACGCGATATTCTGGCCAAACTGGGCGATACCGACTCGCTGCTGGCGCGTCTGGAAGCCCTGTCCGCCTCGGCCCCTGAAAACCGCGATCTCAAGCTGTTCCTCGCTGAAACGTACGTCGACAACGATCGCCTCGATGATGCTGAGAAGCTGTATCTGGATGCACTCAAGGATCGGCCGTCGAACGAAGTCTATCTCGGACTGGCCCGCATCTACCGCCAGCAGAAGAAGGCCAGAGAACTGCTCGACAATCTCGCGATCCCGTTTGCTCAGGCAGTGGCGATGCCTGAAACGCCGCCCGATGTTGAAGCCGAAGTTGCTGCGATCGTTGCGTCGGATGAGCTGGTCACGGCGCTGATCAAACTGGGCGAAGACGACATCAAAGCGCAACCGTCAACACTGTCGTTCCCAGCGACCCTGCTGCTCGCAAATCTGTCTGCAACGGTCGAACGCTTTGACGATGCCGAGTCGTTTTTTCAGCACGCTCTGAAAACGAATCCCGCGCAGGCCAGCCTGATCGTGCGTGAATTCGGACAGACAATGCTGACGGCTGAGCGATACGCCTCGGCAGTGAAGGTTTACCAGGCGGCGACGGAGAATCCGCTGCTGCAGGGCGAGAAGGCGCAGAACTTTCTGATGCTGGCGACCGCGCGGGAACTCAATGGCGAAACGGACCTGGCGATCGAAGCCATTGCCAGCGCAGCAAAGCTGTTTCCCGGTAACTTCCTGATCGAGTACCGCGAAGCCTGGATTTACTATCACGCGCATCGGTACGCAGAAGCGCGCGATAAGTACGCCGCCTATATTGAAAAGCACAAGGATTCTCCATACGCCAAACAGGCGAAGTTCAGCCTGTCGGCCATTTACGTGGAACTCGGAGAGATGCAGAAGGGCGAGCAGATTCTCGAAGAGTACCTCGCCGAAAACCCTGACGATCCCGGTGTCAACAATGACCTGGGATATCTGTATGCGGACCAGGGTAAGAATCTGGAGAAGGCCCGTGCCATGATCGAGAAGGCCGTTGCCGCAGAGCCGGAAAACGCGGCGTATCTCGACAGCCTGGGCTGGGTGCTGTTCAAGTTGAAAGAGTTCGAGAAGGCCCGCGACTGGCTGAAGAAAGCAACGGCACTCAAAACCGGCGGCGACTCGACCATCTGGGATCATCTGGGCGATTGCCACAAGGAACTGAACGCGACGGACGAAGCCCGCGAAGCCTGGACGACGGCGCTCCAGCACGCGAAAGAAGAAAAGCCGCAGGACGCTGAACTGATTGGCAGGATTGAAGGCAAACTCAAAGCCCTGAAACCAGTCGATGCGAAGTCAGGCGACGCCAAACCCGACGACGCCCGGGCTGAAACCGGGAAATAATCGTCTTACAGACTCAAACGCAGCAACGAATGCAGCGAGGCAGCAGCCTGGCAAGGCGACTGCACACGACGGAGCGAAGAACGCGATGGCCCGCGAGAAAGTGTTCGACGGAGCGGATGATGACGACGAGTCGCTCCCGTTCCGCTCGTCGTTCGACATGAACGATCACGACTACGACGAAAAACTCCGCCCGCAGCGGTTGTGCGACGTCGTCGGTCAGAAGAAAGTCGTCGATCGGCTGCAGATCATGATCGACGCCGCGAAGATGCGTTCCGAACCGCTCGGCCATCTGCTGCTTGACGGCCCGCCCGGCCTGGGCAAAACGACCTTCGCGACCGTCCTGCCCAAAGAACTCGGCACCGACTGCCTGATTACTTCCGGCCCACTGCTCGCCGCGCCGAAAGATCTGCTGCCACACATCACCAACGCCGGCCGGGGATCCGTCCTGTTCATCGACGAAATCCACCGCATGTCGCCGGCCGTTGAGGAGTTCATCTATCCGGTGATGGAGGACTTTCGCGTGGACATCACGCTCGGCGAGGGGATGAACGCGCGCACGATCAACATGCAGGTCGAACCGTTCACCGTGATCGGCGCAACAACTCGCAGTGGAATGCTGACCGCCCCGTTGCGTGACCGCTTCGTCAATCGGCTTCACGTCGACTATTACGAAGTTGAAGAACTCGCCGAGATCCTGCGCCGCAACGCCGGCAAGCTGAAAACAACAATCGACGAGGACGCCGCCAACGAACTCGCCATCCGCGCCCGAGGCACGCCGCGCGTTGCCAACAACCTGCTGAGCTGGGTCCGCGACTTCGCGATGGTCAAAGCCAAAGGCCGCATCACCGTCGACGTCGCACTGAAGGCTCTAACAATGCAGGAAGTTGATCATCTGGGCCTGGAGCAGCTCGACCGCAAGTACCTGGAGACTCTGGTCCGCATCTTCGGCGGTGGCCCCGCCGGACTGCAGTCCATCGGCCACAGCCTCAACATCCCGGCCGACACTCTCGAAGACGAAATCGAGCCGTTCCTGCTGCGTCTGGGTCTCATCCAGCGCACACCACGCGGCCGCATGATCACGCCGACCGGCCTCGAACACCTCGGCATTGCCCCACCCGAGTCTCCCGAGCAGGGCCGGTTGTTCTGAGCCGACTCGACTCCGTGACATCGAGTCGGCCAGCTCCTTCGCAATCGGCCACTTCTGATCGGGATGTTGTCCCGGATTCGTTTCTACACACGAGGTCCATAAACCGAGTCGAACGTCTGGGCCGCGCCTTCAAGCATTTTCATCAGGGCCATGAAATCGCCGCCGTGGGCGAGGAGCTGGGCGCCCTGGTCACGGCGTCTCTGCATGTCTTCGACGGAGCTGACCGGGCAGCCCCACGCTTTACCGTGTTTTGCCGCTGCGGCCGCGACGCGTTCGAAGCATTCGTCGAGCGTCGGGCCGTTTTCAAGATGTCGCAGCCGCAGACCAAGGTCGCCTGGCCCGACGAACATGCCCGTCACGCCCGGCGTCGCGGCGATCGCTTCAACGTTCTCGACGGCCTGTGGAGTTTCGATCTGCACGACAAGGAACGTCTCCTCGTTCGCTTTCACCAGATAGTCGTCGAGATCACCCAGATAGAAGTCGCTGTCGAGACTCGCACCATCGAGGCCGCGGTCGCCGAGCGGTGGGAAACGCACCGAGTCCACGAGCATCTTTGCTTTCTCGGGTGTCGAGACATGCGGAATCATCAGACCCGTGGCGCCGTCTTCGAGGTACCGGTACAACCGCGTCTTTTCGAGCGTCGGCGCTCGCAGCATGCAATCGATATCGAAGGCGTGAAAGTGCGCCAGCATGGCCTGCACTTCGCGTTCTGAAAAACAGCGGTGCTCATTGTCGAACCAGATCGCGTCAAAGCCGAAATGCGCGGCCATGCGGACATAAGCCGGAATGAAATGCCCCAGGGCACAGATGCGCACGGGTTCGTTGTTGCGGAGTTTCTCGACGAGTCTGCTGCGCCGCATGATGGTGTCTTCTCTGGTGAGTGAATCAGGCAGTGCTGCAGCGCAAAGACGCCAAGTCGCAGAGAATCGCAAAGGATTTGCTGCCCATTGCATCTCTGCGCTGCAGTCGGTCTTAACAGAACTTCGCTCGTTCGCTGCTATCGATGGCAGCCTTCGAGCATTACGGCAGGTCGACCGTCTTCAGATCGGCCGCGCCGCCTTCTTTCTGAATCAAAACGACCGCGTGGCTGTCGTTCAGCTTGTCGAGCTGCACCGTGCCGTCCAGAGCGGCGATCGTTTCGTACGTCTGGCCCGCGACTCCGCCGCCTTCAACGCGCGACGTGATCCCGGCATTCGTGGCGATATTCTGCGTGCTGACCTTCATCACACCACGGGCGCTGTTGGCAAGCAGCAGGAAATTCGCTCCGTCCTTCTCGTAAACGATCATGTCGAGCGGCTGGTTGCGGTTGCCCAGTTCGGCGACCGTCGTGCCGCGAGTCTTCTCGCCAGACTTCAGAGAGTCCAGCGGGAACTTGACCAGCGGCGTGCAGACATAGCCGGCGAGCAGATTCGGTTTGCCGTTAATGTTGAACGGGACGAACGTGCGAATCGCGGCATAGTCTTCGTATTTGCCATGAGCACCGTGATAAATTTCGACGCGCGAACCGGCATCGGCCTCAACGAAAGGGAACGCCACTTCGCGGATGCTCGACGGCGACTGGCCGCTTGCCAGACCGGACACGATCACGCGGCCGTCGACGTAAGCGATGTCGGTGATCGACTGCATCCGGGGATTGCTGCTGCGACGACCATTGTTCACGACTTTGTCTTCCGGCGCATCCGGCAGCGAAGCCTTCGAGAATTCGACGTTCGTCAGCGACACGTTATGGATCGCTCCGTCTGAGCCAATGCGGACGATCGCCGGGTGATTGCCGCCTTTGCTCACCGAAACGTAAACGCTGCCACTCTTCGGATTCACAGCCAGGTCGTTGATCTGTACGTCATCGGCTGCAATGTGGAGTGTTTTCGCGATGTGGCCCGCCAGGTCTGTGACATTAATCGACGCCTTGTTCGCATCACTCTTCTTTTCGCCCGTCGCGACGGCGAAGACCGTCGCCGATTTCGCATCGCCGATCAGCAGGATGCCGTCCGGCCCGAACGCCAGCACTCCGGCTGACTGAATCTCGGGTGTCCCTTTCTTCAGTCCCCACAGATCGTCCGCCCGGCTGACACCCGTCACGAGCAGACTCGCCAGCAGCGCACTCAACAGCGACCATTTCATGATCAGCTCCTTCAACAAGAGATACCTCGAAACCGTCCACAGGCAGCTTCGCGCAGGCTATCGCTCGGCTGTCTGGTCCGCCAGCGAGCCGCCGGTCAGGGCAAGCCGCCGCACAACGACGCAGACACACACGGCGTAAACGACACACGCGGCCAGCAGCGGGTACAGCAACTGCGGAATCGCGGTCAGCACGTTCTCGGCGAGAAACGCCTGAGCAAAACACAGCGGTGCCATGCCGGCCAGCGTCGCGGTCATCACCTTCCAGACTGGAAGACGCGTCAGCCCGGCGGCATACGAAACCAGGTCGGACGACGTCAGCGGATTGAGCCGCAGCAGAAAGATCAGCCAGCCCCCGCGGCGTTCCAGCATCTGCTGCACCGGCTCGAGCGAATCTGACGGAATCAGCTTCGCCAGCCAGGCTCCACCCAGACCACGCATCAGGGCACACGCGATTCCGGCGCCGGCAACGTTGCCGGCCAAAGCGATTGCACCGCCGAGCAATCCCCCAAAAAGGACTCCTCCCGGCGCATAAAGCATCAGCCCCGGCAGAGGCGCGACAACGACTTCGATGGTCACAAAGGCGAAATAGACCAGCGGAGCCAGTACGCCAAACCGCTCAAAGAACTGCCGCAGTCGATCCACCTTGTCGACCGCCGCCAAATCCGGCCGCAGCAGGTCGAAGACAATGCCGCCGCTCAGCCACGACGAGCCAAGCGAAATCAGTACGCTGCCAATCGCCAGCCAGACCAGCAGATGGCGAACAAAACGGGAGCGCGATGCCGAGTCGTCAGCGCTGTCAGAACGTGGTGGTTCAATCGGTTCTGAGGCGGCGATGCCAGTCACGTCGCTCATCGCAGATCAGCCCTGCTCCGCCACTTCAATGGCGTCGATCGCGTTCTTCGCGGCGCTCTGCTCGGCTTCTTTCTTACTCGGCCCCCAGGCTGACGGATACATCTTCGTGCCAATCGCTGCAGCGATCTCAAAACACTTCGAATGATCCGGCCCCTTTTCGTCGAGCACCTTGTACTGCGGCGTCTCACCGAACTCCTTCTGCGCCACCTGCTGAAGCTGGCTCTTGAAGTTCTGGCCGTGCGAAGTCTTCGCGATGCGGGCGATCTCGTCGCCGAGCATTTCCAGCACGAACTTCTCTGCCGCCGCCCAGCCACCATCGAGAAAAATCCCGGCGACAATCGACTCAAACACGGCAGCCAGCACCGAGCCCGGAATTCGCTCGTGCATGGCCAGCCCTTTGCCCAGCAGCAGGAACTGTCCCAGTCCGAGTTTGTTGCTCAGCTTCGTGCAGGTATGCCGACTGACGACGGCCGACTTGATCCGCGTCAGTTCGCCTTCCGAGTACTCGGGGAATGAGTGGAAGAGAAACTCGCAGACGACGACGCCCATAATCGCGTCACCCAGGAACTCCAGTCGCTCATTCGATTCGAGTCGTGTTCGGGCGACTGATGCATGAGTCAGCGCGTGTTCGAGAAGCTGCCGGTTCTGGAACGAATGCCCAAGAGCCTGTTCGAGGTCGGAAACGTCGTCTTCGGACAGCAGCGTCAACGTGTCACACGGAAGCTGATATCCCTGTCGCGCAGCAGCCAGCGCAGCAACTTCGGTGATCGGAGAAGCGGATTCAGACATCAGTAAGACTCTCTGCAACGGAGTAATCCGCGGACGCAGGACGCCCGCAGCGATTCCGTTGAAAGAGGGGGCGGTCCCTGGTACCCGATCGCATTTCGGCGACTCAGGAACAATCCCCTTTTTCAACGCGGGAAGCTCTTCATGATCGTACCTGAAACAGGTTTCGATCGATTAAAGCCCTGAAAGGACAGTGACTCGGACCACATAGCGAATTCAGCACGCGAAGTTTCGCCGGGCAGCCAGAGCCTCCGTTCCGAACTCGGCACACGCACAGCCGGCAGCTCCGATGAAGCCGGCCTGGCCGCCGAGTTCGGCATAATCAATTCGTATCTTCGACGACGGAACGGGAAACGACAATCGCCTGACCTCTTCACGCACGATCTCGACGAAGCGCCGACCAAGAGCCGTTTCGTTCCGGCCGAAGGTCATGTTGCCACCAAACAGGACAACGTCCGGATCGATGGTGTGCATGAGGTTGGCCGTGCCGTAAGCCATGAACCGCGCCGAATCCTCGATCAGTTGAACGGCAAGCGCATCGCCGTGCTCTGCCACTTCCGCAATCAGTCGCGGCGAGAGCGGTTCTCCGCCATCCAGGCGTTCCCGCAGTAGCGGCGCCGAGTCGCCTCGATCCAGCGCTTCCTGGCAGCGAATCATCAGTCCGGAGGACCCGACATATCCTTCCAGCGTTCCGGTCATCCCGGTCGCTGACGGTCGTCCGCCTTCCATCTGAATATAGAGAAAACCGCATTCTCCGCCGTGTGAGTGGGCTCCCGTGACGAGCTGCTCGTTGACAATCAGCCCGCAGCCGATACCCGTCCCCAGCGTCCACATCGCCAGAGAATGAGCCCCGCGCCCGGCCCCTGCCCAGAACTCGCCGTACGCAGCCGCGTTCGCATCATTGTGCAGGACTGTCGGCAGGCTGAAGTGATCGCTGACCAACTGCCGAATCGGAATGTTCCGCCACGTCGGCAGGTTCGCCGGTTCGAGCCACATTCCGTTGGGAATATCGAGCGTGCCGGGAACCGCGACGCCGATCGCGGTCAGATTCCGCATTCGAATCGGGCTTTGTTCGACAGCGTCGACAATGCCCTGTTGAATCGTCGCCAGACCGTGCTCGGGGCCTTTCTCACCTTCCGTCGGGAGTTCCAGAAATGAAAGCGGACGCCCGGCGCTGGTCACCACACCAATCTTGATGCTCGACCCGCCGACGTCGACGCCAACAAAGAACTCCTCGGGCGTCCGGTTCCGATCCTTCGGAGATGACAAACAGGACATGCGAATCGCCTTCTGGCGGAAGTGACTGGCGAGGACGTCCCTGCCCTCACACTTCAGAAGCGGCCGAGTATACGGAAGCATTCCCCGGCGAATCAACGTGCGATCTCTGAGTCATTGATCCTTGCGCGACGGAGACAGTCGTTGATCGCTCCGCGGTCGAAACGAAGGCGGAAACGGCGAGTATTCAGTGTTCGATTTTCAGTGTTCAGGAGGTGGTGATGTCGCTGACAGGCAGTGAGACGGCGAGAACAAAAGCGAGGTTTCAATGCAGACGCTTCGACCGCGGAGTGGTCAGCGATTTTCCCGTCACCGCGGATCACAGAATCGGGCCGATCGTCCACGGACTGAATTCCTCGTCACCAATGCCCTGCGCTTCACTCTTTGTTTTCTCGCCGCTGGCAACGGAGATGACCTTCTCGAAGATCTCCTCGCCGACTTCCTGCACAGACGCGCCGTCGAGAATCCGGCCGGCGTTGATGTCCATGTCGTCGATCATGTGCTCGTACATCGGAGTGTTTGTCGCGATTTTGATCGTCGGGACGGGCTTGCAGCCGAAGCAGCTTCCTCGGCCTGTTGTGAACACGCAGACGTTCGCGCCGCTGGCGATCATGCCGGTGACCGAGACGGAATCGAAGCCGGGCGAGTCCATCACCACAAAGCCCTTCTGCGTGATCGGTTCAGCATAGCGGTAGACGCCTTTGAGCGCCGTACTGCCACCTTTCGCAATCGCGCCGAGTGACTTTTCATAGATCGTCGTCAGGCCACCCTTTTTGTTGCCGACCGACGGATTGTTATCGACAGTGCATCCGAACTTCGCGGCATAGTCCTTCCACCAGTCGATCAGCTCGATGAGTTTCTCGCCGACTTCGCGCGAGACCGCACGGCGCGTCAGCAGGTGCTCGCCGCCAGCGATCTCCGGCGTCTCAGCCAGGATCGACGTCGCTCCGTGTGCGACCAGCAGATCGCTGGCGATGCCAACGGCGGGATTGGCGGAGATGCCACTGTTACCGTCACTGCCTCCGCACTCGGTGCCGAGAATAATCTCGGACACTGGAATCGGCTCGCGCCGAATCGCGTTCACTTCGGGCAGCATCTCGCGGATGATTCCGGTCGCGCGGTCGACCGTTTTCCGCACGCCGCCGACATCCTGAATGTTCATGATCAGTGGCTGCGGCTCGGCACCTTCGCCGGGCATCCGAAGCTGCACCAGTCCGTGGCGTTCGGCCATGAACGACGCCTGCGCGGTTTCGCAGCCGAGCCCCAGCACGACATACGCCGCGATGTTCGGGTGCTTCGCGAAGCCTGCCAGTGTTCGCGCCAGAAGCTGGTGCTGCTCTCCGCCGTAGTCGTACGCGCAGCCTTCCTTGTGCGTCAGAGCGATCACGCCGTCGATGTTCGGGAAGGCTTCAAGGATCGACGCGTCGAAGTTCTTCGCGACGTATTTGGAACTCGTCGCCGAGCAGTTCACCGTGCTGATAATGCCGATGTAGTTCCGTGTCGCGATGCGCCCGTCGGCTCGGCGAATCCCCTGAAACGTCCGCCCGGTGATCGGCTCCGGATCAGGCGGCACTTCGGAGGCGAACGCGTAATCGAGACTCAGTTCGCCAGGCGTCACGTTGTGAGTATGCACCCACATCCCCGGCTGAATGTCCTCGGTGGCGAAGCCGATCACCTGCCCGAACTTGAGAATCGGCTCGCCCGAGCGAATCGCCTGCGTCGCGATCTTGTGCCCGAACGGAACCGTATCGAGTGTCCGGACGGACCCGTCTCGGAATACCTCAGCCCCTTCCGGAACCGTTTGCTTGGCGATCGCGATGTTGTCTTCGGGGTTCAGTACCAGAAGTGAATCAGCAGGAGATGACAAAGTTGTGAATCCAGTCGGAGGAAATGAATCTCAGCGCAAAGACGCCGAGTCGAGAAGGAACGCAAAGTTCAGCACAAAGAAAAGGTACGGCGGACAGTCACGTTCAGAAGTCGCTCAGCCAGTTGACTCCGACTTAGAAACTCACGTTTGGTAGTTTCTGACTTCCCGTGAGACTCTGCGCCTTCGCGTCTTTGTGCTGCAAACCTCCCTCCCTCAGTCAATCCGCAGCAGCTTGCTGCGCGTGCGGATGAAGAGGGCTCCGTCCGAGATGGCCGGGTTGGCGAGGATCGCTTCGCCCACGTCGTTCACCGCCAGCACTTCGAGGTCGGCGGCGTTCTTCAGTACGACGACGTTCCCGTTCTCGCTGGCGACGTAAATCTTTCCGTCCCCCATCACTGGCGAGGCGAAATAGTCGCCAGCGTTCTGGATTCGCTCTGGACCGTACAGCGGAGTGCCGCTTTCAGTCTCGAAGCAGGTCGCGATGCCTCCGCCCTTGATCAGCAGCATTCGCCCATCGGCAATCAGTGGCGACACGATGTGGTCGGTATATTTCGTCGGGTGCTTCCACAGGACGTGAGTCTTGGTGACGTCGCCTCGCCCACCGGGCTTAACCGCGAGGATGTATTCGTCGGCTGGATTCTTCGATTCAAATGTCGCACCGGCAAAGTTGCCTGGACTGAGAAACGCGGCGTCGAGTTCCTTACCTTCGAGCTGGCCGTCCTTGTTGAGATCGCCGCGGTCGAACGTCTTTTTGTAGAAGGCTTCCGGAACGGGCCGCTTGCCGACAAATGCCTGAATCTCGTCCTTGGTCAGCTTGCCGTCGCTGTTGCCGGTTTCGGCACGATCGACCGACGCCAGCCACTGATTCGCGATGCCACCGCTCTGCAGGGAGATGTAAATCACACCGTCCTGAACAACCGGCGTTGTCTTGATGTTTCGCAGCAGCGTGCGGGCCGTCCAGAGCCGTTTGCCAGTCTTTGGATCGTAACCGACCAGCAGGCCGGTCCCGCCAATAACGATCTCGTCACCGGTCGGCGTATGCGCGACGACCGGGTGCGAATAGTTGACCGCCATGTCGCTGCGGTCATCCTTCCAGCGCAGGTCGCCGGTCTTCTTATCGAAGGCGTAGAACGCCGGAGCCAGATCGTCGTCCTGACAGAACAGGACCAGATCGTCGTACAGCACCGGCGACATGCCAGCGCCCCACTTGAAGACGAAGTACGGAACCGGCAGGTCTTTCTGCCAGACGTCAGCTCCGGTCTTCGCGTCGACCGCCAGCAGCCCGAGCGTGCTGAAGTAGAAGTAAACACGGTTGGCATCCGCGGCCGGCGTCGTCGCTGCGTGAGAATTTGTTTTGTGAATCTCGTCGAGATCCCCGGTCGGCCACTTGCGCACCCAGAGCTGCTGGCCGGTCTTCACGTCGAAGGCGTACAGGCCGACGGTCTGCTCATCAATCATGCCTGTGGTAAAGACCCGGCCAGCGGCGACGACCGGGCTGCCGATCCCATCGCCCAGATCGGCCGACCAGGTAACTCCTTCTGTCGCCGAAAACTCGACCGGCAATGGCGCCGTTTCGACCGAAATGCCCGAGCAGTTCGGACCGCGAAACTGAGGCCAGTCGTCGGCCAGGGCGGGAACGGAAATCGCGGCGGCAATCATCGCCGTCAGCAGGCAGCGCATGGCTCGCTCCTTGAGTAGCAGGGACTGAGTCAGGCAGCGATTCTGGCGTCTGCGGATGGAAACGCCAATCGACTCGGCTTCTGCCGAGGTATCGCATGACACCGGACTCGTGAAATGCAGATCCGAAGTCAACGGCATCCAGATTCGCGCACGCTGCCGATCTACTCAGAACGCTGCTCCCAGACCGGAATCAGACGCTTGGCGTCCTTGCCGCTGACGGCCGACAGTTCGAGCCCGCTGGCCTGCGAGATGTAGAAGATGCGACCGTTGGAGACCGCGGAACCCAGGCACTCACGCGAGTCGACAGCCGGGCCGGTGGCGACAAGCTTATGACCGTTCGACAGGTCGAGCATGTCCATATTCGGTCCCATCAGGAACGAGCCAGAGACCGTGAAGCGGGTGCAGTTGTAGTCGAGATCGAAGCGGTACGTGATCTTCCCCGTCGCTTTATCGAAGACATGGCACTGCGCGCGGATGGCGTTCGAGAAGATGAATTTGTCGCCGACCGTTACCACGTTGACGGCAGATTCGACCGGATCTGATTGCCAGACCAGCGAACCGTCTTTCGCGTCGAGGCACCAGATGAAGCGGTCTTTGGTGCCGTCCCTCGCCGGATTGTAGCCGCCCAGGTACAGGCGTCCGTCACGAGCGGTCACCGTACAGCCAGCGGTGACGAAGTAGTCCGTCGTCAGCCAATTGACCTCGCCGGTGATCGGATTGATTGACGCGGTTAAACCATTGACGCCGTCTTCCTGGCCACGGCGTCGACGCAGGCTCGCCTGGTACCCGAAGTAGGTCGAGTAGTACAGCGTGCCATCCATCATTGCGACGCCGCAGTCGTTGCCGCCGGCGCCGTAGTCCGAGAAGTCTTTCTGCCAGACGAGCTTGCCGGTGTCGAGGTCCCAGGCCCAGACGGTCGGCCTGCTGTCCTGCGGGTAGAACGGGTTGTTGTGGCTGTAGATGTAACTCATCACCTCTTCGTTGGTGGGCGGTGTTTCCGAGTTCCGCCAGATGAAGGCTTTCTCGGAACCGGCCGGAGCCATCTTCCCCGAGCCGGACGCGTAGATTGCGAGGTTCCCATGCAGCGCCGGGGGGAACTGACGGCTCCAGCTTGGCGAACCGGTAAACGGAGCCTCCCACAACAGGTCACCCGTTGCCGCGTTCAGGCACCGCAGCCGCGACTGTTTGATCCCGGCTTGCGGAACGAGCAGTTTCTCTTCGTGATAGATCGGTGACGTGAACGACAGATAAACGCCGGGGAAGTAACGCCGCCACAGCAGCCGGCCGGTTTCCTGTTCGACGCAGATAATCTGCCCCTCGGCGGTGTGGGTATACATCCTCCCTCCGCCGCAGACGGGGATGTGTTTGACCGAACCTTCAACGCGGCGCACCCAGCGCATTCGCAGCGGCGGCTTGAGTCCCTGGTTGTTCGAATTCGTGCAGCCCATGTCGCCGTAATTCGTGTACCAGTTGAATTTCGGATCGGTGAAATCACCGCTCAACGGGCTGCGGATCTCATGCACGGCGAGATTGCGCGTCGGCAGCGGAGCGTCGCCGTCCGGCCCGAGGATGTAGAGATAGCCGTCTTCGCCGCCGAAGCAGATGCGGCCATCGAAGACCGCAGCCGGCGCCGTGATTGGTCGTCCAAATGGCGTTTTGAACGACCAGACCTCGCCATCGCCCGGCAGCGGCACGACGTAGACCGCTCCGTCGAGACCGCCGTAGACCGCCTGATCCTTGAGCAGGATCGGCGGGCAGATCGACGGGTAGCCGCCGAGGTACTGCGCATACTTCGCTTCGTCGGCTCGGTCGATGTTCGGATCAGCGTGTGTCTCGGGACTTGGAATATGACGGCAGAGGCCGAAGCTTTCTTCCGGTCGCACGCGGTAAACGTCGGTGCCGCGCAGGCTGACCGACGCGAAGCTCATCAGTCCCGGTGTGTCGATATAAGTCTGCGTGCCGGGAACGATCGCCGTTTCGACTTCCTCGCCATTGAGCTTGAGAATGTCGGTGCGTCCGGCATTGTCGCGGCGGTGCCACTGCACATAGACCGAATTGTCCTCGCCGATACTCAGCCCGAACGCGGCCGGGTACTCGCCACCGTGAAACTTCGGAACCTCGGCAACTTTCCGCAGCTTCGGAGTGTCACCGCCGTCGTCGAGAAATACGATGCGCCCGCCCGCCGGAATAACGATCGTTCTGTCGTACATGGCCAGATTGCGAGAGCAGACAAAGTGATCTTTCCAGGTGACTCGGCCCTCTTTGAACTTGTGCCACTGCTCGCCGCTCCAGCGATCGCCGTCGAACCCGATGACCTCTTTGACGAAGTCCCATGACCAGATGACCTCGCCGTTCGGCTCGACGCAGTAAACCTGCGAGCCCAGTGTCGCGAAGTAAGCTCGCCCGTTGCTGACGGCCGGAGCGCTGAAGATCGGATCGCGGCAGTCGATCTCGCGGACGATCTTTCCGGTTTCGCGATCGAGCACGCAGTAGAAGCCGGACATCGTCCCGAAATGCAGATACGGCCCGGCGATCGCTGGCGAACTGACATTGTTGACGTTGTCGAGTCCACCACGCGTCGGCGTCTTCCACAGGACTTTGAAGCTGGCCGCGTCGATGCAGAACGCAACGCCCGATCCGTCGACCGCGTAAATCCGCCCGTCAGCGACGACCGGCGAGGTATAGACGCCGTCGCTCAGCGGAATCGCCGCCTGCAGGCCCAGCGGCGTCTGCACATGCCGGTCCGCAACGTTCCCGGAATGCCGGCTGTCAAACTTGAACTGCGGCCAGTCCTCAGCACCGCGGACGGTTCCGACCGAACTGCGGGAGAACAATGCAACCACAGCGAACTGCAGACAGATCACGGCCAGACGAATCGACATGGAGCCTTCCTCACAGCGTGCGAATCGGCGAACAACGTCAGAAGATCGGTTGCTGAAATTGCCGATGAGCGACCGCCGGTATCGTTCAACCAGCCCGTTGGCCGGTCAAGCGACTTCAGGACTCCACGGCCGTCGTGTGCTGGTCGACAGCGACACACCGGCGGGCAGAGTGACGAGCTTCAGAACGGGACATCGTCAAAGCCGACGCCGATCGCGGTGGCGGTCGCGTAGTCGCGGCAGTGGGAGATCGTGATCAGGACCTGAGAGATGCCGATCTTCTGAGCATGATCGGACGCGCCGCCGCTCAGTCGCACGATTGGTTTTCCGCTGGTTTCGGCGAGCACTTCGATATTCTTCCAGCCGATGCCTTTCACAAAGCCAGTGCCCAGGACCTTCATCACCGCTTCTTTCGCCGCCCAGCGGCCGGCGTAAGCCTCGTTGCAGTGCTTGCGTTTCTGGCAGTAGCGAATCTCTTCGTCGGTGTAGACCCGGTTGAGAAATGACTCAGCATGCCGCTCAATCATTTGAGCGATTCGGGTGATTTCGACAATGTCTGTTCCCAGTCCGACGATCACGGCTGTGCTTCCGCGTGTGAAAACAAGATCGATTTGTCCAGACGTTTGCTCGGCCTGTCGATTCCGTCTCCGATCCTGTCACCGGACCGGAACTGAGCCGCAGGTCGGTATCCGCGCTGACGCAGTGTGTCGAGACGATTCACTTCCTGCCAGCAGTGCTCTAAATGTCCGACGGCCTCGAATGCGTTAATTCAAATGCTCAGACCGTGCTTCCGCATCACAGCATCGGCTACTCACAAAAACAGCCGCGGATAATGAATCCGCGGCTGCTGATTTCCTGACGTCCGAAACGCTCGCTTACGAGCTGCTCGAAACGTCCTCCACTTTGTCGGCCGGGAACCCGGCATCTTCCAGAGCCTTGACGGCGTCGGCGGCTTTGAATTTGTCCGGTTTAACGGACGCTGTGGCTGTTCTCGCGTCAGCATCGATTTCGACGTTCGCTACACCCGGCAGCGATGCGAGAGCGCTCTTCACGCTCGCGCGGCAGCCGCCTCAGGTCATGCCTGGGCACGAGAACCTGACCAGTGTCGCCGTTGCCGGCGGCATTTGGAGACCGTCGGCCTCCTGACTTTTGGATGAGGCTGCCACCTCAGATTCAGCCGGGGCCGCAGCCTCGCTCGCTGACGACGAGCTTTCGGAGGTCGCCGGCGGAGCTGCCGACTCAGCACATCCGAAAGTCACTGCCAGAAGCAGCAATAAACCAGATCTCTTCATTGTTTCGGTCCTTTCATCAGAAACCGATCGAGAAACTCGGAGACGCGGAGCCGACCCGCCTCTCCACCACAGTGCCACGACTGACCATCAGCCGCGGACGCGTTATCGTACCTGCGCCGTGCAGGCTGTACCGAGACGTACCTCACTGTTCCGGGCATCGACTCGAGCCAGCCTCGACCGCCGATGACTTCTGGATATCTGCCTGCCCCTTCGACATTCGCCTGCTGGAGTGCCTTTCCGATGCCACTTTCTTCGAGATTTTCCGCATGGATACCGGCCTGTCTGCTGGCTGCCGCCGTTCTTCTGAGCAATTCACTGCGGGCGGCCACGTTCGCTCAGGACGCTGCGAAGAAAGTCGAACAGAAGACCGCAGCAGAGGGGAAACCCGCTGAGTCCAAATCCGAAGAACCGGCGAACCCGTCTGCTCGCTGGGAAGCGACGATTCAGAAATTCGAGCAGCAGGACGAAACGAATCCGCCGCCGAAGAATCACATCCTGTTTGTCGGCAGTTCCAGCATCCGCAGGTGGAAGCTCGACAAGTCATTCCCCGACCTGCAGCCGATCAACCGCGGCTTCGGCGGCTCAGAAATCGCCGATTCGATCGACTTCGCAGACCGACTCATCCTCAAGCACCAGCCGCGCGTTGTCGTGCTGTACGCCGGGGACAATGACCTGGCCAAAGGCAAGTCGCCAGAACGCGTCACCGCCGACTTCGAGGAGTTCGTCGCGACGATCCACAAGGCGCTGCCCGAAACGAAGATCGTCTTCATCGCCGTCAAGCCGAGTCTCGCCCGCTGGAAGTTGATCGAGAAGATCCGCGAGGCGAACGCTGCCGTGAAGGCCATCTGCGAACAGAATGACCGGCTGGAGTTTGTCGACGTCGACGCCCCGATGCTCGGCGACGACGGCACGCCGCGACCGGAACTCTTTCTGAAGGACGGCCTGCATATGACCGAAGCCGGTTACGAAATCTGGGCGAACCTTGTCCGGCCCCACATCGTTCCACAAGATTGATCGCCGTCGTATTTCCTCAATCGCCCTCGGGAGGCAGACGGGATGTCCGCCACTCACGAAGACAACGGCTGGGTCGATCGGCTCCGCGATCCGACTCTGCAGCCGCAGGCACTCGAACAGCTCCGCGACCTGCTGCTGCGCGGGTTGCGTCGGGCGTTTCTGTCGAAGGCCAGCGACGACGCGTTTGTCGAAGACGTCACTCAGGACGCGCTCGTCCGGATTCTTGACCGCCTCGACCAGTTTGAAGGCCGCAGCCGCTTCAGCACGTGGGCGATGTCGGTCGCCGTCCGGCTGGCCACCAGCGAGCTGCGGCGGAAACGGACTCGTGACATTTCGCTCGACGGAATTACCGACGGCAACGCGCTGCGGATCGAGTTCGCTGACGAATCCACTGAGCAACCGTCGGCCAGCGCCGAACGGAATTCATTGCTCAGCAAGCTGCAGGAACTGATCGACGAACGGCTGACAGATCGCCAGCGCTGGGCGATTCAGGCACTGCTGAACGGTGTGCCGATTGAGGAAATCGCCCGACGTACGGACAGCAACCCCAACGCCGTCTACAAGCTCGTTCACGACGCTCGCACGCGTCTGAAGCAGGGCTTTGAGCAGGCCGGATACACCGCCGACGACCTCGTCGGTCTGTCACAGTGAGGCGGAGCAAATCATGCCACTGACCCGACAACAAATCGCCATGCTGATGCAGCTTGTCGCGGAGACAACGTCTGACGAACTGGACTGCAGCGGCTGCCTCGACCACCTGGCCGAATTCGCCGAAACGCACCTCGCCGGGCAGCCGCTCTCCGACGCGCTGGAAGAAGTCCGGACGCACCTGAAGAACTGCCACTGCTGCGAACACGAATTCCAGTCGTTCCTGGAAGCCCTCAAGGGCATGAGCGACGACAGCCAGTAGAAACGCACTGCGAACGTGCGCCCTTCAGAAGATTCAGAAAACAAATGCAAAGAAGGTAACGAAGAGAACAGCCCCTCTTCGTTACCTTCTTCTCTTCTGTTCAAACCATTGCAGCTTTGCCACTGCCAGGCGACGGAATCTCAATCTGAATTCTGAATCGTCACCCGCAACGCGCCGCGATTGTCGGCCAGACTGCCCCAGTCGTCGTTGATGCGCAGATACAGAGTCCCACTGACCGGCGCGACAAACCCGGCCGCGTTCCCGAGCGGCAGTTCGTTGAGCATCGACCTCGCTCGCGTCGCAGCGTCTCCCTCGGCCGAGAGCACCGTCCCCAGCAGACGGCCGATCGGCAGCCCGTCGACGTACTGAAAGCTGATCCCGTCCGCCTCGCTGACCCACGGTCTGGGTGTGTCCGCCAGCGTGATCTGCCCTGCCGACTCGACGGAGTATCGCTGTCCGGCTTCGACGCGCACACCGCTCGACTGCCAGCCTCGATTGCTCCGCACGTCGACCGACTGCGGTCCCGTCAGCGGCATGCCGTCAAGAATCGCAATCCGCGTCCGCTCAAAATCGAACCGATAGGTCACATGCGAGACGAACTGCGTCCAGGCGACTTCGAGCCCCACCGGATCGCCTGCAGCAACTTCGGCGAGCCACGGTGGCAGCGAGCGCTCGCGCAGATGTCGCACGGCGTCGCGAAAGCCGTCGCGCGTCTCCGGATGCGAATCCAGAAAGGCACACAGCGCCCACGCCCACGCGTATGTTTCGAGCCGTGAGAAGTCGCCGTTCCGCAGCCGCGTCACGTCCTCGATCGAACGAACTCCGTTTTCCGAGATGTCCTGCCGCAGCAGTTCCATGCGGTCGAGTCCGGCGAACCGTTCGCGCACGTCAGGGAAGACGTTGAACGCGATCGAGCCGTCGTCGGCAATGAGATGCGTTGCAACGAGTTCGGCCATGCCCTCCAGAAACCACAGCGGCAACTCGTCCGCCTCGCCGCCGATGTGACGCATGAAAACATGCGTCGCCTCGTGCAGAAACAGATGCCGGCGGTAGTAGTCGCGCGTCTGGTCGTTCATCCAGAACTCCGAGCCTTCCTGCCGCCCGTGAAACAGCAGTGGCAGATCCGCCGGTAGCAACCCGGCCTGAGCGAACAGTTCGCGGTCGCGCATCACGTACGCGGTGAAGCGGAAGTCGCTGCCGTCTTCTGCCGGCAGCAGTTCACCAAACCGCTGTGGCCAGAACTTCGCGATTGCCGTGCCTACGGTCAGCAACGGGTTCACATCGTCGCTCGCCAGGTCCGTCACCAGCCGCATCGGTCCTGCTGAGAACTGCACCAGCCCCGCCTGCTGAAGCTGCTCGTCGGTGATTTCCCGCTGAGGAAACGTCGGTCGCAACTGCTTCTCGGAAGTCTCTGCCGCAGCTTTCCGCGATGGCACTTCAACTGGAGTAACCAGTTCGTTCGACGAATCCGCTGCGTCAGCAGTCGGATTAGCCTGACGAGGCTCATTCGTCGATTCCGCTGCCGCGACGTTTTCTTTGACTGGCTCCGACGATCCGCATCCGGTTACCGATGAAAGCGCGAGGCAAATCAGCAGGCCGGACCAGACGCAGCGCCGTTCCGGTAACCTCACGAAACTACTGCCGGAACGGCACTGCGTCTGGTCCAGCCTGCATTGCCGCGAATTGCGACCACGACGAGCCACCGATATCGTGCGACATCGCTGCCGGACTTTATTCTGAGCCGCAAGACTCAACACTGCACACTGTCGTTTCAGCCGGGACAAGACCATGTCGGGATTTCGTTACAGCCTGAATTCGAGCACCATCAAACCGCAGCCGATTCTAAAGAAGATCGCCATCGCCGCAGAAGCCGGTTACGAAGCGATTGAGCTGTGGCACATGGATATCGACGCTCATCTGGAAGCGGGCGGCTCTCTGGCTGACATTCGCAAAGCCGTCGACGACGCGGGTCTCGCCGTGCCAACGACGATTCACATTCATGGCTGGTTTCAGCCGGCCGGTGAAGAACATCAGCAGGCAATGGACGAAGCCCGCCGCAAGCTCGAG
Source organism: bacterium (assembly GCA_016124895.1). Lineage (GTDB taxonomy): Bacteria > Planctomycetota > Planctomycetia > Planctomycetales > Planctomycetaceae > JAPOLP01. Next base: position 33,545 of record WGMU01000031.1, read on the forward strand.
CAGGCCGCCGCTGTCGGAGCCCCTTACGCCGTCGCCGGTCCGCCGCACGGTGTCTGCGACCGCGAACTCGGAGCAAAGCACTATCACGAACTGCTGGAACTCGGCCGCGAATTTGGCGTGATTCCGGCGATGGAGTACCTGGGTTTCGTCCAGGAGTTCAAGACGATCGAAGATGCGATCGACATCATCAACCGCTGCGATCACCCCGACGCCTGCATCGTCATCGACCCGTTCCACTGCTACGTCGGCGGCGGCCCGATTGAATCGATCGGCAAGCTGAAGGCCGAGCAGATCGCCGTCTCCCACTTCAACGACGCCCCCGCCGATCCTCCGCCGTCCACTCAGCACGACCCCGACCGAGTCATGCCCGGCGACGGAGCCATCGACCTGAAGCTCTACTGCGACAAGCTCCGGGAAATCGGCTACGACGGCTTCCTTTCGCTCGAACTCTTCCGCGAAGACCTCTGGCAACAGGACCCGCTGGAAGTCGCCAAAATCGGCCTCGAAAAAATGCGCGCCGCCGCGGAAGCTTAAGGCTCCAACCAAAGTGCCAGAGAACCGCAATGGATGCGTCCGACCTCAAACTCGAACTCCGTCAGCCGGTCGACGAGCTGTTTCTGACGGCTGTCCAGTCGAGTCGCGAGGATGAGAGTCTGCCCAAATCGGTCCGACAGAACCGGCGACAGCGAGCGAAGGATCGCGTCGTCGAAGCTCTGGCCTCCCGTGGTTCGGCAGAGATGTCTGACCGGACGCTGGCCGACGTCCGGCGTCTGCTGAGCCGCTGGGCACAGCGAGGCTTTGCGGATGGGTACGCGGAAGTCGAACAGTTCGAGATTCGCTGCGCCCGCGACTTCGACCTGTTCGCCGCCCGCCAGTCGGGAGACGAGCAGCGGATTCTGAACGTTCTGGAAGACCGCTACCGGGACTTCATCCGCGAACGCTTCGGCAGGCACGAGATCCGCGGCATCCAGACAGCCGAGCGGGTCATGCTCGACCTCGATCAGGTCTACGTGCCGCAGTTCCTGCAGGTAGCGTTTCCCTCAGGACCGATCGACGAGGAGCTGCTGAAGAACATGCCGCTGCTGCCGGGGCAGCGGGTTGAGGCGAGCATCGCTCTGCAAAATCAGCGGCACCTGCTGATCGTCGGCGTGCCGGGCAGTGGCAAGACAACGCTGATTGCCTGGCTGGCCACGCAGCTCGCCCAGCGGGAACTCGGGCCGAAGATCGGTCTGCCAGAGAACTGTCTGCCGTTCGTTGTGACGGTCCGTGAATGGAGCGGCGAAGTCAACCTTGTCTCCGACATCGAGTTCCTGAGGCGCTACGCCGGTTGCGAGAGAGAAACACTGGACGACGCTCTGGCGACGGGGCGTGCAGTCATCCTGGTTGACGGCTTGGATGAATCACCGACACATCAGGCCGCTCTGCTTGCCAACATCATCGCGTCTGTGGCCAAAGAGTTTCCTAACGCACCAATCGTCGTCACGAGCCGACCGTCGGGGTTTGTGCGGGGCGAGAACAACCGGCTGGAAGGCTTCACGGAAACCAACCTGGAATCGATGTCCGACAGCGACGTTTCCAGCTACGTCCACAAGTGGTGCCTGGCCGCGGAAACCAGTCTGCGGAAAGAGCAGCGGCAGGCCGAGAAGGATGCCGAGTTCGCCGCGAACGACCTGATCGGTCGGCTGGAGAAAAGCCGCGCGGTCAAACGACTGGCCACAACACCGCTGCTCTGCACGATCCTGTGCGTCGTCCACCGGTTTCTGGGACACCGCATTCCCGAGCACCGCGTCACGCTGTACGAGAAATGTACCGACGCGCTGCTTTACGAATGGGACGCGTCGAAGTTCCGCGAAGGAGCGATGATCGGCAGGCTGGACGCAGCGGAGAAACGCATCCTGCTGGGAGCCCTCGCCCGGCACATGCACGAGAACCACCTCTCCGAGATCGCCGAACCCGAAGTCGTCCGCATCTTCGACGAGCAGCTTGCCTCATTCGCCTGCACCGCGACCGCCGCCGAGATCATTGAAGAAATCCGCGACCGCAGCGGCATCCTGATCGAACGCGCCGACCACCAGTTTGCGTTCTCGCACCTGACGTTCCAGGAATACCTGACCGCCCTCGACTGGGCCCGCAAAGACGACGTCACCCGCCTGGCCGAACACGCTGAAGACGACTGGTGGCACGAAGTCATCCTGCTGGCGGCAGGCATCGAGAGCGTCGACGCAGAGACATTGATCCGCTCATTGCTTTTGTGCGAGGACAAGAGTGCTGTGTTTCTCGCGGCTCAATGCCTTGAGACAGCTCGCGAAGTGCCATCAGCTACTCGTCGATTGGTTGAGGCCTCACTAGAGCCTCTAGTTCCGCCAAAGAATGCTGAAGAAGCACAAGAGCTAGCGGAGATCGGACTCGTCGCTGCACCTGTGCTGACGACGGCCCTTTCAGAGGCTCAGACGACACGCGATCGTGTCCTACTGATCCACGCAGTAAGGGAATTCGAGTACTCACCAGCAATTTCAGTATTGGCGAGACTTTGTGGCGATCATCGAGAACTTGAAGAGCCGCAGATCTTTTCGACAGGAACTTCAGTCATTGTCACAGAGATCGGCTCGGTTGATGAAAAGGCCCTGATCACGCTGGCAGACCTGAGTCGAAGCCATCCTCTAAGCATATTTGCGGCTGCCGCCGCAAAAGCTTCGCGAAAGGCACGAAGCCGAGTTCTGGATTACTTACGCGTTCTTGCAATGAGTACAGAACGCGAAACTGAGTTTCCGGAGAAAGTCCCTGGGAAACCAAGTAGCTATTACTTGACCGCCGACTTTCTAACGTGGGTTTCGGCGGGACTTCTGCTGCCGCATCTCAATTCCACTCAGCCAGCAATGGTCACTAGAGTGGCCGACATGATTGGCGTGCTTGAATCTCTAGAGCCCGAACCGTGATCAGACCGAACGCTGTGAATCACAATCGGTCGTTTGGAAGTGCTCTACTCCACGTCTCACGGATCACCTGCACAATCGCCGTTGAGTAGCCAGTCGGTTGGGACTGAACCCGCCGGATTTGTTTTCGGACGAGGCGGCGTTTGATGTCGACGGGGATGGCAGGTTCGTCGAGCAGGTCTTTAAGTGTTCCGATGGTTTGAGCGATGGCGACTTTTCGGGCTCGGACCAAACCGCCTCGGCCGAGTTCAAAGTCTTTGATCGTGGTTTCGGATTCGCTGCCGGCGATGTTGGCTTTGATGCGGCCGTCTTCGGTGAATGTGAAGCGGCGGCTGGGTTGGCCTTCGTCGGGGCGGATGTAGCTGGTGCCGTCATCCGGCCACTTGTCGCTCTTCGCTCCGTTGCAGCCATTGCAGGCCAGGAAGTAGTTGTCGACGTCATAAGTCAGCGTCGGGAACAGCGACTTCGGTTTGAAGTGCTCGACCTGCCCTGACCGACGAGCATTGATCAACTGCTCGCAGTACGCGCAGCGACCGTCCGACATCTTATCCAGTTCGTCCTTCACGGCTTTGACGCTCGACCACAAGGTCTTCCATGTCGGCTTATTGCTGCTGGTCTGAGCCATTGTGTGCCCGCCGAACTTCTTGAAGCCCTGCTGCCGATCGTCGTCGTCGATGTCAAGTTGCTCGAACTCAGCCGCCTTTTGGTCGAAGGCCGCCTTATTCGGAAACGCAGCGTCGACTTTCTGGTCCCAGCCGGCAGGAGGCAGGTTCAATCCGTCGCGTTTGAGTCTGCGCACGTTACTGCTCCTTTCCGAGTTCGGCAGCGATGTCCTTCAGAAAGGCGGTGTTCAGCTTCGACATCTCCGACAGAAACGCTCCGTCCGCCCGGCGTTCTTCCTCTCCGGCCATCAGGTTCTCAAAGATGTCCGCCAGCTCGAACATCCGGGCATGATCGGCCTGCGTCGCCTGACCCTTCTCCATCTTCCGCCGCAACTTCTGCAGTTCAGCTTCCAGTTCCTGATACTCGGGCGAGTACCGCGACTTGACGCCGAACAGGTTGCTCTCCGTCAGCAGCGACGCGATATCCGCTCCCTGCAGTTGTTTCCGTTTCCGGTCGCTGAGCGTTTTCGGAACGACCGCTCCCTTCTTCTCCTGCAGCACGACGACGGGAAAGCCGTCGTCGATCGCTCCCTGAACGACCGCCGCCGAGTGAGTCGTCACGATGAACTGCGTGTTCGGAAACAGAGTCGTCAACTGCTTCAGCACAACCCGCTGCCAGCGGACGTGCAGATGCAGGTCGACTTCGTCAATCACAACAATCGCCGAACCGGCCCACGGTTCGTCATCGATCGGGAACAGAAAGCGGTAACGCCACAGCAGGTCAATCACGATGACCAGAATGGCCTGATAACCGTCCGACAGTTCGTTGATCCCCAGCTCGACACCTTTCCGCACCAACCGCGGAGTGAAGCCGAACTTCCCCTCGATCATGCGCAGCTCTTCGAGCCCCTGGCCCAGTTCCTTGAGCGAGAGATTCAGCCGCTCCCACAAAGCCCCCATTCGCGGGTCATGGTCGATGGCCTCGTAAATCGCCCGCAGCTTCAGATTGAGCTGTCCGAGCAGCCGGGCATCCGGCTCGTTGAGCGTCAGACTGCGATAGCGGTACGCGTCGTCCGACATCTGGTCGAGCATCCGCAGCGCAGCCAGCGGCCCGGTCTCACTCCGCTCCCGGTCGGTAGCCAGCTCATCGTCGAAGTCCTCGGGGAACTGCACACGGCGGTAGCGACCGTACGCAAACACGTAGGTATCCCGCGGCAACTCGCCTCGCTCACGCTCCGAGTCCCAGCGGCAACCGTGGCCGTGATGATCTTTCCCGTCCGGCTCGACGCGACTGCAGTGAACAGCAATTTCACCGCTTTCGGTCCCGCGTCGCAGCGGAAACGACTTGAGGCCCTCATCGTCACCCCAGGACATCGACGCGATCGCCTCGGCAATCGTCGTCTTGCCTGTCCCGTTCTCGCCAATGATCACGGTCAATCGAGGATCCAGGTCGATCTGAGCCTCCGCGAAGCAGCGGGTATTCGTCAGCTTCAGAATCGACAACGGAGCGAAATCGGAATTCATCAGTTGGCCCTTCCAAACAACGCGATCAGCCAGCAGGCACCACCCATGCGCACAGAACGATAGCGGCGTGCGCTGCAGGTGTCATGCGTACGCGGAAGCACTCCAGACGCGCCGAATCCGTCACAGCGGACGCTTGAACTTCGCCAGCGCGGCGCCGACCTGCTCGAAGCACTCGCACTCGGGAAGATGGTCGTTGACGATCCCGACCGACTGCATGAAGGCGTAGGCGGTCGTGGGGCCGACGAAGCTCCAACCTCGTTTTTTCAGGGCCTTGCTCAGTGCTTTGGACTCGGCGGTTTGTGAGCGGCAGCCGTCGAAGTGTGAGTGACTGTCGGGTTCAAACTGCCAGACAAATGCGGCCAGCGAGCCTGTCTCTTCAACGAGTTCAACCGCGCGCTTCGCGTTGTTGATCGTCGACTCGATCTTGCCGCGATGACGCACGATGCCCGCGTCCTGCAGCAGACGCTCGACGCTGGCCGTGTTGAAGCGGGCGACCTTGCGGAAGTCAAAGTTCTTGAACGCGCGGCGGAAATTCTCGCGCTTGCGGAGAATCGTCAGCCAGCTCAGCCCGGACTGAAAGCCTTCGAGGCAGATCTTCTCAAACAGCCGCAGATCATCGTCGACCGGCCGGCCCCACTCGTCGTCGTGATAGGCGACGTAATCGGGATACTCGCCGCACCACCAGCAACGAGTGACGCCGTTCGCGTCGGTGATTGTCTCTGGCATAAAGCTGATCCTTGATCTGACGTCAGCGATCAGGCGGTCGCTGACGCAAAGGGCTAAGTCGCAAAGCAACCCAAAGAAGCAGGGAGTCAGCAGCTTGCCGACATTTCGCCGACTTTGATACGTGAATGAGTCAGACCTGAGATTCTTCCTTTGCGAAACTCTGCGTCTCCGCGACTTTGCGTCAATGACTGCGCTGTCTACTTCAATGCGGCCAGACGGCGTTTCGCGTCGGCGACTTTGCTGTGCTGCGGGAACTTTTCGATCAACTGTGAGTAGCAGCTTCGAGCCTGTTCGACGTTTTTGAGCACCTCGAAGCAGCGGGCGGCTTCAAACCAGGCCATCGCGGACCATTCCTTGTGGCCGTACTGGAACGCTGCCTTCAGGAAGTTGCGGGTCGCTTCGTCGTGCTTCTTCTGAGCGAACAGACATTCGCCGATCATGAAGCGTGCTTTGGCTGCGGTCTCGGTTTGAGTCTCTTCAGTGACCTGTTCGTAAACCGGAATCGCTTTGTCGTACTCGCCTTCGTTCTGCAATGCCCAGCCCAGGCCGCAGCGGGCTTCGGCTTTCAGATCGAAGTCAGGGAACTCGGCGAGCACGCGTTCGTACTGCTTCTTCGCGGCGGCCCACTGTTCGAGATTCGCCGAACACTCGCCCGATCGATAAAGCGAGAGCGCGAGATAGTTCGGGCTGCGATCACTGACGACGTGTTCGTAAGCCGCGATGGCCGCCTTCCAGTCCTTCGCTCGGAAACGTGACTCGCCAATCAGGAAGGCAGCGTCACCCGCGAGTTCTCCTGACGGAAACGCTTTGAGCTGATTGTCAAAGGCGGTTGCCGCGTCGGCAAACTGGTCGGAATTGAGCAGGCTCCAGCCGAGCTTGTGCAGGGCGTTCTCGGCAATGGGAGATGTGCCGGCCTGAGCAGCGGCTTTGCGATATGCGGTGGCGGCTTCGGAATAACGCTCGGCGGCGTACAGCGACTCTCCAACGCGGAACTGACTCTCGGCCGCCAGCGGACTCTGCGGAAAGTCAGCCGCGAGTTTGCGGAATGCGGCGACGGCCTCGTCGGTCTTGCCGAGTTCGACATACGCCCAGCCAAGTTCATACGCGACCTTGTCGGCCGCCGCATACTTCGGAGACTCGTTGAGAATCTGTGAGTAGACCGCAGCAGCCTGCTCGAATCGTTGCGAACCCGCAAGCGCGAGACCTTTGACATACAGCGCGTCGCTGCGGTCGTTACCTGTCGGATCACTGGCGAGAAACGCGTCGGCATCCTGCAGCGCTGCCGTGTGATCGCCGGCCTGATACTCGGCCATCGCCCGTACATAGAGTGCCTTCGGTCGAAGGTCCGACTGCGGGAACTTCTCGATCAGCTCGGTCATCGCGTCGATCGACTTTGCCGACTCGCCCCGATGAAACAGCGTCCAGCCCAGGCCGTACTGCGCGTGCGGCGCGAACGTTCCCGTCGGCCACTGCGTGATGACGACGGCGTATTCGGCGGTAGCTTTCTGCAGATCTCCCGCTGCGTACGCGGCCTCACCAAGCCGGAAGTGCGCTTCGTCGAGGCGGCTGCTGTTCGGAAAACGCTGAATGAGTTTCTGCAGTTGCTCGTTCGCGTCCTGAGGTCGACCGGTGCGGCGGTACGCGTCGGCGAGAATCAACAGTGTCTCGTCGTTCTGCTCCCGATTCGGGTCTTCAAGAAACGACTTCTGCAGTGCGGCGGCAGCGGGCTCGAAGCGCTCCTGCGACGCGTAACTGCGGCCGATCAGACCGAGTGCTTCGCTGCGGAGCGACTTGTCCGAGAGTTTGTCAAGCTGTCCTTCAAGCCAGGCGATCGCTTCCGAATACTCGCCCGCCAGATGCAGCGCCAGACCGCGACGGACTCGCGCCTGCGGTGCGTTCGCGTGCTGCGGACTTCGGGCGAGAAAGTCGCGATAGCTCTCTGCCGCCGCCTTGTGATTGCCGCTCAGCAATTGACTCTCAGCCGCGATGAACAGAACGTCCGACTTCAACGCGTCGTTGGGAAATCTCTGCAGAAACTGCTCAGCGTAGCGTCCGGCCGCAGCAGGATCGCTGCCGTCGAGCGCCGTCAGCGCGGCCATGTACTGCGCTTGAGCCGCCTGCGCGTGCTGCGGGTATTTCATTGCAAAGGCGGCATACTGCTCAACGGTCTGCGGTCGCGAGTCTTTGATCTCATACAGCGTGTCGACTCGGGCCAGTTCGAGGTCCGGAACCTGATCGCTGTTGCGGAACCGTCGCAGCGCCTCATCGATCACACGCAGAGCCTGCGTCGGCTGTCCTTCCTTGAGGTACGAGCGCGCCAGCCACTGATTGGCTTCGGCGGCTTCGGGCACGGCCAGTGTCGCGATCCGCTGCAGCCCGCTGCGGGCTTTCGCGTACTGCCCGGTCAGGAAATAACACTTCGCCCCCGCGAGCACAGCGGCGGCGAAGTGCTTTGTCTCGGGAAACGCTCGCGTGACGTCCCAGTAGAGCGCCGCAGCTTCGTTGAGCTTTCCAGCTTCGTAGACGCAACGGGCCTGCCGCATCATTGCGAGGTCGGCGAGTGCAAATCCCTGCTTGCTGCGAATACTCGCGAAGAGTGGCTCAGCTTCGGCGAACTTCCCGTCAGCAAACAGCAACTCAGCCTGCCGCATCCGGACTTCCGTGACCAGCGGGTGCTGCGGGAACTTCGTCGTCAGCCGATCGTACGCCGCGCTCGCCGCGTCCGACTGCTTGAGTTCTTCACGCGCGGTTCCGAGTGCGTACAGCGCGTCGGCAACCAGTTCGTTCTGGGGATGCTTCGCAATCAAATCGTCATAAGCCGCGGCAGCCTGAGCGAACTCGCCGCGCTGAAACCGGCACTCGCCCAGGTAATACTGAGCCCGCGCTGCGTACTCGCTTTGCGGAAACCGGCTGAGCACCTGCGCGAACGACTTCTCCGCTGCGGCATAGTCCGCCGGTTTCTGCGACTTCTGAGCTGTTCCGTACTGCGCCGTTCCGAGGTTCAGCAGCGACTGGTCGAGTAGTTCAAACTTCGGGTACTTACTGACGACTGTCTCAAACGCGGCAGTTGCCGCGCTGAACTGCTTCTCCTGCAGCGAGCAGATGCCGAGATAATGCCACGCTCGCTCGACCCGCGGGTCTTCGGGAAACTTCTTCAGAAACGCCTGCCACTCGTCGACAGCGGCGCCATACAGCTTCTGATTCTGAAACCCGACGGCCGCCGCGTACTGCCTCGTCGCCGCTTCGGTCTCCTCGGCGGCCTGGCAGAACGGCGGTTCCGCGGCCGCTGCGAGCAGCAGAATCAACAGGGAGATCAACGGCTTCGTTCGCGTACTCATCGCGAGGATTCCTCAAGGCGAAAGCAGTGCAGTCAACTCGGCGATGAGCCTAACTGCGACAGCGGGCTCTGTTAAATGAACTCAGAGTGAGCAAATCCGATCTTGAGAACCGACGCAAAGTCGCGAAGACGCCGAGACACGCAAAGAATCACAAGGCCTACCCCCTGAGAGTTACAGATGGGCAGATTCAACGGCGGCGGTTGACTCGTCATCGACTCTGCAAATCGTCATGACGCAGTGTCGAGGAATGCTCAGTCTGAGAAAAATACTCGCCGGTCAGTTGCCTGGACTCGTTACGACGGCACCGGCTTCGAAATGAAACCCGCTGACGCGCAGGACGGTCAGCGTGGCGACGGCCAGTTGCAACGTCAGCAGGATCAGCCAGCTTCGACGGCTGAGTCCGTGTGGCGACGTCTCGGCAGCCGACGCTGAAACAGAAACGTCGAAACGGCTGGCGAGCTGCCACAGCAGGACGGGCAGCAGCGGAATCCACAACCGGGCTGCTTCGCCCGAGTTCTTACTGCTCAGCCAGAGCAGGCCCCAGACACCGACGGCACACAGCGTCTGCAGCCTCCTCTTCGGCTCATCGCGATTGACAATGGAACGGCGAACGGCCGAAACGCACAACACGGCGACAGGCAAGCCGCAGGCGAAAGCCAGTTCGACCGGATTGACCAGCAGCCACTTCCACCAGGTCCGTTCGAACTGTGAATAGAACGCCGCGTGATTCTGATAATTCAGGACCCAGACCCGCCCGAGATTGATCTCTGCCACGACTGCGAACCCGAGTGTCAAAGCGACGAATGCCAGCGTGCCGCCGATCGCGGGACGCAACAGGATCTGAGCGAGTGACGCAAGAGTGATCGATGGCGGGTCGATCGATGTCGAAGCGGTTCCACGCTCATTATCGATCAACGAGCCCGTTCGCGCGGAGACAGCGCCGCAGAGAACGGCGATCAGGCCGATCGGCAGAAAGGCGAGACTCAGCAGCAGACTGCCCCAGCCGATGATGCCCGCGATGGCTCCGGAAACAAGCGATCGCTTCTGAACGGCGAACAGCCAGGTCGCGAGCAGGCTCGCGGCCGGGAGTGTGAACAGGACATCTGATTTCGGCAGAAAGATGGCCAGCGCCGGCAGCAGCGGCCAGAACGCGATCGCCTGCCAGGCTGCCTCGCGGGACGCCGTCAGCCGAATCAGCGCAAACAGTGGAATCACAGTGGCCGCGCACGCCAGTTGCGTCAGCAGCGCCGCCAGCCAGATCGTCGCGCGATCAGACCTCGACAGCCCCAGGCCGCGGAAACGGATGTTGGATTCGACCGTCGCGAACGATTCCTGCACGGAGTCCGACATCGTTGCAGCGGCGAGGTCACACAGAGCCGGCGACGCTTCAGTCACTCGCAGCAGGCCTCGGTACAGTAGAAACAGCCCCGGCGGATGCGTCCCGACATGCAGAACATCCCCTTGAGCCATCAGGTCTTCGTAGCCGGACAGAAAACGGCCGGCGTCGTCGATCTCGTACCGCGCCTTGTGAAAGTAGCCCGACACGCCGGGGTAATAGAGGACGAACGGAACTTTGCCGTTGTCCCACGGCACGGGCGGAGTGCTCTGCACAGTCGACAGCCAGACAAAACCGATCACCGTCAAACCACTCAGCCAGGCGGCCAGCTCGCGGCGCGAGCAGCCCCCGACGCGGCGCAGTCCAGCCCAGGCGATCAACAGCAGAAGCGTGCCGACGATCGCTGTCTCAACCAGCGCGAACAGAACATCGGCAGCGAACAGATCGGTCGGGATGCGTGACCAGGTCCACTCGCCGGAGATCCCCAGCGGGATCTCCGTGAGCCAGAGGACTGCCAGCGAAGCCGTCGACAGAACGACGATCGTGCCCCACAGTCGCGCAGCGGCCATCAATCAGGTGAAGTCGTTCGGGTTGCCGAACAGGCCGCCACCCGCTGCCGGACTGCCGATGCCGCCTTTCAGATCGTTGCGCGGACGACGCTGTGGCCGGTTGGCCGCTTCTTCTTCGGCGGCCCTCTCTGCGGCTTCTTCTTCCGCCTTGCGGGGATCTTCCGTCAACGCCTTCAGTGACAGGCTGATGCGCCGGCGGTTGGCATCGAATTCGAGCACCTTCGCCGAAATCTCCGATCCTTCCGTCACAACGTCGCTGGCCCGCCGGACTCGTTTCCAGTCGAGTTCGCTGATGTGAATCAGGCCTTCGATACCGGGTTCCAGTTCGACGAACGCTCCGAAATCGGTCGTCCGTGTGACCTTGCCGGTGACGGTTGATTCCGGAATGTACCGCTCGGCGGCGACTTCCCACGGATTCTGCGTCAGGCCCTTCATTGTCAGGCCAATCCGCTTCTTTTCCTTTTCAAGTTTTGAAACCTTGACCTCGATCTGCTGGCCTTCGCTGAGTACCTCGTTGGGGTGCTTGATGTGAGTCCAGGAGATCTGCCCGATGTGCAGGAAGCCGTCGGCACCACCAAGATCGACGAATACGCCGTAATCCTTGATCGTCTTGACCGTCCCGGTGAACTCGGCTCCTTCTTCGATGTTTTCCCAGAAGTCTTTTGCCGCTTCACGCCGCTCTTCCAGCAGCAGTGCGCGGCGGCTGACGACCAGGTTTCTCTTCTTCGCGTTCGCTTCCGTGATTTTGACGGTCAGCTTCTGCCCGACGTACGAGTCCAGGTTGTCGACATACTTCAGATCGATCTGACCAGCGGGCAGAAAGCCGCGAATGCTGCCGACGGTGACTTCCAGACCGCCCTTGTTGGTCTTGTTGACCATGCAGTCGACGATCTGACCAGCCTCGATCGCGTCCCAGTTGCCGCCCTTCTGCTTGCCGCTCGGCAGATTGACCGTGATCAGTCCTTCATTCTCATCGACCTTGCGCACGACGACCTGAATCTGCTTGCCGACTTCGGGCGGTTCGGTGCCTTCAAACTGCCGCACCTGCAGGATGCCAGGTATGCGGACGCCCAGATCGACGAAGACATCGTCGCCATGCACCGACTGAATGATGCCCTGCAGCCGCGCACCCTGGTGAGGCAGTTCCTGCTGCGACACATCCGCAGATGTGACGGCCGCCGCTTCGTTCTGCATCGCCGCTTCAATTTCCGATTCCAGATCACCGAGATCGACGTCTTTGGGGATCTCGACTTCGCTGGGCGCTGCGGTGTCGGTCGCGATGGCTGCCAGTGCAGCGGCGGCGTAGGCAACATCCTGATCGGTGATTTCGTCGTCGGAGGGAGGAACGCTGCCGACGGCTTTCAGTTGCTTGTCGCCGGACGGGTTCAGCACAACTTTGCGCGGAGCCTCATCAGACGCGGACTCGACGGATGCTTCCTCGGCAGGCGCTTCAGCGACCGTTTCAGCAGCAACGTCAGTCCCGGTCGGCGCGGCAGTATCGGCTGTGGCTGACGTCGGTTCGGGTTCGGCCGGAGCCTCTGCTGCCGGAGCTGTCTCCTCAGACGCGGCTTGCGCTGCTGCCGCTTCCGCCGCAGTTCCTGATTCCACCACAGTGCCTGTCGCGGTGTTCGATTCGTCAACCGCGGCTGTTTCCGTTTGAGCGTCCGTGTTCTGCATCTCTTGAGAACTCATAGTCTGATCCTGAAACCCGGCTGGTTCGGTGCGCGAAGGCCTCCGTCAATGGAGTGGGTTTCCCCCGGCACTGTGCGATGGATGATTCAGTCAGCCTTTGCCCGCACGCAGCGAAAGCCAACATCGTCTCTGCGAAATTCTTCAGTCACGGGCATCCGAGCGGCAGAAGTCAGCCGGCCGAAACGCTCCCGCCAGGAACCACCGCGGACAACATGCCGCGCGACTGCTGACCTGTCTGATGTCCGCGCCGAACCATCGGCGGGAGCCCCCGAATAATCTCCGAACCATTCGTCCTCGACGAATTCCCAGAGATAACCGTGCAAGTCATACAGTCCCCAGGCATTGGGCTTCAAGGCGCCTACGGGAGGATCGTTGCCGGCTGCATTGCCAGTGTGCCACGCGAACTCATCAAGCCGCGTCGCTTTGGTATCCGTATCGCCGTCCTGCTGAGCTTCGTCGCCGAAGCTGTATCGCGTCGAGGTGCCCGCGCGGCAGCAGTATTCCCATTCTGCTTCGGTCGGCAGTCGAATCACTTCGTCGCTTTGAATGAGCCCCGCTTCGCGCAGCAGCTTCGTGAGCTTTCCACAGAAAGCCACCGCGTCCGACCAGGTCATCATCTCGGCCGAGTTTCGTGGACCTTTCCATTGACTCGGATTGCTGCCCATCACAGCGGCGTACAGGTTCTGAGTGACTTCGTAGCGGGCAACCGCGAACGGTTTGCTGAGTGTCACGCGGTGCCGCGGCCGCTCGGACGCCGGGCCGTCGCTCGAACCCATTTCAAACGACGCCGGAAAGGTTTCCCTGCCAGGCGTAATCGCCACGAACTCGGCGACGAATGTCTTCAGCAGTTCCGGAAGCGGCGTCTCGAAGGTGCTTGTGTTCTGAGGCTCGGCCGCATGCGACATCTGCACGAAATCTCCAGGCAGTGAAGGGATCGCACTTCCGAACGTCAACACGGTCTCCAGCAGTGGCAGTCCCATGCAGCAGAGCAGCGCGGCGACAGCGATCTTCGACGACCGCAAAAGAATACGGTGCAGCGAATCGACCATGAACTTTCCTGTGAATGGAGTGCCGGACTCAGACATCAGTGGCTTCCGGAATCAATTCCGTTGATTTGATCGCGCGGGGTGTACCGCGAAGCCGTGTGTGCCGCAACCGCGTACCGGGTTTTCACGCTTCTTCTGAATGCACAGCAGACCGCTTCGCGCGTCTGCGTCCGAGCTGGCTTTAATCAGAAAACTTCGGGAGTTCGCGAACAATCGGAGCTTCACTCACTGGCAGTAGAATGCGGACGAAGGTCGTCGTTGTGTCACGGTCACCGGCCGACGAATCCTGCTCGCCAATTGTCAGCGAAGAAACGTGACTGCTGGCTTCGGCGAGCAGAACGGCACGCCCCAGGTCGACATGTTCAGAGAGTTCCAGTTCCCGCAGGGCGAAGTTGTCCAGTCCAGTGTAGCCGTTGCCGCCAGCGAGTTCGTGAAACGTCAGCATCTGGATCACGTCGCGCAAGCTGGTTGACCGGCTGTCCCATTTATCCTGATGTTTGGAGTACTTGCCGCCGCCAGTGGACGTCTTCGATTCGTCATCCGTGAAACGGAATTCAGCACCCGTCAGAAAGCTGCGCAGCTCGCGGCCGGTCACCGTCGAGTCACCGGGCGACCAGGCTTTGCCGGGCGGAATGGACGTATCGTCGAGCAGCCCGCCAGCCCGCAGATCGCGGTAGTAAATCCGGTTTCCATAAACGAGTACCCAGTTCTGCAGTGCGAACGGCAGGTGATGCGTAAATCCGCTGTCGCGATGCAGTTGACCGGTGCCGGTCCGCCGCAGGCTGGACTCAACCAGCGCCGTGTCAAACTGACTCAGAGCCTCCGAAGCGACAATTCGGTCCGACCAGACAGCAATCGGCAGATTCTCAAACGCTCGGCCGTCGGGTGACATGCGGTACTCCGGCCGTCCGGTCTCGACGCCCGCCGACCGGTACATGCCACCGTAGTTCGCTTCCGGAAATCCGAACCAGCTCACGTAAGCTCGATCACTGGCGGCAGCCGGTTGCGTCGAGAGCGCAGCCTGCGGCACGGTAACTTCATACCGAGCGTGCTGCGGGCTGAAGATCGTCGACAGTGTGATCGTCCGCGCAAATCCGCTGTCCGGATCGAGGTCCACAAGTTCCAGTCGCCGGGTTTCGACGTCTCCGCTGTTGCGGGAACTCGCTGACGCACTGCCGAGCAGACACGCGATGAGAACTGCCAGCGGAAACGTCGACCAGGTAAGCTGAGGTTTCCGGAGCAGTCGGTGGACCAGGTAATAGTCGGCCGGGCCGATCAGCAGCAGATAGAGCAGAGTCAGTCCCAGCACGCCAAGAGTGCTGCGGTGCTCAACGTCGGGCACGGTTTCGATCGCCGCGTACAGTTGCGTGCCAAGTTCGGTAATCCCGCTGCTCGAAATACGACGCCGGTCGCTGTTCTCGTGTGTGCTTTCAACAGGCTGATCGATCAGCGTTTCCAGAAATGTGCGCACTTCCTTCCAGCGGGAAATCGGAGACTGATCCAGAGCAACGCCGCAGAGGGTGATCCGGCCGCAGCCGAAACCGCGTCGCGAGAGCAGCGTTCCGTCGAGTCCAGTCGCCAGCGTTTTGCCTGCCTCGCCTGTAATCACGGTTCCCCAGTGCCGCCCCGCCACCGGAACGCTCCACGAACTGGAGATAAACGTTTCCAGACCGGTCAGGTCGCTGAGCGTTGTCGCCGTCAGCGTCGTCGATCGCAACGCCCATTGCCCCAGCAGGCCACTCTGCAGCGCCGTGTTGATCTGGTTCTGAGTGACTCCGATCAGCTCACGATGGACGCTGCGCAGCGTGTCACGCAGCAGCCGCGACTTCGCGGGTTCGAGCTTCAGGCTGCTCAGCGCTGCGGGAAGCTGATCCAGTGGCCTGTCGAGCAGTTCCGGCACGCCAGCGTCGCGGAATCCGTCAATCACTGACGCATCCAGACTGGCCATGACGTCTTTCAGCGTCTGCTCGTGCAGCGACCGGACACCTCCGGCGTCAAGCACTTCGAGCATTGCGGTTGCGGTTTCGGACGGGGTTCGCGCGGCCAGTGCCCGGGCTCCAACGCCTGTTGCGAGTACAAGATGTCCTCCCTGACTGACCCACTGTTCGAGCGCCTGACTCTGTTCGGCAGTCAGTTCAAACTCGCGTGACAGAACGACTGTGCGATACGCCGCCAGAGTCCGCCAGTCCGTCGGCAGTTGTTCGGGGTCAATCTGCGAAACCGCAATACCTGCGTCGCGCAGTTCATTCAGCAGGCTCGCGCCGCTGTTCGAGTTGTCGGCGCCGCTTTCCTCCGAGGTCGTCGAGCCTCCGGAAAAGCCGCCGCAGAACAGGGCAGTTGGTGCCGAATGTTTCACGACGCGGAAGTCGCCATCACTGCCGGGCGTCCCGGCCGAAACAAACCGCCGCGACTCGATGATGGCTCCGTTCGACTCCGCAACGATGCGCACCGTCAGTGCCGTCTGCAGCCGTCCCGGCTTGATCATCAGATCGACCGTGGCGCTTTCATAAGGACGAACCGTTTCCGATGAGTAAATCACCGGATTGCCCAGCGGATCGGGGGTGACTGCTTCCACTCGAATCGGACTGGAACCGCTCAAGGCGACGCGGACGCGGCACCAGCTTCCCGGTTTCATCAGCCCGTCAAAGCCAAGCGAGACGTTTTGAATCGCTCCCGCGGTACCGTCTTCTTCCGCTGCCTGACACGCCGACACTTCGGTCGACAACAAAGCCAGACACGGGATAACGGCGAGCTGGATCAGCCGCCGTACTCTCAAACCAGACATCGCAACTCCGCACAGACCGGCGACAGTGCCGGGCATCAGACTCAGGAAAACAGAGAACTTCGCCGCCGAAAACGACGGAGGAATCAAATCGCCGCGAGTCTCTCAACTTTCGGCCCCCCTCGCCAGCGACGACTTCAGTGCGACTGCGATCTCAACAGAATCCTCAAACTTCCGTCTCAGCACGCTCGATCGTCTGCTGGCAACGCCGCTACAAAACGGTGCCGCACTGGCGGTCATTGATGCGCCTCCTGCAAACAGGGCATTGCTGGACACTAGTGATGACGGAACCAAATTCTCCCGCCGAATCCCGGCTTCGCGCGTCGCATACGCCGGAGGCAATCCGACGGCGTCTGCAGAGCGGGCCGACGTCGGTTTATCTGCGCGATTTCGTATACGGAGCCGTCGACGGGACAGTAACGACGTTTGCTGTGGTATCGGGCGTCGCCGGAGCCGGATTGCCAAGCGGCGTGGTTATTGTGCTCGGTCTCGCCAATCTGCTCGGCGACGGCTTCAGTATGGCTGTCAGCGCTTTCCACGGAATTCGTGCGGAAGAGGAACTCCGCGAACGCGTCCGTCAGGAAGAACTGCTTCACATCGCCACTTGCCCGGATGGCGAGCGGGAAGAGATTCGCCAGATCTTCGCCGCCAAAGGTTTCAAAGGCGATCTGCTGGAAGAGATCGTCTCTGTCATTACTTCTGACGAAGGCCGCTGGGTTCAGACAATGGTGCAGGACGAGCACGGTCTGGCACTGGAAGGTCCGAACGGCTGGAAGTCAGCCATCGCCACCTTCATCGCGTTTCTCATCGTCGGCAGCACGCCGCTGATCGTCTTTCTGATCGACTACTTTCAGCCGGGAATTCTGCCGCGACCGTTTCTTCTCAGCAGCCTGATGTCGGGCGCAGCGTTCTTCGGGATCGGGGCGATCAAGAGCCGCTTTGTTGAGCGGACCTGGTACGGAGCCGGTCTGGAAACGCTGTTCGCCGGTGCGGCGGCGTCCGGACTGGCCTGGCTTGTCGGCTGGCTGCTGCAGGATGTCGCCAGAACTGTGGGCTGAGCCGTCACCGTCAGCGAAATGCCTGAGGCCACTGGCTTCGTCAGTGCCTGAGCTGCCCTGATCCACTGATAGAGCCAGTGACACACAGCAACCGGATTTGCTGGCTCAAACCGCAGCAATCAGTCGAAACGTGTTATTCGCCGGCATCATCCCAGCAGCGTCGAATGGCATCAAACAGGACAGCCGCGACGATGACGCCGCCGGTGATGACCTGCTTCATCGCGTCAGTCGTGCCCAGGTGCGCCAGCCCGGTCTGCAGCACGCGGATGATCAGCACGCCGAGGAACGAGTTGACCACGTTGCCGCGTCCGCCCATCAGGCTGGTCCCGCCAATCACGCACGCCGCGATGGCCGGCAGTTCGAGCCCGACAGCGGCGTTCGGATCGGCACTCGACAGACGGCTGGTCTGAATGAGCCCAGCCACGCCGGCGAGCAGCCCGCTGATGACAAACACACTGATCGAATACGGAGCGACACGGATGCCTGACATCCGAACGGCTTCGGCGTTCGATCCGATTGCCAGGCAGTACCGGCCGAACACGGTTCGCGTCAGGACAAACTGAGCAACGACAACCGCACTCACCGACAGCAGAAACGCAGGGGAAACTGCGAGACCCGCCAGTGGCTCACCAATCGCTTCGATCGGTCTGCCGATGTACTTCGTCTGCGAACCGGTCAGCAGTTTCGCGCCGCCGCGAGCGATCTCCAGCATCCCAAGCGTCACGATAAACGAGGGAACTCTCATACCGACTGAAACCAGGCCGTTGAAGAGTCCACACAGACAGCCCGTCAGCAGACACAGCCCCGTCGCCGCTTCAAGCGACCACTGATAGTCCGTCATCAGGACTCCAAGCACGGCCGACGAGACAGCCAGAACAGCACCGACGGAAAGGTCAATTCCACCGATGATCAGAACGAGCGTCATGCCGACAGCAACGCACGTCAGGTCGGGAATCTGATTTGCGATTGTGGTAAACGTTTTTGCCCGCAGGAAGTTTCGACTGGCCAGGCTGAAGACAACCACCAGCAGCAGCAGTACACCCAGCAGGCCAGCGTACTGCAGCAGCGATCGCGGAATCGGCAGCTTTTTCATAGTTGATTCTGTCGCTTCGGAAAGCAACCCGTCGTAGCGAAAGTCGCCGCGACGTTCAGTCCCACTCCGAAACTCGGTGCGAGTTTCGCTACTCTCCCAACGATTCCGCCGTGATCAGGTCGACTGGAGTTTCGACGTCGTCTGCCACTGCCACTGCCGATGGATCGGCGAGCAGCTTGAGTGCGGCTTCAATTCCAAAGACCGCCAGTTGGTCGCCATGCTGATCTGCGGTGGCGAGGATCGCTCCATCGCGAATGGCCTGCTGAACCGCCGAGATATTATCGAAACCGACAATCTGAACCTTCCCCGCCCGGTCGGCCGCCTTGACCGCGGCAACGGCGCCCAGAGCCATGCTGTCATTCGCCGCGAGGATCGCCTTGATCTCGGGATGCTCGCTGAGCATTGCCGCCGCGATCGTATTGGCAATGCTCATTTCCCACTCGGCGGACTGGCTGTCGACGATCGAGATGCTGGCGTTCTTCATCGCGGCCTCAAAACCCAGCCGCCGCTGCGTGCCGTTGAACGAGGTGCGAATGCCTTCCAGTACGGCGACCGAGTCACCTTTCAGCAGTTTCGTCGCGAGGTAATCGCCGACCTTCTTCGCGCCAGCCTGATTGTCCGGCCCGACGAACGGAATCGAGACGTCTTCCTGCTGCAGCACTTCAGCGTCGAGCCGGTTGTCGATATTGACGACGACGACGCCCGCGTCCTGGGCTCGCCGCAGAGCAGGCACAAGTGCTCTCGAATCGGCTGGAGCAATCACAATTGCATCAACTCCCGCCGCGACCATTTCCTCAACCAGAGCGACCTGCCGGCTGAGGTCGCGTTCATCCTTGATGCCGTTAACGATTAACTCGTACTCACCGGAGTGCTCTTTCTGATGCGACTCGGCACCGGCGGCCATCGTCGAAAAGAACTCGTTCGCCAGCGACTTCATGATGAGTGCAACGCGCGGCTTCTTCGTACTCGCCGCGTCAGATGAACTCTCCGCACCCGGTGTCGCATCAGGAGTCGACGCTCCACAGCCTGCGATCACGAGAGGTGCCAGAACGCAGAGCCACTTCAGACGGCAAGCGGGCATGGGCGGGGATCCTGAATTCTGGAGATTTCATTCGTGTGCCACTGGCTCTGCCAGTGCAGTTGAGGGGCCAGGCACTGGCACACACTGAAGACGACGGCAAAGCGGTGCGTCATAACACGCCCTGCGATGATTCGATGGCCCTAACCCTCGGCTGTCAGCTCTTCCACCAGTCGTCGGACGACGTCGGCACTCGAGATGCCTTCGGACTCGGCGGCGAAGGTTGTCAACACGCGATGCGTCAGCACCGGGCCGGCGACTTCCAGCACGTCTTCCAGACGCACCATGTAGCTGCCGGTCAGGGCCGCGCGGGCTTTCGCACCGAGGACGAGGTACTGGACGGCTCGCGGACCGGCGCCCCAGGCGACCAGTGGGTTCAGCCAGCCGGGAGCGTCGGCGCTGTTCGGTCGCGTCCGTCGCGTCAGGTCGACCGCGAACTCGTAAATGTGCTGCGGCACGGGAACGCGGCGGACGAGTTCCTGAAACCGGATGATCTTCTCAGCGTCGAGGATGTGTTCGAGTTCCGGCATCTTCCCGCCAGTCGTCGTGCGGGCGATCGTGATCTCTTCGTCCCGCGACGGATAGTCGACATCGATCAGAAACATGAAGCGGTCAAGCTGCGCTTCCGGCAGCGGATACGTCCCTTCCTGCTCGACCGGGTTCTGCGTGGCCAGTACGAAGAACGGCGGTTCGAGATGGTACGTTCGACCGATCACCGTGACGCGGTGTTCCTGCATGGCTTCCAGCATCGCGGCCTGCGTCTTCGACGGAGCGCGGTTGATCTCGTCAGCCAGGACGATGTTGGCGAAGACCGGACCTCGGACGAATTCAAACTCGCGTCGCCCGGACGCCGTCTCCTGCAGAATATCGGTGCCGGTAATATCCATCGGCATCAGGTCGGGAGTGAACTGGATACGGCTGAAGGTCAGGTTCATCGTCTCGGCCAGCCGGCTGACCAGCAGCGTCTTCGCGAGGCCGGGCACACCCATCAGCAGCGAGTGGCCGCGGGCGAACAGGCAGATCGCCATCTGCTCGATCGTCGTTTTCTGGCCAACGATGATCTTGCCGAGTTCGCTGCACAGCCGCGCGTAGACCTCACGAAGTTCGTCAATCGCGGCAACGTCGTCGTCCTGCAGTTGCTGCGGCGGAGCATTCAAGTCAGTCATGGGTTCCCTGTCAGAAAGTCGTCCGGCCGGCACCGTTCCAGCGTCTCGTTCAAAAAGAACCGGGCAGTATGAGCAGAGGAACGCGACGTTGTCGCCCGTCCGCAGTGACAGAGTGCGTCGTGCGTGCGTTGCTGAATTCGACTCACCCAACATTCGACGAGTGGTGATTAACCGGCCGCGACGCGTTCCTGGTAGAGACGCTGGATGTCTTCGATGGTAACGGTGATCTCACGCGTGAAGCCGGTGTGGGCGCGTTCGTAGCTGATTCTGCTGGCCAGTTCCGGAGACTCGTGGATCGCCTGTGAGAGCCAGGCCCGGTCGTCGTCGCTCAGCCCCTTGACTGCGGGATCCCACAGCGTCCGCGTCTCAACCACCAGGCCTTCCAGTCGTTTGTCGTACTTGTTCAGTCCAGCCATTGAATTCAGTCTCCACGTCTATCTGGCGGCAGCCGCAGTGTCTGGAACGTCTGTGTCTCCGGGACCACTGCGGCCGGAATCGGGTCGCAGGAAGCGGCACACTATAGCGAGCTGTCTGCCAAAATCCTGTGACCGGGACCGGCATTCTGAACAGGTCCCGGAACCGGAAGTGGAGACGCGCCGGGCCATAATCCATCCGTCTGGACAGAACTCTTTCTCCTGGCAAGCAGAGGCGCCGCTTTACGGCATCCGGCAGGACAGACCACCGGCGGCCGGGACGTACGCACTCTTCACATAGTCCATGACCATGCGGTCGGCATTGAACCGCCAGCCGAGCGAACTGACGCAACGCTTCATCCGGCGAATCCATTCCTGCGGCAGGTCGTCGGCATCGCGTTCGTAGTACAGCGGGATGACTTCGTCGCGAAGCACGGCCGTCAGCGCCCTGGCGTCGCGGTCGTCCTGCACATCCTGATTAACGTGTGTCCGGCCGTTGCCGATCGCGAAGCCGTTCTGGCCGTCAAACGCTTCTGCCCACCAGCCGTCGAGAACCGAGCAGTTCAGTCCGCCGTTGAGCACGACCTTCTGCCCGGATGTGCCAGATGCTTCCAGCGGCCGCCGCGGGTTGTTCAGCCAGACATCGACGCCCTGCACCAGATGCCGGCCCATACTGATGTCGTAATTCTCGAGCACGATGACGCGGCCCTTGAACG
This sequence comes from bacterium, assembly GCA_016124895.1. Lineage (GTDB taxonomy): Bacteria > Planctomycetota > Planctomycetia > Planctomycetales > Planctomycetaceae > JAPOLP01. The sequence continues at coordinate 55,617 of WGMU01000031.1, forward strand.
GCTCCTGCCGCGTCAGTTCGACAATTCGTTGCACGATCGCCTTCCCGTGATCGTCCGCCGGGTGCGCTTTGCCGGCATACAGAAACTGAACCGGACGATTGCTGTCCTGAATCAGTTCGGCCAGCGTATCGAGGTCCCGCATGATCAGGTCGGCTCGCTTGTACGGAGCAAACCGGCGGGCAAAGCCGATCAGCAGAGCGTGCGGATCGAGCGCTTCCTTGATTTCTTCCAGCTCGGCGGCCGATGCTCCCACCCGTTCGGCCTTCCGCCGCAGCTTGGTTCGCGCGTACGTGATCAACCGCCCTTTCAGGGCCGCGTGGGTTTCCCAGAGTTCGGCAGGGGTGACTGACGCAAAGTTCGCCCAGACCTCCGGTTCACCACTACGGACGGCCCAGTTGTCTGGCAGCACGCGGTCATAGAGCGCCCGCATCTGAGCGGCCAGCCAGGTCGGAACGTGGACGCCGTTGGTGATATGCCCGATCGGCAGTTCTTCTTCCGCCTGCCACGGCCACAGGCTCGCCCACATGCGCCGCGAGACGACTCCGTGCAGACTGGAAACGGCGTTCGCATGGCGGCTCAGTTTAAAAGCCAGCACCGTCATGCAGAACGACTCGCCGTGATCCTGCGGGTTGACCCGGCCGAGTCCCATCAGGCCTTCGTAGTTCAGACCGAGCTTGTCGGCAAGCGGTCCAACGTGCTCGTCAACGAGTCCCGCGTCGAAGCGGTCATGTCCGGCCGGAACCGGCGTGTGCGTTGTAAAGACGCTTTGCGCGGCAGTGTCCCGCAGCGCGTCGTCGAACGACATTCCGTCGTCAGCCATTCGCCGGTGAATGATCTCCAGCGGAGCGAAGGCCGAGTGCCCCTCGTTCATGTGGATCACGCTTGGCTGGATGCCCAGCGCGTGCAGAGCGCGGACGCCGCCGATCCCGAGCACGATCTCCTGGCGGATTCGCGTGCGGTGGTCGCCGCCGTACAGTCGCGAGGTCAGACTGCGAATCTCTTCCGCGTTCTTCTCGACGTTCGTATCGAGCAGGTACAGCGGAATCCGGCCGATCTGCAGATGCCAGACGCGCGCGTAAATTGCTCCCCAGCGGGTTTCGATCGAGATCTCGATCTGCTCACCGTCTTTGCCAACCGCCGGCCGGATCGGCAGATCGTCAATGACTGCCCGCCGGTAGACCTCCTGCTGCCAGCCGTTCTCGTCGATTCGCTGCAGGAAGTAGCCTTCCTCGTAATACAATCCGATCGCGACCAGCGGGATGCCGAGGTCCGACGCACTTTTGAGATGGTCGCCGGACAGGACGCCCAGGCCGCCGGAGTAGATCGGCAACGATTCGTGAATTCCGAATTCGGCCGAGAAGTAAGCGGTCGGACTCGCCCCCAGCAGACCGGCGTGCGTGTCGCCCCAGGTTTCGTGCGACGCCATGTACTCGCGCCAGCGACGATAAGCCGCATGAATCCGCGAATGCAGAACGGTTTCCGTCGCGCGCTCTTCCAGAGACTCCGGCGTAAAGTCTTTCAGCAGGCGGACCGGGTTGTGCGAGACCTCGGTCCAGCGCGGTGGATCAAGCTGGCGGAAAATCTCGGCGACTTCCGGCTGCCAGCTCCACCACAGGTTGCCGCTGAGTTCCGTCAGCTTCTGATAGATCGACTTCTGCTTCTTCGACGACTTTGACGGCGGCATTCAAACATCCTTGCCACGATTGTGTATCTGCAGGGCGGCGAGAGAACTCAACGTGTCTCAACCGGAACCCTCCGACCGGTCGAGTGAATTGGCCGGAGTATAGTGGCCGCGGTTGTGCGGTCCAGGAGCCTCGGCCTGGTGAATCAGTCGCTGCTGATCTGTTTTCCAAAGCAGAACATCCAGTCCCGCGAGCGGGACGGTGCCAATCGTCCGGAGAAGCACGCTGGTTTTTCGCGCGCCGTGAAGCCGGCGAACACCGCCGCGAATCGACTTCTGGTCCGGACAGCTATTCCGGAAAGCCACCGCACTGGGCCTGCCAGCGCAGCCAGTGGTCAGCGAGCACGATGGCGACCATCGCTTCAGCGATGGGCACAAACCGCGGCAGCAGGCAGGGATCATGCCGGCCTTTCGTGCGGATCGTCGTCGGATCGCCGTGACGTGTCACCGTCCGCTGTTCGATCGGCAGACTGCTCGTTGGCTTGACCGCCGCCCGCAGCACAATGGGCTGGCCGGTCGAGATCCCGCCGAGCATTCCGCCGTGACGGTTCGACTCGGTCGCGATCGCCGGAGCGCCGCTGCGATTCGGCTCGCTGCCGTCTGCGGGAACAAACACGTCGTTGTTCTCGCTGCCGCGCATCGTCGCACAGCCGAAGCCGATGCCGTACTCGACACCCAGCACCGCCGGCAGCGTAAACAGTGCTTTCGCGAGGTCGGCTTTCAGTTTGTCGAAGACCGGTTCACCGAGGCCTGCCGGGATATTGCTGGCGACAACTTCTGCGGCTCCGCCGATTGAATCGCCTTCTTTACGCAGCTCGTCAATCAGCGCGACCATCCGCCCGGCCGCCGCGATGTCCGGGCAGCGAACGATGTTCGGCTCGCCATTTGGCAGCGTTTCGACCCGGTCGAGCGTGACAGCCGCCGGGTCGTCAATCGTCGCTCGAATCTCGCCGATCTGGCAGACGTAACCGACGACAGAACCACCGAACGCGGTCTCGATGACTTTCTTCGCGACCACACCAGCCGCCACGCGAACCGTTGTCTCGCGGGCACTCGACCGCCCACCGCCTCGGTAGTCACGCAGGCCGTACTTGGCATCGAAACTGAAGTCAGCATGTCCGGGACGGTATTTGTCCCGGATGTCGCCATAGTCGCGGCTGCGCTGATCCTGATTGCGGATCAGGATGGCGAGGCTCGTGCCCGTCGTCTGTCCCTCGAAGACGCCGGACAGAATCTCGGGCTCGTCGGATTCGTTCCGTTGCGTGACGATGCGGCTCTGACCGGGACGTCGCCGCGCGAGGTCCGGCAGAAAATCCTCAACCGTCAGCGGCAGCCCCGGCGGGACGCCGTCGATGATGACCACGTTCCCCGGCCCGTGACTCTCGCCGGCCGTCGTAATGCGAAACAGTTGTCCGAATGAGTTTCCAGCCATGAGAGCATCTTACCGAGGCCCGTCGCTGGTAACAGTTTGCCCGCCGGGCAGTTTTGAGGAAGTTCCACGTTTCGCTGGGGAGTTCTCGACTTTCGAGTCGTTAATCCAGGCCGGACCGGCTGGAACAGAAGCAAACGAAGCCAACGAAACCAGAAAACAAAAGAGACCGCGCAGGCATCGCTGCTTCTCCGTTCCCTGTGTTGTCTTCTGGGATGAAATCATGTCTGAAGTTCAGGGATTGCAGAGCGAACCGGTTGATTGCCAGAGTCTGGCGAACTCAGCAGACTCACTCGTTCAGAAGATCATTCGCGTTTGACCTGACATTCGGGTGCTCGATGCCGCTGCTGTATTCCGATCCGCTGTTTCTCGAACACGACACCGGGAAGCATCCCGAGTGCGCCGATCGGCTGCGGGCGATCACGACGAAGCTGGTGGACTCGAAACTTGTCACGCGATTTGACGCCGGCATGCCGCGCGCCGCAACGCGGGATGAACTGCTGCGAGTCCATTCGGCCGGGCATCTCGATCGCGTCGAAAAATTCGCGAAAGCCGGTGGCGGGAGGATCGAAGCGGACACGGTTGTCAGCCGGAAGTCGTTCGACGTTGCCTTGAAAGCGGCCGGGACCGCGTGTGAGGCAGTCGATCAGGTCCTCGCCTCAGAGACGAAGCACCGCCTCGCCTGCTGCCTCGTCCGGCCGCCGGGACATCACGCACTGGCGGACGATCCGATGGGCTTCTGCCTGTTCAACAACGTCGCCGTCGCCGCCCGGCACGCCATCGCGGCTCACGGGTTGTCGCGAGTGCTCATCGTCGACTGGGACGTGCATCACGGAAACGGGACGCAGGACACCTTCTACTCAGACGGCCAGGTCACCTTTTTTTCGGCTCACCGGTTTCCGTTTTATCCAGGCACGGGAGCGAGCGATGAAACCGGCAAAGGCGCAGGACTCGGCAGTACGTTCAATCTCCCGGTTCGGTTCGGCACACAGCGGGCCGACTATCTGACAGCGTTCCGCTCGATGCTCGACAAGGCCGCCGAGCACAGCAGGCCGGAACTTGTGCTGATCAGCGCCGGCTTCGACGCGCATCGGCTCGACCCGATCGGCTCGCTGGGCCTCGAAACCGAAGACTTCGCGACGCTGACCGGGTACGTTCTCGACGTCGCAAAGCAACACGCGAACGGCCGCTGCGTCAGCCTGCTGGAAGGCGGCTACAACGTCGACGCCCTCGCTGACTCGGTCGCAGAACACCTGACCGTGCTGGCCGACCGCGCATGACGACGGGCATCCTCAAATCTCAGATTCTCAAATCAAAGATCGACTGGCTTTGACAGAAGGAACTTCGCAATGGCTGACAGACTGTTTGACGTTTCGGGACAGGTCGTGCTCGTGTCCGGCGGCAGCCGCGGGATTGGGCGGGCGCTGGCCGCGGGATTTGCCGAACGCGACGCGACGGTGATCATCACCGGGCGTGACGAGGCGACTCTGTCCTTGACGGCGGCGGCGATCTCAACACCGACCAGCACGGTCGAACCCGTCGTCTGCGATGTCGCGAGCGTTGACGACATTCGCCGGGCGATCGCTCAGATCGTCGAAAAGCACGGGCGGATTGACACGCTGCTGAACGTCGCCGGCGTCAACATCCGACAGCCGACGCTGAACTTCAGCGAAGAGCAGTTCGACTTCGTCGTCGACATCAATTTGAAAGGCGCGTTCTTCGTCGCTCAGGAAGTCGGCCGGCAGATGGTGAAGCAGGGCCACGGCAGCCTGATCAACATCGACTCGCTCAACACTTATGCTCCGGTGAAGAACGTCACACCGTACGCGATGAGCAAAGGCGGCGTCGTGATGATGACCCGCTCGCTGGCGCTGGAGTGGGGACCAAAGGGCGTCCGCGTCAACACGATCGCCCCAGGCTTCATCCTGACCGACCTGACTCAGAAGCTGTGGTCCGATCCGACGATGCAGGAGTGGGGACTGACAAACACTCCACTCGGCCGGATGGGCAAGCCGGAAGACATGGTCGGCGCCGCCGTCTTTCTGGCGTCGGAAGCCGCCGCCTTCATGAGCGGCCAGGTCGTCAGGGTCGACGGTGGCTTCACCGCCGGTCTTAACTGGCCGATCCCTGGCGACGGAGGACAGTAACGGGCGACGGCCTGGTGGCTGAGTGCTGTGGACAGGATTCCCGCTCAACCACCAGACGATCCTGCGGACCGACTCGGACACGCGCAAGCTGTGACTGGCAGGCCAGCTACGCGATGACGTTGTCAACGACGTGTCCGGCGAGGTCCGTCAGGCGGAAGTCACGGCCTGCGTAGCGATAGGTGAGCTTTTCGTGGTCGAAACCCATCAGCTTCAGGATCGTGGCCTGCAGGTCGTGGACGTGGACGGGGTTCTCGACAGCTTTGAAACCGAACTCGTCGGTCGCACCGTGAACGTGGCCGCCTTTCACGCCGCCACCGGCCAGCCACGTCGTGTAGCCCCAGTGGTTGTGGTCACGGCCGTTGATCTTGCCGGCGTTTGAACCCTTCTTGGGCAACTCGACGACCGGCGTCCGACCGAACTCGCCGCCGCAGACGATCAGCGTTTCTTCCAGCAGACCGCGCTCTTTCAGGTCGCCGATCAGCGCACCGATGGCCTGGTCACACTGCTTCGCCAGGCGGCGGTGATTGACCTCGATGTCGTCGTGGTTGTCCCACGGCTGACCGGCTCCGTGCCAGACCTGCACGAAACGCACGCCGCGTTCGACAAGCCGCCGCGCGATCAGAATCTGCCGCGCCTGAGTTCCCTCGCCGTACGCATTGAGGATGTGCTTCGGTTCGCGGCTGACGTCGAACGCGTCTTCGGCTTCGCTCTGCATCCGGTACGAGAGTTCAAAGGACTGAATGCGGGATTCAAGCTGTGGGTCGTAGCCACGGGCTGCCAGGTGCTTTCGATTGAACTCCTGCAGCAGGTCGAGCTGCCGCCGCTGCGTACTGCGCGACGTTGATTCGTTGCGTATGTTCGCGATCAGCTTGCTGACGTCTGTGTCCTTGGTGTCGAGATACGTGCCCTGATAGACGCCGGGCAGAAAGCCGGCCTGCCAGTTCTGAGACTCCTGAATCGGGTAGCCGCCGGGGCACATCGCGATAAAGCCCGGCAGGTTCTGATTCTCGCTGCCCAGGCCGTACGTCAGCCACGAGCCCATGCTCGGCCGAACCAGTCGCGCGTCGCCGCAGTTCAGCAGCAGCAGTGACGGTTCGTGATTCGGCACGTCAGCATGCATCGAGCGGATGACGCAGATGTCGTCGATGTGCTGCGCAGTGTGCTCGAAGATCTCGCTGACTTCGATGCCGCTCTCGCCGTACTTGCGGAACCGATATGGCGAGCCGAACGCGGCGCCGGTCGGCCGTTCAGTTTTGAGGTTCGGTGTCGGCAGTTCTTTGCCGTTCCACTTCGTCAGCTCAGGCTTTGGATCGAACGAGTCAACGTGCGATAAGCCTCCGTTTAAGAAGATGTGGATAACGTGCTTTGCCTTCGTGGCAAAGTGCGGCTGCTTCGGAGCAAGTGGGTTGATCGGACCGCTTTCAGCTCGGGCTGCGGATTCGAGCAGACCGGCATCGGACAGCACTCCGGCGAGGCCAAGTGCTCCCATACCGACACCACTGCGGGCCAGCAGGCTGCGACGACTGAACTCAAGCATGACGAAAAACTCAACGAACGAGGGAAGGGAACGCGACGGCGGGAGCCAGACGGTGCCTGGCAGGAAGGTGGGGTCGAACTGCGGTAAGATCGTTGCCGGTTCGATGCGGGCATTATCGTCTCGCCAGGGGGTGACTGGCAATGCGCGGCTGCGGCGAAGCGGCAGATTCCAGAGGCTGGGAAGGTGGAGCACCGGAGAGTTCCTGACGACCGCTTCCTTCGCCAGTTGACCGATCCGGGCTATCGTTCGTACGACTCAGGTGATTGGCGCTGGAAGTTCGACTCGTTCTCAGTCTCGAAGCGACGACAGCACGTAGCCCACGGCGTCAGCCGTGGGAAAACCAGAGCCCCAAATGAGCTTGAGCCGCGAAGCGGCGGCAGAAGATTCACGATCGTGGTTGCTTCCGCCGCTTCGCGGCTCAGATCGGGTTTTCACTCAGATCCTCGGGCTGACGCCCGAGGCTATATGCTGTCATCGCTTCGCGATTGTCACAGAACGAACACGGTTAGGCTGCGCCCCGTGAGGCTCAACCTCACCTACCGATTACGGAGACACATCTGATGCTAAAGGTACGCAGCCTGACTGCTTTGGCGATCGTTTTTACCGGACTGCAACTGACAGGCTCTCGCAGTCAGGCCGCCGACCCGAAACCGCCGAAAGTCAACCAGCTCGAACCAGCCGTGGCTGCGACGTTAAAGCCATACGACAAGGTGACGTTTCATCAGAAGCCAAATCCGCTGCCGGCTGGTGCCGTCACCAGCGACTGGCCGACGTTCCTCGGGCCGACGCACAACGGCGTCAGTCCCGAAACAAAGCTGCTGAAGAAGTTTCCCGATGGCGGGCCGACGGTCGTCTGGGAACTGGCGGTCGGAGACGGCTACGCGTCGCCATCGATTCGGGGCGAGTACCTCGTTTATTCGCACCGCGTCGGTGACGAGGTGCTCGTCGAGTGCCTGCATCCGGAGACCGGGCAGCAGTACTGGCAGCATCGGTATCCGACCGAGTATCGCGACCGGTACGGGTACAGCAGCGGGCCGCGGGCGAGTGCTGTGATCGATGAACGCTTCGTTTACGTGCTCGGCGTCGAGGGTCAGTTTTTCGCGCTGGAGCTGACGACCGGCCGCATCCTCTGGCAGCGAAATATCAATCAGGACTTCGGCGTCAGTCAGGACTTCTTCGGCACGGTGGGAACTCCGCTGCTGGTCGGCGACCGCCTGATCGTCAACGTCGGCGGTCAGGCAGGTCCGTGCGTTGCGGCGTTTGACAAGCTGACCGGCAAGGCGGTCTGGACCGCCGGCAAGAACAACTGGGGACCGAGCTACGCGTCTCCACTGCCGGCCACAATTCACGGCCAGCCGCGTGTCTTCGTCCTTGCAGGCGGCGACAGTGATCCTCCCACCGGCGGCCTGCTGTGTCTGGATCCGCGTTCGGGAAAAGTCGACTTCGAGTTTCCCTGGCGGAGCAGAAAGTACGAATCCGTCAACGCGATGCCGCCGGTCATTGTCGGCAACCGTGTGATGATTTCCGCGACGTATCGCACCGGTTCGGCGCTGCTGGAAGTGCAGAAGGACTTCTCGCCAAAGACCGTCTGGACCATGAGCGACCGCGAGCACAACTCGGATGACGACCAGCTCGGCATTCACTGGAGTATGCCCGCCGTCAAGGACGGTTACCTATACGCGTTCGATGGTCGCAACGAACCCGATGCGAACATGGTCTGCGTCGATCTGAGCAAGGGCCAGGTCGTCTGGCGGACCGAGCCGCAGTGGGAGCACACGGTCAACCTCAACGGCCAGGAGCAGAAGTTGCAGTTGAGCACGCTGCGCGGCAGCCTCGTGCAGGTCGACAGCCGGGCGCTGTGCCTGGGAGAACTCGGCCAGTTGCTGTGGCTCGATCTGAACCCGCAGGGCTACAGGGAACTCGACCGAGCCCACCTGTTCCTGGCCCGCTACACCTGGGCACCGCCGGTCATCAGCAAAGGCCTCGTCTACATCAGCCAGAACGCCCCCGACCCGGTGACGAAAACCCGAGAGCGGCTGATCTGCTACGACCTGCGTGGCAAGTAAGCCTTTTCTGCAAGGCGTCCAAACTCTGACGGTTAGCGAATTGGAAACTCGATTTCCGCCCCTTCACGTCGGACGACAGATCCGTCTTCGAGCAACAGCCACTCCGCTGGTGCGAGGGTGTTGCCTCTCTGATTCAGATCAAATTCGATGGGGCTCGTCCAAGGCACTTCAAGAAGCGGACTCCCTCCAACGCACAGGACCCGTATTCCGTTGGCCCTGACTGCGTCTTCGTCAAACTCGACGTTCCATTGACCATTCCGTAAAAGGGCGAGAACGTCGGTTGATGATCCTCTGTCACTTCGGATCGGTCGCGGTGCTGGTGGTTGCTTATCGATCGAGAGATCGTTTTCAGTCGAGTGAACGTCCAGTTCGGAGCGAATCGCCCATCTCCAGCTAACAGTGACCTGCGCATCCTGAGTCTTGCTCTGGATTGGCGGAAAGCTTCCCCAGTTGTCGTGGTACTGGTAGAGAGCAAATGCCACGGCTTTTAGTCGATTAGGCGGCGAGTAGAATGAGGAGTCAGTCATTACACGTGCCGGTTGCAACAGTGGTACAAGAACGAAGATCCCAATCAGTACAGCGGCAAGGCCAGAAAGGACGAACCATCGTTTCTGCGTTCTGGATTCAGTCGATGAGCTACTCACTGCGCTGCTCGCATTCGGAAGTTGAGACTCAACCAGGACATGTGAGAATTGTTGAACCAGACAGAGGGCTCGTGCGAGCGTGAAGGCTCCGCTAAGACAACGATTTGAGACTCTCAAGTTTGGCCGAGTGTGCTTGAGCTTGGGCGGGGAAGCGGCGGAGCAGTGTTGGCCTGCCTGTGGAGTTGCCGATGGGTATTGAGACCGTGTCTGTCGCGGGGTAGGCTCACGAGGCCGGTTTGATTCCGGTCCTGCCTTGTTCTCCCGCCTGACGTCTCTCCCCGGTTGGCGCTGCCATGCTTGATCTTCGCTCTGGAAACGGAATGGCTTTCTGCGACGGTGTGAATCGCCGGACGCTGCTGCAGGCCGGCTCGCTCGGCACGCTGGGGTTTGGGTTGCCGCAACTGCTGGGAGCGAAGGCGGCGCTCGGCAAGGACACTCGCGAAGAAAACAGCAGCGTCTTCGGCCGTGCGAAACGCGTGATCCTGCTCTTTATGTGGGGAGGACCCGCGCACCAGGACACGTGGGATTTGAAGCCCGAAGGACCTGTCGAATCGCGGGGCGAGTTCCTGCCAATCGCGACGAACGTTCCCGGCCTGCACATCTCAGAACACTTCCCGCTGATCGCGCAGCACGCGGATAAGCTCGCCCTGATCCGGTCGGTCGGGCAGGAAGACAACAACCACTCGACCGGAGCCCACGCAGGACTGACCGGGCGGCGGCACGAACTCAAGGCGGAAAGCTTCGGCGCTCGCGAGACTGACTTCCCGCATTACGGATCCGTGCTCTCGGCGCTGCGGCCGAATCATTCCGGGCTGCCGACCTTCGTCGCCCTGCCCGAGACAATCGCGACCACCAACGGAGCTGTCACGCCAGGACAGGGCGGAGGGCTGATTGGCCGGCGGTTCGACCCGTTCCGTATCGAGCAGCATCCGGACGCAGCGGACTTTTCGATCGACTCACTGAAGCTGCCAGAGTCCGTCGGGCTCAGCCGGCTGGAAACGCGGCGTGGTCTGCTGCATCAGTTTGATTCAACAGCCCGCCTGGTCGAACGCTCGAATCACGTGCAGACGCTCAGTGATTACTACCAGCAGGCGCTGGGCATGGTGCTCGCGCCGGAAGTGCGTCGGGCATTCGACATCAACGC
>WGMU01000159.1 GCA_016124895.1 bacterium
CCGCTTCACACTGGGCCTGCTCAAACAGCATCCCGGCAGAAAGCACAGCCTCGTGATGAAACGCCGCATGGCCGGATGGAACTCCGCCTTCCTCGCCGAAATCCTCTTCGGACAAACAACTTAGTGTGCGCTGGCCCTGCGCCACAGGTAGACCAGCCGAAGATCATACCGACGGCGAAATCGGCTGGAAAAGTGCCAGCCGAAAGGACTGATGACACAGCAGGCAACAGGTGCAGGGTTTGGCCGTGGGAGACCGCGCAGTTTAGAGTCGCGAAGCGACGACAGCGCATAGCTGCGGGCATCAGCCCGCAGAAAACCAAGCGCGAAAAGATTGAGCCGCGAAGCGGCGGCAGAAATGCGTCGTCTGTCGCCGCTTCGCGGCTCGCTCGTTCTCGTGGATTGCTACCGTGGGCTGACACCCACGGCTACGTGCTGTCGCCGCTTCGCGGCTGAAGGCAACTTCTGCAAAGCTCACTCAGCAAAAACTTATGACCGTCCCGCTCTGCTTCCATCTTCCATCTTCCGGCATCGCATCGTCCGAGCCTTTCATCGGGTGATTGACCGTGTTGAACTTTCACCGATGAGCCACGTCGGGACTGTCTGGATCGGCTGAAGCACGAGGGTGCTTCCTACTTCCTGCCGTCAAAGATCGTACGGATGCTGGCGGTGGCGAGGACGTCGCCGATGACTTTGTCCGCCGCGGCCATGCGGGCTTCGCCGTAAAGTTTCTGGTTGATCTTTTCCTGCACGTCGTCAAACGGCGTGTAGCCTTCCGGCTGGTGCTCGATCACGCGGACGAGGAAATAGGCCTCGTCGGTTTCGATTGGAGCGCTGATCTTGCCCTCGGCGAGTCCGAAGATCGCGCGTTCAATGCGTTCGTCGGCGAGGCTGCCTCGGGGCGTCCAGCCCCAGTTGCCACCCTCGTCTGCCTTCAGGTCGTCGGAGTACTGCTTCGCGACTTCGTCAAACGACTGCTTCGCTTTGAGTGCCTGGACGACGGCTTTCAGTTTGCCGAGCGCTGCCTCGGGGTCGTCGCCTTTGCGAATCCGAATCTGCTGCCAGTTGACGCGTTCGTCGTTGTGGTACTGCTCTTTATGCGCTTCGTACCAGGCCAGCAGTTCTGACCGGCTGAGTTCCGGCGTCTTTTCGAGCTTCTGACTGACAAAGAACTTGGCCATTTCGAGGGACGCGAACGCACTCTTCAACGCCTCGATCGACGTGTCCTGCTCTTCGAGGATGCGTTCCAGTTCGAGTCGCGTTTTGACCTTGTAAGCCGGCAGCAGTTCGTTCTGCACGTGCTGGTTGAACATACTGTCGACCTGTGCATCGAGCTGTTCGACCTGTTCGTCTTTCAGATCCTGGCGCAGCGCCGAGGCCAGGGCGGCTTTCTGAATGTGATCCTGCAGCTCCTTCTGGATGATCTGCTTGCGGATTTCGTTGATCTGTTCTGGAGTCAGCTTGTCCTGTTCCGCCAGAAGCTGTCCGTAAAATCGCGAGGCTTTGAGCACATCGTCCGCAAAGATCGGAACCGAGTTCACTTCCGCAACAACGGTCGCTCCGGTCAGTTCAAGCGGGATGTCCTTCTCGTTCGAAAAGTCCGTCAGGCTGATCGTCGAGGAATCTGTGCTGCCGGCAGAGAGGCCAGTGTCTTTGAGCTCCGCGTCAGCTTTCCGCTGGTCGTTCTCGTCGCCGATTCCGGCGATCCCGGCTTTGCGAGGGGGGACATTCTTCTCGACGACCGTATCACGGTTGAACATCCGAGCCAGAAAACCGGGACCTTCGGCTTTGGGACTGCGGCAACCGGACAGGCAGAAAACGAGAAGAGACAGCGCGAGGGCCGTGCGAAGAGGCATGGTTCTGCATCCATTCAGAACGTACAGGCCGAACACCGGAAAAGGAGAGGTGCGAAGCGCAACCGGCGACTCGACTCCTGAGAAGGGAGAGCGAGTATAGGACTAGCCGGAAAAAGGCGCCAATATCTTCTTCAACGTGCCGAGGAGCGCTCGCGGCGACGGATCCGGGTTCTTCAAAACGAAGCAGGCCTGTCGATGATCGACGATTCGCAGCCGTGACTTGAGCCGCGTTTCCTTGAGCAGATTCATGTATTTTCGATCGCGATAGGTCAGAACCAGGTAGCCATCTTCGAGATGGATCCGCGTGATTTGCCACAGACGTGCCAGAATCTGGACCTCCTGCTGGTCGATCAGTCGCTGCGCTTCTTCCGGAACTGGTCCGAAGCGATCCCGTAGCTCTTCCGTAAAGTCTCCAAGTTGCTCCAGCGTCGTTAGTGAGGCCAGCCGGCGGTAGACCTCGATTTTCGGTTTCCCCGGAGGCACGTAACTCGACGGGAAGAACGCCGAACCGGGCAGCTCGAGCGTGACGTGGTCGTCGCGCTTCTTCGGCTCCTTCTTGAGCTGGCGGACCGAGTTTTCCAGCAATTGGCAGTACAGCTCGTACCCGACGGTCGCGATGTGGCCGCTCTGTTCGGTGCCTAGGATGTTGCCGGCGCCGCGGATTTCGAGGTCCCGCATGGCAATCTTGAAACCGGCGCCGAGTTCGCTGAATTCCTCGATGGCCTTGAGCCGCTTCGCCGCGGTGCTCGTCAGCGTCTTGCCCTCTTCGAGCAGCAGGTAGCAATAGGCGCGGTGTTTGTAACGACCGACGCGACCCCGGAGCTGGTGCATGTCGGCGAGGCCGTAATTCTCGGCCTGATGGATGAACATCGTGTTTGCGTTTGGGATGTCGACGCCGCTTTCGACAATTGTCGTGCAGATCAGAACGTCGGTCTCGCCGCGAACGAACCGCAGCATCGCACCTTCCAGTTCGTGCGGAGCCATCTGGCCGTGAGCGACGTCAAAGGTTGCCTCGGGCACGATCTGCTGCAGCCGCGTTTCGATGTCGTGAATGTTGTAAACGCGGTTGTGGACGAAGAAGACCTGGCCGTTGCGGTTGAGTTCGCGGACGATCGCCTGGCGGATCAGATCGGCATCGAAGCGTGCGATCCGCGTCGTGACGGCGACGCGTTCAGCCGGAGGCGTCGTCAGGTTCGAGATATCGCGGATACCCAGCAGCGACAGATGCAGTGTTCGCGGGATTGGTGTCGCGCTGAGTGTCATGACGTCGACTTCCAGCCGCAGCCGCTTGAGCGCTTCTTTAACGTCGACGCCGAACCGCTGCTCCTCGTCGATGATCACCAGCCCGAGGTTTGAGAAGCCGACATCCTGCGAGACGAGCCGGTGCGTACCGATGACCAGGTCGACCGCACCGTCCTTGAGTCTCTGCACGACGCGCCGCTGCTCGCCCGCCGTCTTGAACCGCGAGAGTGATTCAATCGTGATCGGGAATTCGGCCATGCGTTCGCAGAAGCTGCGGTAGTGCTGCTCGGCGAGGACGGTCGTCGGAACGAGTACCGCAACCTGCCGGCCGGAATCGATGACTTTGAACGCGGCCCGCATCGCAACTTCTGTTTTGCCATAACCGACGTCGCCGCAGATCAGGCGGTCCATCGGTTGCGGACGCTCGAGGTCCTGTTTGCACTCGACGACTGCCGTCGCCTGATCCGGAGTTGGCGTGTAGGGGAACGCGGCTTCAAACTCCTTCTGCCAGTGCGAATCCGGGGGGCACGAGATTCCCGGTTTGGCTTCGCGAGCCGCCTGCAGACGGATCATGTCGGCAGCGAGGTCGCTGACTGCGGCTTCAACCTTCGCCTTCTTCTTCGCCCACGCGGACGTGCCGACGACGGACAGTTCCGGAGCGTGCTTCGCCCCGCCGACGTACTTCTGCACGAGGTGAATCAGCGAGACCGGCACAAAGATGCGGACGGCGTTGCGAAACTCCAGTTCGAGATGCTCCTCAAGCTGGTCGCCGTTCTGCATCACCTTCATGCCGTGATACTTCGCGATGCCGTGCGAAACGTGGACGACCAGATCGCCTTCATTCAGCTCGATAAAGCTGTCGATGATGCGGCTCTCGAACCGCTTCTTCTTTTTCACCGTGCGGCGGACGTCGGTCCGGCTGAATAGCTCGTGATCGCTGAGCACGACGATGCCCTGCGGCACGAGCCGGAACCCGCGAGACACACGGCCAACCGTCAGCGTGACGCGTTCGGCCAGTTCCGGAGCGTTGTCACGAAGCAGTTCGCCCAGGCGTTCCTGTTCGCCCTCGTTGTGACACGCGATGAGCACGCGCTCGTTCCGTCCGACGGACTCAGCCAGTTCGTTGAGCACTTCCGCCCGCGGCCCGCTGAAGCGTTCGATCGATTCAATCTGCAGATGGCACGGCGTGTCGAACCCGTCGGCGGCGATCGGTGCGATTTCGATCGATGGAAACTGCGTCACACGTTTCATGACCGAGTCGACGCTGAACATCCCGCGTCGATCGTCCAGCCGTTCGAGCCACGCTCGCCCTTCCGCGACGATGTCCGAGAGTTCGCACAGTGCGATCCAGGTGCTGCCGGGAGCGGAGTCGAGCAGCGATTCGGACGCCGGCCGGGACGCGGCTTCCGCATCGACCGGTGAAACGATGGTGATCTCGACGGCCTTGAGATTCTGAATCGTGCGCTGACTTTCGGCGTCAAACTGGCGGATCGATTCGAGTTCCGTATCGAAAAACTCGATCCGGATCGGGTCCTCGGCGTCGGGCGGGAACACGTCGACGATCCCGCCGCGGACCGCGAACTCGCCGGAGTAGTGAATTCCGGTGACACGTTCGAAGCCCTGGCTGGTCAGCCACGACTCGAAGTCAGACTGGTCAATCTCGTCGCCGACTGCCAGCCGCCTCGTTCCGGCACGAATCGCCTCGCGCGACGGAGTCGGCTGCAGCAGTGCTCCAATCGTCGTCACGACAACGCGGGGCGGAGCATCTGATTGAAGCTGCCGCAGCACGCGCAGCCGGCGGCCGAACACCGAATCGGTCACGTCGTGCTCACTCGGCAGCGTATCCCACGCGGGAAAGACGGCGGGCGCATCTCCCAGAAACGCTGTCAGATCGTCGAGGTAATCGTCGATATCCGCAGTCCGCGGCAGCACGACGAGCAGCGTCTGCGGGCAGCGAGTCGACAACGCTGCCGCCGCGAGCGCAGACGCTGACCCCCACGCTCCGTCGATCGTCCCGCTGTTGCCGCTGTCGAGCGTCCTGACGACTTCGGCAAATCCGGGCGTTTCTTCGAGGAGCGGAACGAGGCTCTGCAGTTGTTCCGCCTGAGCGGTCGCCATCCGAGGCTGACTCCGCTGCAACCATGAGAAGGCGGGAAGTTGGTCAGTCTGCCTGAGTCTGTCAATCACGCGTCTGGCCTCGCGCCACGGGCTCCCGCACGAAAATCATTCAACCGCGTCTCTGTGAGTGCGCGACCGACCGCTCCAGAGTTCGTCTCGACTCAATTCCAGTGAACGTTCATGGTTCGTTCGAACTGGTACTGATTCCGATTCGATCGAGACCGGATTCGCTCCGCAGGGCGTCGGTCGCTCTGTCCGGTAGCGCGTCCGGCCGTTGCGCCTGCCCTCTGCATATTCGCGACAACAGGCGACCTTGCCGTTGGCCAGCGTTGATCTCCGGATCAATTCCATAACCGTCAGTGAGACCTGCCTGCATGAAGATTCTATATGTCACAACTCCTGATGAGGATTACCTCCAGGACTGCATGTTGTACGGCCTCCGCCGGAATGCGGGTGTCGACTGTGTCGACTGGCCGAAAAAGAACGTGATGTACCGAACCTGCCAGACTCCGGGACACCAGATGTACGGCAACGGTTTCACCGTGTGGAAGCTTCTGGACGATCTGCCACTCGACCGGGATGACATCCCTGCACGAGCACTCGCCGGTGAGTTCCCACTGGTCATCTTTGGCAGCATCTGCCGACAGAAGGAGCAGTTTCACAGTCTCGGACGACGGCTTCTTCAGAGAAGAGCGAATGTCATCTTCTTCGATGGAGAAGACAGGCCGAGCTGGCGACATTCTCAGCTTCTGGGGCTTGCAGGACCGTACTACAAACGGGAAAGCAAAGGCATCGGCCGCTGGTTAACTCGTCCAACCAGTTTTTCCATTCCCGAATGCCAACTGATGACGCCTGCGGTTCCGAAGACTCAACTGTTCGCAAAACATGTGCAGTGCGACGAGGCCTATCGCATCGACGAGATTCGCCGGAACTGCCAGAAGAGCTATGCGTTTCGGGATGAGAACGCGTATCGGCAGAACATCGCCAGTTCATATTTCGCGGTGACGATGAAGAAAGCCGGCTGGGACTGCATGAGACACTACGAGATCGCCGCCAGTGGTACGGTCATGGCTTTCTACCGGCTGCGTCACAAGCCGAAGCACTGCCCGCCTTACGGGCTGGAAGACATGAAGAACGTTGTTGCCTTTGAGTCGGCAGAGGAACTGCAGTCGAAGCTGAAAACCATTGAGGATCAGAACCTCTATCCGCTTCTGCAGCAGAATTCTTTCCGGTGGGCCGTCGAGAACACCTGCGAGAAGCGGGCAGAACAGTTTCTTGACAGTCTGGGAATGCCGTCGGGATTCAGCCTCGCTGATGCTGCCTGAGGTGTTTCGGGGTTCCTCGTGCGTTGTCAGTCAGACCGGCGCACGCGACGCGTCAGAGAGGCCCCTACAGTCACGGGGCGAGCGATTCCTGTTGTCGCTATCGGTTGAGCTGCATTCGCGCGATGCGCGTCAGGCGTTCGTCGACGAACTCCGGCGGGTCGATGGAAAGACTGACCGGCAGCCAGCTCGGGCGTTCGCAACGACTGTCCGGGAGAGCCGGCAGACAAGGCAGCGAGGCTCCAGGCAGACCGTGCGGATAATCGGCGCCGGTCGTCGGATGCAGGTAAATCTTGCGATCGGTGACCAGCCGGGCGAGGGGCGCGGCAACGTCAGCGCTCAGGCCGAGCCACAGGACGATGCGCGGGTCATTCCGCAGCGCCAGACCGAACGAACCTTCCACCTCCATAAAGCTGCCGACTTCACTCTGCAGATCCGCCAGAGAAATTGAGCCGCGATCGGCGATCAGTTCGAGCAGTCCGGCGCGGACCTGTCCGTCCCTCAACAGCGTCTGCCAGGTGATGGCATTGTCCTCGTCGTCCGGTTCGAGGTCCTCGTCATCAAACAGGTTGAGCACGCCGCCCGGTGCATCTTCTGTTTCGTCATCGTCGCCGGCTTCCTCGGCTTTGCGTCGCTGCTCGTCTTCGAGCATCTGCAGCAGACGGCTGTCCGGTGTTGCGGCACGGCAACGAGTACGTGCCCACTCACGCAACTGGAAGATCTTCTCTTCCATCGTGACCGACAGCGGCACTGTGTCTTCGAGTGATTCCAGCAACTGCTTCTGCGTGACCGCGCCGCCGGAATTGAACGCCTCGACGACGGCCGTCAGCACCGCCTGTTCGATTTCCGCGCCGCTGTAGCCTTCGCAGTTCTCGGCGAGTTCCCCGATGTCGAACTTCGTGGCATCAAGCCCGCGCTTGCGGATATGGATCGCGAGGATCTGCTTCCGCTCGTGGAAATTCGGCAGGTCGACAAAGAACAGTTCGTCGAAGCGTCCGCGCCGCAGCATTTCCGGCGGCAGCCCTGTCACCGAGTTCGCTGTCGCGACGACAAAGACCGGCGCGGGCTTTTCCTGCATCCATGTCAGAAAGCGACCGAGCAGCCGCATCATCGTCGTGTCGCCGCCATCCTCGCCGACGCCTGCGAATCCCTTTTCCACTTCGTCGAGCCACAGGACTGCCGGCGCGATCATCTCCATCAGCGACAGTACGTCGCGCAGATTCTTTTCTGACTTGCCGGTTTCGCCGCTGAGCAGCATGGCGACGTCCAGCCGCACCAGCGGGAAGCTCATCATCCGCGCAATCGCCCGCGCCGTCAGACTTTTTCCGCAGCCCTGCACTCCGAGCAGCAGCACACCTTTCGGCGACGGAATGCCTTGCTCGCGCGCCCGTTCGCTGAAAGCCTCGGCGCGTTTACGCACCCAGTCCTTGAGCGCGTCCAGCCCGCCGATATCCGCCGCCCCTTCCGCCAGTCCCTGAAACTCCAGCAGCTCGGACCCCTGCACCATGTGTTTCTTTTCGGAGATCAGCAGATCGAAGACGGCCTCTTCGATCTCGCGACGCCCGAGCAGTGCCCGCGACAGTGCCAGCCGCGCCTGCTTCGTCGTCAGTCCCAGCAGCGTCTTCAGCAGCCGCTCTTCCTGCTTCTGGTTGAGAGTGATTGCCGACTCGCCCTGATGCTGCCGCTGAATCATCAGGTCCTGCAACTCGTCGTGCAGCTCACTGAGCCCCGGCAACGGCAGCTCAATCGCCATCGCGTCCCGCACCAGCTCAAGGGGCACGTTGCCCGTCGGCCCCATAATCAGCAGAGTCTTGTTCTGAGCAACCAGTGTCGGAACGAGATCCCGCAGTCGGCGCACGACGAGCGGGTCTTTCAGCCACGGGTGAAAATCCTTCAGCAGAAACACGTGATCGCGCGGGTACTCTCGAATCTGAGCGAGAAATGCTTCCGCCTGAGAGACAGGTCGACCATTCGTGTCTGACGTCGACCGGCCTGCCCCGGTCACCAGCTCTTCCAGCGGCGGCAGCGCACCACCGGTCGCCGTCCAGGTCACGAGGCCGCGATCAATATCCAGCGCCAGCGATGCCAGCTCCGACTCCCAGCGTTCCTCTTCCCACGTTGAGAGAAACAGAATCGGAAATCGACACAGCACTCGCTCACGAATGACATCCAGCACGTCCGACATAACGTCTCCGGCAGAAAGAACGGCAATCAATGGATGACTTTATCGAAGCAATGGTCACGCGGGCCAGGCATTCCAGAATCGTTGATCGCTCCATCAACGGTGTCATGCCAGCGGATTCGCCCTCTGTTCGAGTGGCAGTTGCAGCGGCTGTCCGGCGAAGTGCGATGCAAATACGGAAACGATCATTTCAGTAACGTCGCGTGCGGCGAAAGCGTTGCCAATCGGCTCGCGGTCCTGCTCGATTGCTGCGAGCAGATCACGGATCGCCAGCGTGTGCCGCGCGCGGTACTCGGGACCGGACAGCGGTTCGGGAATCCCGATTCCTGCCGACGAAACGGGCTGCCACTCTGAAGATGTTCGCCCCGGCGACCAGGCGGGATCGCCGAGGTAACGGACCGGCGGCAGCGTCCCTTCAACGATTTCCAGCACACCCTTCGAGCCGAAGATCTGCAGACCGTAACGGGATGGGCTTCCGCCGGCGTTTCTCTTCGAGACGAAGTACGCGGTCGCTCCGCCCGGCAGTCCGTAGGTTGCCTGCACCTCATCACCGACCAGCCGACCGATGCCTTCAGCTCCGTCAACGATGTCGTCGCGCGTTGCTGAATGGCCGTTGGCAAACACGCGGGCGAAGGTCCACTCGGGTTTGCCGTCGATCGCGTGAATCATGTCCAGAATGTGCGTTCCGAGCACCCAGAGATCCTCGCCGCCACCGCGCCGGTCTTCCTTACCTCGGCCGCGGAATTCGAGTACGTCGCCAATGGCGCCGTCGGCGATCAGTTTCCGGATCGTTGTGATCATCGGGCTGTAGCGTGTCGGGTGTCCGACCGCCAGTTTGACCTTGTGCTTCGCACAGGCTGCGACCAGTTCGTCCGCCTCCTGCAGCGTGCGGACAAACGGCTTCTCCATGAAAACGTGGATGCCGTGATCGATTGCCGCAAGCGCCATATCGCGATGCTGATCGATCCAGCGCGGGCCGATTGCGATGATGTCCGGCTTCGCTGTCTCGATCATCTGCCGATAGTCTGTGAACGCCGCATCGACATTGAGCTTCTTCGCGGTCGACGCCAGTCCGACAGGATTGTCATCCGCAATCGCAACGACGGTCGTCTCGTCAATCATCTGCCAGGCAGTGTCAAGCCCGTGCCCGTAGTTCCCGCGTCCCGTGCTGCCGATGACTCCGATACGCCACTGCTTTGCCATGATTCGTTCCGCCAAAAGGTCGAAGAGTCACGATCGGCGGAAATCGTCGCCGCCGTGCTTGCGATCCGCAACCGGCGGGGATAAGCAACTGTCTGACAGCCTGTCAGTCATATTGAGTCCGCCATGAGTACAAGCGCGATTTACCTCGACAATGCCGCGACCAGCTTTCCGAAGCCGGAGTGCGTGTACGTGGCGGTTGACAGATATCAGCGAGAGAACGGGCGACCGGTCGGGCGGGGTTCGACGGATGCGGCGATCGAACTGCAGCGCATCGTCGATCGCTGCCGGCTCCGCGCGGCGCAACTGCTTGGAGCAACCGCGAAAGAGCAGATCGTCTTCACCTTCAACTGCACCGACAGTCTGAATACGGTACTTCACGGCCTGCTGGCGGAGGGCGATCACGTCGTGACCTCACAGGCCGAACACAATTCCGTGCTGCGTCCACTGCGACAGCTTGAGCGTACTCGCGGTGTCGCGGTCACTCTCGTTGAGATCGACGACGCGGGCTTCTTTCGAGCGGAAGATGTTGCCGCCGCGGTCCGTCCGGAAACGCGGTTGATCATGCTGCAGCACGCGTCGAACGTGACGGGAGCGATTCAGCCGATCGAAGCTGTCGGTGAGTTTGCCCGTCAGAAAGGCATCGCCTTTGCCGTCGACGCCGCGCAGACAGCGGGGCATCTGCCCGTCAACGTGCAACAGCTCCATGCCGACTTCCTGGCCTGCGCGGGACACAAAGGGCTGCTCGGCCCGCTGGGCACCGGATTGCTCTACATCGCGCCGGGACGCGAGTCCGAACTGACTCCGCTGCGTCAGGGCGGCACCGGCTCGCGCAGCGAACTCGACACGCAGCCCGAGACCATGCCCGACCGGTTTGAATCCGGAAATCACAATGCGCCAGGAATTGTCGGTCTCGATGCGGCTCTGGGCTGGCTGATTGAACGCGGTATCGACACCGTGCGCGATCACGAACTCGCTCTGACCGAACAACTGATTGCCGGCCTGCGCGAGATTCCGTCATTGCGGATCTTCTCACACGACGACCGGACCTGGCACACCGGCGTCGTCAGCGTCCTCTCCGAACTGTACGCGTCTGACGAACTGGCGAGCCTGCTCAGCGGGCACTTCCAGATCGATACGCGCGCCGGCCTGCACTGCGCTCCACTGATTCACCGCCGCCTGGGCACAATCGAGCAGCAGGGAACCGTCCGTTTCAGCGTCGGCGTTCACAACACGGCCGGCGAGATCGACGCGGCCATCGACGCGCTGCGGCAGGTGTCTGACCACTGACGGTTCCCATCGGTCCAGCAACTCACTCCGAGTATCGCTGGAGCGAACTCGTGATCCGCTGGCTGGCTTGCACGTTTCCCGCCTCCAGGCCAGTCGTTCAGAAGCGGCGTAATCAGAACAAACGTCGCAGTCACGATGACTGGCAGTTCATGTCAGGCGATGTTTCAGGAAATCAACGCCGGCAGCCGTACACGCGCTAAGTTTCACTGGACGTTTCACGAGAACCATCGCGCAGAACGACCGATCAAAGGCTGCCGCAAACCCGCTCACTGGAGAGCAGACCATGTCTGATGAATCCCTCGCACCTCGCCAGCGGCGACGACCAGATCGCTCCGGCTCGGGACGCAGTCTCGGGCTGACAATCGCCGGAATCGTGGGCCTGATCGTGCTGGGTGTCGTCGTTTATCACAACTGCCGCGTCGACGTTGGCACCGGCCAGATGGCGATTCTGATCCGCAAGACCGGTCAGGATCTCGTGAACCGAGACGAAGTTGCG
Organism: bacterium; assembly: GCA_016124895.1. Classification (GTDB taxonomy): domain Bacteria; phylum Planctomycetota; class Planctomycetia; order Planctomycetales; family Planctomycetaceae; genus JAPOLP01. Next base: position 11,704 of record WGMU01000159.1, read on the forward strand.
CCGTCGCTCAGGTACAAAGGAGTGCAGAAAGCCTTCCTCACTGAAGGCCGCTACTTCACAAACCCCTGGGACGAAGGGCCGCGGTTTTTCAATCCGTACGACTGGGACTGGGAAGTAGTCGATCAGCTCACGATCCCGCCGGACAAGATGGCCGTGCTGATCAGCCTGGCCGGCGACGATCTGGAGTACGGCGAGTTTCTGGGCGAGGCCGACGAAAACCAGAATCCCGTCAGGAAGGGCATTGTGCCGCAGGTGCTGCGTCCGGGGCGCTACCCGGTCCACCCTTACCTGTTTGAAGTCGAACTGCACGAACCCGTGACCATCGACGCCGGCTTCAAAGGCGTTGTGACGAACCTCGCCGGCCGGTTTCCGGGCAATGCGAATCAGTTGCTGGTGGCCGAAGGCGAACGGGGCGTTCAGGACACGACGCTCAACGAAGGCACCCACTACATGAACCCGTACATGTTCCGGATCAGCAAGGTCGACTGCCGCAGTCAGCGGTACAACCTGGCCGAAGAAAAGGACATGGGCTTCCCGTCAAAGGACGGTTTCTGGGTCAGTCTCGACGGTCGCATTCAGTTCCGCATCGATCCGGAAAAAGCCGCTGAGGTGTACGTCATCTACAACGAGGAAACCAACGGCGACGCAATCGACGAAGAAATCATCCGCAAGGTGATCATGCCCAATGCCCGCAGCTTCTGCCGACTGGAAGGCTCGAACAAACTCGGCAAGGAGTTCATTGAAGGCGAAACTCGCATGGAGTTTGAAAAGCGATTTCAGGAAGCAATGGTCACCGCGTGCGAGCCGCTGGGCATCATCATTCAGGAAGCACTGATCACGAAGATCTTCCCGCCCGAACAGATCGCTCAGCCGATCCAGGAACGCGAAAACGCGCGGCTCGAAGAAGAAAAGTTCCAGGCCGAAATCAAGCAGCAGGAACAGGAGATCAAACTGGCCGAAGAGGCCGCACTGGTGAAGCAGGGAGCTGCTCTCGTCGACATCGGACAGGACGTCGCCAAAGTCACTATCCAGGCAAAAAAGGAACAGGACGTCGCGAAGACCAAAGCCGAGGAAAAGCTGGCCGTGGCCAGACTGAAGCTGGAAGCCGCGAAGGACGAAGCCGCGGCGATCCTCGCGCGGGCCAAAGCCAAAGCCGACGTCATTGGCTTCGAGAATGAAGCGGACGCCGCGGGCTGGCGTCGGGCGGTCGAGGCGTTCAGCGGCAATGGCCGCGAATACGCTCAGTACACTATGTATCAGAAGCTGGCCGCTGCGTATCGGCGCATCGTCGTCAACACGGCGGACAGCCCCATCATGAAGATGTTTGACCGGCTGGGCGAACGCGTCGAGCCCGAGTCCGCGCCGACTGCTCCCACAGAAAATGTTCTGACGGCAAAGCCACAACCGACTGCGGCTTCAGCGGGTGGCGAGTGATCATTGCGCTGCCGCAGCTCGATCAACTGCCGCCACCGTCTGCGTCCCGACATTCGACTCTCAACCCTCAACGACTCTTCGGAGATCGAACGATGAAATCATTCCGACTTCCCGGCCGGCTGGTCGCCGCACTCGCCATCTGCCTTCTGCTGCTGATCGCCGGTGCCTGGCTGACGATCGAATGGACCTACCATTACCACTGGGTCCCGGAAGGCCACAGTCTGAGCCTGCGGTATAAAGGCCCGCCGCTGCCGATTCCGTTTCTCGGAGTCCGCAAGCCGGCGCCACCGGGTACGTTTGCGAAAGTCGCCGAGGGCAGCCGAATTCCCGAGGAACTTGGCGTGCTGGAGCACATGGTCGGTCCCGGTCGCCACTTCTATTCGCCGCTGTGGTGGCAGTGCGACATCGTGCCGGACATCGTGATCAAACCCGGCGAGGTCGGCGTCGTCGCCAGTCGTATGGGGAAGGATCTGCCGGAAGGTCAGTTCCTTGTTGATGGTGATATTGGCGAGACCGAATTCAAAGGAGTCCTGCGCAAAGTGCTCGCACCGGGCCGTTATCGCGTCAATCCGTACGCCTATCAGGTTGAAGTCGTCACCGAAACGACGACCCAGAGCGGCAATCAGATCAAGCGTGCCGGCTGGGTCCGGATTCCGGCCGGGTATGTCGGCGTCGTGACGAATCTCACTGACAACGCGGCAACCGGTAAGAAGTCGGGCATTCAGACAAATGTTCTGACGCCGGGGCTGTACCCGATCAATCCGCGCGAGCAGCAGGTTGATATCGTCAATATCGGTTACCGCGAGCTCAGCATTATCGCCAACATGAAACACGGACCAGACGGGCAGCCGATGTACGAGGCCAGCGGCGAACCCATCATTGAAGACGATGAAAGCGGCATCGGATTCCCCTCCAACGACGGCTTTGATATCCGCATGGATTTCACCGCGATCTGGGGCATCATGCCCGAGCAGGCCCCCAGCGTGATTCACGAATACGGCAACGTCGAAGCCGTTGAACAGAAAGTCGTTGACCCGCAGATTGAGAGTATCTGCCGCCAGATGGGATCCAGTCTGAAAGCGGTTGATCTGCTTGTCGGCGAAACCCGCACACAGTTTCAGGAAGCCACGTCGGCGCGCTTTCATGAAAAGCTCGAAGCGAAGGGCATCACCGTTCTGAACGGACTGGTCCGGCACATCTACATTCCGCAGGCCGTCCGCACGCCGATGCAGCAGGCCAATATCGCCACCGAACTGAAGCTCACTCGCGAGCAGCAGCAGCTCACCGCCAGAACGGAAGCCCTGCTGCGGCAGGCCGAACGTGACGTCGAACTCGCCACGCGCACGATCGAGGAAGAGACGATTCGAATGGTGGCCGCGAAGCTGGCCGAAGGCGAAAAGGAAGCTCAGGAAACGATCGCGGAAACCCAGAAGCTCGTTGCCGAAATCGACCGTCAGACCGCCGAGATCGAATCCGAAGCCACGCGAATGCTCGGACAGGCGCAGGCCGAGAGCCGCCAGATGGAAGAGGAAGCGAAGTCTGACAAGTTCAAGCTGGCCGTCGCGGCCTTCGGTTCCGGCGATGCCTACAACCAGTGGGTCTTCGCAAAGGGCCTGCCCGACGACATCCAGCTCGACATGCTCTACGCAGGCGAAGGCACCTTCTGGACCGACCTGAAAGGCTTCAGCGAGGCGATGCTCGGCAAGCAGGCGGCGACTTCAGATGCGCCGACCCAGAAAAGCTCAGCGGTCTCGAAACCGACGCCGGTTCCTCAGACTCAACCAGCCCAGAGAACCCGCCCGGCAAATCAGCGCTGAACGGGCCTTAGTCGTGCCACGCTACTCGTGACTGTGCTCCGCGTCCGGAAACTGTCCGGTCCGGACTTCCTCGGCGTAAGTGCGAACCGCCTCGGTCGCGATGCAGCGCAGGTCGGCATAGCGTTTGAGAAACTTCGGAGCAAACGACGGCGGCGAGATCCCCAGCAGGTCATGCGTCACCAGCACCTGGCCATCGCAGTCCGGACCGGCGCCGATTCCGATCGTCGGAATGGAAACCGCGGCAGTGACTTCCGCGGCGATCTGACGCGGCACAAGTTCGATACACAGTGCAAAAGCGCCGGCGGCTTCGGCGGCTTTTGCATCGGCAAGAATCCGGTCAATGTCGCGCTGAATGCGGCCATGACCACCCAGCTTGCTGATCGACTGCGGCTGCATTCCGACGTGAGCCATCACCGGGATGTCGGCCTCGGCGATCGCCCGGATTGTCGCCGCCTGCTTCTCGCCACCTTCCAGCTTGACGGCCTGGGCACCGGTCTCCTTGATAATCCGACCGGCACTCTCCAGCGCCTGCTGCGGGCTGACCTGATAGGTCATGAACGGCAGATCGACGATGACCAGCGCCTGTGTCACCGCGCGCGCGACCATCTCACCGTGATAGATGATCTCGTCGAGCGTCACCGGCACAGTGGAGGCCTTGCCCTGCACGACCATGCCGAGCGAATCGCCGACGAGAATCGAATCCACACCGGCCTCGTCCAGAATCTGCGCCCACGAATAGTCGTAGGCCGTGACCATGCTCAGTTTCTGTCCGCTGCCTTTCGCAGCCACAAACCGGGGAACAGTCATTCGACGTTGAGTTGCCACCAGTTGGATCCTTATGAGATTGTCTGAAGGCAGCGCAAAGTCACAAAGACGCAGAGTATCGCAAAGACGGTGATTTGAACTCTTTGCTTCCCTTTGCGTCTTCGCGCTGCAGTCACTCGGTTTTCATCAACGGTATCGGCTACGCCTTCCGACCGAGCATCCGGTCCAGCGAATCTGACGTCTGATAGACGAGCGCTTCGGGCCAGTTCGGGAACGGGTGGAAGTATTCGAAAGTGAGATAGCCGCGATAACCGACCCGCTCGAATGCTTCCAGCACACTCGGCCAGTTTGTGGTGCCGTCGAGCAGCGGACGGAAGGATTCGAGCGTGAAGTCCGTGCCTGCCAGCTTGCTGTATTCCTTGAGGTGAACGTTACGAATCCGCTTGCCGCAGATATCGATCCAGTGCTCGGGAAACTGAAACTGCATGATGTTTCCCGTGTCGAAGTGAACGCCGACGGCGTCACTGTCAAAGCCGTCGACGAAGCGGTTCATCTCCTGCGGACTGAAGAGGAAGCCGTTGGCGAAAATGTTTTCCATGTTCAGCGAGACGCCTGCCTTCTTCGCCTCAGGAATGACAGCCTGGATCGCCTCGCGCGCCCGCTGCTCGCACAGATCGTTCGGGACCGGTTCGGGTTCGGGGTTCCACGGAATATAGACCGCGCCGGGCACGACCAGCAGGTTGCTCGTGCCGAGTGCTTTCGCGGCGTGAATCATCTGCTTCGAAAGTTCGCGTCCACGGGCGCGTCGTTCAGCGTCGTTGCTGGTCAGCGGGTATGGCCAGAACAGGAACGAACAGACGCCGCTGATCTCGATGCCCAGCTTGCGGGCCATCCGGCCGATCGCCTTGAGGTCTTCTTCGCTGGCTTCGGGCGAGAGGTCGCCTTCGAGGTTGTAGTTGACCTCGACGCCGTCAAAACCGGCATCGGCGATCAGCTCGAAGCACTGTTTGAGCGACATTTTGTCCGGATACGGCAGCGCCCAGAGGTTGATCGACTTCTTCATGTCGTAGCGTTTGCCGGTCGGCTCGGCGGCAGGCTTCTTTGAGGCGTCGAGTTCATTCGCTTCAGCCCGGCTGATCAGTCCCTGAGCCGCCAGAAACGACGCACCGAAGACACTGGACATCGTCAGCAGTTCCCGGCGGTCCAGACGGGGAGAATTGCCGGACGCTGGCGGCAGTTTTGATTCATTCATCGCAGAACTTCCCGTGCATGGACTCGGAAGAAACGACCAGACAACGACGCGTCGCGTCACACGGAACGCTACCCGCTTCGCGCCAGATCGTCGAGCAGTCGAGTCTGCAGTGCTGCTCTGGACTTCCCGCGTGAAGTTCCTATCGTCCCGGCTCGCCGACGCATCGGCTGAAATGGATCAAGCAGCAGGAAGGATTCCTCATGAGCGACAGCCACCCGCCCATTCCGGCTTCCGTCCCATATCGCGAACTGACCTGGGAAGCGGTCGTCCTGGGCATCGTTCAGGGCGTCATCCTGAACCTCGCCTTCGTCTATGCCGCTCTGAAGCTGGGCTTCTCGCTGGGCGGTTCAACCGTCGCGGCCATCATGGGCTATGCGCTGCTGCGCGGCGTTCTGCGCAAAGGCACGATGGTTGAAAACAACATCAACCAGACGATCGCCTCGGGGATCAACACGGCGGGAACGGGCATCGTCTTCACGGTACCGGCCCTCTTTTTGATTCAGAAGAAGTGGGCTGACGCAGGCGGCCCCGACCATCTCAGCTTTGATGCGCTGCCACTTGCGATCGCTGGCGTTGCGGGAGCGATTCTTGGCGTCGTTGTGATCGTTCCACTCCGGAAGCAGATGATCGAGATGGATCGCCTGCGTTTTCCTACCGGAGTCGCCGTCACGACGATCATCCGCGCCGGGTCGTCGGGGCTTGATAAGGCCAGGCTGCTGCTGCTGGGCGTCGTGATCAGCGCCGTCTGGAAGATCCTGATGATCACTCAGGTGCTGGAACCCAGTGTTAACGTCTATCTGACGACGGAAGACTCGGCTCGCTCAGAGATTCAGACGGTCTTGATGGCGATCAACCGGAAGGCGATCGAGGCAACCAGCGAAGCCGCCCGAGCGGTGAAGAAAGGAGCCAGCAAGGATGGTGCAATCGACGAGTCGGCTCTGCCCAAGCCGCCTCGGTTGACCGACAAGCATCGTGCCGAACTGATGACGCTGGCCAGTGGATTCTTCGAGGATCAGGAACTCGAACAGGACAAACAACGCAAACAGGCCAACGCTGTGTACGATGCGCTGTCAAAGAAGCAGGGTGACGCGGAAGCTAATGGCGACGTCGCGAAAACATCAGACAAGCCGATGATTTCCGACGGCCTCAAAGACGCCCGGCCGCTGACGGATGACGAACGAGTTCAGCTTTACGAGAAGGCGGCGGAACTGATTGCCATTCCGACGGAAGGGCTGCTGCCGATCAATCGGGATGCACTTGAGTTGACCACAGAAGATCGATCTGAGCTGCATAGCAGCGCTCCGAAACGACGCAAGGATGCCGTCGAGGGAGTCGTCAGCTCAGCACGAGGAAAGGTCATCGCGGCTCGCGGCTTTGGCCTGATGCACGAAGAGTTCTCGTTCGACTTCGGCGTGATTCCGAAGTCGTTCTACCCGGTCGTTTATCTCTCGCTGATGAATCTCGCCGCGGGAATGTTGGCCGGACGCGGCGGGCTGCCATTCTTCTTTGGCGGTCTGCTTTCCTGGTGGCTGATTTCTCCGTTTGCCAATGGTGCCGGCTGGGTCCCGTCAGACCTATCCGGCGACGACGCCGTCGGCTTCACCTTCGGCACGATGATCCGACCGCTGGGAATCGGGACACTGATCGGTGGGGCTCTGATGGGAGTCGTTATGTCGTTTCCCGCGATCATGAGCGCACTGAGGTCGCTCAGCATGGCGGCAAAGACGTCACAGGCTGGTGGTGGACAGGGAGGCGACGAACTGTCTTTGAAAACGCTTATCCGGGGAACAGTGGCAGCACTGATTCTGTTCTTTACTGCGTCGCTGATTACCGAAGGCGTCACTTTCTGGGACGCCGTGCTGTCGGCGATCGTCGGCACGATTTGGCTGGGTTTGGCAGCATTGATTGTTGCTCAGGCGACTGGCATGACGGACATCTCACCGATGTCCGGTATGACGCTGATCTCGGTCACGCTGATGATGGTGCTGCTGCGAGGCAATATCGCCGCGGCAATGGTTGTCGGCGTCGCGGTCTGCGTCGCGATCGGGCAAGGTGCTGACATGATGCAGGATCTCAAGACCGGCCACATGATCGGAGCCCGGCCGATCAAGCAGCAGGTCGTCCAGTTCGCTTCAACCTGGCTGGGAGCGCTCGTCGCCCTAGGAGCCGTTTACGTTCTCTGGCAGGACGGCGCCGGGTTCGGGCCAGACACTCCGCTGCCGGCACCGCAGGCAGGCGTTCTGGCTGGCATCGTCGACGCGGTCAAAAGCGGCAACGTGCCCGTCGACAAGTACGCGGCAGGCGGGCTGGTCGGAGCCATTTTGGGAGCCGCTCCGACACCGGGCCTCGGCGTAATGATCGGGCTGGCGATGTACCTGCCGTTTCCCATCACGTTCGGCTACGGAATCGGCTGCCTGTGTCAGATGGGGATTGAACGGGTCAAGGGCGCGGACTTCTGTGACCACAAACTGGTACCGTTGAGTGCCGGGCTGATCGTCGGGGAGGCTCTGACCGGGATGATTGACACGTTTATCCGCGTCGGCATCGACAAGCTAACTTGAGACGGAACTCATTCACTGCGGGAGGTCGGACATGAAGCCGGCATCTGGAACATTCGTCTTTACGCTGGGCATTCTCGTTGCGATCTCGGGGGCTGCGAAGCCGCCAGCGGAGGGTGAGGCATTCCCCGATACGTTTCCCGTTTTCATAGCTGGATTTCTTGCGGCCGTTGCCGGAGTCGAGATCTGGTGGGGAAACCGGTCCATCACGCGTCAGTTAACCAGCAACGCCGACCACGAAGCGCCGGACAATCCATTCGTCATTCTGCGGCAGCTCGTTCCCGCGCTGCAGGAGTTTTCTGCCAGAGCCGAAGCCCTTGATCCTGCCGACATCGAACACCAGGTCGATGATTTGACGTCGCGGTACATCACCCCGTTCGTTGAGGGACGACAGGCGGTCATCGATCGGCTTGGCCTGCAAAAGGGTGCCGACTTTCTTGTCACTGCGGCGACCGGAGAACGACTGCTCAACCGAGTCTGGTCAGCGGCGGCGGATGGCCATCTCGAAGAGGCACTCACTTCACTGGCAGAGGCCGTCGGCGCATTCGAGCAGGCTCAGCAGCAGATTGCGGCCGAATGATGTGCTGATTGTCGTTGTTCGCTCTGCGAACGAAACGAAACTCCGCACAACAACCAGCACAAGCGTTTCGACCGCGGAGCGATCAACGACTTTCCCGCCGAGTCTCCTCGTGGTCATTGCTTAGCAGCAACGTCTTTCGCCGTGATCGTCAGCTCTTCAATGCGTGTGATCTTTCGATCCCGGACGGTGACCGGCAGGCGCCTCGCGAGATAGCCGGCTTTTTCGTGCCAGACCATGAACTGGTATTCGCCAGCGGGCAGCCAGTTGATCTGAAAACGGCCCTCGATATCTGACAGGGCTGCGTACGGGTGGTCGCTGAGTTTGATCCAGCCTTCGAGCCAGGGCTGCAGGTTGCTCGTCAGGCGGATCGGGTGTCTCTCCTCGCGATTAAATGGAGGAAGTGAAACGTCGAGTCCGTGTTTATCCAGCACAGCAACATGCCATCCCTGATTGAAGAGCGTACGAAGGTAAGCCGTTGCAATAGTTCCAGAATTCGCATGGAACGACAGCTTCTGTCCGGTTTCCAGAAGCAGGCAACGAGGCTCGACTCGCCGGCCATCGAAGGTCATGAGGGCGGCTTCCAGTTCACGCGATCTGTAGCGAGGATGGATCGACGGCACCTTGACCGGCCAGACAAACACGTTGGCGACGCCGTGCGAGTCCTTATCGATCAGCAGCGATTCGTCGAACACATCTACAGCGGGCTCCTGCGGAACTGGTCCGGACCCCTGCCGTGCGATGATCCGTGGCTGCGGGATTGCGCCGTCAAAAACAATCTGCCCGGCGACACTGCCGTACTCGTCAAACGCGACGACCGGGTTGACGCTGGCGAGCACGATCGCCAGAAACACGCTGCAGAAAAGTCCTCTCATCAGCAATTCTCAACTGGTCCTGAAACAGCATCGCAGCCCAGATGGCAGACATCCCGATCGAATTGACGGAGCGTAACATCGTCGCCGCGCGGTCGGACCGCAATCGGGTGAATGTCAGCACGCCTTACAGCTTTCTCGTCGAACCCGAACGGACTCACGACGGGCGGATCGAAGACGTTGCGACGATCTTTCTGACGAATCGCGAGTGCCCGTTCAAGTGCCTGATGTGCGATCTCTGGCGGAACACGACCGAGCAGACCGTGCCGCTCGGAGCGATCCCGCAGCAGATTGACTTCGCACTGCAGCGTCTGAAGCCGGCGCAGCATCTGAAGCTTTACAACAGCGGCAACTTCTTCGACGTGAAAGCGATTCCGCGCGACGACTGGCCGACGATCGTCGAACGTGTTCACGGGTTTCGGTCAGTCATCGTCGAGAACCATCCGAAGCTGTGCGGCGCCGCGTGTCTCGACTTCCGCGATCGACTGGCCGGGTATGGCGTCGAACTGGAGATCGCTGTCGGACTCGAAACGATCCACCCCGACGTGCTGCCGCGGCTCAACAAGCAGATGACGCTCGACGATTATTCGCGCGCGGTTGAGTTTCTGGTCGAGGGCGGCATCCGCGTGCGCAGTTTCGTGCTGCTGCGGCCACCGTTTCTCGACGAGGACGCGGGCGTCGACTGGGCGCTGCGTTCCGTCGAGTTCGCCTTCGATCGTGGCGTCTCGTGCTGCGCCGTCATTCCCACGCGAGCCGGCAACGGCATCATGGAGCAGCTCGCCGCCGCCGGACAGTTTTCGCCGCCGAAACTCTCGTCGCTGGAAACCGTGCTCGAACGCGGCCTCGCGCTGAATCGTGGCCGGGTTTTCGTCGACCTGTGGGACGCTCGGCAGTTCGCGACATGCTCCCGCTGCGTTGCATCCCGCGTCGCCCGGCTTGATCGCATGAATCTGAATCAGTTGATCGAACCTCCGATCGAATGTTCCAACTGCTGAACTCACCGACGCTTTCTCTTAGGATCAGCCCGAGGCGGAGCCAGTGGCACACGGCACACCGGTCATTGAGCGAGTCCAGGCGAGCCCGAGACCGACCGCTCTGTACGTCCTCGTGAACTCCGGGCGGGCGTTTTATCACAACCTTCATTCTGCACCTTCGAGACGCTTGATGACTCTTTCCGCCACTTCCGTCAGCCCGGATGTGACCGACCATTCGCTGCTCATCTTCGGAGCCTCTGGCGACCTGACCGCCCGCAAGCTGATGCCGGCTCTGTTTGCTCTTTCGAGCGAGGGGCTGCTGCGGGACGACGTTCCGATCTTCGGCGTCGCTCGACGTGCGAAGACCGACGAGTCATTTCGTGCCGAGATGCGGGAAGCGGTCTCGAAGCACGGGCAGCACGGAGAGATTTCCGACGAGCAGTGGGCGAAGTTCGCCAGTCGGCTGTTCTATCACCAGCTTGAGCTCGACAAGTCGGACGACTATGGGACGCTTTACGAACGCGTGACAAAAGCTGAGGCGGAACTGCTGCCCGCCGGTGCCCGCCCGGCCCGCGTCGTCTATCTCGCCACGGCCCCGCAACTGTTTCTGCCGTCAGTTCAGAATCTCGTCGGTGCAGGATTCCGCCCTGCTCCGGATGAACGCGGTCGACTGCGCGTGGTCGTCGAAAAGCCGTTCGGCCGAGACCTCGCGTCCGCGCAGGAACTCGCCCAGCAGCTTGCCGGCCTGCTGCACGAATCGCAGATCTACAGAATTGATCATTACCTCGGTAAGGAAACTGTGCAGAACATTCTGCTGTTCCGCTTTGGCAATGCGATTTTTGAGCCGCTGCTGAATCGGACGCACGTCGATCATGTGCAGATCACTGTGGCCGAGGACCAGGGGATGGAGAGCGGCCGCGGCGGGTACTACGACCAGTCAGGAGCGCTCCGAGACGTCCTGCAGAATCACGTCCTGCAGTTGCTGTGTCTGGTGGCGATGGAACCGCCGGCGTTGTTTCAGGCCGATCAGATTCGCGATGAGAAGATGAAGGTGCTGGAGTCGTTGCGGCCCGGCGATCTGCAGGATATCGATCAGTGGGCCGTCGCCGGTCAGTACGTCGGCGGCGCGATCAAAGGAGAACCCGCCAACGGTTACCGGCAGGAAGACCGCGTACCGGCGGACTCGCGGCGTGAAACGTTCGTCGCGATGGAAGTTTACGTCGACAACTGGCGCTGGGCCGGCGTGCCGTTTTATCTGCGCACCGGCAAACGTCTGCCGAGTCGCGTGACCGAGATCGCAATCACATTCAAGCTGCCGCCGCTGCACCCGTTCTCGACCGTCGAATGCGAAGGCGGCGTCTGCGGCCTGGTCGGCACGCGTGCGAACTCGCTGGTCTTCCGCATTCAGCCGGAAGAGTCGATCACGCTGACAACTTCCGTGAAGCAGCCTGGCCACCAGTTTCAGCTTGAAGCTCAGCGACTGCAGTACAAGTACCCGCACGGCCTGGCCGAAGCGTACGAGCGACTGCTGCTCGATGTGATCCGCGGCGATTCAACGCTCTTTACCCGCAGCGACGAACTCGAAGCCGCGTGGCGCTTCGTGCAACCGGTGCTCGACCATTGGGAATCGGACAGCCACGAGCCCGAATTCTACCAGGTCGGCAAATGGGGCCCGGCCGGAGCCCACTCACTCCTCACTCGTACCGGCAGGGACTGGCGCCGCCCATAAGTCGACAGGACTTCTGATCGATTGCAAAGGGGTCGGGACGCGATCAGCTTTCCCCGTAATGTCAGCATGATTCTGTCCCCGTCGCTATGTTGTGAGTGCTGCAGATGGGTAGCCGGGGCTGGACTGAGGCTGCGAAGGAGGGCCCGGAACATCAGCATCACACCCGCCGCTGGGGAGCACTGCCATGCCTGAATCGATTTCCGTTGCCCTGATCACGCACGCGGGCGGAGCGCACGTTGGGTCTTACCTGAGTGCCCTGGCCAGTACCGAACAATGCGCGTCAGTGACGCTGGTCGATCCGGACGGACGCTGGAACGACGATGCGAAGCGAGTGCTCGGCGACAAGCTGCACCGGGTCGAGCCGGATCTGCAGAAGGTACTGCGCGACGATCCGCCGGGCATGGCACTCGTCACGATGGAAGCGCTGCTGGCACCGCCGGTGATTGACGCCGCTCTCAACGCTGGCTGCCACGTATTCGCTGAGAAGCCGGCCTGCGTTCGCGTCGAGGACTTCCGGCCGCTGGTCGACAAGGCCGACCGACAGCATCGCTATCTGATGCTCGCCTTTGCCAACCGGCTGAATCCCGAGTCCATTGCCGCGCGACGGATCATCTCGACGGGGAAGATCGGGAAGCTGTACGGCATCGAAATGCACCTCGTCGCCGACCAGACGCGGCTGACTCGACCGAGCTATCAGCAGGAATGGTTCTGCCAGAAGGCTCGAGGTGGCGGCGGGCATCTGATCTGGCTGGGCATCCACTGGCTCGACCTGGCAATGCATCTGACGGGTTCGACGATTCAATCCGTCGCAGGCTTCACCGCGAACGTCGGCGGCCAGCCGATCGACGTTGAGGACTCCGCCGCAGCCGCGCTCCGCTTCGACAACGGAATGCTGGGCACGATCACGTCGGGCTACTACCTCGACCGCGGCTACCACTCGCACATCAAGATCTGGGGCTCGCAAGGCTGGCTGCACCTGGAACCCATGAAAGACCAGCCCCTGACCTGGTCCACCACCGTCGGCCCCGACGCCGGCAAGGTTCAGACCTGGGAAGGCAGCAAGTCCCCCCGAGGCTACACCCCGATTGTCCAGTCCGCAGTCAAAGCCTGCGCCGAAATGACGACTCCACCCGTCACCGCGATCGAAAGTCTGAGAGCCCTTTCAACTGTCTTCGCCATCTATGACTCCGCCACCTCTCGGCGCACATTGACTGTTGGTTGAGTCGTCGCCGATACTCTCTGCGAGTTGAAAAAAGAAGGACAATGCCAGCGTGCCGGCTGATTTCGCAGGACGCGAGGTACTGGAAAATCTTTCTGGGGCGATTGCTTATCCGGCTGAAACACTCGCAGACATTGGACTGTTGGAGCAATTGCAATATTACTCTTGACACGCTGGCCTCTTCCCCATGTCTCTGGAAGACTCGGCCATTTCTGCACACGACATCAACTTAATGTCGCCTACATCTACGAAACCAATGGAGAAACGACAGTGAAATACATGGAAATCTCTGGAAATGATTGTGAAGCCGCAACGTGCTCGGACAACGACTGCCCATGTGGAGTACCGGGAACGACAATCCCACGCGGCAAGGGTTACGTGTACGTTTCGAAGGAAGTGGCCGCCTTTCGGGCGGACGCATTGACTGAGGCTGAAGCCGAGGCCAAAGTGAAGGCGATGTCGTCTGAAATGGGTGGCTCAATCCTATTTAGTCCTGGCGTGTTTTCGCCGATCTTAATGTGTGAATAAGGAGCTAAGAATCGGAGACTCGACCTAGATGTGGCTGCTGCAGATGCGAGAGAATGGTGGGCCAGTGGTAAAGTCCTCTGCCGAGCCACACCTCACGCTGTTTCAGTCTCACTTCCGGTCGTAATCAAGGCGGTGGTCTTCTTTTACAAGAATGCGAACCGCGATGATGCAATTGCATCACTCACCGCGCTGCGCGATCTTTACAATGAAATGCGAGATGTAAAGATTGATCAAGTCGACCTCGATCACATCGACGCTAGCGCTGTAGAAGTGCGCGAGTTGCCGCCGCCGGATCAATTCTTTGATGACATGAAACGACCATCAGATCACAACGACTATCTTTATGCTGGGCTCTTCTTGTCCTCGCGTCTGGACATCGACGCTCCGCGAATTCACATCTGAAGTGCAATGCCTGCCTCGTTGAGGACTTCGCAGGGTGTGAGATAGTTGAGTCTCTTTCTGGGGCGATTGTTCAGTCGGCGGGTGAGGAAGGCAAGTTCGTGGTGGGAGATGTCGCGGAAGTC
>WGMU01000105.1 GCA_016124895.1 bacterium
CCGCTTCACACTGGGCCTGCTCAAACAGCATCCCGGCAGAAAGCACAGCCTCGTGATGAAACGCCGCATGGCCGGATGGAACTCCGCCTTCCTCGCCGAAATCCTCTTCGGACAAACAACTTAGTGTGCGCTGGCCCTGCCTGTTCAGCGAAGTCCTGTGGCACGCACTGGAATCCATTCGCGGTGAGTTTCATGAGCGCACCTGGCTGGCGTTCTGGAGCGTGGTGATCGATGACCGGCAGACCGCCGAAGTCGCCGCCGAACTCAACATGAAGCCCGGCACCGTACGCGTCGCAAAATCAAGAGTCCTGATGCGTCTGCGGCACGAACTGGGCGACGAACCTGGTGACTTCGCCCAGTGATATGGCTCAGTCCATGCCGGGATCCATCCTCAACGTCGAACACTTTACGTTACTCACGAAAGCCAACTATCGCGCCGACGGTAACACTACTGCTGCCGGGATGTCAGAATTGACTGCAACCAGTTACGTCGGCGATCCGGTGAAGGAAAAGGACGATGCAACACGGATATTCAATCGGGCGTGCTTTGCACTGTTTTCAAGTGGCTTCAGTTGCGTCGGTACTCGTCATGAGTTCGTCGTCTGCGACATTTGCAGTCGAGCCGATGCCGCCAGCGGATCAGCGTTTTGAGGCGGATGATGTCAACGACACTCCCGAATTTCGCCGGCACGTTTTGCCATTGCTCGGGCGGCTCGGGTGCAATGGCCGTTCATGTCATGGTTCCTTCCAGGGCCAGGGAGGCTTTCGGCTGTCACTGTTCGGTTACGATTTCGATGCCGATCACGCTGCGCTGACAACCGGCAGCGAACCGCGAGTTGACGTTGAGCATCCGGACGACAGCCTGGTATTCTACAAACCGACGCACGGCGATGAGCACGGCGGCGGGCAGCGGATGGAGATCGACAGTTGGCAGGCGCGGCTGATTCGAAACTGGATCCGGTCAGGTGCTCAGGGCACCGAGGACGAAGCCTGCCAGCTCACGAGTCTGGATGTCACGCCACCAACGATTCAGTTTTCCGCAACCGGTCAGCAGAGATCGCTGCGGGTGCTGGCCCGCTGGTCAGACGGTTCGGTCGAAGATGTGACACCGCTTTGCCGCTACCAGACGAATGACGAATCACTGGTAGAAGTCGACGCGGATGGTGTCGTAACCAGCAAAGATCGTGGCGATACGCACATCGTCGCGTTCTATGACCATGCGGTGAGCGTCGCGCAGGTGCTGACGCCGGTCTCTGACCAGGTCGGCGAAAAGTATCCTGACATCGAAACACCCACGCGAATCGACGAGCTGATCGTCGCGAAGCTGCGACGACTGGGAATCGTGCCGGCGCCACTTTGTACTGATACGGAATTCCTCCGCCGCATCAGCCTCGACATGACCGGCACGCTTCCCACGCCGCAGGAGGTTAAAGCGTTCGTGGCCGGCACGTTGCCAGATAAGCGATTACGCAAAATCGACGAACTGCTCGAACGCCCGACGTACACGGCTCGCTGGGCCACGAAGCTCTGCGAGATCACCGGAAACTCACCTCGGCACTTCGAGGACAACGCCCCGCCGGCCGAATATGCCCGTAACTGGTACGAATGGATTGCGCGGCGCGTCCGCGAGAATGTCCCGTACGACAAGCTGGTCGCTGGAATTGTGCTGGGACGCAGCCGTGAATCCAGTGAAAGTTACGAGGACTACGTCACGCAGGAGTCTGCCTACTATCGGACGGACTCGCCTGACGATTTCACCGCACGGGAGACGATGCCTTACTACTGGGCCAAGCGCACGTCGCGGATGCCGGAAGAACGGGCGCTGAATTTCAGCTATGCGTTTCTCGGCGTGAGGATTGAATGTGCTCAGTGCCACAAGCATCCGTTCGACCGCTGGACGCAGGATGACTTCCGGCACTTCACCGCCTTCTTCGAACCGATTGGTTACGGCGTTCCTCTGGACGACCGCAAGACTTACCAGGCGATGCTCGACGAACTGGGCGACCGCGGCAACCAGTCGCAACGGGTACGAGCCCGGCTGGAACGCGCGCAGCGCGGCGAGATCGTTCCCTGGCTGGAAGTCTTTCTGGCACCGCCAGGCACCCGGATCGAGAAGGGCCGCGAGGCAAAGGCATCCGACTCCGTGGCACCGCGCGTCCTCGGCGGGAAAGACATCGATCAGGACGCAAGCGGCGACCCGCGGCAGGCACTCGTCGACTGGATGCGTCAGAAAGACAATCCCTGGTTCGCCCGTGTGTTCATCAATCGCGTCTGGAAGGAATACTTCGGTGTCGGAATCATCGACCCGCCCGACGACATGAATCAGGCCAATCCACCAGGCAATGCTCCGTTGCTGGACTATCTGGCCGAGCAGTTCGTTGATCACGGCTTCGACATGAAATGGCTGCACCGGGAAATCGTCAGCAGTCGGGCGTACCAGCGTTCGCTCGAGGCGAATGAGACCAACCGGCTGGACGAGCAGAACTTCAGCCGCGCCGTGGCCCGCCGATTGCCCGCGGAGATTCTGTTCGACGCGATCCAGCAGGCCACAGCCGAGTCGCGGGAACTGCCTCGGCTGGTGGTGGACGTTTCCAATCGCGCCATCGGTCCACAGGGTGGCGCGTTTCTTGGTCGCCGCAATCACAACGACTATGCGTCGACCGTGTTTGGTCGTTCGTCGCGCGATGCCAACTGCGACTGCAGCGCGTCGACTGATCCCAATCTGCTGCAGGCCATCTTTATGAAAAACGACCGGGAAGTCGTCGAGGCTCTCGAACGTCAGTCGGGCTGGCTGAACGAAGTACGCGGCGCCCTGAAGCGGGCATCGCGACAGAACAGCGTCGTCGACCACGAAGCGCTGGTCAGGACAGCCTTTCTGCGCACGCTCTCCCGTCAGCCGACTGAATCTGAATTCGATCGCAGCACGCAGCACCTGAAGCGGGCTGGCGACACCATGGAAGGTCTGCACGACCTGCTATGGGCGCTGTTGAATACACGGGAGTTCCTCACGAATCACTGAACGTGACTCAGCGACCGGCGACGACTTCACACAAACGACACATCCTCTCCGCAGGAGAACGACCCAATGACGACTCACCGATACTGCGACGGAATCCGCCGCCGCGATGCACTGCGTGTGGGAGCGCTCGGGGCAACGGGCCTGAGCCTGGCGGATTATCTGCTTCTGCAGGAAGCCGGCGCAGCCGATCCGACACGGGTCGGCAGCACAGCGCGGTCGGCGGTCTTCATCAATCTTGCTGGAGGACCAAGTCATATCGACAGTCTGGATCCAAAGCCTGAGGCACCGGTCGAGTACCGTGGTGAGTTCTCCGCGATCAACACCAGCGTGCCCGGAATGGAACTCTGCGAACACCTGCCGAAGCTGGCTCAATGCGCCGATAAGTTCGCACTCGTTCGCGGTGTGAGTCACACGCTGACCGAGCACCAGATGGGGACGAAGTATCTGAATACCGGCAACCGTCCGATTCCCTCACTGGAATTTCCCGGTTACGGATCGGTGGTGAGCCGCGAGCTGCCCAGCCCGCCGGACCTGCCGCCGTTCGTCGCGATTCCCAAAACGCCGCAGGTCGCAGGTGTGCTGGGCGTGGAGTACGCCCCGCTTAACACTCAGGCCACACCTCGCGCCGGCCAGCCGTTTACCGTGCGCGGCATTGCCCTGGGGCGCGGATTGACGATCGAAACCATCGAACGTCGACATGGTCTATTGAACGATCTTGAGGCATCGTTTCAGTCGTACGAAGAGAACAGCGACCTGTTGCGCGGTCTCGATCGCTTTTCGCAGCGGGCGCACGACATTCTCAGTTCGGCACGATCCAGCCAGGCCTTCGACATCAGCCGCGAACCGGACTCGATCGCGCGCCGGTTTCCCGATACCCCCGTCGCACAAAGCTGTCTCCTGGCAACGCGGCTGGTGGAAGCGGGCGTGCGTTTTGTGAGCGTCGATCACGGCGGCTGGGACACACACGACCACATCTTTCCGCAGATGAAAGACGAACTGCTTCCGGAACTCGACACCGCGCTGACGGGACTGCTGACCACACTCGACGAAAAAGGACTGCTCGACACCACGACCGTCTTCGTCACAGGAGAATTCGGCCGCACTCCCAGAATCAGCCGGGACCGCGCCGGTCGCGATCACTATCCCCGCGCAATGTGTGTGCTCATGGCCGGCGGCGGAATCCGGGGCGGCCAGGTGATCGGAGCCAGCGACGCCAGAGCAGAAGCTCCTGCCTCCGGCGACGGCTTTTCGCCGGACGACGTGGCTGCATCGTTCTACCACAGTCTGGGGATCAACGCGACGAAGGAGTTTCACACACCGACAGGCCGGCCGGTTTCATTTGTCCGCTACGGCAACGTGATCGACGAACTGTTTAGCTAAAACGACGTTTATCGCGACTATCCAATTGATCGAAACTGGTAGCATTGCGCCATGAGCCCGAACTATCGCCCGATGATCGAGTTTCTCCGCAGCTTGGGCACGGAAGATGTGCCTCATTCCGGAGATAAAGGTTTCCTCTCCCACTTGATAGGCGTATTTCGCGACTTGCAGGAGTGGGGTTGTGCTCAGAACCTGTGCCGGGCAGGATTATTCCATTCAATCTACGGAACGGAACTGTTTCAAAAGTTTTCGTTGCCCGTGGACCGACGTGACGAGGTGCAGGCTCGGATTGGTGAGCGGGCGGAGTGGCTGGCCTACGTGAACTGCATGATGGATCGCGCGTCCTTTGATGCCTTAGTCGAGTCTGAAGGCCCCTTCAGGATTCGCAACCGAGTATCCGGCGAGATGATGGACCGGTCACGCGGTGACTTTGATGATCTTGTCCGCCTGCATCTTTGCGACTGGCTGGAGCAAGTCGCCCGCTCGAAGCGATGGGAGTACCGCCGAGACGCCTATCGTCGGATGGCCAGGCGGCTGAGTGGTATCGCGCAAGAATCCTATGACCATGTTTACGCGTTGGAACTCAAAACCATTTCGTAAAGATCACTGCAACAGCGATTACGCCAGTTCCAAGCCGCTCAACGTGCCGGTGGACGAACCGAAGTGGTCGGCTTCGATGCCCAGCCGCTGGAGCATGGAAACGTACAGGTTGGAGAGCGGCGTGTTATTCTGCGTGTCGAACGCCAGATGCTGGCCGTGTTGGAAACCGCCGCCGGCCAGCAACACGGGCAGGTTGACATTGTTGTGGGCATTGGCGCTGCCCATGTGCGTGCCGTACAGCAGCATGGTGCGGTCCAGTAGCGACTGGCCTTGCTCTTTCCTGCCGTCGAGATCGACCAGCAGGTCGTGGAGGGCCGCGAATTGAGCATGCTCGATCAGGCTCAGTTCGTGGATGACCTCGGGACGATTACCGTGGTGCGTCAAGGTGTGCGTTTCATGAGTGACGCCGGGCAGATTCGGCACGGAACTGACTGGCGTGAGGAAGAGGGTGATCAGTCGCGAGGAATCGGTCTCCAGCGCCAACCGGGCCATCTTGAACATCAGCCGCGATGCGGGAATGAATTCGCTCAGCTCCCGGATGTCCGTTGGTTCCAGTTCGTCGACCGCCGGCTTCGGACGGTGTTCCCAGTCTTCTCCCACAAGCAGTTGATGTTCCAGTTCGCGGACCGACGTGAAGTATTGATCCATCCGCTGGCGATCGCTTGGCGCCAG
Organism: bacterium; assembly: GCA_016124895.1. Classification (GTDB taxonomy): domain Bacteria; phylum Planctomycetota; class Planctomycetia; order Planctomycetales; family Planctomycetaceae; genus JAPOLP01. The sequence goes on from WGMU01000105.1 coordinate 5,672, forward strand.
ACGTTGGTTCAGTTTCTTTGCGCCGTCGTGGACGAAATCCAGAATGCTGCGGCCTCGGCGCAGGTCATCTACGCGCGCCTGCACATCGTCCGCGCTGCCTTGCACGAACATTCTGCGATAAAGTTTCGATGCACTCCGCTCGGCGGGAATCAGCACGCCGTTGCGGGTGTGCGAGAGGCTGAAGCCGCCGGTGCCGACCAGCAAGCTGAGCGTGGGGAACCGTGTCGCCTGTCCAAGCGTCTCGGCCGCCAGTTGGTCGATGGACACGGAGTTCTTGAAACCGCTCGACGCCGGACCCGGCGCCGAAGTGAGAAACACCTTGTCAGCCGGATGGCCGCCACGGACATCCGGATGCGACAGTCCCGAAAAGACGGTCATTTTGTTGCGGAAATCTTCGAGATGCTTCAGATAGGGCGTCGTGGTGTAGTCGCGTCCCGTCTTATCCGGAAAGAAGAACTGCGGCAGGATTCCCTGATTTGTCAGGATAGCCAGCATGCGTCGCGGTGGTTCCGACGTTGCGGGGCCGGCGATGGCTGGCTGCATCGCGTCCAGCAGCGGCAGCGACATGGCGACTCCCGCGCCGCGGAGAAATGTTCGACGCGACAAGGCACGGTTCTGAAACAGGCTCATGGAATTATCTCGATTCGTGTCGCGAAGGGATCGGTTTTCAGCAGCGCCAAGGGAACGCTCCCGTGGTCACCTTTTTCGGGGCCATTATTTCTCTCGGAACAATTTGCTTTGCACGACTTCGTGGATGATGGATCGCACGCCGTAGTCACCGGCGCGGGTCCGCTGTGCAATGGCGTCAACCTCGGCTCGATCGGCAAAACTCAGATCCGAACCGGTGGCATACACAACCAACTGCCGAATCAAATTGCGGGCAAGTTTTTCGCGATCGGCCAGCAACAGCCGTTTGAGGCCCTCGATGTCGTCGAAGCCGTGACCATCGGCCATGGCACCCGCCGCATCGACCGGTTGTGCCAACAGGTAGGCCACATTTCGGCCATCCAGGCCCGTCGTCGCCTCGCCTTCGCCGAGCGAACGATAGCGAGTCCGCCAGCCGCCGATGACGTCGAAATTCTCCAGGGCAAAACCGGGTGGATCGATTCTGGCGTGACAGGCCGCGCACGCAGGATTGTTGCGATGCTGGTCGAGTTGCTCGCGAATCGTGGTGGTGCCGTTAATGTCCGGTTCGACCGCCGGTACGTTCGGCGGTGGTGGGGCGGGCGGTTCGCCCACGATCTCGCGCAAGACCCACGCACCACGTTTGACCGGTGTCGTGGTGGTGCCGTTGGCAGTCACTTTCATCAACGCGGCTTGCGTGAGCATGCCACCCCGATGGCTGTCGGATGGCAGCGTTACTTTGCGAAGCTGTGAACCCACGACCTCATCGATGCCATAGTGCAACGCCAGCCGCTCGTTGAGCATGGCAAAATCCGAATCGACGACGTTTGTCACGCTCAGGTCATGTTCAACCAGATGACGGAAGAAACTGCGGGTTTCGGCCAGCATCGAGTCGCGGAGATAGTTGCTGAACTCGGGATACAGCTTGCGGTCGGGAGTCGTCGCGTCGATGTCGCAAAGATCGACCCACTGGTCGAGAAAATCATCGATAAAGCGCTCCGCCCTGGGATCGTTAAGCATCCGGTCGACCTGGGCTCGTAACACGGCCGCGTCTCGCAGCTTTCCCGCGGCGGCCAACGACAGCAGCGTCTCGTCCGGTAGCGAATTCCATAGAAAATACGACAGCCGAGAGGCCAGCGCGAAATCGTTCAACTCGCCGGGTGGTTCGGCCAGAAACAAAAAGTCGGTCGAGCAGAGTGCCGCCTTGTAGGCCCACCGCAGACCGTCTTCGAATGTCAGGTTCTCGGACATCATCTGCATGACGATATCGACGTAGGCCGCGACTTCCTGGTCGGTGACTGGCCGGCGAAAGGCCTGGGGCAGGAACTTGCCCAGCAACTTCGTAGCATCCACTTGGGGCTGCGATGTCATCACCGTCCACGGGCCAAGCCGCTTGATGGGATTCGGGATAATGCTGCCACGCGGCTTGCCCAGGGCGGCGGGCAACGAGTGATCGGGCGCGCGTAGCGGCGAATCCTTTCCCATGTAATCCAGCGGCAAGTCGCCGAACGCACGACGATGGCTTTCCAGGGGCCACTTCTCGTACAGCGGACCTTCCACCTCCATCCAGTCAATCGCCAGTCCCGGACCAACCCATGCGGGGCGACCGCCCGGACCCGTGATCGCGAATGGCAATAACGTCGTGCCGCAGTACCCGATCTGTTCGCCCGGATGCAGACGCACAACCGTGTCGATGATCGTGGGCTCCAGCGACTTGACGTCGAAATACCCGAGATATCGCTCCTTGCCACGCGGTCCGGCCCGGAGTTGCACGACGTGTTGCCGGTCGGCGGGAAGGATTTGCTTCTTGTCCCAGGTGAAACTCCAGATGCTCAACCGCAGATGGTACAGGCCTTCATGCTTCACCGAAAAATTGCGGAAGGTGGGAAAGTTCTCGCCGCCTTCGCCGCGGAAGAAACCGACTGAACCGCGATACGCTTCGAACTTCGGTTGCAACTCCTTTAACTTCGCTTGCCGCCTCTTTCCAGCGGCGGCTTGCTCTTCGAGCGACAGCGGACGTCCATCACTTGGCCTGATATATACGTCGCGCGGAGCAGGAACGGGGTAGATCGATTCATCCAGCTCGAAATCCTTGAGCAGTACGGCGTCGCCCATATAAATGTTGAACTTGAAGCCGTTCCGTTCGGTGGGATAAGCCCGAAGCTGGACGACCTCTGGCGGATCGATTCGCGTCGCCGTCGCGGCGGCCAGCGTTAAATCAACCGCTTCCATGTACTTGGCCATCTGCACATGGGACAACTCCAGACCGTCGGCCGCCTTGTCGTAGCCGAAGGCGTTGCCGTCCTCAGGCAGAATCTCGCGGATTGGCAGTTCCGGGAGATCGAACAGATCGCGGAGCGTGTTCTCGTACTCGGTGCGATTCAGCCGCCGCACGACCGACCGTCCTTCCGCCCGACGACGAGCCAAATCAGCCTCGGTCAGTTCGGTCGTCAACCACTGGACCACTTGCCGTCGTTCCGCGGCCGGCGGCTGAGTCCCTTCGGCCGGCGGCATTTCACCGGCCTGAACGCGATCGTGGATCTGGACCCAGGTGTCGAAGGCCCCAGCGTCGGAAAAGTCGGTGGAAAGCGTATCGACTCGCAGCCCACCCTCCTGGACTTCGGCGCCATGGCAATCCGTGCAATACTTTTGAATCACACGAACCGCAGCCTGTTGCAGCTTTGACGGAGGCTCGACCGCAAGAGCTTCAGAAGAGCCAGACGCGATTGCAACAGTGATGGAAAATAAACAGATGTGGGTTCTTCGCATGACAGACAAGGTACCAGGAACTGTTTAATGAGGTCAAACACCCGCCGCTGGGTGTTGCTGGCGGGTATTGATCCAGATGCCGATGGTCGCTGAGTGAGTCGTGATCGCTCCCATCACATAAGGTGGGAGGCGCATGATGAGCCTGGACGTTTTCTGAGTTCGAGACTGCATCGCACGAATGGACTTCCACGTCCGTCCAAAGACCGAACATCAATAACTTCCGACAGGACGGAAATTTGTCGTTCAGAGAACGCGCACCGGCTGTCAAACAACGCTTTCTGAACGGCAAGGTGGAACGGCAGTCGGTCGCAGCCGATACTGTGTGATTCAGCCACAAGTAACATGCAACTGAATACTGCGGTGAATGACAGCGCGCGAGCCGATTCCATGAAAACTCATCCTGCCGATAAATCTCGAACGAACGGTGACCGGGCGGTGCTGTGCCTGGTGGCCACCGTCGCGACTGCTCTGGCCGCCGTTGCGCAGGCTGCGGACCGTGCTCCGTGTCCGGGACCGGACTGTCTGGCAGCGGCTGATAAGTGGTTTGCGGATGAGGTCTGGGCCAGAGTCGGCGCGATGGAGTGCATCAAGTGTCACAAGCAGGGAGGCGATGCCGAGGACACTCTGCTGGTCCTGCGTGATCCGGGACTGGCACAGGGCGACGAGTTGAAGAAGCTGATGCAGCTCAATCGCGATGCGTTCGCGCGCGTGGCGCGGCTGAAGTCAGATGGCCAGCCGGTCCTGCTGGCCAAAGTCACGGGCGGGCTGGATCACGGCGGCAAACAGGTGCTCAAGCCCGATTCGACGGGCTATCGGATTCTGGAGCAGTTTGTCCGGCAGATTGATACCCCCACGTCCGCTCCGTCGACGGGATCACTGGTCGATCCGGATCGGCCTCCGTTCTTTGACGGCGTGTTGATGCTCGATGATCGTCGGCTGCTGAGGCGGGCCACGCTGTCGCTCGCTGGCCGCCTGCCGACGGAGGCGGAACTGAAACAGGTTTCATCGCACGGGTTAAAGGCTATTCCGCTGATCCTTGATGAAGTGATGCGGGAAGACGCCTTCTTCGAGCGCCTGCGTGAAGGCTTCAACAACATCTTTCTGACACTCGGCATCAATGGCAATCCGGATGCGACGGTGCTGTCGTACGAGCACTTTGAAAAGACGCGACTGTGGTATCAGAAGCACGACCTCAGCCACATCACGGATGAAAAGGAACGGCGTCAGGCCGGGTACAAACTGGCGAACGATTACCGCGCCGCACTGCTCGGCGAGCCGATGAAGCTGATCGAGTACATCGTGCGGAATGACCGGCCTTTCACTGAGATCGTCACCGCCGATTACATCATGGTCACTCCGTATACCGCGCGTGGATACGGGATCTTCGATGAATTGCAGGGTCAGTTTTCAGATCCGGACGATCCGTTCGAGTACATCCCGGTGAAGCTGGATGCTCTGACCGGTCGCAGCCGTCGTGAGGATCAGGAATCAGAAACGGGCTTTTATCCGCATGCGGGACTCCTCAGCACGTTTCAGTATCTGAGCCGTTATCCAACGACGGAAACCAACCGCAACCGTCTGCGCGCCCGCATGTATTACCAGCATTTTCTGGGCGTCGATGTGCTGGAACTGGCCGCGCGGGTTTCTGATGCAGCGGCGGTCACTGCTAAATACGAGATCCCCACAATGCAGGCTTCCGAGTGTGTCGTCTGTCACAAAACGCTCGATCCGGTCGCGGGACTGTTTCAGGACTACTGGCGGTTCGAAGCGAATTTCGCCATCTACGGCAAGCGCAAGGACGGCTGGTTTACTGACATGTTCGATGCGGGTTTCGAGGGCGAAGACCTGCCGGCGGAAGAGCGATGGCGGGCATTGCAATGGCTGGGAGAACGTACGGCGAAGGATCCCCGGTTCGCCATCGCAATGACCGAGCATGCGTATTACCTCCTGACCGGCCGTCGGCCACTGCTCGTGCCGAAGGATCTCGATGACCCGCTCTACCCGGCTCACCGCCGTGCGTATCAGGAACAGCGTCAGCAGGTGGAAACCATCGCGCGTCGGTTTGTGGATGGCGGCTTCAGCTTCAAGGGGTTGCTCAGCGACTGGGTGCTGTCTGATTTCTATCGGGCCGACGGGCTGGCCACGGTGGCGGCCACTCCCGAACGTCGCGCCGAACTGGACGATATTGGCGTCGTCCGGATGCTCAGCCCGGAACAGCTTGAGCGCAAGCTCGCGGCCGTCTTCGGGCGACCCTGGGGACGACTGACCGATCAGACCGCCATGCTCTACGGCGGCATCGACTCGAAAGAAGTGACTGAACGGGCCACGGACCCCAGCGGCGCGATGGGCTCGATTCAGCGGACACTGGCCAATGACGTCGCGTGTCGAAACGTCGCGTACGACTTCAGCCGCCCGCCGGCTGATCGAGTTCTGTTCCCAGAAATCGAACCGGACGTGCGGCCCGGAACTTCGCCGGAGGCCGATGTCCGGATTCGACGAGCCATTGTGCATCTGCATCAGCGCGTCCTCGGGCGCGACGACGAACCGGGCTCCGAAGAAGTCGACCGGACATTCGCCCTGTTTGCCGGAATCGTCACCGATGCCGCCACTCGCGAGGGAATCGACGAGCGGGAGATCTATAGCTGCCGCCAGGGACTGGAATCGCCTGTGGTCGATGCACACTACACCGTCCGTGCGTGGCGTTCTGTCGTCACCTATCTCCTGCGACAACAGGAATTTCTCTATGAGTAATCAAACTCGCCAGCGACGTGATTTTCTGAAATGGTGCGCGTGTGCCGGGTTGAGTCTCGCCACACCGCTGCGGCACGAACGAGCGGTGCGGGCTGAAGACAGTCGGGAACTGCCTCCGTATGACGGTCCGTATTACATCGTGTTCAACGCCGCTGGCGGGTGGGACACGACGTACCTGATGGACCCCAAGGGCACTGGCGGCATCAACCGGCTGTATGCAGAAGGGGACATCCTCACGCACGGCGTCCACCGATTCGCTCCGACGGAGAAACACAAGGAAGGCGGCCTCAGCAACGAGGACTTCTACGCGGAATTCGGTGACGAGCTGCTGGTGTTCAACGGGCTGGATTACTCGGTCAACAATCACGCGCCGTGCTCGCGTTACATGGCCACTGGCAAACTCGACAGTCTGGCCTATCCAACGTTTGCCGCATTGGTGGCTGCGTGTCAGGGGCCGGACTGCCCGCTGTCGTTTCTGACGTTTGGCAACTATTCCGCGACGGGGAATCTCGTGGCGATGTCGCGCGTGCCGTATCTGCCGTCGCTGCAGCGGATCGCCAATGCCGACGCCATCGACGGTAACGAGCGGTCTCCGTACCACGACGACTTCGCTCTGGCCCGCATCGAGCAGGCGCTTGGCGACCGACGTGCCGCTCAGGCAGCCAGACCTCTGCTGCCTCGCCGCGAGCGGGCGGAAAACATGCTGTATGCGGCACAGGTCAATTCGAAGGCGCTCGCCCGCGTTACGCCGCACATTCCAAAGTCGATCCCGAAGCAACGGCTCGCCCAGCAGGCGGAAGTTGCTCTGGCCTCGTTCAAGGCGGGCGTGTGTGTCTCGGCCAACCTGTCGATCGGCCAGTTCGACAGTCACGCGAACAATGACCGCGACCAGATGAAACTGATCCCCGAGTTTCTGGAAGGCGTCGCCTATGTGCTGCATCGTGCCGAAGAGCTGCACATCCGCGACAAGCTGGTCGTGATTGTGCAGAGCGAAATGGGACGCACTCCGACCTACAACAAAGGCGACGGCAAGGATCACTGGTCGATCGGGTCTGCCATGTTTCTCGGTCCTGGCATTACCGGCAATCGCGTGATCGGAGCCACCGACGAAGGCCAGTTCGCCGTGCCGCTGAATCCGGCGACGCTGACACAGGACGCCGACAAGGGCATCCGCATCCGCCCCGAACACATTCACGAAGCACTGCGCCGCTTCGCGGGTATCGCTGATCATCAGGCGTGCGAAGAGTTCCCCCTGAAGGTTCCCGCCGAAGAGAACCTGCAGGGCTTCTGGTCCTGAAACCGGCGGCTATCAATACAGCCCAGACGAATCACAACGTGGTGAATCAGTGCAGAAGCGGACTTTCATCAGGAGAACGTGCAATAAGCGGGGTAGATTGAACTCTCGCTGTCCGAATACAGATACCAGGGCGAGGCTCTTCTCATCACGCTGGCTTTCGAAGGAACGCACCTGATGCTGACAATTCACGATTCACATCCGGCCCGAACCTGTGCGGGCTCCTCGCGGCGCGATTTTATTCGCGTCGGTGCTGGTGCGATTGGCGGACTGTCACTGTCAGGCCTGCTGCAGACTCAGGCCCTGGCGGACACGGGCGTTCTGACCGGTCGATCGACCGTACTGCTGTTCCTCAGCGGAGGACCACCGCATATCGAGTTCTACGATCCGAAAATGACGGCCCCGAGTGAGATTCACAGTATCACGGGCGAGATCCAGACGACTCTGCCCGGCATCACTTTCGGAGCCACCTTCCCGCAACTCGCAAAACTCGCAGATCGTTTCACTGTGGTGCGGTCATACGGATCGGGAAACTCTGGCCACTCATACGGCGAAGTCGTCAGCGGGAACACGGCGTCCGGAGCATCCGCCAGTTCCATTTACGCGCGGGTGCGCGGCAACAATCACCCGCAGACCGGACTGCCGACCAATGTTCTCATTTTGCCCGAAGCCGTGCAGGACGGGCTGAACCCCGGCAGCAATTTTGAAACGGCCGCCCTCCCGACACTGACACAGCCAGGCTCCCTGGGCTCAACGTATGCCGCGTTTAGTCCCAGCGGTGGCAGTGACTTGAAACGCGATATGGAGCTTTCACTGGATCGTGACCGGTTCGGTGATCGGCGCGAACTGCTCAACCAGCTTGATCAGCTTCGACGGGAAGTGGACACGCGCGGTGAGCTGGCCGGGATCGACACTTACCAGCAGCAGGCGTTCGACGTGATTGCCCGCGGCGTCGCCCAGGCATTTGATCTGTCGAAAGAAGATGCCCGAACGGTGCGTCGTTATGACACAAGCCATCTTTTCAAACTGGAGGATCTGACGCGCTGGTACGACATGAAGCGGGCGTCAAACCTGCTGGGACGACAGATGCTGCTGGCGAGACGTCTGGTGGAAGCCGGTTGCGGGTTCGTCACCGTGTCGGACTGCGGATGGGACTACCATGCCAACGGCAACAGCCCGAAGAACATGGCCGGAATCTACCCGATGGGCGGGCAGGTCGATCACGCCGTGGCCGCGTTTCTGGAAGACCTCGAAGAACGCGGGCTCAGTGAGCGCGTCCTGCTGATCGTGACCGGCGAGATGGGACGAACACCGCGTCTGAACGGTAACGGTGGCCGCGACCATTACGGCGAACTGACTCCACTGCTGATCGCCGGCGGCGGCTTGAATATGGGTCAGGTCATTGGCCAGTCCGACCGTTATGCGTCAAAAGCCGTTGGTGAAGCGTACCGCCCGCAGAATCTGCTGGGCACGATTCTGCACTCAATGTTCGACGTCGGCCGATTGCGGCTCGAACCACAGGTGCCTCGCGAGATTATCGAAGCGGCCGAACAGTGCGCCCCGATCGGTCCCCTGTCTTCCTGATCTGTGCAGCATCGCGCGACTGTTCGGGAACGGTCTTGATTCAGAGCAGTGATGAATCCTGTCCTCCGCTCAGGTCGCTTGTGACAAATCGATGTCAGTGGTGGCTTCTGTGGACCTGGCATGAAGAACCGTCTGGAAGACGGAATCGCCATATGGACTCGTCCGGCCATATTCCGACGCTCAAGGCTTCATTTTCGTCCGCAACCATAACGTAATCCGCATGCATTGCCTGTCTCCTATCCTCACGCCGCTTCTGCACGGATACCGTCGAGCGTGTTTTTCTGTATCCGTTCTGGCAAACTGAGCATGGTAAATTGAGCAGCTCTGAGTTCGACCAGCCGTTGTCTTCGCTCAACTGATACATGCAACTTGACCAGATCACGACATTGTTTGATGCCTCGCCAGTCATGCGGCTGTTGCGGGCAGATTCTGCACCTGTCGTCATCGACTTTTTGAACGGTGCATTCAAGCAGTCAGGCACTCTCTCGATCGGTCACGAAGACCTGAAGCAGGGATTGCTGATCTATCTCGAGCAGTTGCACGAAACCGATCCGGAATGCATGACGGGACCGGTTGATCGCTATCTGGTTCAATGGTCCGACAACGCTTGGTTGAATCGACATCTGACGTCCTCGTCCAGCGAGCCACAGTACCAGCTCACGCGCCACGCCGAAGATGCGATCCAGTTCGTCGACCTGCTGATTTCACGGCGAACCGGTCTCGTCGGTACCGAGAGCCGGCTGCGACTGATCATTGATACGCTGACCGATCTTGTTCACGGTGCATCCAGCGACCCTGACAAGCGACTTGCATGGTTTGAAGAACAGAAGGATCTGATTCAGAGACAGATCGACGCCTTACATTTCGGTCAGCCTGTCGACGTCTATAAGCCATCACAAGTCCGTGAGAAGTTTCAGCTTGCTGTCGGTCTGCTAAAGACGCTGCAGAGCGATTTCAGAGCCGTGGAGGAGAGATTCCAGGGCATTGCCATGCGCGTTCAACAGGAGCAGCAGGCGGCTCTTGAAACTCGTGGCGAGATCCTTGGACGGGCGATGGATTCGGAAGACCTGCTCAAAACCGAAGACGAGGGGATCAGCTTCTACGCCTTCATCGCGTTCCTGTTTTCACCAGATGGTCAGCAGACATTGCGGCAGACGATCGATGAAGTGACTCGGCTTGAGGCCATTCAGGAAGACCGGGAATCCATCGCGCGACTGCGAACAATGGTGCGATCATTGCTGCAGGAAGCGGACAAGGTTCTGACGACGAATGGGCGTCTATCGACTTCGTTGAAGAAGCTGCTCAACGTCGATTCTGCGGAAGATCGCCGACAGACTGCTGAAGTTCTACGCGATATCAGGCAGTTCGCGGTTTCGCTGCGCAATCAGACGGTGACTGACGAACTCTGTCAGGTAACAGTGCAAACACCTTCCGGTGTTGCATCGCCATTTTCGCGCACGTTCTGGACGACCCCTCAAACATTCCAGAATCAGCCGGAAGATCACATCATTGATCTCGAACGCACTGCGCTGCAGCAAAGCACTCTGGCCAGTCTGGAATTCCTCGATCTGGAGTGCCTCCGTCGGCAGGTGAATTCGCTGACGCAGTCCAGCGGCAATGTAACGCTGGAGCAACTGATCGATGCGTTCCCTCCTGAATCGGGCATTATGGAACTCGTCGGTTACTTTCAGATTGCTTTCGAAGACGGACATTCGATCAACCGCGATATGCACTCAGAAATCACTGTCATCGACGGAGTCTCAGGCGACCGCACGCGCGTTCGAGTACCGCTCGTCGTGTTTCGTGGTCAATCAAACGTCGGGCAGACAGAGCCGCGCAGGCCAGGAAAACCACGATGAACGAACTCGACGAAGACGAACTGGACGCAGCAGACACCAGACAGACGTTCGACTTTCCCCAGCGTCAGCCTTGGAGTTCAGCCGCGGTCAAACTGCTCAAAGGAGTTGTCTATCACGACGACCAGGGAAATACATGGGACGAGATTCTCGCCAACGTGTCCCGGCTGACAGACTACTTCGGCCAGCTCGGCCTTGTGCTGATCGTCAATCAGGAAGATGGCCTGGCGTGGCTGCATCAACCGGAACCGGACGAACTGCCGGCGGATTACGAATCCATCCCGAAACTCTTCCACAAAGTAGCTCTTGGGTTCGAAGGCACACTGTTGTGTGTTGTGCTACGTGACGAACTGCGACGTAGTGAAGATGAGGACCTGCAGAACGATCGGTGCGTCATTAAACAGTCTGACTTACTGGAGTCGTGGCGAATGTTCTTTCCTGAGAATGCAGACGACGTCCGTCTGAATGAGAGCCTGGCCACACAGCTTCGCCGTCTCAGGGATCTGAAGTTCGTTCGCGAGTTCGAAAAGACACCGCCGTCATGGGAGATTCGCCGCATCCTCAAAGCACGTCTGCCACTCGAAACGCTCAGAACCGTTCGAAGCGAATTGCAGGAGGAACTTGCCCGGCGTCAGAGAGGTGGACAATGAATCGCCCTCCGCATTCTGACGGCATGGCCGGCTACCGACTCTCCAAACTGGAACTCTACAACTGGGGGACGTTTGATGGAGCGGTGCATGGCTTCCATCCCCGCGGCGACTGGACGCTTCTGGTTGGTGAAAACGGGACCGGGAAATCAACGATCGTCGACGCGCTGCTGACGCTTCTCGTGCGTCCCCAGACTCGCAAATACAACTTTGCTTCCGGCGCAGCAAAGACCGAACGAGACGAGCGAACTTACATTCAGGGGGCCTATGACAAGGCGGTTGGCTCGAACGGGACGCCTCAACTGAAATACCTGCGTCCCGGAAACAAGCATTACTCCGCATTGCTTGCGAGTTTTGACAACGCGCAATCGGGCAGGACGTTTACGGTCTGTCAGGTTCTCTATCTGGACTCCAGCAACAAGCGAAAACCATTCTACTGCTACGACGACCAGAAGGAACGCGGCATCGCCGAAGACCTGGGAAACATCACCGAAAACTCGAGCATCCTTGCAACACTGAAGAGTCGCGGATTCAAAGCGACTGAGTCCTACACGCAGTACTTCGAGTGGCTGCGCCGCAAAGTGGGATGTCTTCCCAAAGCCATGGACATGTTCAATCAGGCGGCATGGGTCAAAGACGTCAACCAACTGGACTCGTTTGTACGCGATCAGATGCTGGAGAAACGTCCCTGGGACGACAAAGTCTCGCAATTACTGAAGCATTTCGCGGAACTCAATGAGGCGCATCGTGCATTGGTCGTGGTGCGGGATCAGCACCGACTGCTCATTCCCATCGTCGAGGGCGCGGCACTTTATCACGATGCGGAACACCAGTTTTCAGATGCCAGAAAGCAGCTCAACGCTACGAGTCTGTACTTCCACTTCGCCACCGAACGCCTGCTACAGCCGTTGTGCGAACAGTGGTCAAACCGGATCCAATCCCTCGATGCAGACTTCAACCGAATCGACGGAGAGATCAATCAGGCAAACCGCGAAGTCGCTCGACTCGAACTCGAGATCGCCGGTACCGGCGGCGAGAAGATGGCCCGATTGCCGGAGCTGATCTCACGGGAAGAAGAGCGTGCTGAAACAAAACGCCGGGAACGTGACCGGTTCGAGTCGCTGCTTCAGCAGGCTGGCATTGATGCGAGTGTCAATTCCATCGATGAACTGCTGGCGCTCCAGACACAAGTTCGGGATGCCATCCTGATAACAAAGAATGAGCGGACGGAGACACAACGCAAAGCGGCTGCCCTGCAGTATCAAATCGGACAGCTCAAAGGGCGTCTGACCGACGACCGCGAGGAACTGGTTTCTCTGGAAACTCGCAAAGGCAACATGCCGCGCGAGCTGGTATTTCTGCGGGATGAGATTTGCCGTGAGCTGAAGATCGCACCAAAGTGTCTGCCGTTTGCAGCCGAATTGATGGCCGTTCTGCCGGAATATCGTGAGTGGGAAGCCTCGATCGAACTGGTGCTCAGCAGTTTCGCGCGGGACCTGCTCGTGACAGATCGTCACTACGCGCAAGTGTCGGGTTACATTGATCGCAAGCGACTGGTTGACCAGGAGGGGCGTGGCCTGCGCCTTTCCTACACACGCATTGCGACTCAGGAACGCGAGCCGCCATCGCGTACGGCGCCTGCGATGACTTTTCTCCCGGCGATGCTGCGGTTCCGCGAAGAGAACGAGCTGGCCGCATGGGTCCGGGGACGGGTGACTGAGCGATTCAACTTTCAGGCCTGCGATACCGTTGAGCAGTTTCAGCAGGCCGTCATGGCGATGACCAGAAACCGCCACATCAAACGCGGCAAGTGGCAGCACAGTAAGGACGATCGAGGCCAACAGGGGGATCGCAAACACTTCGTTCTGGGCTGGGAGAACCGCGAGAAGATTCTTGCATTGAAGGACGCGATCGCTTCGGGCGAGCAGGATCTGCAGCAACTGGAAGCACGTGAGTCCGCGCTGGCTGCCTCGATCGAAGCGGCCATTATGAGAATCGGTCATCTTGAACAGATCGCGAAGATGACCGATTTCGATGCCATTGACGATGCCCGCCATCGTCGCACGGCCACCGAATACCGGATCGAACTTGAACGACTGAAGAAATCCAACAATCGCATTCGCGAACTTGAGGGTCAGAAAAACGAAATCGAGACGCAGATTGCAGACCTGCTCACCCGGTCGTGTAACGTCACTGATGAACGATCGAAAACGAGAGTCGAACTGGACAACGGAAAACGACTTTGCGGGAAAGCCGCTGCCGCAGTCGAGGAGGCCCGTCGCGACGGCACGTATGACGAGCTGGCGGAACAATTCTCAGCGATCGAAACGCTGCTCGGCGAGAGTCTTTTGACGATCGAGAACCTGACAATCCTGCCTGAGCGCTTCAAGCAGGATCGTTATGACGAAGTCACACGTCTGGCTGATCAATTGGAGTCGATCGCAAAACCATTGCGCTCAAAGATGAGCCGATTCCTGGCGGACTTTGCCGAGTTTCGCAGTGAAATGGACGGTGACGTCGGTTCCCTGCCGCAGTTCGTTGCCCTGCATCGCCGAATCGATAAGGACGACCTCCCGCGCCACGAGAAGCGGTTCAAGGAACGGCTGAATGAAAAGGTTCTGCATGAAGTTGGCGTACTGAATTCACACTTGGAGAATGAGCGGGAAGAAATCAAAGGAAAGATCGAGGAGATCAATGCGGGCCTGCGCCGCATGGAATGGAACCCGGGAACTCACATCCGACTGGAACCTGAAGAGAGTACGAATGCTGAGATCCGTGACTTTCGCCGCGAGCTGGCGGGATGCCTGACGGGCTATCTGGGTGAAGAAACTCAGGCCAGCGAGGAAACCTTCCTGCGGATTCAGAAGCTCGTCCACAAACTGCAGGACGAAGACAATGTGCGCTGGCGGGAAAAAGTCATTGATGTCCGCAACTGGTTTAACTTTTCGGCTCGCGAGATCCACTCGGAAACCGGCGCGAGCGGTAGTTACTACGATGGTGGATCTGGAAAATCCGGTGGCGAAAAGGCGCGGCTGGCTTTTCTCGTGCTCGTCGCGGCGATCGTCTACCAGTACGACATTGATCCCGACGACACACGCAGCGACAGATTTCACTTTGTCATGGTTGACGAGATGTTTTCCCGCACGGCATCGAAGTATGCCCTGTACGCGCTCGACCTGTTCAAACAGTTCAATCTGCAGCTCCTCATTGTTGCACCACTCGATTCCAAGGCTCGCGTCTGCGAACCCTACGTTGGCCTGCATGCCCATGTCGTCAAAGACGCTGAAACTCACCAGAGCGAGATCCTGAGTTACGTTTCCGAACATGACACGAACGGCGAAGTAGACCGCGCCCCGTCAGCCGATACTGACCAAGTCACTGAGGACTGGCAGGGATGAATAGAGATACGTTGTCACTGAGGACCATCAGGTCATGATCAGTCCGTCTCAGATCAGAGAGAAAGCCCGGCGGCTGTATCCGAAGTTTGTCAAGTCGTGGCTCCGGGGTGAGGCATTTTTCCCCCACCGTGTCCCCGCAGATCTGAAACTCCCCTGCGATCCGACAGCGGCCAGGCGTGCGATTGACGAGTTGAGAAGCGTCTCAAAGCCGCGATGCCAGAACGGGATTACTGTTTTCTGGGAATCAAAAAGAAGCCGGACACACGGACTCAACGAGTTTCCCACAGCAATTCAGATTGAATCGCAGAGTGATCTGCTTCATCTCGCGGATGCGGCAGAAGACTTCACTTTATTGGAAACGGCTGTCGGAACATTCCGTAGCCGACGCCCTGACCTTGAAGTGTGGCTTCAGGAATCCACCCACTGGAAAGACATCCTGAACGCCGCACCCCAACTTCATGATCTCCTGTTAATGACGCAGTACCTGCTCGACCATCCCCGGCCTGACTGTTTTGCACGCGAAATTCCACTTCCAGTCTCGACCAAGTTGATCGAAGAAAACAGCAAACTCCTGTCGGCCTGGCTCGACAGACTACGTCCACCAGCGCAGATCGACTTTCGATATAGTCGCGATGAATTCGAACGCCGCTACGGACTCCGACACGTACGCCATCACATCCTGATGCGTGTACTTGATCCGGAAGTCCAGACCCGGCTTGGTTTCAGATTCCAGGAACTGTCGTTACCCGCTGAGTCGATCGGTCAGTTGCAACCCACCTGTCCGGTCGTCTTTGTCGTGGAAAACAAAGTCAACCTGCTGACACTGCCACCGGTCAAAGGGGCAATCGCACTCGGCGGTCTCGGCAAGGCGGTGTCGCTGCTTCGAGACGTCGAATGGCTGCGAAACGCCACGATCTACTACTGGGGAGACTTCGACGTGGAAGGCTTCGAGATACTCAGCCAGTTTCGCTCGATCTTCGAGCAGACCCGGAGCATTCTGATGGACATGGAAGTCTTCCAGAGGCATTCCATGCTCGCGATTCCCTGGGCAAACAAGCCGAGCAGCATTCCTTTGACTCTGACAGAAACTGAACGAGCCGTCTACGACCACCTGTTACACAATGGCCTTCGGCTCGAACAGGAACGGATCCCGCAGGACGAAATCATCTCGATCCTCAGACAACCTGATTTCGTCGAACCCCGTGAGACGTAGCCCGACAGAACAGCTCCGGTCTTCGCATCTCCACTCGACGACTGTCGGCGGAGTCAAAGACGGGTTACAGGGTCGAGAATGTGTTTCGCGATGAAGTCACGGCAGGGTGCGTCGTCATCGCCCAAGACTACTCAAACTCACACTGCCTGAGCCTGGCGACCCTGTGAGGTTTCAAACTTTGTGTCTCACAGGCTCAGGGTTTGTGTCTCAAAATTCAACCTTTATGTCTCCCACCAGGCCTGAGTCTCAAACGTCGAGGTCGGTCACATCCAGCGCGTGCTTCTCGATGAATTCCCGGCGTGGTTCGACGTGGTCGCCCATCAGGACACGGAAGATTTCGTCAGCGGCGGCGGCGTCTTCCATCGTGACCTGCAGCAGCAGGCGGCGATCCTTGTCCATGCTGGTTTCCCACAACTCGTCGGGATCCATTTCCCCCAGACCTTTGAAACGCGTGATCTTCAGGCCGCGTTCCCCCATCTTGCGGAGCGTGTGCAGCAGGTCACGCAGGCTGCCGATCTGATGCTCGCCGTCTTCGTTCGAAACAATGAACGGGTAATAAGGCTCGCCACTGCGGTTACCCGCCGGGACCAGATCTTTCAGCTTCACGCCATACGACTTCAGTTCCTGCAGCACCTCGTTGATCGTACGGACTTCGTGCAGATCCTGAATCTGGAGGTTGTCGTCGACGACTTCCTCGTCACTGACTGTCGCTTCGGCGGGAGCAGCGGCATCGGCGACTTTCAGTTCCTCGCCGCGTTTGTGTTCTTCGGCGGCGACGAACGCGTCAAGTTCTTCTTTGGTGGCGAACCAGTGCTGCTCGCGGCCGAGGAAGACCCGGTAGCGAGGGACCAGTCCGTCACTCGTCACGAATTCGCCCGCCACGCGACGCAGATCGATGCCGCGACGTTCGAGCGTGATGAACGGTTCTTCGAGCCGCGAAATCAACTCGACCAGTTTTCGCAGGTTGTCGCCTTCAAAGACTGCTCCATCTGCTTTCGCTTTGACGACGCTGCCTTCAAGTCCCAGGTCCAGCAACTGAGCCATCATGCTGTGGTGCGTGTCGACATAGCGGGTCTTCTTTTTCTGCTGCACGCGATACAGCGGCGGCTGCGCGATGTAGACGCAGCCGTTCTCGACGAGCTTCCGCATATGGCGGAACAGGAACGTCAGCAGAAGAGTGCGAATGTGGCTGCCGTCGACGTCGGCATCGGTCATCACGATGATCTTGCCGTAACGTCGTTTCTGAATGTCTTCGAGTTCGGCTCCCGGCGGTATACCGATCGCCTTGAAGATGTTTGAGATTTCCGCGTTGTCGAGGATCTTGACGAGCTGCGCTTTCTCGACGTTCAGAATCTTGCCCCGCAGCGGCATGATGGCCTGCGTGTTCGAATCGCGGCCGGTGTCCGCTGATCCGCCAGCCGAGTCCCCTTCGACGAGGTACAGCTCGGTGATATCGAGTTCCCGGCTGCGGCAGTCGCGTAGCTTTTCGGGCAGACCGCCGGTCGTCAGAGCACCTTTACGACGCACCTGCTCACGGGCTTTCCTGGCAGCTTCGCGTGCTTCAGCGGCCAGGATCCCCTTCTGACAGATCAGCTTCGCGACGGTTGGATTCTCTTCAAAGAACTTATTCAACCCGGCGTGAGTGACCGACATGACGATGCCCTCGACTTCGCTGTTGCCGAGCTTCGTCTTTGTCTGGCCTTCAAACTGCGGGTCAGGAACGCGGACCGCGATCACGGCCGTCAGCCCTTCACGCAGATCGTCACCCGTTGGCGTGTAGTCCTTAAACAGGTTCGTGTTCTTGCCGTACGTGTTCACTGCACGCGTCAACGCGCTGCGAAAGCCACTGAGATGCACGCCGCCTTCCAGGTTATTGATGTTGTTGGCGAACGTGCGAATGCTCTCGGTCGTGCCACCGGTATACTGCACTGCGACGTCGACCTCGACTTCACCGTCGTCACTGGGCATCGTCCCCTGGACGCGGATGATCTGCGGGAAGAGCGGATCCTCGGTTCGGTTGAGGTGCTTGACGAATTCCAGCAGGCCCTCTTCGTAGTGAAACTCGTCCGATTGATTCGACCGCTCGTCGCTGATGCGGATACGGACGCCAGCGTTGAGAAACGCGAGTTCCTGCAGTCGACGCGCCAACGTGTCGTAGTTGAAATTCGTGTCGGGAAAGATTTGCGGATCTGGTTTGAACGTGATCTTCGTGCCCGTCGTTTCTGAGACTCCCAGCTTCTGGAGTTCGTTCGTGACGATGCCTCGCTGAAAATCCATTCGCCAGACATGTCCCTCGCGACGGACTTCCGCTTCCAGCCATTCGCTGAGTGCATTGACGGCCGTGATCCCGACGCCGTGCAGACCGCCGGTGCCGGTCTTGTAACCGCCAGATCGGTCGAACTTACCACCCGCGTGAATCTCAGTGAGCACGACTTCCAGTGCAGGCCGGTTTTCCATCTCCGGCATCGGACCGACCGGAATACCGCGGCCATCATCGAGGCACGTCACCGAGCCGTCCGCGTTGATTCGTACCGTGATGACAGTCGCGTGGCGGTTAACAGCCTCGTCGACACTGTTGTCGACGACTTCATACACCAGGTGATGCAATCCACGCTGCGTCGTATCGCCAATATACATCGCGGGCCGCGTCCGGATGCCCTCGACACCTTCGAGGGCTCGAATCTGGCTGGCACCGTAATCGTCCGATGCCGCAGGCTTTTTCAGTTCTTCGCTCATCAGGAGTCCCTGCTGTCCTTGCTCAGGTCACTTCTCAGGCGGAAGCGAATGTCTTTGATGTTCTGCTCGGGATGCTCGGCCTTCAGGCGTGCGAGCAGACCCGTCTTCTGAAACGAAACCAGTTCGTTAAGCAGTGCCGAGTTCGTCACTCCGACTTCCAGCACGCCACGTTTGAGGCCCAGTACCTTCGTCCGCTCAGCCGTCCGCTCGTCAACAACCTGCTTCCAGATCGCGACCAGTTGAGACGTCCCCTGCATCCGCGCAAATCCACGTCGGGCGATCAGTTCGGCAATCGCAGCGGACAGAGGTTGCGGGTCACTCATTAACAATCTTCCGGGTGGCCGGGGCTGGAGCGAGGCACGAACGAAGCCCTGGCTAAGTCTTTAGTGGGCAATCATCCGGGGCTTCCTTCGCAGGCTCAGTCCAGCCCCGGCCACCCTGCAAAATCAGTCTTCAGTCGCGAGACAGCGGCATCACGACGTAGCGGTACGAATCCTCGACCGTAAACACCGCCGGACTTTCGCCGTCGATCAGGTTCAGCTTGATCGACGCGCTGGAATCCAGAATCCGCAGGAAGTCGGCGACGAATTTCGGGTCGAACGTAATCGTCAGATCCTCGCCGTCGTACGCAATCGGCATTTCGACCGTCGACTGCCCAACGTCGGTCGCGCGGCTCGACAGTGACATCTGCCCGTTTGAGAACTTGAAGTCGACGCCGCGACTCTCTTCGTTGGTCACGATCTGAGCCTGCCGGACAGCCGAGTAAAACGGGCCGACGACGAACTCGATCGCGTGCTGAAAACTCGTCGGGATGACGTCGCTGTATTTCGGGAAGCGGCCTTCAACCAGCCGGCTGTAAATCGTCGACGCACCGGCTTTGACCAGCACATCGTTGCCGTGAATCGCGATCATCGCGACCGCGTCTTCCTCTTCCGGCAACGACCGCTCGATGAGCTGCATTGCCTTGCTGGGGACGACCGGGGTCGTATTCTCAACGTTGATTTCTCCGACGGCCTGTGCTGCTGCCGTCACAACCGCAAGACGCCGACTGTCGGTCGCGGCCAGTGTTGCGCGTTCCGGATTCAGTTCGAGCAGAATGCCGCCGAGCGCGTATCGCGTACTTTCCGAATCCGTCGCAAAGACCGTCCGTCTGATCATCTCCCGCAGAGCACAGGCCGGGATCGTGAAGTACGACTGGTCTTCAAACGCGGCGACATTCGGAAACTCAGCCGGGTCTTCCGTCGACAGATCGAACTCGCTGTGACCGCCTTTGACGATGACGGATCGCTCAGTCGCTTCCAGCGTGACCTGGTCGTCGGTCAGTTCGCGAAGAATCGAGATCACACGCTGCGTCGGCAGCAGGACTTCGCCGGTTGAATCGGTCTCGACATTCTGCAGTTCGTGTCGGATGCCGATTTCCTGATCTGTTCCGATCAGCACCGCCTTGCCGCCGTCGACGGTCAGCTTGATGTTTTTCAGAACTTCTTTGGGCGTTCGCGACGGGACGACTCCGGCGACAATCTGCAGCGCGGCAGCCAGTGAAGGGCGATGGCAAACAAGTTTCATGGCGGTGTCCTGCTTGGGCCGCCCGGTTCAGAAGGACGTCGAAATACGCTCGTCGACGAGTCGGAAAACCGCTCACCATCGAGCGGCCGTGACCATCGCGAGTCCGACGCTGAACCGGGTCTCTCCATAGGGAAGAATCGAGCTGCGGAGTTTAGCGAAGTTCCGCGTTTCGTTCATTCGATCCAGCCGTTGGAAATCTGATGACGCGTTCAGACTTTGAGGTGAGTCGCGACGGAGCCTGAGCTTCTGATACTTGAAGGGATTTAAAAATCAGTAGCAGTAGTAAAGCGGGGCTTCGGATTGTTGATAGCGGTCCTTTCGCCGCTTGTAACTGACGTCTGAGCCGCAGGTTACGTGTCACGTTTGGCAACAGGTCCGCGTTCAAAATCTGTTGCTCAGCAGTCACGCGACCGTTAGCAGCCTGTTCGCAATCGTTGATAAATCAACAGCCGGTCTGACAACTGTCGATAACCGGCCGAGCTGTCACCACTTGTCGACAATCTGAAAACAGATTTTCGACAACCGATTCGTCTCGACAGAGCGGGATGGCTACTTTGGCGACATCTGACTATTTCGGTTTCGCCAGCGTCACCTGCAGCTTGACGATTTCGCCCTTGCGTCGAACCGTCACCTCGACTTCGTCACCGGCTGAAAAGTCGCGCAGTGCGAGGTCGAAGTCGCTCAGGTCGGTCACCTTGTGCTCGCCGAACTGGATGATGTGATCTCCGGCTTTGAGCCCCGCTTTATCGGCCGGGCTGCCGGGGCTGGCTCCGGAGATCGCGTAACCTTCGTCCTCGCTGCCGAAGTCGGGGATGCTGCCGAAGTAGGGCCGGTTGCCGGAACGCTGTACCTCAGCATGGCCGGCGACTTCGACGTACTCCGGCCGCTTCTGAATCTCGGCGGTCTGTACGACCATGTCCTGCACGAGGCCGAGGACCTGGTCGATGCCCGGCACGTTGACCTTGTCCCAGTCGTCGCCCGGCCGGTGATAGTCGCTGTGCGTGCCCGTGAAGAAGTGCAGCACCGGAATCTTCTTCGCATAGAAGGACGAATGATCGCTCGGACCAAAGCCTTCCGGTTTGAGAACGACGTCGAGTTCGTGAGCGGCTCCAAAGCGTTTGACGTCGGCTTCAAATGTCGGCGAGGTCCCGACGCCGAATACTGTTAGCTTCTCGCCGAGGCGACCGACCATATCCATATTGAACATGGCGACCGTCCTGTCGAGCGGGAAGACCGGCTGATCGACGTACTTCTGGCTGCCGATCAGGCCAAGTTCTTCCGCCGAAAACGCGATAAAGACAATCCGCCGCGGCAGCGGCTGTTCGCGGGTGGCCAGTCGTCGCGCGAGTTCGATCAGAGCGACCGTGCCGGACGCATTATCGTCCGCTCCGTTGTGAACCTCGTGCGAGCCCGGAGCCAGCGAGCCTTCGCCGCCCATGCCCACGTGATCGTAGTGCGCGCCGACGACGATCGTTTCGTCCGCCAGCGGACCCTGGCCTTCGAGCACGCCGATGACGTTTTTGACGTCCGTGCGGACACGTTCAAGGCTCGTCTGCCCCTTGACCGTCCAGCCTTTCAGCACCTGTGTTCGGGGTTTGAGGTCCGCATCGATTTCGCCTTCGAGATCTGCCAGCGACGATTTCAGCGCGGCTTTCAGCAGCTCGTCGCACTTCGCCTGTGTGATGTGCATTGCGGGGATCGAGCCGTCTTTTCCATTGCCGGCATAGCCGAACTCCATCAGCTCGTCGAAACCACCAGAATGCGCATCACCGTGCGCCTTGCCGACTCGACTGAGCGCGTCTTCCAGCTTGTTCTTCGCCTCGGCGTAGTCATCCGCATCCGGAGCCAGCTTGACGAGTTCCCGCGCCGCCTTGACCACTGCCGAATC
This sequence comes from bacterium, assembly GCA_016124895.1. Classification (GTDB taxonomy): domain Bacteria; phylum Planctomycetota; class Planctomycetia; order Planctomycetales; family Planctomycetaceae; genus JAPOLP01. The sequence goes on from WGMU01000105.1 coordinate 27,998, forward strand.
CGCATGGTTGATTGCTTTTTCGGCTTCCGATTCCGACGTATAGGGATCGTTGACGAAGAGCACTGCGGCGGCGCCGGCGGTCGAGCAGACGCTCATCTTCGAGCGGATCGCCGCGTGCCTTGAGATGCCGTGACCGGCGGCGAACTTACCTTTCGGATTCACCTGCTGCGGGTTGCGCCGCATCACGATGACGATTTTGCCTTTGACATCGACGTCCTGGAAATCGTGATACGGGACCTCTTTCGCATCGATCGCGTAGCCGCCGAACACGATCTCGCCGGAGAACTCCGCAGCACCGCCGAACGAGCAGACGTTGAAGTCCGTCCCCAGCTCGAACGAGATTTCTTTCCCGTCCGGCCCGCTGAACGTCAGCGTGTTCGGCTCGGTGAGCTTCGAGCCGGTCACCATCGTAAACTTCTGAAAGGCGTCGCCATCGACGGCCGTCATGTCGAGACCGGCGGCGGCGAACTGCTGCTTCACATAGTCGGCGGCGAGGTTGATCCCGTTCGTTCCAACACCGCGGCCTTCGAGCTTGTCGTCGGCGAGGTACTTCAGGTCGGTCAGAATCCGATCCTGCGGCGTACCTCGCAATTCGGCCGCGCGGACAGCCTGCAGAGTCGACGAAACAGCAAACACCGCCAGCAGAACTTTCAGCAAACGCGTCATCGCGTTTCCTCCAGGCAAGAGAGTGTCGAGAGGGCTGGAGGAAAGCTGGTCCGCCTGCCGAGTGTCAAGCGAGCGGGCGGTCTGCAGCGCAAAGACGCAGAGTCGCGAAGGATCGCAAAGATATTGAAAGAGATGGATCCTCTGTTGGGCAGGTTGAAACTGAGCCGACACTTCATCTTCTTTGCGTTTCTTTTGTGTCTTCGTGCCTTTGCGTTGAAGACTGCTCTCTGAAGACAACCCGGCTGGCGGAGTTCGGCTGTCCCGCTCTAGACTTCCCAGCTTCTCTGGCTGGCCGTCGCCGGAAAGCGTCACGGAGGGTGACAACGAGTGCGAGGCCGGTCATCCGTTGTGGAGCAGGAGGCTCGCGTTGAGACAGTCAATTGTTGAACGGACTCTGTCGCAGCTATTGCTGGCGGTCCTGTCTCTTGCCGCCCCGACGTTCGCCGCCGAGCGGGTCATCATCCGTCCGTCCGGATCGCTCGACAAAGTTGCCGAGTCGATCACAACCGCCGAACTGCTCGACCATGTGAAGTTTCTCGCCAGTGACACGCTGGAAGGTCGCGAGGCCGGGACGCAGGGCGGGTACGCGGCGGGGGCGTACATTGTCGAGGAACTCCGCAAGGCGGGGCTCAAGCCGGCAGCTGAGGACGGCGACTGGTACCAGTACTTCTACCCGAACTTCCGCAACATTCTGGCCGTGATTCCCGGCAGCGACGAGGCGCTCAGGCGCGAGTACGTGCTCGTCGGCGGGCATTACGACCACGTTGGCTACGGCAACCAGTTCAACAGCCGCGGCACGATCGGGCTGATTCATAACGGCGCGGACGACAACGCCAGCGGCTCGTCTGGAGTGCTCGAAGTCGCCGAAGCACTCGCCAGCCTGAAACCCGCGCCGAAACGCTCGATCCTGATCGCGTTCTGGGATGGCGAGGAGAAGGGCCTGCTGGGCTCGAAGTTCTATGTCGATTCGCCGCTGGTGCCGGTCGAGCAGACGAAGTTTCACATCAACGCGGACATGATCGGCCGCCTGGCTCCGGGGCGGTTCGAGCTTTCCGGCTGGCGGACGGCGTTCGGGATGCGGCAGTTTCTCGCGAGGGAGAACACCGGAAAGCTCGAAATCGACTTCACCCGCGGCTACCGCCCGGACAGCGACCACTACCCGTTTTTCGAGCGGAACGTTCCCAGCCTGATGTTCCACACCGGCAAGCACGACGACTATCACAAGTCGAGCGACGACGTCGACAAGATCAACGTCGACGGCATCCGCAACGTTTCGCAATTCATGCTGCGTCTGGCCGTCGCCGCCGCCAACGCCGAAACGCTGCCGAAGTTCCGCCCTCGATCGAAAGCGGAAATCGGCGACGCCGAGCAACTCGCCGCCGTCGCACCGGGAAATATCCGCCAGCCGTCGCGGCTGGGCATCAGTTACGACGCGGAACTCTCGGAAGAGCGCCGCATCGTTATCACGCGAGTCATGCCCGGCAGCCCCGCCGACAACGCCGGCCTGCGGCCTGGTGACGAGATCCTCGAATTCGACCTCGAACCAGTCTCCGAGCACGAGGATTTCCGGGCGCTCGTCCTGACCGCCGGCCGGAAGATCAAAGTGCTCATCAAGCGTGGCGACGAGAAACAGACGCTGGACGTCGAACTCCGAGGTCAGCCCGTCGTCTTCGGTTTTCAGTGGCAGCGTGACGACGCCGAGCCAGACGTCTTCAGCGTCACCCGAGTGCTCCCCGGCAGCCCGGCCGAACGCTCCGGAGTCAAACCCGGCCAGCGCATCCTGAAAGCCGCCGACCAGGTCCCGAAAGACGAAGAAGCCTTCCGCCAGCTCCTGGCAAAGACGCGAGGTCCCATCAAACTCGACATCGAATTCAACGGCCTCTTCAACGAGTTAGAGCTAAATCGCCTCCAAACCGCCCGCCGCGACAGTGCGACGACCACTAAATAACCGGTGGGTGAGGAAGAGCGGGTGCCACTGCTGGCTTGCCCAGCAGTGCGTTCTGGACGGGGAAACCTGCAGCCTTGCTCAGCGGCATCGATTGGCGTAAGCGTCTGTCATGCAGAACAGACAGGGCCATAGAAAAACCGTCCGGCATCAAGAAGAGGAACGGTGTGTCCACGAGCTGACGTTTTCGTGCTACCAGCGTCTGCCATTACTCACAGACGTTGATCGGCTGACTCTGCTCAGCGAAGCCGTCACACGAGCAACGGAGCGGCATCAGTTCGACCTGCTGGCTTTCGTCTGGATGCCGGAACACGTTCACCTGCTGGTTCTGCCACGAACGGAAGAGTCACGAATCCCGGCTCTGCTCAATGCCATCAAGCGACCGTTTTCGTATCGAGTCAAACAGTTGCTGATCGAACAGCAAAGTTCCTTACTCGATCGTCTGATCATCCGACAACGACCCGGAGTCACCACGTTTCGATTCTGGCAGGAAGGCGGTGGCTACGACCGAAATCTCTGGACACCGAACGCCATTCTGGCGGCCATCGACTACATCCACATGAATCCTGTCCGCCGAGGCCTTGCTGAAACGACTTTCGCTTGGAGATGGTCGAGTGCTCGTTTCTACGACGACCGCTACAAGGAAGTCGATCCAGCTCTGCCTCGGATCGACGGAGTCGACAACTCTGTTCTGGAGTGATGCCCGACCCTGTTTTCGCACCGCTGGGCAAGCCAGCAGTGACACCCAGATCCCACCCTCAGTTCGAGAGGCAAAAATGGAAGTGACTACTTTCGCCGCTGATATGTTTGACCTGTCTACGTTCGCCGAACGCTTGGAAAAGTTCATCGAAGTCGAGCACGCCTTCATCGAAGGAAGTCTGGTTGTGGCACTAAGTTCAAAGTTTGGCACCGGGAAGACGACGTTTCTGAAGATGTGGAAAGAGCGACTGGACAAAAGAGAAGACGACACGAACGGGCCATTGGTTATCGCCTTGAACGCGTGGGAAAGCGATTACTACGGAGATCCACTATTTGCCATAATCTCGGCATTAGCAGCGTCTTTGCAGAGTACCGAACAGTCGGCGGAGACCCTTATCAACGCAGCCAAGGATGTCGGATGGTTCGCGACGGCAATCGGTGGTCAGGTGGTCCGTAAGCTTACGGGGATTGATGCTGTAGCTGCTGGAGATCTTGCTGAGAAGAAGCGAGCAAAGAGAGGGGAGCCGAAACTCGCGTCGGTAGATGCGTTTTCAGTTTACGAAGGTCGGAAAGATGCGATGCGTCGTCTACAAACATCGATAAGGGAATTTGTTGCTGCGTCGAACTCGAGGGTTTTGTTTCTTGTTGACGAACTCGATCGATGTCGACCGGATTATGCCATTACGTACCTTGAAACCATAAAACACATTTTCGATGTGAAAGGCGCAACCTTCGTTCTGGCGGCTGATCGTGATCAACTGGAGAACTCCGCAAAGACTGCATTCGGTCCAGATCTGGATTTTGAGGAGTATTACCGCAAGTTCATTCACCGCGAGGTTTCGCTTCCGCCCATTTCAGATTCGGGCTATACGAAACTCGCTTCCAGTTATGTCACTCGGTATCTGCAACGAGACGACGTGCGAAATTGCTTCATGAAGATAGAGAGTCACGACGTCGACAGGATCGTCGACCTCGTAGCATCAATGAAAATGACCCCGCGACAGATCCAGGAAATGTTTCGGATTCTGGGCCATGTTTTTGAGACGGCGGAGGAAGACCGGGGGCGCCTGTTGTGGTGTATCGGCGTGGGGACTGTCGTCATGGCAGCATTCAAAGTGGGCAATCCGAAGGTCTTTCGTCTCTTGGGGTCGCAACAGTTCGAGCCCCCGGACGCTGTCGCATTGTTGACCGATCTCTTTGGAGACCGGCACGTTGACTGGTGGTTCACTCTTTTTCTTACAGGTAACGGACTTAAGGTCGGCGAGAACGTAACTGCACAGGAGCTAATGACGCAGGTTGGCCTTCTTCAGGATGGTCAAGAATCTGGGCGACTTGAATACATTGGACAATGGCACCAAGGTTGGGGTCATTCGACCGGGCGCTTCAAACAGATTTATGAGAAGATCGAGTACATTGCTCAGTGGAATTAGCTGGGTCGCCCGCTGTTGAGCCGCAAGGAAACGAGACGACTTTTTGGTAAAACAGCGGATGGGTGCCACTGCCGGCTTGCCCAGCAGTGGTTGTGCAGATGGAGGCACTGCCGGGCAAGCCGGCAGTGGCACCCATGATTCCGTTAGCAGGTAGGCAAGGCGACGCGGTGGTTAAACGATCTGCGTGATCACCGACGAGAGGCAAGAGAATGAGCAAATCGGCATCACGACCGATCAAAACTGCCGTCGTGGGGCTTGGTCGGTTTGGGCGGCTGCATTCTCTGACTCTGGCCGGACTGGCGGAGGCGGAGCTGGTGGGGGTGGTGGCTCGGCGGCGGGAGAGTTTGGATGCGATCTCTGCCGAGTTGCCTGGTGTGCCGGGCTGGACGAGTCTCGAGCGGGCGATTGAGGAGTGTGAGGCCGAAGCCTGGGTCGTCGCCTGCACGACGGGGGCTCATGTCGAGGTGACTCGGGCGCTGCTGGAAGCTGGGAAGACGGTGCTGCTGGAGAAGCCGATCTCGGAAAGTCTGGACGAGGCCCGCAGTCTCGCGCCGCTGGTCCGGGCAGACTCCAGCAACCTGATGATCTGACAGCGTCGTGTCGGACTTCCGCGAGGTGGCCCGCCTGCGGCCGGGGCAGGATTGAGCCTGCGAAGGAAGCCCGGTTCCGAACGGCCTCGTTCCACTGTCACCCACACGGAAGTTGAACTCTGACTGGCCGCTCGACTTGGAGTCATCAGGACAGGTGTGTGGCGGTTTCAACCAGCGTTCTCACCATACATCCCGTTGCTCCACCTTCTCGGTGAGGCTTGTTGCTCGATGCGAACGAGGGGCCGGCGATGTCGAGGTGGACCCACGGCTTTTTCTCGACGAACTTTTCGAGGAACTTGGCGGCGGTGATGGCTCCGCCCCAGCGGCCGCCGATGTTGCGGCAGTCGGCGACGTCGCTTTTGAGCAGCTCGGCGTAAAAGTCGAATGTCGGCAACTGCCAGACGTACTCGCCCGCGGTTGATGCGGCGGCGAGAATCTGATCGCACCAGCGTTGATCGTTGGTAAACGCGCCGGTGACGTCTTCTCCCAGAGCGACGACGCAGGCGCCGGTCAGCGTGGCCAGGTCGATGACGCGGTCGGCTCCGCGTTCGACGGCATAGTGCAGCACGTCGGCCAGAACCAGCCGGCCTTCGGCGTCGGTGTTCTGCACCTCGATCGTAACCCCGTTCCGCGCGGTCAAAATGTCGCCGAGCTTGTACGACGAACCGCTGACCATATTCTCGACAAGGCCGAGGTAAGCGGTGACGTTGACCGGCAGTTTCAGCCGCGCGATCGCTGTGATCGCACCGAGTGCCGTCGCCGCTCCGGCCATGTCGCACTTCATGGTGAGCATCGAGTCCGACGGTTTCAGCGACAGCCCGCCGCTGTCGAACGTGACGCCCTTACCGACGATAGCCAGCGTGGGTGCATCGTCACCGGCGCCGCGATACTCAACGAAGACGACCCGCGGCGGCCGATCGCTGCCCTGCGCGACGGCGAGCAGTGAGCCCATCTTTTCCGCTTCGAGTTCACTCTGCCCGAGCACGGTGCATGACAGGCCGAGGTCGGCCGCGACGGCCTGCGCCCGCTGGGCGACGCTTTCCGGATAAATCTGCTCCGGCGGCAGGTTGACGAGTTCGCGCGTCAGGTTGATCGCTTCGCCGAGAATCGCGCCTCGCTGTGCTGCTTCTTCGGCGAATGATGGCGCTGCGTCGTTAACGAGAAGAGTCGCAGAGGCGAGCGGGTAATGACCGCGTTCGGCCTTCAGCGAATCCTGACCGACACTTCCAACGGTCAGACCGAGAGCGATCGTTTCGACCGTCTGCCGGGCGGAAATTCGATCAGAAGGAAGTTCGGGAACGGCGAACGCGACGGAGACGCCGGCCTTTGTCGACACTTGCCGGACCGCCGCCGTCACCGCCTGCTCGAACGTCGTCCGCGTCAGTTCGTTGAGTTTTCCGAGCCCCACCACCAGCAGCCGCTGCGCCGCGATGCCGTGCGCATCAGGCAGCGGCAGCAGTTCGGCCAGTTTCCCTGTCAGGTCTCCGGACTCGCTGAGCCGCGTCAGCGTGCCACCGAGCGCCTGATCGAGGGCACAAGTCGGACCGTCAAAGTTTCGTGCTTCGTCGACTGCCACAATCAGCCAGTCCGCTGCGGCTTCGTGCCACGCTGTTGTTTCAACTGCGATTCTCATGATCTCTCCAGAAGCTTTCAGTCAATTACAGACGATGAATCCGCATTCCGCCGTCGATGTAGAGGACCTGGCCGGTTGCGTAGGGGATCTCCTCGCGAACGAGTGCGGCGATCGCCCGGCCGACGTCTGATGGTTCGCCCCAGCGGCGTTCGAGTGTCAGGCCGTCGGCGATCAGTCGGTCGTATTTGTCCGTCACTCCCGAGGTCATATCACTGCGGATGACCCCCGGCTGAATTTCGTAGACGCGAATGCCGAACTCCGCCAGCCGCGCGGCCCACAGCTTCGTCGCCATGCCGGTTGCCGCTTTGGTCAGGCAGTAATCGCCACGGTTGGTCGAAACGAACTCGGCCGAGATTGACGAGACGTTGATCACACACGGACTGAAATCGAGCCCCGCCTCACGCTGCTCGATCATCCACCGCGCCGCAAGCCGCGTCAGGAAGTACGGGCCTTTGAGATTCGTCGCGACAACGCGGTCAAAGCTCTCCTCGTCAGCGTCGAGCAGATCCTTTCGACCCGGCGACGTGATGCCCGCGTTGTTGACGAGCACGTCCAGCCGGCCGAGTTCCATACGAATCTGATCGATCATCTCCGTCCGGTCCGCCGCGCTGCCAATGTCGCCCTGACAGTAGATCGCCGTCTGCCCAGCCGCGCAGAATTCGTTGAGCACGTCAGCCACCTGCTCAGCCGGCCGAATGCCGTTCAGCGCCAGCGCGAAGCCGTCGGCCGCGAGCGACCGCGCAATGCCCAGCCCGATGCCGCGTGCCCCGCCGGTAATCAATGCGACTTTGCTTGTATCCGTCACAACGCGTCCTGTTGCTGAGAGAGACCTTTGTCAGCCCCTGACCCGTCCGCAGAGCCGACGCACCGAGAACAGACTATAATCGCGCAAGGCCGATCTCAGAATTCTTGCGCGGACTTCTGAATGTCTGCACAACGTCGCCCTCGGTCGCAGTCCTTTGAAAATGGTAGCGGCATGGCGCCAGCCGTCTTGTGTTTCGCTCGATTTCGACACGCTGTCACATGCGATTCTGTTCTCAACAGTTTCCGGAAGTTCCCAATGTTTCCATTCAGCAGTCCTGCTTGCAGAAGTCTGTCTCTGGCCGTACTCGCAGTGCTGGTCCAGCCATGCCTGGCTGCTGGTCCGGACACAAAAGAGCCGGCGAAGCCCGCGCCGGTTATCGCTCGGATTATTGTCTCGCCTCAGACGACTCACTTTACGGAACCATTGACCGACGACGGTCTGGTGAATCTCGCGGCGGCGCTCAATCGGCATTACGGAAAAGGTGTCGCGCCGGAAAACAACGCCTCCGTTGTTCTGTATGAAGTGCTTGGGCCTGAACCGGATGGAGTACGCCTGAGCGATGATTTCTTCAGGCAGCTCGGCGTTGCCGTGCCGCCGACTGAGGGCGACTACTTTCTGAACTGTGGAAGCTGGGTTCAGAAACGACATAACGGAGACGTTACTCCGGACCAGTTGCGTGCAGCGGTCGATGACCAGGACGAAAGCCGCACGGCTCCCTGGAAACGCGACGATTTCCCGCGCGTTTTTGAATGGCTGACTGCCAGCCGCGGCCCTCTCAGTCGGCTGGCCGAAGGTGTGCAGCGGCCGGATTACTATTCGCCGCTGATTCCTCCGGAAGACGCGAATCAGCAGCCAGGCGGTCTGATCGCCTCACTACTGCCCGGCATTCAGATGTCGCGCGAGTTGGCTCGGGCATTGACCAGCCGGGCAATGCTGCATCTGGGTGAGAGACGGTATGAGGATGCCTGGCAGGATCTGCTGACAACACATCGCCTCGGGCGGCAGATTGGCCGCGGCCCGACGCTGATCGAACAGCTCGTCGGCATCGCCATTGAATCGATCGCGATCGAAGGTGAGCGGACGTGGCTGGAAATCGTTCAACCGGGCGTCAAACGAATTGCCCGCATTCGCGAGCAGCTCAACTCGCTGCCAGCGATGTCAAAGATGATGGACGCGATCGACACGACCGAGCGAATTCTGTTTGTCGACAGCGTTGTCCGGCTCGCACGGAATCAGATGAAGGCAGATGACCTTACGGACCTGGGAATGCAACTCGATGCGTTTCCGGCTGTCCTGCGTCAGACGATTGGCGTCAGTGTCGACTGGAATGGCGTGCTGCGTCGCGGCAATTCGCAGTATGACGAAATTGTCGCGGCGATGCGGATCGGCAATCGCACAGATCGGAACGCGGCCCTGCAGGCGTTCGAGACAAAGCTGCAGGAGCAGAAGCTGAAGGCAACGAGTCCAGGAACGCTGGCGCTGGCCGTCGTACCGGGGCTCACGTCGGCCATCGTGACAGAGGCCATGTCGAGAACCTTGACCTCACTGCTCATGCCGGCGCTGAGCGCAGCTTCTCACGCTGAGGAACGACAGCAGCAGCGGTTCGCGAATCTGCAAGCGACGCTGACGCTGTTTGAGTTTCGTGCGGACGTTGGCGAGTTTCCCGAGACGATCGATTCTCTGATCCCGAAGTTCGCTGATGACATGCCCGTCGACCTGTTCTCGGGCGCGCCGCTGAAGTACCGTCGCACAGCCGACGGCTTCGTGCTGTACAGTGTTGGGAAGAATGAAACCGACGACGGCGGCCGGACGTTCGGCGACGAGAATCCCGGCGACGATCTGGTCGTCCGGATTTCGCTCGCAAAGCCCGATTCAACGAACTGAGCCCCAGAAACCATGCTGCGCGTCAATCACCGGATTCAGATTCCGTTTACCGAGTTCGACTTTTCGTTCTCGCGCAGCGGCGGGCCTGGCGGGCAGAACGTCAACAAGGTCAACTCGAAGGTCACGCTGCGCTGGAACGTCGAGAAGTCAGCGACGCTGCCCGGCGACGTTTGCGAACGGTTCTGTTTGCGTTACCGGCGGCGGATGACGACCGAGGGCGAATTCGTCATGCACAGCGAACGATACCGCGATCAGGGACGCAACGTCGCCGACTGTCTCGAAAAGCTCCGTGAACTGCTGCTGGAGGTCGCCGTCGCACCGAAGAAGCGCAAGCCGACGAAGCCGACGAAAGGCTCACAGCAGCGACGCCTGAAAGAGAAGCGGGCCGCGTCGGAACGGAAGTCGCGGCGACGCAAACCGGGGTTTGACGAGTGACGTTCGCTGACTTCTGAAATCTCACACAAAGGCACGAAGTTCTGTGACGCGATGACTCTCTTTGGAACGTGTCCAAAACAGCTTCCCGTTTTTCAGGATGACTGCAGCGCAAAGACGCGAAGGCTCAAAGGAACGCAAAGCCTTCGCGAATCTTTGCGACTTCGCGTCTTTGCGCTGCACCACAGCCTGGTTGCCCTGGGGTTCCCGGAAAGTTGTTTCTAACACATTCCTTCGTACCTTCGTGTGAGGTCTGACCCAGTCTCGGAGTTTTGAACAGAAGGGAAAAAGGCATCGAAGCACTGCGCGGATAGCGTTCTTTGCTCCTTCGTTGCCTTCTGATCTTCTGTTATTCGATATGAGCCCGAGTCGAGTGAGGCCAGAATGTCAATTGTCATTGTTGTGGCGATGTGCCTTTGAGGAACGTCAGCAGGTCGGCCATCTGTTCGATGGTGACTTCTTTCTCGACACCTTCAGGCATCAGCGATTTTGACGTGCTGCGGAGTTCGTCGATTTCGGAACGCGGGATGACCTGCTCCTTATTCTCGGCCTGGCGGAGCACGACGACTTCGGACGACTCGGACACCATCAGGCCGTTGAAGACGCGACCGTCGTTGGTGATGACGGCGTAGTCAGTGAAGCGCGGCTCGACTTTGCTGTTCGGATCGAGAATGTCGAACAGCAGTGCTTCGAACGAGCGGTTGCGGACGTCGCTGATGTCCGGCCCGACCTGATGCCCCTGGCCGTTGATGCGGTGACATTTCGAGCAGATGCGTTTGAAGACGGCTTCGCCGCGGTTGACATCACCCTTGAGCTTCAGTGCGGCTCCGTAAGTGTCGGCGACCTCGCGGCGGTTTTCCGAAACGGCACCGCCGAAGAGATTCGCCGCGAGTTCGCGAATCTTCTCATCCGAATGCTTCATCAGGCGCACTCGCTGGTCGATATCGACGATTGCCGGATTGACGTCGCCGCTGCGCATGGCTTCGAGCGTTGCGAGTGTCGAATCCGCTCGACGCAGCAGCAGCGCAAGGCCCGACGAACGGACTTCCGGCCCGAGCGACAGCCATTTTTCGAGCACGATGTCTGCAGCGGTCGCTCCACCCGAACGCTGCAGCCCGTCCATCGCCGCCTGTTGAATCGCGCCCGGCTGGTCGGAACTCAACAGTTTGCGGAAGGTTGTTTCGGTCTCGGTGAACGATTCGTAACCGAGCAGTTCGATGGCCGCGCGCCGAGCCTCGACGCTGGCTGATCGATCAAGTGCCGTCGACGCCGCATGTGCGAGCACTCCACGAATGCCGACGACCGAATCGGCGAGACCTTCAGGCGGATTGTTCAACAGCGAGGAGAGGCTGACTCGCCCGAGCGATCCGCGATGTCGGGGAAGCCCAGTCGCGAGCCCCGTCACGATCGCGCTGTGCCAGGCAGCTTCTGCTGAGTTGTCTGCGGCTGCATCAGTCGAGTCTGCATTAAACAGTGCGAGCGTCTGCTGCAGTTCACCGAGATGACCGCGTGCTCCAGCGACGGTTGCCAGGTCACGAATGAGCCCAAGCGCCGGCGCCGCTGCAGCTTTTTCCGGCGCGTCTGCGTCGGTCGCCAGCAGGCCAGCGAGAACCCTCGCTGATCGATCGCGAACCGACGTCAGGATCGCAGTCGCGACTGCCGGATCCGCGCCGTCCCGCCGCGCGATGGCAATCAGCGCTGCCGTTGCCGCATCGCTGCTGATTTCTCCGAGGGCGACAGCGACTTCAAGGCGAACTCTCGCGTCGGGATACTCGGCGAGCTTGCAGACCGCCTCAGCCAGGTGGGTCGAGTCCGCAAGACGCCCTGCAGCGATCTGGACCGCATGTCGCGTGAGTTCAGCAGGGCTGCGAACCGGGCCGTCGAACGCAAGGCCTCCTAACCAAAGATCAGCGTCACTCAGTTCACCGAGGCCCTCAAGCGTCCGCAGTGCGTGCAGTTTTGTCAGCGTTCGGGGATGTTGCCGCAGCAGATTCCGCAGTTCGCTGGCGAAGGAATTCCACTGTCGTTCGACAAGCATCCGCTGGCCGAGCTGGCGTCGCCAGCCGTTGCTGTCTTCGAGCAGTTTGATGATGTCTTCTGGCGAACGCGGCGGCACGTACTTCTTCGGCGACCTGCCCTCAGGATACATCTTCCAGATGCGGCCGCGATCTTCGCCGGCTCGCCAGTCAAGCTTTGCGGCGATCTCCGGCGGCAGAAACTTCGGATGTTCGACCCACAGGCGGTACATGTCGGCGAGGTAGAGGGCACCATCCGGGCCGGTCGCGAGACTCGCGGGACGGAACCAGGTATCGCGAGACGCCAGGAAGTCGGCTTTCTCGCGTGCACGCGTTGCTTTGAGGATCGCGCCTTCGGCACGCACGATCGAACGCGTGACGAGGTGGCCGATTGGCTCGCAGACGAAGACGCTGTGATCGAAGTCGCCATCGAAGAGGTCGCCGTGGTATGCCGTGACTCCGCAGGCCGAGGTGTGCGTGCCCGCGTGCGAGAGATAATTGCTTTTCATCTCAACGAGCGGATAAACGCGAGTGTCTCCACCGGACGGAGCGACGTCGTACTGTGGATTGGGAATCACAGCGAACGGATTCCGCTGCACGACGGACAGCGGCAGCAGCGCCGTCATGATCGGGTTGCGGTTTGTGCAGAAGAAGCGGTTACCGAAGTTGTCGATCGTGTTGCCGAACTGGCCGAGCCCGGCGGCCGGACCGAACTCGCGCGTCAGCGGGTTGAAACGGAACTCGCTGCGCGGCATCTCGACCGTTTCACCGGGCCGCTGCGGCGAGGTAATTTTTCCCGGCCCGTAATTGCAGTAGATCCAGTTGTCGAAGCCCCACCGCGGATTTCCGATCTGCATCTGCGGATGCGCGGGCAGAAAGCCATCGTACAGAACGGTCCGCTCGTCAGCTTTGAGATCTCCGTCGGTGTCCTTCAGAAAGAGCAGTTGCGTTTGGGCGCCAACGAGGATGCCGTCGTTCCAGGGCAACAGACTGTGCGCAAAGGTCAGCTTGTCGGCGAAGATCTGGCGCTTGTCGGCGCGGCCGTCGCCGTCCGTATCGAGCAGCACGACGACTCGCGAGAGCGGATCGCTGCCTTCTTTTTCCGGACCGGTCGGATAATCACCGTACTCGACGACGAATGCGCGACCGAGTTCGTCAAACGCGATCGCGACCGGATCCATGACCAGCGGCTCGGCGGCGAACAGCTCGATACGAACGCCCGGTTCAATCTCGAACGCCTTTTGCGATTCTTCAGGCGACTTCGGAGGCTGCGTCTTCTCATCCACCCAGTGCCGTCCACCCCGAGTCGACTCGATCGCCCGCAACGCGTCGGGCCGTGTGTCTTCCTGAGCAGCAATCTGGCTGATGCTGAAACACGTGACGGCGAGCGGTAGAAGTGAAGCGGAAAATATTCGCATTCAAACCTCGATTTACGACAGAAGCGTCGTGTGGTGGATTCAGCAGTTGTCAGTTCGACCGATCAAAGCTGGACGTAGACCTGGCCATCTTTGGTACGTGCCGGAATCCGATGGAGTCTGCAATCAGAGTGTGAGGATGACAGACATTCGCCATCGAGTGAAAACTCGATTCGCCAGCAGGCAGTCACGAACAGCGAACGATTTGAGTCGTAGTCCAATGGAAGACGAAGAACTTCATGGAAGTACGATTGAAACACGACGACATCGTCATGGGAACTAAGGACGTATACGGGGTGGCTGCGGCCAGGGACACGCTGCCAGGCGTTGTGTCTGAAAAGCTGGACATTCACAAGCGACGGTTCACCGTTCGCAGGCAGCTCTGTTAGTCGCACAGCCGAAATCCACTGCTGTCGGGGATGTACTGGTTGAGACAGGAAGAACGCCGTGCAGATCGAGGACGGAGCAGCAATCAGCAGGCAAAGGACTGCAGCGGTGACTCTTGCTTTGAGTTTTCCACGACGAGCTTCGGACATCATACCTCCCCGATCGCAGTGTTCAGTCAGCACTGACGATGCTTTGCAGGAGCTTCAGTTGCGTCGCCTGGACCTTTGGTTCCGCGTCGACTGCCAGGTAGCTCGAACGGGCGCGCCAGGTTTCGTAGCCGCCGAGGGCGTGATGCTCAGGCGTTGGCAGGTAGCCGTTGTAGCCGTTGGCGAGTTCGATCGTGAATGACTGTTTGAACGGCGACTGCTCTTTGATCGCCAGTCCGGTTTCGACAAACGTCTCGCACGGACTGCTGACGATACCCAGGTCGCCGATCTGCAGTGCCTGCAGACGGACGGTGACCGTCGGCGGATACTCGGCCAGCCGGACGGTTTCGCGCGCGTAGACCAGGCGGCGGTCGCGGTACGGGCCGGGGCCGGCATCGGCGAGCAGTTGCTTCGCGTGCGCGAGTTCCTCAGCGTTCGGGCGACGGACGCCGAGTTCGATTTCGGTGTCGACGGACTTTAACGGCACCCAGTCGTGATGCTCGATCTTCTGCCAGGCGCGAAAGGTTGCGTCCGCAACGCTCGTGGCGACCACCTGAATCTGCTCGAACGGTTCTCGCTTCGGAGCACTCTTCGCGGCAAAGTTGATGTTGTTGATGTTGCCGCTGGTCCCGTTCGACATGATCCCGACAAAGGCCGGCTTGACGTTCGTCGCGTTCAGCCGTTGAGCGATCCGCCGCGCGAATTCGCCGAAATAGTCCGCCGAAAGCAGACCGCCGGGGATGCCGCCCACGTAGTGCAGCGAGTAATTCGCGAGCAGCGCGATGGGTCGGCCGTCGCGGGCGACGACAGAGACGAATCCAATCTCAGGGTCGATCGGGCCGGAGGGTTTGTCGAGCAGATCACTGCCGCGCGGCGGGTTCATGCGCACGCGGTCTTTGCCCATGTCCAATGGGTCAGCGAGGTCGTAACCAGGTTTCATAAACCAGCGACGGTTGAAGACCTGGGATGGATCGTTCGCCGAGCCCCAGCCGATCTTTGCGGGTTCAAGCTGTGAGTGTGCCTGCGCAATACCTGCGGCGATCTGCGCGGTCAGAAAGCGACGGTACTCGACTTCCGGCTCGCTCTGAAAAACACCGGTCACAGTGACGGCGGAATGAGTATGCGTCGCTGAGCAGAGAATGTTTGAGGCCGGGATGCCGGTTGTCTTCTCCGCCTGCTGCCGCGCGGCGTCGAAGATTTCCCGCGGGATCATGCAACTGTCGCAGACGACGATGGCCAGCTTCGTCGTCCCGTCGTCGAGAACGAGACAGCGCGCGTGCAGCGGGTCGTGAGCCCCTGTTGCCTGGTGGTCGGTCATATTCCCGTTCGAGGAGATTGGGAACTTTGTCGGTGTGATGTCGATCGCGAACGCGCCGGCTTTAAAGAGTTTTGGTGCTAATGACTCGTCGGCTGCGTCAGTCTTTGCCGCAACGAACAGTGACATTGCGAGAAGGGCGAGACAGATCGCCGCTGTTCGGACACGGCAGACGGGAAGCGACGGGGCAGGGCGGTTCACTAAAGAGTTGCGGAACCAGTCGAAATGCAGGGTGGGCATCGGGATCGTCCTTTCGAGCAGGACCGAGGGAAGGCGAAGCGCCGCGTCGGCCGGCTGCTTTATCATGAACGGCATCGGGCTCGACTGGGGTGTTGCCTCAGGATCGTCGATCGCCTTTGTGGTGTTTGCAAGGCTCGGCGGACACCTCGAATTCGCGACGCAGACGGAATAGCCTGCCGCAGGATTTGACAGTCCATTTCCGTCCAGGAAACGTAACGCGATGCAGCCCTGCTCGGCCGGAAAAAGTGACACGATTGCAGCGATCAGCTCGGCAGTTGGGCCGGCCTGCCGCGGGATCGTGCGCGTGAGCGGAAACGAAGTGGCTGGCATCCTCGGGCGAGTGTTCACTCAGCCGATACGCACGCTGTGTCGAGCCTCTCGCATTGACGCGGCGATCGAGCTGCAGCCCGGAATAGAGCTGCCGCTGAGCGTGAGTTTGTGGCCGGACGCTCGCAGCTTTACCGGCGAGCCAATGGCCGAGCTGCACTTGCCGGGCAGTCCGCCGCTGATTGATGCAGTTCTGCGGCGCGTCTTTGATGCCGGAGCCCGACCTGCGCGACGCGGCGAGTTCACACTCCGCGCCTTCCTGGCGGGGAAACTCGATCTGGCGCAGGCGGAAGCGGTTCTGGGAGTCATCGACGCGGCGGATTCGACTGAGCTGTCGACGGCGCTGCGGCAACTGGCTGGCGGACTGTCGTCGCGGATCTCGGCCGTCCGCGATGATCTGCTCAACCTGCTGGCTGATCTGGAAGCCGGACTCGATTTCGTTGAGGAGGACATCGAGTTCGTTTCGTCAGACGAAACGGTCTCGCGTCTGACGTCGGCTGCTGAAGCCATTGCGGAAATCGAACGCGGAGCCACCGCGCGGATGCAGTCGCGGACTCAGACACGCGTCGTCCTCGCCGGTTTGCCGAACGCCGGGAAAAGTACACTGTTCAATGCGCTGCTGAATCGGGACGCGGCGATCGTGTCAGAGCAGTCCGGAACGACTCGCGATTATCTGACAGCAACCGTGCGCTGGGGCCGGCTCGACGTCGAGCTGATCGACACCGCCGGCTGGGAACTCGAACGTTCCGGCATCGAGTCGGTTGCTCAGCATTTTCGTGACGAGCAGATTTGCGAGGCCGACGTCATTGTCTGGTGCTCCTCGGCGGTCCTGTCACACGAAGAGGTCGATCAGGACCGTCAGTTACGGGAGTTGCTTCCGACTCTGACGCGCGCCGTCTGCGTGCAAACTCAAAGTGACCGACTTACTGAAATCGCTGCTGACGCCGTTTCCGAACGTCCTGAGTCGTTGGACGACGCTGCCGTTGCCGGGACAACGACGTGTTCGGACTCGATCCTCGCGATCTCCGCGTTCACGGGCGACGGCCTGGCGACTCTCCGGAAACTGCTGATCGACCGGCTGGTTGCGGATGCGAGCGAGACGAGTGAATTGCTCGGTTCGACCGCAGCACGCAGCCGGACGGCGCTCAAACGAGCGGTGAGCAGTCTCGATACAGCACGCACGGAGGCGCAGTTCGGCTCGGGAGACGAACTCGTCGCCGTCGAAATCCGCGAGGCCATTGCCTCCCTGGGAGAAGTTGTCGGAGCTGTCTACACGGACGATTTGCTCGATCGAATCTTCAGCCGTTTCTGCATCGGCAAGTAAGCAGCTTGCGGGATGAAGTTTTGCGACGAATGGTTGCGTCCTTGCGGGCGAATTCGTCCTCATTCTATTCTGCTGATCAGTTCGCATCGTTTGATATCGGAGTCCTCAGCGGGCCGCTCTGAGAACCCACTGTTAACGTTGAGCGGGTTCAGCCCGTACGTCCTCATGCCGAGCAGCTTCGACCACTTGACCAACGAGACAGACTCCAGCAAGGCGGCCTATCTGATTCTGCGATCGCAGGTGAGGACGCTCAGCGTGTCTCGCCTGAATCCAGAGCAGATCACAACAATTGGCCGGGCGCCGACGAATCAGATCGTCGTTCCGGACGACATCTGCAGTCGTAATCACTGCGAGGTTTTCATCTCGGGCGGGAACTGGGTGCTTCGCGATCTCGACAGCCGAAACGGCACTCTGCTGGGCGGGCGGGCTGTCACGCAGGATGAACCGCTGGACGACGGTGACGAGATTCAGATCGGCGAATTCTTCCTCATCTTCTCGCACGATGAAGGCCGGGCCTTTGGCGACGAAACGCAGGCGCGGCTGGAGGTTGGAACGGACACCTATTACGCGTCGCAGACAGCCGAATCGGCGAGCGAGCCGGAAATCCTGCTGCGCCGCGGTGTGACGGCGTATCACGCGGGCGGCTCAGAACTCGATGACGCTTCACAGCGCAGTAAAGGTCTGGCGCGGTTGTTCCGTCTGGCACTGGATATGGGAGCCGCAACGGAAGAGCCTCAGCTTTCTGATCTGGTCCTTGACGCGCTGTTTGAATCCGTCCGAGTCGACATTGGAGCGATCCTGCTTCTTCCGCGCAGCGCGGGAAAACCTGACACTTCGGGAACGCTACGCGTGGCGGCCTATCGTTCGTCATCTGACGAGAGTTACGAGCAGGTTTCGTCGTCGGTGTCGCGACTGGTGCTGAAGTCTCGCGAGGGAATTCTCGCCCGTGATATCAAGGACGACAGCCGCCTGACGGACCGGGCGAGCCTCGATCAGATGCAGGCGCGCAGCGTCATCTGCGTTCCGATCCGGACGCCGGATTTGATTTACGGAGTCATTCACCTTTACACGACGCACGGTGGTCGGCGACTCGGCATTGAAGCTCTGGAATACTCGCTCGCAGTCGCTGACCAGTACGCACTTGCGCTTGAGAATCTGACGAAGCGGGCGCGACTGCAGGACGGACTGGCTCAGGCGCAGGACGAGGCAGAAACGCTTCGTACGCAGCTCGAAATCGAAACAGACATCGTCGGCGAGAGTGCAGCAGTGCGTGAATTGAAGTCACAGATCGGCCGCGCCGCGCCAACCGACGCAACTGTGCTGATTCGAGGTGAAAGCGGTGTCGGAAAAGAACTCGTCGCCCGCTCGATTCACTTCAACAGTGAAAGGCGCCGCGGCCCGTTCGTCTGTCTGAATTGTGCCGCGCTGTCAGAAACGCTGCTCGAAAGCGAATTGTTCGGGCATGAGAAGGGTTCATTCACCGGGGCGACCGGCCGCAAGCTGGGCAAGTTCGAACAGGCCAACGGCGGGACGCTCTTCCTGGACGAGATTGGCGAGATGAGTCCGGCGATTCAGGCGAAGTTTCTTCGCGTGCTGGAGGGGCATCCGTTCGAGCGAGTCGGTGGTGGCACCGAGATTCAAGTCAACGTGCGTGTTGTCGCGGCGACGAATCGCGATCTTGAAAAAGCCATCGAAGAGAACAGGTTTCGTAAGGACTTGTTCTTTCGGCTGTTTGTCGTTGACATCGCTGTCCCGCCACTGCGGGCTCACGCGTCGGATATTCCGGTTCTGGCGGACCATTTCCTGAGGAAATTCGCGGCACGGTGCAGCAACCGTGTCGAAGGTCTTTCGAAAGAGGCGCTGGATAAGCTCTGCCGATATGACTGGCCGGGAAATGTTCGCGAGCTGCAGAACACGATCGAACGGGCTGTGATCCTGTCGCGCGGCCCACTGGTTGAGGCGGACGAGATTCAGCTTTCGTCGCTCGCCAGTCAGATTTATACCGGCCAGCCGTCAGGCGACCACACTTCCACTGCTAAAGCCGAACTCCGGGAGATTTCGCTCGAAGAACTCGAAAAAGAGCACATTCTCGCGATGCTCGACCGGACCAACTGGAACAAATCCATGACGTCCCAGATTCTGGGGATTGAACGCTCAACGCTGGACCGCAAGCTCAAGCGGTACAACGTCAATCGGCCGAAGAAGTCGTCACGTGACGAAACGTAAGAAGCATTCAGCTCGATCGATCGGTGGATCGCGAGTTGAGCCGGTCGTGTTCAAGTCGAGTCATTCATTCCGTGATGACCTTCAGCGATCAGCCAGGGGGTGGAAGCTGGAGTAGATGCAGCGGCAGACAGGCCTGAGGTATCGGAGAAAGTTGAATTTCTTGTTGACTTGATAAAGTTTTGACCTGAGAATCCCGCCTCTTCCTGCCGAATGACTCTTTTGAAATCCCACCTGAGTCACGTTTCCGAACATTCAGTCTGAGTCGCGAACGACCTGCTGGTCTCCGTTTTTTGAATGCACGCATTGCTGTTGAGTGGCGGTTTTCCCAAATACCGGTCCGCACTCCGCACGGCTTCAAGACGGTCAGCCTACGGCCCGGCGGCTTCGTCGTGTCAGACTTTTTGTTTGGGTCTGTCGAGGTTCGCTCTGACAAGAACGACAGAGCGAGTGTAATTCTTCAGGGACGGCAGCTCGCCACGAGCTGTGAAGAATCAAGTCACCCCCTCTCCGAAGAAGTGGAGCAAGACCGGTATGTCTTACTCAGATGCTGAGCTTGGCATGGATGATTTCGATGGCGACATGATCAGCTCGGTTGAAGCGTATCCAGAGATTGACTTCGAGGCCCTCGGTATCAAGCCGGACACTGCGACGGCTGCTAAACCAGGCTCGGAAGAAAAGGTCGTTATGCTGGCTGCCCGGTACGCCGCCGGACTGCCGCTGTGGCACGACGAAGACTGCGTCGACCACGGACCAGATGATCTGGACTGAATTTCAACTGGCTTTGACCTGAGAAAAGGTGTCCAGGGGACTGTTACTGACCGCCACTGACTGAACGAGCGGTCAAGACTCGCAACTCCGCAGCCGTTTCCGAGTGAGCCGCAGGCGTTACTCCACAGACTGCCAACCGACTGAGTCGCCAAGCCAACGCACTCCCCTCGACACCTTTTTCTTTTTCTCTGCGGGGCATTCTGCCCGTTTTCGATTCCCGCCGGCAACTGGCTGTGTCTGGAACTGCGGGAGCCACTTCGGCTGATGTCTGACGTACCGGTTAAGGCAAAGCTGGTCGTCTTCAGGGTCTGATCTGCCGATTCCACTGCAGGCCGTTGGGCAGCGACTCTGCCGCATATTCGATGTGAATTACGCGTCGATGAGTCGGCTGAACGGCGCGCGATGAGGCGTGCAGTGTCATGGGGCACATTGCAACAACGTCCCCTGCCGACGCGGCACAGATGGCTTGGGGAACACGTTTCTTCCAGTCGTCAAGTTCATCATCCAGCCAGCCGTGACGGTGAGAACCGGGAATCACCCGCAGTGCCCCGTTCACAGAACTGCAATCGTCGAGGTGAACTCGCAGCGCCAGCATCCGCGAGAGGATCTCAGGCGGAGGCTGGACCTGCCACACATCTGCCTTTCTGCCCCACGCCAGAAAGCCCGGTGTCTCGATCTTTTCTGCGACGGAAATCACGCTGTCCTGATGCCATCCCAGAGCCCAGTTCGCGTCCGGAGTTTTGTCGAAGAAGATTGCGCGCGACGCGAAGGCATCAGGGCCAAGAATTGCCGTGACCAACGGCCACAGTCCCGGACTGACCGCGAGAGAACAGACGGTTGGTGACATCTCCAGCAGGTTCCGAACGCCGTAGACGGACTTCTTCCGCCGGACAGCTTCACCAGTTGGTTCACCCTCAATCGCCGAGCAGAGGTCTGCAATCTGACTTCCTGAAATCGCTCTGCGCAGGATTGCATATCCATCGCGAATGAACTTCTCACGCAAGGACGACGGACCTGTCTCGGTCATGGTTCCCAGATCCTGATGGCTCAAACCGATCCGGGGCTGATTCCCAGATCGACGATGCTGCAGGCTTCGATGATCTTCAGTCCAAGTTCCGCAGCCCGCGCACGAATGCGGGCGTCGCAACTGCCGGGGTTGAACCAGACTTCGTTAACGTCGAAAGCGGCGATTTCATCCAGCAGTGCAAGTCCGACATCGGCAGGCACGTAGACCGTCATCCGGTCGAGATGTTTGACCGGCAGTTCACTGAGCGACGCGAATGCAGGAAGTCCCTCGATCTCGGCAGCGTGCGGATTGATCGGAAAGACCTGGTAGCCTTTCTGCCGATGCGCTCGAACCGAAATGTTGCCGAAGCGCGATCGGTCACGACTGGCACCAATGACAGCGACGGTCGGCCGGTCGTCGCGAATTGACCTCATGGCAAAGTTGCTCCAGCGGCGTCTGTGTCAGAGGAGAGTGCTTCCCTCAGGATCGTGTAAAGCGCGTCGAGTGACTGCGGGATGACCTTTGTCTCGCCGAGCACCGGCATGAAGTTGGTGTCTCCATTCCAGCGCGGAACGATGTGCCAGTGGAGATGCCCCGGCAGGCCGGCCCCGGCAACCCGGCCGAGGTTCAGTCCGACGTTAAAGCCGTCGGGGGTCATGGTCTGTTCCAGCACGCGGGTCAGCTTCTGCAGCAGATGTGTGCTTTCGAGCAACTCTGCGTCATTGAGGTCGCGCAGGTCGGCCTTGTGTTCGCGCGGAGCGATCAGGAGATGTCCGTTGTTGTACGGAAAACGGTTCAGCACAACGAGCGAATGCTCGCCGCGCAGTACGACCAGGTTCTCACGGTCAGCGTCGCTGTCCCGATAGTGGCACAGAAAACAGGAATGCGCGGGCTGCTCCGAGGGACCCGTGCTCTGCACATAGGCCAGACGCCAGGGAGCCCAAAGCTGCTTGTGAGTCACGTTGATGCTTCCTTCGTCGGCTGACAGATTGATGGCAGACCGGGTTACTGCCTTTTCGGGATCAGCAGCAGTTGCCCTGTCGAAATCGACGTTCCCGATTCAAAGTAGTTGGCTTCACGTAACGCGTCGACGGAAACACCGTATTTCTGAGCGATCGAGGTCAACGTTTCTCCCTGCCGGACCTCGTGCCAGGTCGATGACGACGACCCGCCTGACTTTGGCAATTGCAGAACCTGGTCGGCCGGTACGTCGGGGACGGCCCCAAGATCGCGAGCGCTCGAAGCGCCCGGCGTTGGAGACCACGTCTGACCTGGCATCACCGGTGTCGGCTGAATCAGCGTCGGGGGATTCTGCCCTACTGGGCCTGTTGGGGGCGGAGGTCCGTACCACATCGGACCACAACCGGCCGCCGCCGTAAGAACCGTCAGACGGATCACGGGGGATTGCCACAGAGAAGAAGTCCATTTCATCGTCAAAGTCCTCTGAAATCCGTTACAGAGTCATCCTGATAAACCGTCTTCAACTTTGAAGCTCAATTGGCAAAGCGTCGATCTTCGCCGCGCAGATGAAGTCGTTCTCAGACAGTCCGCCGATTGCGTGTGTCCAGAGTTGGATCGTGACATGTCGATAGCGTTCGAGGTGCAGGTCCGGGTGATGCCCCTCTGCCTCTGCAACCGTTGCCACGTTCTCAAAGAATCGCATCGCCGACATGAAGTTCTTAACGACCCATGACTTGCGGATCCGCTCGCTGTTGGGGGTGAGTTCCCAGCCGCTGAGCTGCTGAATCTGCTCGGCCGCTTCTTCTGGCGAAAACTTCGGGACGCCACCTTCGCAGGGCAGACATTTTTTCGCGGTGAGCTGGTCGCACGACAGGATTTCCATCGGTTCACCTTTCTCACAGGCAGACGAGTTACCTGAGTCAGAGCCTCACAAACGCAGAAACGCACGCTGCCGTGTGAACGACATCCGTTCGCAGATTATTCTGGTTGCGGCGGCACTCCGAGTGACTTGCCGCCGTCGATAGCGAGCAGCGTTCCCGTCAGCATGATCGCCGCATCGCTCACGAGGTACAACACCGCTTGTGCAATCTCTTCGGGCGTGATCATCCGACCGAATGCTCTGGCCAGCGGGCTCGCCGCGATCAATCGTTGTACGGCGAGATCACGGTCGTCGGAAGCGTCGAGTTCTGCTTCGATCATCCGCGTCCCGCCGACCGGACCGGGACAGACGGCGTTGACCCGTATTCGGTCTTTCGAGTGGCAGAGCGCCAAGGACTTCGTCAGACCGGACAGAGCCAGCTTGCTGATCGAATAAACCGGATCGTGCGACCGCGGCAGAAGACCAGCGTTACTCGACACATTAACGATGGCCCCACCTCGGCCGTCTGCGACCATGTACCGGATGGCATGCTTGCAGCCGAAGAACGCCGCTTTCAGATTTGTATCGAGACAGGCGTCCCAGTCGGCCTCCGTGACATCCTGAATCTGTTTAACCATGCCAATTCCGGCATTATTAACCAGGACGTCAATCCGCCCGGACGTTTGTGCTGCAAGATCAAAGACACCAGCAAGTTGCGACTCGACGCGAACGTCGCACTGAAGCTGCTCGATTCCGAGTTGTGAGTACAGTTCGTTGTTTTCGTCACGGAGCGGCGAAAAGTCGGCAGTGAAGACGCTGGCTCCCTGCCGTGCGAGCAGAATCGCCGTCGCACGCCCGATTCCACTGGCGCCGCCCGTGACTACAGCCGTGCGTCCTGTCAGCCTTCCGGTCGTCATTTTGTCGAGTCTCCTTTGGACCGTATGTCGCCGTGAGGTACGAAACTCCTGTAACCGATTGAAATTAAAGAGGTTACATTTTTGTCACGGGAGTTTCTGTGGTCGCAGGACGCCAATGCTCAGTGTCCCCATGGAATCTTGCCGGAATCTGCCGAACTATTCCACGAACAGCTCGGTAACTTGGCTGTCGATCGCGAGATGAGACAAACTGGCACGCTGCTGTCACAGAGGTTTCAAGTCCCCCATTGGTTTCGTAGACTGATCCCGGTCACTCCGCAAATCGCTTCACCCTTTCAGAATAGAGGCACTGTTATGTTTCTTCCCACTCCTGGCGACATGTCCCGCCGACACTTTATGCGTCACATGGCGGCGGCGGCGGCGACGATTCCGACACTGGATTTCATCAGTCATGTGCAGGCCCATGCTGAGACTGCACGACGTAACAACAAGGCCTGTATCCTGATGTGGGCTGGCGGGGGACCGCCGACGATTGATATCTGGGATCTGAAGCCCAATTCCAAGAACGGCGGCGAGTTCAAGCCGATCGACACGGCTGCCCCCGGCGTTCAGATCAGTGAGCACATGCCGAAGACAGCGCAGGTGTTCGACAAGCTGTCACTGGTTCGCTCGATGAGCACTCGCGAAGCCGACCACAATCGCGGTCGCTACTACATGCACACGGGCTTTGTCCCGAATCCAACAGTTGTGCATCCCACGTTCGGCTCGGTCATCAGCCACGAGATTGGGTCGAAGCGCAAAGACCTGGAGATTCCGGCATTTGTTTCGATCAATGCACCGAGCGGTAGCCACGGTTACATGGGGACGTCGAACGCTCCGTTCGTTGTCGGCAGCGATGGACGGATTCGCAACGCCGATCGCGGCGACCTGGGTGACGACCGACTCGGTCAGCGGCTCAACATGCTGGGTGTCATCGAGGAAGGTTTCATCAAGTCCGGCCGTGGCGAACTGCCGCAGTCTCACAAAGACGTCTACACGAAGGCCGTCAACCTGATGACTTCGGAGCAGATGAAGGCGTTCAAGGTTGATGATGAGCCGCAGGAAATCATCGACATGTACACCGGCGGCGCAAACGGCGCTGGTGGCATGATGGCTCGTGGCAGTGCCTTTGGTCGCAGTCTGTTGATGGCACGTCGCCTCGTTGAGACCGGTGTTCCGTTCGTTGAAGTGGGCGTCAATACTGGTGGCTGGGATCTCCACAACGGTGTATTCGACGCTCTGAAGAACACCAACCTGCCGCCAATGGACACAGCGATCGCCGCCCTGGTCACCGACCTGACGCAGCGTGGCATGATCGACGATGTCACGCTGGTATGGATGGGCGAGTTCGCTCGTACGCCGCGAATCAACCAGAACGTCGGTCGCGATCACTGGGCCGCGAGCTGGACGAACATGATTGGCGGCGGTGGTCTGAAGAATGGTCAGGCAGTCGGTGCGACCAACGAAGACGGTACCGCCTGCATCACAAAGACGTATCAGCCTGGCGATATCTGGGCGACCGTCGCACATGCAATGGGTATCCCGACGAGCATCGTTCACACGTCGAAGAACGGCCGTCCGATGAAAATTGCCAACGGCGGAACCCCGATCGCTGAGCTGATTGGCTGATCGAACGGTTGGCCGGTAACGCAAGCGACGCGGGAGCCGTTTTCGGCTCCCGCGTTTTCATAGGTAGAACGGTTTCTGCAGGAACACGCAGTGGCGTCATCTCCAGATATCGCAGCTCCGCCTGTGCCCAGCGAGGAGTTCGTGCAGCTCTTCAGCCGGAATCAACGGCGGCTGTATCTGCACATACTCGGGCAGGTCGGCAACCCGGACGACGCCGAGGAAATCCTGCAGGAAACGAACGTGATCATCTGGAGCAAGTTCGACCGGTTTGAACTCGGCACCAACTTTATTGCGTGGTCATTTCAGATTGCGAATTACGAGGTGCTGAAGCTTCGTGACAGGAAGCGGGCAAATCGGCTGGTGTTTTCTGACGAACTGATCGGAACGCTCGCGCAGGAGTCCGAAGAGTCACAGGACGACCTTGATCTAAGGCGGTCGGCATTGCAGGAGTGTCTGCAGAAGCTGCGTCCCAGTGACCGTGAACTGATTCAGCAGCGCTACGCACCGGGAAGCAGTGGTCGCGACGTTGCCGAAACAATGGGCCGGCCGATGAACTCGGTCTATCAGTCGATTGGTCGAATCAGGAAGTCCCTGTTTGAGTGCATCAACCGTCGTCTTTCGACGGAGGCCGTGCGGTGAGTAGACAATTCGAACAATTCAGACATTTGGTCGAGCTGATTGAACTGCAGCTTGAGCAGTGCATCTCGCGCGATGAATTCGCGCAGCTTGAAGAACTGATCCGCAGTGACGCCGAAGCCCGGCGTTTTTATCGAGAGTATCTCGATCTGCACGGAATGCTGCACTGGGGCACGGCACTGACGGACGCCCCTGAATTGAACGAACAGGAATCCACTGAGCCGTTGAGTCTCGATCTATCCCGCGTCGCCACCATCGCGCACCAACCGGTTCCAGCGACTCCCAAACCACAACGTCAGAAGCGATCGCTGTCTGCAGTCGTGGCGTTGTGTGCTGCTGCTGTTGTTGCGGCAGTGATCTTTCTGTCCGGGCAGGCGGACACGCGGAACGAGCTGGTCGATGACTCGGTCCCATCGGCTCCGCATGGGCCGGATAAACTGGATCCAGAGGCGTTGATTGCTGACACAACCGGATTGCCGAACGATCGTGGGGCGAACGGCAATGCGGCGACCCGGCCAGTTGAGTTGCCGTCGCACCAGGATCGCTCTGGCTCCACGAATGTGGCAGCGCAGCTTCCTGATGCGGAAGGCTCGTCGAACGACGATCGCCTGGTGGCTCGCGCGGCAGACAGTTTGCCGCCGAATCCGCGGCTCGAATCCGGGTCACACTCCGTTGTGGCATTTATCAACGAACAGATTCGGCAGGGCTGGCGAGACTCGGACGTTACAGCGTCGCCGAGGTCGGACGATGCCGAGTGGATTCGTCGCGTGACGCTCGACCTTGTCGGACATATTCCAACGGCAGAACGCGTCTCGTCATTCCTCGTGGATAAGCGTGAAAACAAACGCGAGTTGCTGATTGACGAATTGCTCGGCGATGAGGATTACATCCACAACTGGACGACCATCTGGACGAATCTGCTGATCGGTCGGTCGAATCCACGAGAGGTGAATCGCGACGCTCTGCAGAAGTTTCTGCGCGACAGCTTTGCCGAAAATCGCGGCTGGAATGAAATCGTTGCGGACATCGTTTCTGCAAAAGGTGCTGCTGAAGAAAACGGAGCGACGAACTTTCTGATCGCGCATGTGAATAATCAGGCGGTTCCGGCGACGGCAATCACCGCAAAGCTGTTCCTCGGCCTGCAGATTCAATGCACGCAGTGCCACAATCATCCGTTCAACGACAAGACGCAGGAAGAGTTCTGGGCGTTCAACAGCTTCTTCCAGCAGGTGGATGTGAAGAGTGTTCCGGTCGTCAGCAATCCAGAGCGGCGACACGTTGTGCTGAGCGATCATCCGGAAGGTGGACCGACGTTTTACGAAACGCGGAACGGCCTGATGAAAGCAGCGTTTCCGCGGTTTGAAACTCACAAGGTTGACGACGCAGAGTCCGTCAATCGGCGTGATGAACTCGCGAAGCTGATGACGGCTGGTGAAGCACCGCAAATGGCGCGGGCCTTCGTCAATCGGATGTGGCAGCACTTTTTCGGGGTCGGTTTCACGCCGACAGTTGACGATATGGGTCCGCACGCGGTCGTCAGTCATCCGGAAGTGCTCGACGGTTTGACGCGCGAGTTCGTGCGCAGCGGGTACGACGTCAAGCAGCTCATGCGCTGGATCTGCCGAACCGACGCGTACAGTCTGACGAGTCGATTTGGCGAGTCGAACTCGGTCGACAATCCATCCATTGGCGAGATGCCGCTGTTCAGTCGTGTCTATGTGAAGCCGATGACTGTCGAGCAGCTCTTTGATTCGCTGCTGATCGCCACCGGCGCTCGTGAGATGTTCGGTAACGACTGGGCCAGTGTCGAGAAGAGACGTCAGGACTGGCTGCAGCAGTTCGTCATGGCCTGGAACACGGACGAGAACGACGAAGCCGATCTGTTCGACGGGACGATTCCTCAGGCTCTGATGCTGATGAACGGCGATTTGATTCAATCCTCGCTTGAATCTGAACGTGGCACGTATCTTGATCGTGTTGTCCATTCTCGCGCGTCGGAGAACGACAAGATCGAGGCGATTGCTCTGGCTGCCCTGTCGCGTCATCCGAGCCGTATTGAAGTTGCGGCTGTGCGGCGACTGCTGCGTGAGCGCGTTGCGCGGCGGCCTGCTGGAGAAGATTCCGGCAGCCTGGTTCGTGGTGGTCTGGAAGACTATTTCTGGGCGTGTCTCAACTCGAACGAGTTCATTCTTATCCACTAAGCTGTCTGCGTACCCGATGCCGGACCGCGGTTGAAGTGCGACTCGCGGGAATCCGGCAGCCGATGGTTCAACCTGTTTGAGGTCGCAGATGGAGACGCCGCGTGAGGACGACGAACTGCTTGCTCGGTTACGCGCCGACGGCGAGTACATTCTTGCCCAGCAGTTCTCGGAGCATCGCAGTCGACTGTGGCGAATGATCAGTTTTCGTCTCGACGCACGGATGCGTGGCCGCGTCGACCCGGACGATATTCTGCAGGAAGCGTTTCTGGACGCCGTCCAGCGGCTTGACCATTTTCTTGGGAATCCGGCGACGTCACTGTTTATCTGGCTGCGGCTGATTGTGATGCAGACGATGCAGAACGTTTATCGTCGGCATCTGTCGACGCAGAAACGGGACGCGTCGCGTGAGGCATCGAAAGCTCGCGATGAGGCTGGTGATTCGACGGCGGCGTCGATCACCGCGTTTCTTGCCGGACAACTGACGTCGCCCAGCCAGGCCGCGATGAAACAGGAGCAACTCGCGCAGCTCGATCAGGCTCTGATCCGCCTGTCAGAGCTTGATCAGGAAGTTCTGGCCCTGCGTCACTTCGAGGAACTGAGTAATGCGGAGACGGCCGAAGCGCTTGGTATCGACCCGAAGGCGGCCAGCGTGCGATATTTCCGCGCTCTGCGACGTCTCAAAAGCGTTCTGGAAAAACTGTCTGCGTTTCAGCCGCCGGGATCAGGTTTGTGATTCGGCACGGACGCGCCGGCCTGACTGGACTGCTCTCGGTACTCCGTGCTCAGTCAGTCGTCATTCCGAGAGCAATTGGCAGCGGCCGTCATTCAGGTCCAGTCTGAGAATCCTGGCGAATCTGCGGGCTTGCTCTCCTGAAGTTCTGCCGCTGTCGTTTACAGTTGTCGCTGAGTGGTCTGGATTCGGAGAGTAGTCAACAGCCGATCGGTTGGAATCGATCAGGTGGGGGTGTTTGATCGTGAATCGGTTCAGCAGAGAAATGGCTTCAGCGTTTCTCAGGCTTGTTGTGGCTGGTTTCGGTACGGCATGGCTGATCGGGACTGCCGAAGCTCAGCAGACCGTGCAGCAGGCGGCGTTTATTCAGCCGCAGCCGGTGTCGACAGTCGAGATCAATGTCACGCCAGAAGCGATTGAAGCGCGGCGCAAAGCTGCTGCCGAGCTGTCCGACCTCGACGATGAGACAAAGAAAAAGATCGACAGCCTCTACGCGCAGGCGCTCGATAACCTGAAGAAGATTGCCGATGCGCGGACTCAGGCGGCGCAGTTTCGATCTCAGACAGAAAGCGTTCAGCAGCGCGCTCAGGCATTAAAGGACCATCTTGAGAAGCTACGGAATGCGAAACCCACCGAGCCTTCGATCTCGGAACTTCCCGAGCTGGAAGCTGAACTCACTCGGCGAAAATCGCAACTGGCGGAACTGAAAGCGGAACTTGCTGCTGCTGAGGCTGAACCTGGAGCGAGGGCCAATCGTCAGCGTGACGTCCTTGCGCAGCAGTCAACGGTGTCGCAGCGCCGTGACGAGCTGCAGAAACAGATTGACGCTCAGCCACCAGCGGGCGAGCCGATGGCTCAGACTGACGCCCGCCGTACGGAACTTGTCACGCGTCGTCAGTTGCTCGAAGAGGAAGCTCCGTTACTGCAGAACGAGCTGGCCTGTTACGCGGCGGAGGAAGGTTCCAGTGTCTTGCGTCTCATTCGCGACGTCAGTACGGAAGAAGTCGCGTTTGCGGAAAAGGAACTGCGACTGCTGGAACAGAAGATTGCTGTTAAGCAGGCAGAAGCTGCCGCTGCTGCAGTCGAGAAGGCACGCGAAGAAGCCGAAGAATTCATCGCCGCTCAGCCGTTGCTGCGACCAATCGCGAAGGAAAATGAGTCGCTGGCTCAAATCGCCAACGACCTGATCGCGCCTCTGGAAGCGACACGAAAGGATCTTGAGCAGACGACGACGCGTCTGGATGGCGTTGAGAAACTGTTCACGGATATTCAGCAGAAAGTCGACAGTCTTGGTCTGACTGGAGCCATCGGCGCACGGTTGCGGCGCGAACGAAACAGTCTGCCCAATCTCTATCGCCGCAAGCAGCGCGTGCGCGATCGTCGGACGGTTATCGAAGACGAGCAGTTCAAACTTTTTGGGTACGAAGATGAACGGGCCAGGCTCTCAAATCAGGAAGCCGCCATTGCCTTACTGGTCAGCGAGGCCGTGGGAGCAGGCAGCCTGACCGACAGTGATCGCAAAAAGCTGACGGCGGCGGCGCGCGACGTTCTCAATCGCAAAGCCGATTACCTCGATCAACTGATCACCCGGTACAAGAGCTATCTCGACGCGCTGTATTCGCTGGATTTGAAGGAACAGGAACTGATTCGGCGGACCGAGGAATTCCGGGACTACATCGACGAGCGCGTCCTGTGGATCCGCAGCAATAATCCGCTGTACCAGAGCCTGAGTTTCGACGATGCGGATCGTCTGCTGATCTCGCCGAAAGAATGGACTGATGTCCTGACATGGCTCGTCAACGACGCTGGCGATTATCTGGCGCTGTTTGGAGTGACTGTTCTGATCGCGGTCCTGCTGATCGTTACGCGTCCGCGGCTGCGTCGGGAACTGAACGAAGCTGGGGCGATCGCCCGGAAAGGCACCTGTTCGACAATTGGCACGACTCTGCGGTCAGCGTGGCTGACCGTGCTGCTTTCAGTGCTGTGGCCGGCCATCGCATTGCTGGTTGGTTTGCGGCTGATGTCGATTGCCGGCGTCTCGGAGTTTGGCCGGGCTGTCGGGTCCGGCTTGCAGTCTCTGGCGGTCGTCGGACTGTCGCTCGAATTCCTGAGGAACGTCTGCCGTCCACACGGCCTGGCGGATGATCACTTCGACTGGCCGGATTCGAGCATCGCCGTGTTCCGTCGCACGATTCCGAAGCTGCTCGTGCTGGCTCTGCCAATCGCCTTCCTCACCACGACGCTGTATCACTGCGATCCTGATCACGGAGCTGATTTACCCGAGCGGGTGTGTTTTGTCGTCGGCACGATCGTTCTGTCGATTTTCCTGCGTCGCACGCTGCGTCCCGAGTCCGGTGTTCTGTGTGAATACCTGTCGAACAACCGCGGCAGATGGCTCGATCGTCTCAAGTTGCTGTGGTACTGGGGAGGTGTACTCTCGCCACTGGTGCTCGGCGTACTGGCCGCAAGCGGGTTCTACTACACCGCCTATCAGCTTGCGTGGCGGCTGTTCGCGACGATTCTGTTTCTGGTCGCAGTTCAGCTTGTACGGGCATTTCTGCAGCGACTGCTCATTGTGCAGAAGCGTCGGATTCGAATCGAACAGCTCCGGCAGCGACGCGAAGAAGCTGCTGCACGCGCCGCCGAACAGCAATCGGGAGAATCGCCGGCGAGCGGAACACCGCTGGCATCCGTCCCGCTTGACGAGCTGAAGGCCGACGTCGAGTCCAGCACGGAACAGAGTCGCCGACTGCTGTCGACGGCGCTGATCATGACGTCGCTTGTCGGTACCTGGATGATCTGGGTCGACGTGTTACCGGCCCTGCGCTTTCTCGACCGCTGGCCATTATGGACGACGACCGTCGAAGGCACCGGCACAGAACCGTCGGCTCTTGCCGAGCCCGCAAAGCCCGGCGTGCCTCCGCTATCCACTGAGACCAGCGTGGTGGTCGCCGTCCCGCAGGAGCGAGTTCAGCCAGTCACGATCATCCATCTAAGCGTTGCGGTTCTCATCGCAGTCCTGACGATTGCTGCTGCGCGGAACCTGCCCGGCCTGATCGAACTGTGGGTGCTGCAGAAGCTGCCACTCGACCAGTCTGTGCGATACGCCATTCGTGCGCTGACCAGTTACTCGATCGTCCTGCTCGGGGTCATTCTAAGTTTTAACGCGATTTACGTCGGTTGGGCTCAGGTGCAGTGGCTCGCGACGGCGCTGACATTTGGACTGGCATTCGGGCTGCAGGAGATCTTCGCGAATTTTGTGGCCGGTCTGATTCTGCTCTTCGAGCGACCGATCCGCGTTGGCGATGTCGTGACCGTCGACGATGTGTCCGGCGTTGTTTCCAGAATCCGCATCAGGGCGACGACGATCACGAATTGGGACCGCAAGGAGTACGTCATCCCGAACAAGGAGTTTATCACCGGTCGAATGCTGAACTGGACTCTCTCCGACAAGGTCAACCGGATCGTGATCAACGTCGGGATCGCCTACGGCTCAAATACCGAACTCGCCCGCCGACTGCTCGCACAGATCTGTGATCGGCACCCGTTGCTGTTGAAGGATCCCGCACCCATCGTCACGTTCGAGGGATTCGGCGATAACACGTTGAACCTGGTCGTGCGGACGTACCTGCCGGACCTGGAGAACCGGCTGGCGACGATTCATGAGTTGCACACCCAGATCAACGATGAGTTCAAGCGAGAAGGAATCGAGATCGCCTTTCCGCAGCGGGATTTGCACATTCGGAGCATCGACCCAGTGGCAGCCAGTCGGCTGCGGGGCGAGGCCTCAGGCGACTGATCCTGCGCAACCGGCACGACGAGTGAGCGGGCTGAAAATCGAGATCCGCATTCCGATTCTGCGTTTTGACCCAGCCAGTCTGACCGGGATAAGATTCCGCGTTCACTACCTGCCCGAATCTCAAGCCGTCGCATCCCGTGCTTTTGCCGCTCAGGATTTCCCATGCCCGCTGGTGACCCGTCGCCGCCTGCTAAGAACGGTCAGAAAAAGCCGGCGCAGCAGGCAAACCTGCAGTCGCTGGGGCGGTATTTCATTCAGAAAAAGGTTGGCGCTGGCGGTATGGGTGCCGTGTATCGAGCAACCGATCAGCAGCTCAAGCGGACGGTTGCGTTGAAAGTGCTGCCGCGTGACAAGGCGAAGAATCCGACTCTGGTGAAGCGGTTTCAGTCCGAAGCCCAGGCGGCAGCGCATCTGCGGCATCCAAACATTATCGGTGTTTACGACGCCGGTGAGATCGATGGGTTCCTCTACATCGCGATGGAGTTCGTCGAGGGCATCGACGTCGCAGATCTTGTCGCACGGAAAGGTGTTCTCTCGCCGAAACGTTCGCTGGATATTATCCGGCAGGTGACCCTTGCTCTGCAGCACGCATACGAGCAGAACATCGTGCATCGCGACATCAAGCCCTCGAATCTGATGATCGACAAGGAGGGCAACGTCAAACTGGCTGATATGGGGCTGGCCAGGTCGCTCGACGAAGAGGAGAGTTCGAGCATTACGCGTGACGGGACAACGGTTGGAACCGTTGATTACATGTCGCCTGAACAGGCGCGGGACAGCAAGTCGGCTGACTGTCGCAGCGACATCTACTCGCTTGGCGCGACCTGGTTTCACATGCTCTGCGGACGCCCGCCGTTTCACGAAGGTGACCTGCTCAACAAGATTACGGCGCATGCACAGAACGAACCGCCGGACCCGCGAGACCTGAATCCCGACGTGCCGGACGCGATCGCGGCAATCATTTTCCGGATGCTCGAAAAGAAGCCACAGGACCGGTATCAGACGCCGCAGGAACTGCTCGACGATCTCAACAATGCGAACCTCGATCAGCGTGAGATTTCGCTCGACCTGCTGGCGGCGCTGGGCGATGACGACGACGGGGGGGGTGAACAGCGACCGGCACGACGGCGGCGCGAGCGAGCTGCGGCTTCGTCGGCCGCGGCAGACGTCCCGTCAATTGATCTGCTGGCTGGATTGTCGGAAGAGGATGACGACGTTCCCGCGGCGTCAGCCGCAGTTAAACGGCCCAGCGGATCCGCGGTCTCGGCAGACCCGTCGTCAGCCGAGCTGAAAGGCTCGAAGAAAGCCCGACCGAAAGTGGCGCCGAAAAAGAAGCGTCCATCATCTGCAGAGACCGTTGCAGACCGCGGCAGTACGGACAGTGTGCCTTCGGCGCGTGAAGTCATGCTGCGGCGCGGCAGTCGTCGTCACGCGAAGGGCGGCGGCGTTTCGTTCAATCCCATCCGGCTGATGATTGTCGGTGCGGCGGTGATTGGACTCTTCATCGTGTACAGCTTTGTAAAGCCGATGTTCGAGGGATCGAGCAGCCCGGCGCCCAGCAGCACGAATCGTGGCGACCTGACCCCGTCAACGAACCCGCCGCCATCGCCACCTGGTCCGCCGCGTGCGAATGGGATGCCCTCGCCGCCGCGTCGACAGTAGTGCCACGACTCGTCGAGAGACGCCGTGCATTCTGCTGCGTGTGTCGCACTCACGATTAAGCGGGCTGAGTTGTCCGCCTCTGGTGCGTTGGCTAGGCTCGACGATTTGTCGCGAAATTTCCTGACTGGTCGTGGTTTCTGACCTCGTCCTTGTTTTTCAATTGCATCCGCCTCTGAACGGAAGAGTTTTTGTATGTCTGAAGAGATGCCTGCTGTCGAGCGCGAACGCCAGATGCTGTTGGAGGCCGAGGCGCAGGGAACCGGCGCGAAACTGCTGACCTGGACGAAACTCTCCGGTCCCGGCTGGCTGCAGTCGGCGATCACGCTCGGCGGCGGCTCGCTGGCCAGCAGTCTGTTTCTTGGGATTCTTGCGGGATATCACCTGCTGTGGCTGCAGGTGCTGGCGATGGCCTGCGGAGTCGTCATGCTCGGCGCGATTGGCTACGTCGCGCTATCGACCGGTGAGCGGCCGTTTGTTCTGGTCCGTGATCGGATCAATCCAGTGCTCGCCTGGGGCTGGGCTCTGGCGACGCTGGCCGCAAATATCGTCTGGTGTCTCCCGCAGTTTTCGCTCGCCTGGGCGGCTGTCTCGCAGAACCTGGCACCGGGACTCGCGAATCAGAAGCCGCTGGTCTGCGGAGTCATTCTGGTCGTCGCGATTTGCGTCACGATGCTGTACGACAGCGGCGGCAAGGGTTTGCGTCTGTACGAAAACGGTCTGCGGATCCTCGTTGCGCTAATCGTCCTCAGCTTCTTCGGCGTCGTGGCCAAGCTGATGCTCGGCGGCGGGGATGTGTCTGTTAGCGTTATCCTTGCGGGCTTCATCCCGGACCTGAGCCTCATCAGCAATCCGGCTCCGGCAGTGGCCGAGGCAATTGCGGCAACTGGTGACGCGGCTAGCTGGTGGAGCGGTCAGGTCGTTGCCAAGCAACGTGACGTCATGGTCAGCGCGGCGGCGACGGCCGTCGGGATCAACATGACGTTCTTGTTTCCATATTCGTTGCTGAAGAAGAAGTGGGAC
Organism: bacterium; assembly: GCA_016124895.1. GTDB lineage: Bacteria > Planctomycetota > Planctomycetia > Planctomycetales > Planctomycetaceae > JAPOLP01. The sequence continues at coordinate 63,661 of WGMU01000105.1, forward strand.
CGCAGCTTCCGAGGCCTGGCAATCTTCGACCTCGCGACTGGAATGGCGATTCCGTTTGTGATCGCGACCGGATGCGTTGTTGTCGCTGCCAGCTCGACGTTCCACGGGAAACCGTCGCAGTCGATCGTTGACAACTGGCCGCAGAACAAGTCAGCCATCGACGGCAAGCTGCTGAAGGAGTTTGAAGGCTGGATGGGTCGCCTGGCTGTCGCAAAGAATCCAGAACTCAAGGTGGCCGACAAGTCCGAAGTTGCCACGTACATCGAGGCACTTCCGCAGGCTGACCGCAACATTGCCGCGATGCTGGCCGACCGTGACGCGCTGCTCCTCGCTGGAGCACTCGAACCGCTGACCGGGAAATTCGTCGCGCAGTACGTGTTTGGGTTTGGCGTGCTCGGCATGGCGCTGTCGACGATCACGATTCTGATGCTGATCTCCGGCTTCACGTTCTGCGAAGTTCTCGGTCTGCCGCAGGAAGGCAGGTACCAGCGCATTGGTTCTCTGCTGCCGGCCGTCGGAGTGCTCGGGCCGTTTGTCTGGACGAAGGCGGCGGCGTACCTCGCCGTGCCGACCAGCGTCTTCGGGATGGCGCTGCTGCCGATCGCTTACGTCACCTTCCTGTTCTGCATGAACAGCCCGCGGGTGTTGGGTGAGCACATGCCGCGCGGCCGGTCGCGAGTGATCTGGAACGTGCTGATGTTCATCGCGTTCGGGCTGTCGACCGTTGGGGCGGGATGGTCGGTCTGGTCGAAAACCGGCTGGGTCGGTGTCGCCGGCGTGTTCGCGTTTATCGTTCTCGCAGTCGTGTTCCACTCGAAGGAACCGTCTGGTGAGGCGGCTGAGGGAACCACGTCTCCCGAAGGTGAAACCGCCGGAGCGAGTGCCTGATGTGAGTACGTTTGACCTGATCGCCACCGGGCCGGAGGACGGGCAGCAGCAGCGCATGAAGCTTGGTGTTGCCGAGCAGAATCTGGTTGGACGTACAGTATCTGACGGATTACGCATCGGCTGGGAGCCGGCGCTGTCGCGCGAGCACGTTCGCGTTGAGATTGTCGACCAGTCGCCGCGGGTGACTCGGTTGCCGCGTGCGTCGAACCCGGTTTTTTTTCGTGGTGAGCCGCGCGACGAATTCGACCTGCTGCCGGGCGATTCGTTCGTCATCGGAGCGACTCAGTTTCGACTGGTCAAGCACGCGGAAGCCGACTCGTCGCAGCCGAACCGCGTGATCGAGGAAGTTCGTTTCGAGTCGTCGCAGCTCCGCAACATCCGGTTCAGTGACGCGGACAAACGGATCGAAGTGCTGACTCACCTGCCGGGCGTGATCCAGCTGACGCGAACGGACGACGAGTTTTTTCAGACGGTGGTCGACCTCCTGCTCGCGGGAATCCCGTCTGCCGAAGCCGTCGCCGTTGTCGAGCCCGGCAGCGAGTCGGCCGTCGTCCGGCACTGGCAGCGCCGCAACGAGACGCGCGGGGAAGTGCGGCCCAGCACACGGCTGGTCCGCGACGCCGTCGCAACCAGTCGCCGCAGCGTACTGCACGTCTGGGAGTCCGAACGCGCGGGGCTCGACCAGTACACGGTGACGGCCGGTTTCAACTGGGCGTTCTGCACGCCGGTCAGCGTTCCCGGCGAGCCGCCGCGTGGGCTCTACGTCGCGGGCGAGCACGAAGTCCCAGTCGGCAGTGCCACGACCACGGGCCGTGGCGCCGCACTGCAGGCGGACGTTCGCTTTACGGAACTTGTTGCCGAGATCGTCTCATCGCTGCGACGATTGAGTTCGCTCGAACGTCAACAGGCCGGTCTGCGGCAGTTCTTCGCGCCTCCGATTCTCGCAGCACTCGGCGAAGACCTCGATACCGCGCTGCTGGAACCGCGCGAGTGCGAAGTCGCCGTTCTGTTCTGCGACCTGCGTGGCTTCAGTCAGCGGGCGGAAAGTCAGGAGGACAATCTGCCGGGATTGCTCAACCGCGTCAGTCAGGCACTCGGTGTGATGACCGAGCAGATTCTGCGTTTCGGCGGCGTGACCGGCGATTTTCAGGGTGACGCGGCACTGGGTTTCTGGGGCTGGCCGTTTGCGTCTGAGACCGCGTCGCTCGACGCCTGCCGCGCAGCGCTTGGCATTCGTTCGGCATTCGAAGCGGAAGCGTCGGTCGAAGGTAGCCCGCTGGCCGGTTTCGAAATGGGGATCGGTATCGCATTTGGCCGGGCGGTCGCGGGGAAGATCGGCACGGCCGAGCAGGTCAAGGTGACGGTTTTCGGCCCTGTGGTGAATCTCGCCAGCCGGCTTGAGTCGATGACGACGCAGCTTCGCGTGCCGATTCTGGTCGACGAGCCGACCGCGGAACTCGTCCGCGCGAAGTTGCCGCGCACCGAGGGCCGCGTCCGAAAACTCGCCCGAGTTTTGCCGGTCGGGATGGAGCGGCCGGTCACCGTCAGCGAGTTGCTGCCCTCCGCGGCGGACTTCCCTCTGCTGACCGACGGGCAGATCGCGCGGTACGAAGAGGGGGTCGAGAACTTCATCGCCGGCAACTGGGATGTCGCCTGGCAATGTCTGCACGAGATGCCGGCTGGCGACCGCGCTCAGGATTTCCTGGCGATGCCCATCGTCCAGTCCAGCCGCCGCGCTCCCGCCGACTGGGACGGAGTGATTCGACTGGCAAGGAAGTAGCTTTGGTCGCGAGTTTGTTTGTAGCGAAACTCGCGCAGAGTTTTGGTGTGTCGTCCGCTGGTGCCCGTTCATGGCCGAAAGTCTGCGCGACTTTCGCTACGGTAGGTGACCGCTGACATTGAATCATCTAACCGGCGACCAACTGCCGTGACTATTTCCCGAACCGAGCTGCTACTGATTCTGCTGATCACGGTGCTCGGCGCTGTGCTGCGGCTGATGCGGCTCGACGACCTGGCGGTCGAGCATTTTGACGAAGGCGTTTACGCGTCGAATCTGCTCTTCAGTGCCGAGGAGGGCTACGAGTATCCGCAGCAGTTTCTGTATGCGCCGCCGCTGCTGCCGGCCCTGGTCGAGTGGTCGCAGATTCTGACCGGCGGTGCGCGCTGGGCGCCCTTCCTGCCGGGGCTGCTGCTGGGCTCGCTGACGGTTCCGCTGATCTGGCTGTTCGTCCGGCGCTGCTTCAGTCCGGCAGGCGGGCTGGCGGCAGCGAGTCTCGTTGCGCTCAACGACTTCCACATTGCGCTGAGCCGTTCGGTCCTGACAGACGTGCCTCTGGGTTTCTTTCTGCTGGTGGCTGTCTGGCTGATTGTCGAAGCGCTGGCGAGCAGCCGACTGCGCTGGGCGGTTGCTGCTGGAGTCGCGACCGGCCTGGCCTGGTCGACGAAGTACAATGGCTGGCTGCCTCTGGCGATTCTGGCGAGTGGCGGTGCCGCTGCTATGGTCGTCGCGCAATGGCTGACTCGATCCAGCGGCCGGACAGCGAGCGATGCCGGTTCGACGAAGCAGAAGTTTCTATCAATGAAGCGCGACGCTGATCAGCAAAATCAGGTCCACGCGCTGCCGACCTGGTACCCCTATGCAAAGACGCTGATTGTTGTCAGCGCGGTGGCCGCTGCCGTCTGGTCGCCGGTCTGGTTTGATCTGCAGGACGTCGGTGGTTACTCGCGCGTCGCGGAGAATCATCGGCAGTACGTGACGGGTCTGGCGGGCTGGTGGGACGCGGCCGTGCGGCATGGCGAGGTACAGAAACACGACGCTGGACAGTTGACGTTTCTTAGTGGCTGGCTGGCCGCATTATCGATGTCGTTGCTGACTGTCTTCGATCGTTCCACGTGGAACGAAATCAGCCGTGAAACCGACCCGTCGCGTTCCACGTGGAACGAATCCGGCCCAGTTGAGCCAATACAGCGTTCCACGTGGAACAGCCGGATGCCCTGGCAGGCGACGCTGATCGTCGGGACGATCGCAGGTTCGATCATCCTGTCACCGCTGGCGATGTTCGTCTTTCTGTCGTGCTCTGCTTTTGGTCGCGGCCTGATGCGGCTCGGTCGGCGCGATGGCCCCGACACGCTCGCCGAGCCGACCGCGTTCTGGAAAGAGCTCTGGTTCAGCCACTGGCTGAGTCTTGCCTGGCTGTGCGGTCTGCTGCTGGCAACGCCACTGTATCGACCCTACCCGCGACTGCTGGTGCCGTTGCTGGGTGTCTGCTGGGTCGGAACCGGCGTCGCTCTGTCGCGACTGGCGAACGTCTATCGCCGGATGTATGACGACGCGGCCCCGCCGGTGTGGGCGGACGCCAGGCGTGCCGGCCGAATTCCGCGCACGGTGGCGTTACTCGCGTTGGCGTTCCTGAGCCTTGTCGTCGTCGGTCGCCGAACGGGATCGGCCTGGCAGGTGAGGAATGACCTGGAACAGGTCGCGGAACGCTGCATTGAGTCAGCCGCGGCGAACTGCGCAGGCGACTTGTCAGCGGCATCGGAGATCGACTTCATCATTTACGTGTACGGTGAGCCGGCCCTCTTCTATCACCTGTCGCAGTCCGGTCGTCGGATCCTCAGCCGGCCGGTGGCAAAGCTCGATGTCTCCCACGAAGGAATTCCGACGTTCGTCGCGACCGGACCTCACGCCGAGCGGAGTCCGCAGTTCGCCGAGCAGCTCAGGCGGGCCGGCGATTCTCTGACGCTGGTGGATCGGATCGCGTACCGGCTGAGCGACTTTGTCCTGCTGGATGAGTACGCGCCACGGGAACTCGACGATCACCGCGTCGAGGAAATCCGGCTGTACCGCGTCCGCTGATAACCCGTCTTGCCGGCAAACAGCCCTTCGCGAGTAGAATCCGCGACCAGTCGGCGGGGTGGCCGGGGCTGGACTGAGTCTGCGAAGGAAGCCCCGGTTTCCAGAAGACACTGAGTCAGACCGGGGCTTCGCTCGTACCTCACTCCAGCCCCGGCCACTCGAGTTTCACCCCTGACTGATAAGGCCAATGTCGTGCCAGCGTTTCGATCGCGGAGCGATCAACGACTTTGAATCCACGGAAGGATGCGTTCGCAATGTCTGGTCAGCCGCCACAGAAGCGCCGCCTGGGGCGCGGTCTCGATGCACTGCTCGGGGGCTTCTCCAGCCAGAGTGACTCTGCTGATCCGACGCCGTCAGTATCCTCGACCGATTCGGCGCCGGATGTTTCAGTGCCTGTTGCCGAGCCATCGACGTCGAACGAGCAGGGCAACGGGGCCGATCGCTGTTTCATTCCCGTCGAGTCGATCAAGCGGAACCCGTTTCAGCCTCGGTCGGACTTCGACGAAGGATCGCTGGATGAACTGGCGGCGAGCATCCGGACCCACGGCGTGCTGCAGCCGATCCTCGTGCGGAAAGTCGACGACGGATACCAGCTCATCGCGGGCGAGCGTCGCTGGCTGGCCTCGAAGAAGGCCGGCCTGTCGGAGATTCCGTGCCGCGTCATGGAACTCGATAACCGGCAGGTCAGCGAGGCGGCCATCGAGGAGAACCTCAAACGTAAAGACCTCAACGTGCTGGAGAAGGCCCAGGCGTTTCAGGATTACGTCGACCGGTTTGGCTGCACCATCGAGGAACTGGGCAAGCGGCTGTCGATGGACCGTTCGACCGTTTCCAACATGCTGCGTCTGCTGGAACTGCCCGGTCCAGCCAAGCAGTTGCTGCTCGAAGAGAAGATTTCCGGTGGCCACGCGAAGGCGATGCTGCCGCTGGAAGAAGCTGACCAGATCGCCATCTGCGAGCGGATCGTCGCCGAGGGACTCTCCGTACGGAAAACCGAACAGGCTGTCCGTTCAATTCTGCGCGGCGAAAAGCCGGACACAATCCCGCTGGCAGTCGGCAAGGCAGCGAAACCCGCTCCGGAAAAGACGCCGCACGTCGCCTCACTCGAGCAGCAGTTCCGCGAGCTGCTCGGCCTGAAGGTCGAGGTCAAATTGAAGACCGACAGCTCGGGTCAGGTCGTCATCAGCTTCGATTCGAACGACGACTTCGAGCGCATCACGCGTCTGCTGCGTAAAGCGGCGTAACTCAAGCAAGCTGCCATCGAACAGAAGATAAGAAGGCAACGAAGGGCTGTCTGACCGGCTCTTCATTGCCTTCTTTTCTTTTGTTTCAATTCGACCACCTGGTTCCAGGCGAGTGGAATCTCGGCCCTGCGTCCGGCATCCTGTGGCGGTGATTGTGCAGGGAGATTGCCTCGGGATTTGCTGTTTGCCGGGAGGCCGGAATGCGTTGGCTGCCGCTCGTTTCTGGATTCGTACTCGCGCTCGCGACGCGCCCGCTGGCCGCTCAGGATGCTGTGCTGCCCGGCGGGCTGCCCGGGCTGGCCTCCCAGCTTGAGGCGCGGCTGCTGGCGGGCGATCCGGCGACGCTGGCGGACGACGCGCGAAAGTTCGGCGATGCGAAACGTGGGGCGGTGCTCTTTTATCAGCCGCAGATGGCGTGCCTGAAATGTCATGCCGTGACGGGCGATTCGCCCCTGGGGCCGGTGTTGGCTGAGAAGCGCGACGGGGCAACGGACGAGTTTCTGGTCGAGGCGGTGCTGCGGCCATCGAAACAGATTCGTAAAGGTTTCGAGACGACCATCGCGGTGCTCAACGATGGGAAGTCGCTGACGGGATTGCTGGTCGAAGAGACGCCGCAGCGCGTCGTGCTGCGGGAAGGTCGCGCAGACGGCAAGCTCGTCGCGATCAAGTGGCCGGACATCGACGAACTCGTCAAGAGTCCGCTGTCGATCATGCCGGGCGGGCAGGTCAATCAGCTCGCCAGCCGGCAGCAGTTTCTCGATCTGATCCGTTACCTGATCGAGATTCGCGACGGCGGCCCGCTCCGCGCGAAGGAACTCGAACCGCCGGCACACCTCTATCAGATCCGGATTCCCGAGTACGAAAGCGACATTGATCATGCCGGGCTGATCGCGGACCTCGATGATGCGGCGTTCAAACGCGGCGAGGCGATCTACAACCGGCTGTGCATCAACTGTCACGGCACAAAAGACCGGCCGGGTTCGCTGCCGACGTCGCTGAAGTTCGCGTCGGGGAAATTCCGCAACGGCTTCGACCCGTACACGGTGTACCAGACGCTGACGCGCGGCTTTGGAATGATGGTCGCTCAAACGTGGATGGTGCCGCAGCAGAAGTACGACGTCATCCACTACGTGCGAGAGGCGTACCTCAGGCCGTTCAACCCGTCACAGTATCGGAAGATCGACAATGCGTATCTGGCCGGGCTGCCGAAGGGCAAGTCGCGCGGGCCGGAACCGTCGAATATCGAACCCTGGGCGAGCATGGACTACGGCCCGACGCTGATCAACACGTACGAGATCGGTCACGACGGATCGAACTTCGCGTACAAGGGCATCGCCGTGCGGCTCGATCCCGGCCCTGGCGGCGTGTCGCGCGGCAACGCCTGGCTGATCTTTGACCACGACACGCTGCGCGTCGCGGGAGCCTGGACGGGCAAGGGCTTTATTGACTGGCAGGGGATTCACTTTAACGGCCGGCATCAGGTGCATCCGCGGATTGTCGGCGAGCTGCAGTTCGAAAACCCGACCGGCCCCGGCTGGGTCTCGCCGCAAACGGGCTCGCTTGAGGATCCGCGACTGCGCGGCCGCGACGGCAAACCGTACGGACCGCTGCCTCGGGAATGGGCTCATTACAAAGGGCTGTACCATCACGGGCAGCGAGCGATTATCGAGTACACGATCGGTCAGACGCACATACTCGAAACGCCGAGGCTGACAGCAGCGTCCGGAGTTCCTGTTTTTGTCAGGACATTTAATGTTGGACCGCGGCCGCAGCCACTGACGCTGCAGGTCGCACGGCGTGATGGCGGGGCGCTCGAACAGCGAACGTCACGTCGAGGCGACTCGCTGCGGTCCTACGTCGTTTTCGGAAAGTCGGCTGCCGTCGTTGATCGGCAGAGAAACGCAGTCGAACCGCTGAAGTTCGATGGGTCGACGTTTGTCGAGATTCCGGACGCGCGGCCGTTCGAGACGAAATCGCAGGACTTCTCGATCACGGCTCGGATTCAGACGAAGCAGGGCGGCACGATCTTCAGCCGGACCGAAGCGGCGCCGAAGTGGATTCCGGGCGGGACGACATTCTTTGTGCGAGGCGGCCGACTGTGCTTCGACATCGGCTGGGTCGGCGTCGTGACGTCGTCACAGAGCGTCAACGACGGAAAACCTCACGATGTGGCCCTGGTCTGGAGCGCGAAGGATCAGACCGCGCGGCTGTTTGTCGATGAGAAGGCCGCTGGCGGCGGTCGGCTGAAGAATGACAAGCCGGCCGGCCCGGACCGTGTCGCGCGGATTGGTTTTACCAACTCGAACTTTCCCGCCCCGCAGTCGCTCTTTGACGGCTCGCTGACTGACGTCCGGTTTTATCAGCGGCAGTTGACGGCCGCGGAAACGATCAAGCCACCCGCGAGCGACGACGCGCTGCGCGGATACTGGCCGCTCGGTGAAAGTCGCAACGGAGTGGTTGCGGACCAGTCCGGCAACGGTCACGACGGTTCGCTTGTTCGTGACGAGTCGTCTGCTGCGGCGGGAAATGATTTGGTGGTCGGTCTCGAACCTGCTGTCGATGGTGCTGCCTGGCGAAGCTCGGAAGACGGTTCGCTGCTGTTGACGCTGCCAGCGGGGAATGAGCCGCTGCGATTCTCGCTGTGGATGGTGGCGATCGAAACGTCCGCCCGGGCCGCGTCACTGGTCGCCGGCCTCGACATTCAGGACGGAGCGGAAGATCTCAGCAGGTTGCTGCATGGCGGACGGCCTCACTGGCCGGAACGAGTGACGACGATCGCTCAGCGAGGCAACGACGGCGATCCGTTCGCGGTCGATGTCCTGACGCGGCCGGCCGACAACCCGTGGCTCGCTCAGACGCGGTTCACCGGGCTCGACTTCTTTGACGACGGAAATCGCATGGCCGTCTGTTCGTGGGACGGCGATGTGTGGCTGGTGTCGGGACTTGCACAACTTGATGCGCCGCAACTCGACTCGCCGCAGTTGACCGGCAATGCCGCTTCAGCGATCGGCCCGCAGCTCACCTGGCAGCGAATCGCCAGCGGACTGTTCCAGCCACTCGGGCTGAAGATCGTGGACGGGACGATGCACGTAACGTGTCGCGATCAGCTCGTCGTGCTGCACGATTTGAACGGCGACGGTGAAACGGACTTTTACGAGAACCTCAACAACGATCATCAGGTGACCGAGCACTTCCACGAATTCGCAATGGGGCTGCAGACCGACGCGGAGGGCAACTTTTATTACGCGAAGTCGGCGCGGCATGCGCTGCCGGCGGTTGTGCCGCATCACGGAACTCTGCTGAAGGTCGCGAAGGATGGTTCGTCGACGGAGATCCTGGCCACGGGATTTCGCGCGGCGAACGGCGTGTGCCTCAACCCGGATGGCTCGTTCATCGTCACTGACCAGGAAGGGCACTGGAATCCCAAGAACCGGATCAACTGGGTGCGGCCGGGCGGCTTCTACGGAAACATGTTCGGCTATCACGACGTGACCGACGATTCGGACGACGCGATGGAACGGCCGCTGTGCTGGATCACCAACGAGTTCGATCGCTCGCCCGCCGAGCTGCTGTGGTGCGAGAGCGACGCGTGGGGACCGCTGAAGGGTACGCTGCTGAATCTGTCGTATGGATACGGCCAGATTTTCGTTGTGCCGCATGAAGAGGTCGGCGGCCAGATGCAAGGTGGCATGAGTCCGCTGCCGTTGCCGCGCCTGCCGACGGGACTGACTCGCGGTCGTTTTCATCCGCGCGACGGGCAGCTTTATGTCTGCGGGATGTTCGCCTGGGGCAGCAATCAGCAGGAGCCCGGCGGGCTGTACCGAATTCGGTATACCGGCAAACCAGCGAACCTGCCGCTGGGTCTCTCGGCGACGAAGCGCGGTCTGACGTTGAGGTTCTCTGATCCCCTGCAAGCTGCTGCAGCTTCGGACACGAAGAACTTTCGTGTAAAAGTCTGGTCGTTGAAACGCTCGGCGAATTACGGCTCGAAGCATTACAACGAGCACGAGATCGACGTCGCGGCGGCGCGGTTGCTCGAGGACGGTCAGACTGTCGAGCTGACTATTCCGGAGATTGCACCGACCTGGTCGATGGAGATTCGGTACTCACTCCGCGGCGCCGACGGCCGACCATTCGACGGCGTCATTCACAACACGATTCATTCGTTGAATGAGTAAACCATGACTCGTTCGCAGTTCCGTTTATGGGCTCTTCCGGTTACAGCGCTTCTACTGAGCGCTGAGCTGGCTCAGGCGTCTGACAAAGCAGATCGTGTTTTTACCCAAAAGGAACGCAGTCACTGGTCGTTTCAGCCGCTCGCGGATCCCGAGGTTCCTCAGTTCGAGGCTTCCGGCGACAACGACTGGATCAGCACGCCGATTGACGCGTTCGTCTTGCGGCGTCTGAACGAGGCCGGGCTGAAACCGGCTCCGCGTGGAGATCGGCGGACACTCGCGCGGCGGCTCAGTTACGACCTGACCGGCCTGCCGCCGACGCCGGAACTGCTGGCGGACTTCGAGGCCGACGACTCGGTCGATGCCTGGCCGCGGCTGATCGATCAACTGCTCGCCAGTCCGCACTATGGTGAGAAATGGGGGCAGCACTGGCTGGATGTGGTCCGCTTCGCCGAGTCCGAAGGGTTCGAGTACGACCGGCACCACGACGAGGCGTGGCGGTTCCGTGACTACGTCGTGCGGTCGTTCAACGGGAACAAGCCGTTTGACCGCTTCGCGACCGAGCAGCTTTGCGGCGACGAACTCGCACAGCAGTTTGAGGGCGACGATCCGCGAACGAATGCCGAACTGCGGGATGCTCTTGTCGCGGCGGGTTTTCATCGACTCGGACCAGTCCGTCGCAACGCCGGCAATCCCGAGATCGCCTTCAGCCGCAATGAAGTGCTGACCGAGATGACAAACGCCGTCGGAACCGTCTTTCTGGGACTGACCGTTGGCTGTGCCCGTTGTCACGACCACTTCTTCGACCCGTTTCTGCAGAAGGACTACTACCGGCTGCAGGCGTTTCTCGCCGAGACGCACGAGTTTGACACGCCGTTCGTCGACCCCGCGGAATGGTCGCAGTGGAAAACCCGGCATGACGACCTGACGCAGCAGATCTACGAACTCAAGCAGCAGAGTGGCAATGCGAACGACGACGAGGCCGAGCGCATTAAACAGCAGATAACTGAACTGCAGAGTCAGTTGCCCGCGCCACTGCCGTCGCTGTTCAGCGTGGCGGGGTTGAGTGATCGCCGGACGCCGATCCATCTGCTCGAACGCGGCGACGAAACGAAGCAGCGTCAGCCGGTCGGGATGCGCGTGCCGAGTGTCCTGGTCGACAACGACGTTCGCGAACTGTCGCAGGACACACCGCAGCCGAAGACGAAACTTGCCGAGTGGGTCACGTCGCCGGACAACCCGCTGACTGCTCGGGTGATCGTCAATCGCATCTGGCAGTACCACTTCGGTCGAGGACTCGTGCCGACCGCAAACGACTTCGGCATGAACGGCGAACCGCCGTCGCATCCAGAGTTACTCGACTGGCTGACGCGGCACTTCATCGAAACTGACTGGGACATGAAGGCCGTGCATCGGTTGATCCTGACCAGCAGTGTCTGGCAGCAATCGGCGACTTCGCCGCAGAAGAAGCAGGCAGAGAAGCTTGACCCGGACAACGCGCTGCTGTGGCACATGCCGCGCCGCCGGATGACGGCCGAAGAACTGCGCGACTCGATGCTGGCAATTTCCGGTGAACTGAACGAGCGGCTGACTGGCCCGAGCATCATGGTCCCGGTGTCGCCCGAGCTGACATCGCTGCTCTACAAACCTGATCAGTGGCAGGTGACCGAAGACCGCTCCGAGCACAGCCGGCGAACAATTTACCTGATCGCTAAACGCAACCTGCGGCTGCCGTTTATGGAGGCGTTCGACCAGCCCGACCTGCAGACAAGCTGTGCCCGGCGCGAATCGAGTACCCACGCGCCGCAGGCTCTGGAACTGCTCAACGGCCGTCTGTCGAACCGCCTGGCCGCGTCGTTTGCCGAAAGCCTGACTGCCGAAGTCGGCAGTTCGCCCGAGCGACTTGTTCAGCGAGCCTTTCTACTGACGACCGGCCGGCAGCCAACTGAGCAACAACAGCGTGCGGCGATCGAGTTTCTGCTGAGCCACCCGCTACGGGAATTTGTACTTGCGCTGTTTAACGTCAATTCGTTTCTGTACGTCGATTGAAGCCGGCGGAGGCGTTCATGATTCATTCCCTCGCTGAGCAATGCAGGAAGCAACTCGATCTCCAGCGCCGCGAGTTTCTGGCGAGTTCGTTCTGCAGTTTCGGGTCGCTGGCGATGGCGGCGATGCTGCGGCGTGAGCAGTCGGCGACGGCCGGCCCGCTGTCGGCCCGCGCTCCGTACTACGACGAGGCGCCGGCGAAGTCTGTTATCTTCCTGTTTATGGCTGGAGGACCATCCCAGGTTGAGACGTTCGATCCAAAGCCGCTGCTTAACAAACTCGACGGGCAGAGGCGGCCGGCGTCATTCGGCGAGGCGAAGTATCAGTTCGTCAAAGCCGATGCGAAACTGCTCGGGTCTGCGCGGAAGTTTACGAAACGAGGTGAAAGCGGCATCGAGGTCTCCGATCTGTTTCCGAAGACAGGCGGCTGCATCGACGACATTGCCGTCATCCGGTCGTGCTACTGCGACAAAGTCGTCCACTCGGCGGCACAGTACGAACTCTTCAGCGGCCGAACGTTTCCCGGTTTCCCCAGCATGGGTTCGTGGGTTCTGTACGGACTGGGTGCCGAGACGGATTCGCTGCCATCGTACGTCGTGATGGCGGACCCGGACGGAGCCCTCGAAGCTGGGCAGCCGATGTATGGGAACGGGTTTCTGCCGTCCGCGTTTCAGCCAACGATGTTGAGCCCTGGTGCCGAGCCGGTTCGCAATCTCAATCTTCCGTCGGGGGTCTCTCTCGATGATCGCCGCGCGACGGTGGACCTGATTCAGAACCTGGACCGGCTGGATCGCTCACCGCTGGATCAGGAACTGGCCGCCCGTCTCGAGACTTACCGCCTTGCGTTCCGGATGCAGACGCGGGCGCCGGAAACGTTTGATCTGGCTCAGGAATCGAAAGAAACACACGAGCTGTATGGCGTCGGGACCGAACCAACTGACGATTACGCGCGGCGTTGTTTGCTGGCTCGGCGACTGGTCGAACGCGGTGTCCGGTTTGTGACGGTGGTCTCCGGCGGCGGACCGGGCAATATGCAGTGGGACGCGCATAAGGACGTCGAGGAGAACCATCTGCGGATGGCCGCTCAGGTCGATCAGCCGATCGCGGGCCTGCTGACGGATCTTAAACGCCGCGGTCTGCTGGATTCGACGCTCGTTGTCTGGGGCGGTGAGTTCGGTCGTTCGCCCGAAGCTCAGGTCGGTCGCGGCCGAGATCACCACAACCTGGGATTCAGCATGTGGATGGCCGGCGGTGGGATTAAAGGCGGCCGAGTCGTCGGTGCGACGGACGGGATCGGGCTCCGCGCCGTCGAGCGACCGGTTCACTTTCGCGATATCCACACCACGATGCTGAATCAGCTCGGCCTCGAACAGGACGAACTGAACTTCCTGCATCTGGGCCGACGCGAACGGCTGACGCTGATTCACGGCGAGGTGATTGACGAAATCGTCTGAACGTCTGATTGTCCGCTGCGGGAATCTGACGACCGGTTCTTGACCGGATTCCGGGGCGCAGTGAAGATGACCGGTCGCGTTTAGAACACTTTTCATTCCGCAGGTTTTCAAAGGAAACGAGACATGAAACCTCTCTGTCTTCTGGTTGCCGTTGCGAGTGCGGCAACGCTTGCACAGTCTGCTTCCGCTGCCAAAATCACAGGGGAGTACCTCGAAGCCCGCACCTGTAACGTCTACACCGGTCCGTGTTTCGCCAATGCCGAAATGAGTCTGACCGGCAAGGAAGCCATCATGGCCTGGAAGGTCGACAAAGGTGCCTGGAACGACGTTGATCTGAAAGGTCTCGGCGCCGCACTGGTCGTTAAGGTTCAGGGCACGCTCGGTTACGATGGCGTGTTTCCCATGCAGGCCGGCAAGGTCAAATCAGTCATTCTGGTTGACGAAGCGGCGAACGAGCAGCAGCAGAAAGCGCTGGTCGACTTTGTTCGCGATTCGGCCAAAGAACTGACTCGTGACGTCGTCGCCGTTGAGAAAGTACCGTTTGACCTGAGCAATGATCACCTTGACCACGTCGGCAAGCTGAAGGTCGGCCAGCAGGTCGAACTGCAGACTCGCAGGTTGAAGGACAGTGACTGCGTCTGCACGAACGAAGTGGTGTATTACCAGCCGCTCACGAAGATCGAGAACGCCAGCGCGGCGTACTCGTTGAAGCTGTCCTACCAGGGCGACGATCTGGGCAGCCGCTTTACAAACAACGGTATCCGCAGCGCGTTTATCGGGACGTTCCGGCGGTAGCAAAGTGGTCTGCAGCGAACACGTTTCGCTGCAGCGGCAGCCAGTTTGATTGAGGCGGCCTGGAGTTCCGTCGCAGTGGCTACCTGAATTCCGCTAGCTGCAGTGCCGCCTGATATTCGTCCGGCGTGTTCGTGTTCTGCAGGGAGTGCAGTGCCGGATCGACGTCTCGCAAGTCCGTTTCGGGGACGAGCAGCGAGCTGGATGCCCGGACCAGGAACAGGGGACGACGCTGGTCTCGATTGAGGAGCTTTCTCGCGACGTCTTCCAGTTCTGGTCGATAGATCCCTGAGAGAACGTGGACGTGCTCGCCGTCGGTGGGGATGGCGGCATCGTGATCAGCCAGCAGGCCGAACATGCGTTCGACGAAGGCCGGTTTGAGCAGCGGGACGTCGCAGGCCGTGACAAAGACGGAGTCGCAGGTGGCTCGCGCGGCGCCGAGGCCGGTGGCGATACCAGCCAGCGGACCGAGTGAGTCATATTCATCGCGGACGATCGTCACGGTCGGTGAAAGCTCAGGGAGTTCCTGATGCTGAGCCGCAACGACGAAAAGCTGAGGGACGATTTCACCGAGGATCCGGCAGACGCGCTGCAGCATCAGTTCGTCGCCGAACGGCAGCAGCGCTTTCGGCTGCCCCATCCGTCGGCTGTGCCCGCCACAGAGAATGACTGCTCCGCGTCGCACTTCGTCTAATCCTCATTCGGAGGAGCGGTCGTTGATGCAAAGGCGCTAAGTCACAAAGGTTCGCAAAGGAATTGAATTGGCTTCCAGTTCTCTGCATTGCTCACCAGCAACAACTTGTTTTTCCGACAAGGAATTCCTGGTGCGAAGCTCTCTTCGTCTTGCCGAGCGTCCGACTCCGTTCACACAAATGACTGTGTGAATCTGTGTCTATCCGTGGCTGAAATATCTGACTTGCGGCTTCGCGTCGTTGAGTCAGATCACGACAACAATCAGACGGCCGGAATCGGTACCTTCAGTTCCTCAGCCAGCTTCAGCAGTGCGTTCCAGTTGCCATCATCGAGACCGATTCCTTCGGCCGATCGCTTTGCCAGCGTTGCTCGTTCGGGATCACCAGGCAGATAGATGCAATCGACGCCGTCAATGCGCGGGACATCGCGGACGTACTGTTCGAGTGAGCTGACTTCCTGGCTCAGATGGTCGAAGCCAGCGTAGCCCTTCGGGTCGATGACGATGAAGAAGGCTGCGTTACCGACCGGCGGCGGCGGGTCGGGATAGGCGCACTGACCGCCAGAGAGTGCTCCGCAGAGCATTTCGATCATGAACGACAGACCGAAGCCTTTGTAAGCCTGGTCGCCGCCCATTGGTCGAATGGTTCCCGGAGGATCGCCGTAAAGCTGATTGGGATCGTTCGTTGGATTGCCGTCCGGATCGAGGATCCACCCATCCGGTACTTTTTCCCCCGCGATTTTCTTGACGCGGACTTTGCCTTCCGCCGTCGCGCTGGTTCCGAAGTCGAGGATAAACGGGCCGTCTTTGCCACCCGGCATCCCGATGCACAGTGGGTTGGTGCCGAGTCGCGGCCGTTTGCCGCCGACTGGAGCGACCCGCTGCGCCGCTCCGTGAGTATTCGCGCAGATGATCGCGGCCATGTTTCTCTCGGCAGCCATTTCAGCATATTCGCCCAGGCGTCCAATATGAGCGGAGCGACGCAGCGTCCCGGACGCGATTCCTGAACTGGCGGCTTTGTCCATCAGCCACTCCATCAGATTTCGCGACAGCACCTGGCCGAAGCCCCAGCTTCCGTCGGCGACGATCGTACCGGGGGTCTCGTTGATCACATCAAGCGTTGCTCCCGGCGTCAGTTTTCCGTCCTGAACCTGCTTGACGTAAAACGGAATCCGCATGACTCCGTGTGAATCGTGTCCGCGTAGATTCGCGTCGACGAGGCTGCGGCCGACAACGTCCGCTTCTTTCGGCAAAGCTCCCCCAGCGGTCAGCAATGCTCTGGCAAAGTTCAGCAGTTTCGAGGCTTCCAGAACCGGCACAGTTCATCTCCCGATCAAATCAACACGGACTGTTTCTGAAGACAGCTCATCTTCGAACGCGGGGATGGAAACTAGCGGGAGGTTCGTCGGCGCAGCAACTCAGAGCCGTCGTCGCTGCAGTCATTTTTCCTGCGTTGGCGGAACGTGGCCGGATCAGTGCGTGCCGTCTGACGCGCGGGGCGACCTTGCGGGTCAGGCAGGCTGAATGGCTCATTCCAGTCGCAGCGGACGCTCAACGAGGCTTGATCCTGGCAAAGCCGGCAGTTCTGGAAACCGATACTCATTGAGCCGGCAGCAACGGCAGGCCGATCTCTGCATCCAGCGGCCACTCAGCAGAGGCCACGGCAGAATGCGAATTCCGCTCGCACGGAAGCAGCGGCAAGTCACTTGAATCAGCACCACGGATTGGCATCAACTGTCGGCGCAACAGTCCGAGGAACCCTCAACGGCCTCGCCTGTCTTCGCGTCGCAGCTCCCCCCAGCGAGAGGCACCGATGAGCGAACGCGTTGCAGGGATTTTGACACTCGATGAACTACGTCAGTTTGTCCACGAAACGCTGTGCCAGCGCGAGAACCTTGTCAGAGATCAGTTTCAGATGCTCGAAATGGAACTGAAGAAATGTGGCCGAGCCTGCGGCCTGCAGTTTTCGATTCACGGACCGCGTCAGGTCCGCCTGAGCGCCGTCTGGGCGTCCGATCGCAATCACGTCTTCTTTTACGACGCCTCCGGCGCCCGCTTCATGAAGATCGAACTGGCCGAGCGAATCTCGGCGGTCAGCGATCAGGCCGCGTGACGCCCATTCTCGTCTGAGATTGTGTGCCACTGGCTCCACCAGTGCTCCATACGAACCTGCACTGGCAGAGCCAGTGGCACACGGGCACGTCACAACTCGGCTCAACCGGAGCGTACTGCGGGCTGCTTCTGACAAACCTCGCGATACAGCCGCGCGTACTCGTTAGCCATTCGCTCAACCGAGAGTGATTCGCGGCAGAAGTCGGCGGCGTTCTGGCCGAGCTGCCTGGCGAAGTCTGTCTCGCGAAGCAGGCGATCGGCGGCTTTCGTAAACGCGACACGGTCACCGGTCGGCACGACGAGGCCCGTCTGTTCGTGCGTGACGAGTTCAACGTTCGCGGCGATATCACTGACGATACAGGGGACGCCCGAAGCCATTGCTTCGAGCAGGCTGTTCGACTGCCCCTCGAAATCGCTGGCCAGCCAGAAGACGTCGAACAGCGACATCAGCGACGCCGCGTCATCGCGGTGACCGAGAAACCGGACGCGGTCGAGGCAGTGGATGTTGCGGGCGAATTCTTCCAGCTCGCGCCGCTGCGGACCATCGCCAACGATGACGAATGTGACGTCGTGTTCCAGATTCGTCAGCAGTTCGAACGACCAGAGCAGATCTTTCAGCCGCTTCTGCGGAGCGAGCCGGCCGACAAACCCGACCACCTTTGTTGATTCTGCCACATTGAGACAGCGACGGAATTCCTCGCGCGACTGCTGCGGAACCGGTGGCCGTTCGATCCCGTTCTTCACCACGGCCAGCCGTTCTCGCGGGATGCCAATCGACGCGTAAAAGTCGGCAACCGCCTGCGAGTTCCCAACCAGCAGATTCGTTTTTGGAATCAGTTTGCGGTCGAGCCACAACTGCCAGTCGGCCTTCCACGAATCGACACAACGCTCCGAGACGATGACTTTCGGTGCGTTCTGATTTGGTAACGCCAGCCGGCCGTAAGCGTTCGCCGCAAACAGCCAGGTGTGCAGAACGTCGGGCTGGTGCCGCTGCAGATGCCGCTTCAGCCGCCGCAGACACAGCGGATCGAACTTCCAGCGTTTTCCGAGCACCTTGAGTGGAATACCGGCCGCTTCGAGTTCAGCCGCGTACGGTCCTGATCGTGTCAGCGCGACGACCTCGACATCGAACTCGTCGCGCGACAGCCGAGTCGCCAGTAGCACCAGTTGTTTCTCAGCGCCGGCCTGGTCGAGCGTCGGAATCAGCAGCGTTACGTGAATCACAAATTACTTCCTGCCGCTTAAGCGGCGCGGGACTGCTTTCCGTCGGGGTCGTCCAGAATCTGCTGAATCGCGGCCAGTGGCACATTCATCTGCCGCGCGATTTCCTCAGCGGTGAAACCAGACTGGTGCAGCAGGCGCACGAACTGTGCCGGCTCGCCCTGCAGTGACAGTTTCTGCCTCGCGTCGGACCATGTCGGATCATCGGACGCAGAATGGTCACGTTCGAGCGGTGACGGAATGCCTTTGACCTCTTCGAGCAGTTCTTCCAGCCGAGCAATTTCGCGGTCCGTTTCGGCAACCATCTCGTCGAGAATTGACAGCTTGGTCTGCAGCACGGCTTCTGTCTGCCGAGCGGTATCATGCAACCGGACTTCGTGCTGTTCGAGCTGCCGCTGTGAATCCTTGCGGCGGCGTTCCATTTCCTGCCGTGCTTCAGCAACCGAATCGGTCTTCCGCCGCCGCCGCAGCCGCCGGACGATGCTGCGTCGCATCATGATTCCGAACGCGACGATAAACAGCACCTGTACGAACGGGTGGATTTCCGAGAGATTCATACTTCGTCATCCGTGACGTTTCTCAGGTTGGTCCAGTCCAGCCTCGCGATTCCGGCCTGACGTCTGCCAGCCGGAATCTTTTTGCCCCGATCTTTCTGCAATCAAAGTCAAACTGCAGAAAAATGGGGGCAGAAAAAACCACTGGGAAGAAGCTCGACCGCGATGGCGGGGTGGGACTGAGCCTGCGAAGGAAGCCCCGGGGCTTCCCTCGTTCCTCACTCCAGCCCCGGCCACCCGACCCCAAGCTGCTAACCGTGATCATGGTCGTGACCATGTCCGCCATCGTGGTCGTGGTGATGTCCGGCGTCGTGGTGATGTCCGGCGTCGTGGTGATGTCCGGCGTCGTGGTGATGTCCGGCGTCGTGGTGATGTCCGGCGTCGTGGTGATGTCCGGCGTCGTGGTGATGTCCGGCGTCGTGGTCATGATCG
>WGMU01000061.1 GCA_016124895.1 bacterium
CGCGGCGAGGGCGGCAGCAGCCACATCTGATCCGGAGCCCACTTGCGAAACGTCTTACCCATCCCTGATCACCTGCCTGAGAGAAAGCGAATCCCGACAGACCCCTTCATCGCAGATATCGACCACGATTTCCAGGTCAGTTTGGGATTCTCGGACAGACTCCTAGCACGCGCACGACCAGTCCACCATCTGACGAAGACGGGCAGGCTTCAGAGCTTTTTTGACAGCACGTCCTGAAGAATCTGCTTGTCCAGACTCAGGTCCGCCACCAGTGACTTCAGCCGCCGGTTCTCCTCTTCCAGAGATTTCAACCGGCGAAGCTCTTCAACACCCACCCCGCCGAGTTACTTCCGCCAGCGGTAGAAAATCTGCTGACTGATCCCCAGCTTACGGCACACCTCCTCGACTGGTGTGCCGGACTCCGCCTGACGCAAAGCAAACGCAATCTGCTCGTTCGTAAAACGTGACTGCTTCATCACATCGACTCCTCGTTCAAAGGGACTGACTAAGCCGCGATTTTCTCACAATCGCCGGTCCACTTTCACGGGAGCAGGTCAAAGGGACTAAGTCTGTAGCAATGTGTAGTAAATCGCGTGGGACACGACTGAATTCGACTGATTCGTCCCAACTCCGACGGTGCTGATCCAAGCCGTTTTTCGACATGTTTCCCCACTGTTCCTCGACGTTGAAGTGCTTTAGCAGCCTTGATCGTCAGCCATGATCAGAACGATGTTAGGCCGGTCGGCGGCGAGCGTTTGAGTCTGCAGGACTGAGGACAGCGCGGAGGTCAGCAGGCAAACGGCGAGGACGTATGTCTTCATGGATGGATCGCTCAGCAGAATCAAAGAAACGAGGTGGCTGCAGGATGCTTGAGACGTCTGGCTCGGCAGGAGCCTCGCCCTCCGGAATCAAAGTGGCACGCGACTCCGTCGCGTCGGCCTGGTCAGGGCCTTCCGCACGGAGTGCGAAGCCACTATCGGAAAACTGTTTCCGGCACGTTCCCAGGTTCTTCTCTGTCAGGACCGCGCGACGCCGTCGGGCGTGCCCCAGTGGTCACGGTACTCCCGGTGTGTCATGGCGTTCGCTTCTTCGTCGTTGAGAATGTGTTCGGCCTGCGGATCGAAGTTCAGGACTCGTCCGATACGGGCGGCGATGTTCGCGAGATGGACGACTGTGGCGGCGCGGTGGCCGACTTCGATGCTGGCATTCGGCGTTGCCTTGCCACGAACGCTGTCGAGGAAGTTGGTGTGGTGAGCGACCAGGTCGGCTCGGCCGGTGCGTTCCGCAATGAGCTTGTTGCGCGGCCCGTACAGTCGCCAGCCGACCGTGTGGCCCATGATCAGGACGCCGTTGGTGCCGTAGAACGCAGCACCGTTCTCGTAGCCGTCCTGCGTATACGGAGCCCAGTCACGTTGCTCGAAGATGAACTGCTTGCGTTTGCCGGACTTGTCGCCGGGCTCGTAGTCGAACACGGCGTACTGCGTGTCGGGGAACTGCTGATCGTCGTCGAAGAACAGCTTGTTGCCGAAGCAGGCGGCTCGATTGGGATGGGACTCGACGCCCAGGCCCCACAGAGCGACGTCGATGTCATGCACGCCGTCGTTGCCGATGTCGCCGCAGCCGAAGTCGTACCACCACCGCCAGACGCCGTGCAGCAGGTTCTTCTGGTACGGGACCTTCTTCGCCGGCCCGGTCCAGGTATCGAAGTCGAGCTGTTCTGGCGGGTCGCTCGGCTGCGCATGCCCGATCGATCCGCGGCGTTGCGAGTTCCAGGCCTTCGCAACAAGGACATCGCCGATCTCTCCGTCGAGGACGCGTTTGATGCCGTCGGCGACGCAGTCCGTGCTGCGGCTTTGCGTACCGACCTGCAGGACTTTGCCCGAGCGTTTGACAGCATCGGCCATTAGCCGGCCTTCGCGGATGTTGTGGCAGCAAGGTTTTTCGACGTAAACGTGCTTGCCCGCATCGAGAGCCAGAATCGCGGCCGGAGCGTGCCAGTGATCCGGGGTTGCGATAAAGACGGCGTCGATCGTTTTGTCGTCGAGTATCTGCCGCAGATCGCCGGTCGTGGTCGGGCGTTTCTTCGTTTCCGAGGCAACGTGTTCGGCCGCGGCGTTGAGACGTGAACTGTCGACGTCGCACAGCGAGATTAGCTCGATATCATTTCGCTGCGCGAGATTCCGGACATGATTCATCCCCATCCCTCCGGGACCGATCACGCCCACTCGAATTCGATCCGCGATCGCCGCCTGAGAAACAACTGGTGCTGCCGCGAGAGCGAGAGATGCAGTTCCAGCCTGCTTAAGAAACGTTCGACGCTGCTGCATGAGAATTCTCCTTTGGGAAGACTCTTCCATCAGAAAGACAAAGTCGAGTTGTTTGAAGTGGCTGAGAATGGTGCAGGCCGTCAGCCATCCGGATTATCGAGCAGTTCCTGCGGGCGACACGCGAGTTCGGGTGGCAGTCGATTCCACCACGAGGCGTCGATCAGATCACGCAGGTGCATTCGATCCTTATCGCGAAACGAGGTCAGCTTCATACGCACCAGAGTGTCGAGCGTGATGACCGGTGTGCCATCAACCTCTGTCGTTTCGTCGAGCGTTGGAGCGGCGGTCGCGTATTCTTCGCGGACTTTTTCGCCGGCGTAGAGCAGATGCACGGCCTCGCGGGCCTTCGCATCCGGGCCGTCGAGGAACATGTCGATGCCGCCTGCGTGTCGGTAAACAAATCCGGCGGCCTCGAGTGCCGCTCGGGCGGCCGGCAGGTCTGAACGACGCAGTTGGATGTCGACGCCTCGGGTCGTTCGGGCGGTGGCATCCTCGGCCTGAGCAACCCAGACGCGGACGGCGTTGCCTCCGGAAACGGCGAACGGGACGCCTGCCGAATTGAGAGCGGCCGAAACCCGTTCGAGACGTTCGCGAATTTTTCCCGCGGCGCGGTTCATTCGCTCCCAGAGGGCGTCACCTTTGAGCCAGATCGAGGTCATGGGTATTCCTCAGATTTCCGCTCGACCGACGGAATGTACTTGTTGACCAGCGCGGCGTAGTCCTCACGGACCGGGCTGAAGATGTCGAGCACGGTAGCTGGGCCGTCGACGGCGAGGGCTCGATGCGGCACGTTCGGAGGGATGATGAACAATTCTCCGGCCTGGCAGACGCGGGTCTCGTCGCCGATCTGCAGTTCGACTTTTCCTTTGAGCAGAATCCCGCCCTGCTCGTGCGGGTGACTGTGCAGCGGCACTTCCGCGCCGTCATCCATTTCGAGATATGAGAGCATCAGATTCTCACCGTATGGCGTCCGCATCCGGCAGCCGGGCACAGGTTCAATTGGGTCGATCGTACTGACATTGATAAAGGGCATCCCGGTGGCTCCTGATGTGGCTGAGTTCTGATAGGTGGCTGAATGAGACGTCTCGGTGATGTTTCGCTGCGAGAGGTCGGGCGGCACTCCAGGATTGTCGCAGAATTTATGACTTTTCGGCCATCGACTGGTTACGCGGGACGAATTCTTCTCTGCTAGAGTTCCGCCACGCGACCCGGCAGGGTCTGAGTGTGACGGTGCAGCGACGGCGGAGAAATCGCTCTCGCGTCCTTTTCACGATAGAGAACCGGCAGACTTCGATGGCTGAGAATTCGACGCGAGACCCGCAACTGGTCGACCTGGAAGTCAAAGATGCGAAGGTCATCTTCAAGACGGTCTGGGAAGACCTCGAAGAGGAGATCGGCCACGCGAATCTGCGGTTTCCGAAAGAGCTGATTCTGCTGGGCGGTGCTCCAGGGGCAGGCAAGGGAACGCACACTCGCTTTATCATGCGGGCACGCGGCTTTACCTGTCCGCCAATCGTGATCAGCAGCCTGCTGACAACGCCGGAAGCCGAGCGGATCAAAGAGCGCGGCGGCATGGTTGGCGATAAAGAAGTCATCGGCATTCTGCTGCGCAAGCTGCTGGAACCGGACTTCCGCGACGGTGCCGTGCTCGACGGGTTTCCCCGCACGAACGTACAGGTTGAGTGTCTCAAAATGCTGGTCGATAAAATCAACCAGTTGCACTCGGAGTTTGCGGACACGCCGCTGGCCATCAATTTCCGCCGACCGACGATTCATGCGATGGTTCTGTTTGTGACCGAGCAAACCAGTATCCAGAGGCAGATCAAACGCGGCAAAGAGATTGCCGCACACAACATGGAAGTGAGGGAAACCGGTGTCGGCGAACTGCAGCCGGAACGCTCAACCGACCTGTCTCCGGAAGCGGCCAGCCATCGATACCGAGTATTTAAAGAGAAGACCTGGGACGCGTTGAAGTCGCTCAAGGAGTTGTACCACTACCACTTCATCAACGCGGATGGCCCGATCAAGGAAGTTGAGCAGAACATCCTGAAGGAGCTGCAGTATCAGAGTTCGCTGGAACTGGAAACCCGCACGCATGACCGCCTGAGACCACTGCCGCTAGCGGCTGAGATTACCCTGCACGCAAGGCAGGAACTTGTCCGACGGCTCGACAGTTACGAACTGGAGCACAGCGAACTGTTCCAGCAGGTGGTCGATTTGCTGCAGCAGCGCTTCATTCCGATCATTCGCCGGCACGCGTTGTCCGGTCGGGCGCACGTCAACAGCGAAGATCCGATCTTTGATCAACCGCTCGCCCTGGCGATGCTGATCGACATTTTCTCGGAACGCGGCTATCACGCCGTCGTCGACAAACACATCCGTGAGGTGCCAGAGCGGGTTGATCTGAAGTCCGGCAAGATTCACAACCGGACGAAGGTCATCTATCGGATTCAGATCCACTTCAAGGGGTCAGATATCCGCCGCGGTTGAACTGACGACTGAGGTTCCACAGCAAACCGACGAAGAACCGGTTTGCCAGGACGTCGATCGAACCGGCAGAGTGAGTTGTTTCAGGATGCGAGGACGGATGATGAAGTCAGGACTGGTCTCCGGCTCAGAAACGCGTCGTGAGTTTCTCAGAAAAACGATTGTCGCGGCGGCAGCGTGTACTCTGCCCAGTGGGCAGCGGGCTTTCGCCGCGATGCCGACGAATTATGACGGACTGAAATCGGATGACTTTCTCGGGTCGGTCAGCGTGCTGACTCAGATTGAGGATGAAAAGGTCTTTACCGAGGGGCCTGCGGTTGACCGCGCCGGCGACGTTTTCTTTACGAATGTCCCCGTCAGCAGAATTCTGAAGTGGTCGCCGCGGACGAAGTCGCTGTCGGTGTTTCGCGACAACAGCAACGAAACGAACGGTCTGTACTTCGCTCCGACCGGTGACCTGCTGTGCTGCGAAGGCGGCGCGAACCGGGTGACCCGGATGGATCGCAGGACGGGCGAGATCAGCATGCTTGCCGAGCAGTTCCACGGGAAGCCGCTGGCGAAGCCGAACGACCTGTGTGTGGACCGGCAGGGTCGCGTTTACTTCTCATCACGCAGTGGCGTCGAGGATCCGGACGGCGAAAATCCCAAAGCGGTTTATCGGATCGATCCGGATGGCAGCGTTGTTCAGATGCTGGCCTGGCCTGAGGTGCATATGCCGAATGGACTCGTGCTCTCGCCGGACGAATCGAAGCTGTACCTGATCGAAGCACACCCTGACGCGGACCATCATCGCGACATTCGCATCTTCGACGTCAACGCGGACGGCAGTCTGCAGAACGGTCGCGTGCTGATCGACTTTTATCCGGGTCGCAGCGGCGACGGCATGTGCATCGACTCGCAGGGGAACCTGTACGTCGCCGCCGGCCTGCACAAGACGCGCGGCACCAGCGAAACGCTCGACACGAAGCCCGGCATTCATGTGATCTCGCCGGAGGGGAAACTGCTCGCCTATCGCGAAACTCCGGTTGACACGGTCACCAACTGCGCGTTCGGCGGCGCTGATCTGCGATCGCTGTACGTCACGTGTGGCAACCTGCTGCTGGAAATCCGCACGACGATTCCGGGCAAGGCGTCGTACCGGCCGGAACGGTGACGACTCAGCCTGGGAGTACTTTCTGGCTGGGGATCGTCTGCCCCCCCAATGATTCTGCCTGACGTTGTTTTGAGGCAGAACGATCAGGGCAGAATGATGAATTGAGTTTTGCAGCCAGCCTGCTGGGCTTGTTCAAAAAGAAAGGCCGCCTCGTTCAGGGCGACGAGGCGGCCTTTTTTCTGATGGCAGAAATCTGCAGCGTGGCTTTGTACCTGATCAGACCAGAGGCATCTGTTCGGGTTCGATCACGAACGGGAAGACCTTGATGGGATCGCCGGCTTTCAGCTTGTTCTGGTAGGGCAACTGAGCGGCGCGGTCGGCGGCGAACTGCAGGTGCGTCAGTCGCAGGCCGCAATAGATGTCCTGCCCGGATTCGGCGGCAACATCGGCGAAGACTTCACCGGCCGACGCCGCGTGTCGACGGACTCCGTGAATGCTTTTTTCCCGGACCTTGACGCCGGCGGCCGCCAGTTTGACCAGTCCCTTCAGAAAGCGACCGATCAGCGATTCGGGATTCGAGGCACGCCACAGACGTTCCCACTCTTCGTGCGCCTCCCAGTAGTACCCGTAATTGAACAGGTCGATGGCCAGCAGGAAGTTACGGTTTTCGTGCCAGACATCCGGGTCCATGGCCTGCGGCGTCCGGCCTTTGCGACCGTGGCTGTGTCCTTCCGGATGTCGGATGGGGTGTGGTGTTTTCGTGCCGGGAACGTAGGTGTAGGGCGGCAGTACAGCATTAGGAAGCAGACGCGGGGCGTCGTCCTTTTTTGGCAGAACTTCACTGATCAAGGCTCTGGCTCCTGTATGGACTCTTGGCGAAAAGGCGTTCTGTATCGGGACTTTGAAATGACAACGGATCACCGCGAGACGGCATTCGGTTGAGTCCGTCAGCGGGATCGCAAGCGAATGACATCTCACCGTGACACGGGTGATCAGACAATCGCGACGCGTGACAACGGGCTGTCGATAGAAAAAACCGGAGAATCTGACTGCTGTTTCCGTTACAGCCAGCAGGCTCGAACGCGGCACTAACCGCACGTGAGTCTGCCTGACGCGGACGCTCCTGACACAAAGCGAACGCGGTTGGCAGACCTGGGAAGCTGAACCATCCGGATTCAGCAGAAGGAAGGAGACTCGCAGCCAGCCCGACCGGACTGGCTGGGCATGTCTCGCGATACAGACGGAGGCGAAATCAAGGAAGGAATTCACAGAATACACGGGGAAAACCAGAAGTTAAGACCAGCTTTCGGAGTAAGCGCGAGTTTTCCCGGAATCGGCATGCAATGGTGGCATCGGTTGCCGGAGTTGACTGGGTTCGAGGCGTCTGCCTGTCGGATGCAGGGCCGAAATGTGCCCACTACAATCCCCGCCCTGCCTGACCGACCTCGCTGATTTCTCACCGTGGAGCCGCCGCATGTCCCGATCTTCCGTGCTGAATCCGATCGTCCTGGCCTTCGTCGTCGGCGCCGTACTCTCCTGGGGCCTGTACGTCCCGACGGTTCACGTTGCGGCGGTCGAACTGCACAGCAATCTGCGGGCGTTTCTGTTCGTCGGTGTTGCGTACTTCCTTGTCGCCGTGCTTGTGCCAGCCGCGATGATCTTCGGGCTGAAGTACGACCCAACAAAGAAGGCGAACCCGAACTTCAGCGGCGGTCCGATCATGTGGGGTATTGCCGCGGGCACTGCTGGAGCCGTCGGAGCGCTGTGCGTCATCTTCGCAGCGACCGCGGCGAAAGGGCCACTGGTTGTCGCGCCGCTCGTCTTTGCCGGGGCACCGATTATCAACACGATCATGACGATGACCGTCTATCACCCGGTGCGGAAGATGCCGGACTGGCGGTTTTTCGCCGGGCTGCTGCTGGCCGTCGTTGGAGCCGCGTGTGTGCTGATTTTTGCCAAGCTGCAGCCGGGACAGCCGCTGTCTGAACTGGGCAGACACATCAATGTAACGGCGTTGATTTTCGTCGCTGGAGCCGCTCTGTCGTGGGGCAATTACGTGCCGCTGGTTCATGAAGCGGCGATGAAACTGCAGAGCAATCTGCGGGCGTTTCTGTTTGTCGGAGTGGCGTACTTTCTGGTCGCCGTGCTGGTGCCAGGAGCGATGATCTTCGGCGCGAACTCGGATCCAACCGTGAAGCCGGGGGAAGTCCCGAACTTCGATCTGATTCCGATGACCTGGGGCGTCGCGGCCGGAGCCGCTGGAGCGGCGGGAGCATTGTTCGTCATCTTTGCCGTGACGAACGCGGGCAAAGGAGGAGCGTTGTACGTCGCACCGCTGGTCTTCGCCGGTGCTCCCATCATGAACACGATCGCAACGATGCTCTTCTTTCATCCGCCGGAGACTCCACCAAGCTGGCCGTTTTATCTCGGGTTGATTCTGGCCGCGACCGGTGCCGGAATGGTGATGATCTTTAAACCCGCCGCCGCACCTCCTGCAGCAGTTCCGCCCGTCGAGTCAGCGTCCACCGCAACGTGACCACTCTGTGAATTACGGGGACCGCGCCATGAAACAGCAGGGGAGCATTGAGATCGATCGGCCGATCGACGAGGTCTTCGACTACACCAACAACCATGTGGCCGAATGGAGCATCACGGTTGTCGAGGACGAGCTGCTGGAATCGACACCGGACCGCGTCGGTTCGACGTTTCGCTGTGTGACTGAGAATCACGGCAATCACGTGGAGTTTGTGGGCGAAGTCATTCGGTACGACGCGCCATACCTGTCTGCTGTCCTTCTGAAAGCAAAGCCTTTCGACATCGCTGTTGAGTACGACTTTGAGGATCTCGGAGGTCGGACGCGAGTGACGCAGAAGTCGGTCGTTTCGCCGAAGGGATTCATGAAAGTCTTTTTCTTCTTCTGCGGATGGATGTTCCACACGTCCGGCTGTAAGGCGCTTCAGGCCGAGCTGGAGAATCTCAAGCGACTGCTTGAGGGCGGCGCCGGTCAACGCGCGGCTGAGACAGCAGCCCAATAACAAGCGTGCCGCAGACCCGACGGGTGATCAGCCGCCGAGCATTGAGCGGTTGACGGCCGCATGCCCGTTGCTTCAACCACGTCGTACGACGCCGGGACGCATTCCGGTGCTCTTTAAGTTCGAGGCTCAGCAGGATTGCGGCCGGTCAAATCGCTTTGCATGATCCGTGGCATTCGCTCTGGCGTAGATACGCCACACTGTGGTGACGAGTCTGATGGCGGGATTCTGAACGGAGCTGCGGCCAATCGGGGAACGGTCGTTCGACTTCAGGCGTCGGACGGTTCCGGGTCGCCGACGAAAGGATGAGCAGATGAGCGTTCATGTCGAGTGCGAGTACTGCGGGGCTGAATATCACGTCGGGGAAGACAAGATCGGGCGGACGCTCAAGTGCCGCGAGTGCGGCGAGCGGACTGAAGTGAGGGCTCCGCGTCCAAAACGTTCGTCCCGCGGGGAATCGACCGGCGGGCGTTCGGCTGGCCGGTCTTCGAGTCGTGGTAGCAGCCGGAAACGCGGCGCTGCGAAGTCCGACTCCGGCACGGCGATGCTGATTGTCAAAATTGTCTCTGCACTCGCTGGCGGAGTCGTCGGATTCGTCGTCGTCAGCGGCCTGTTCCGCGGCGGCAATGGTCCCGACGCTCAAGTCGCTCAAAACGATGGCGTGACTCCCGTCGCCGTGCCGAAAGCTGGAACGCAGACACCGATTGGAGCGGATGGCAGCCCGGTGCTGCCGGGGGCGGGCGCTCCATCGGGCGGCATCAATCCGTTTGCTGTGCCTGGAGGAGCGGGCACCGGCGCCGGAACGGGTACGCCGCCGAGCCAGAATGACCTGATGAAGCAGGCGCTCGATCAGGCACGCGAGCAGTTGGGCGAGACGGCTGCCGCAAACTTCGCTGCTGCAAGCTCAGTGGTCGCTGCTGACTCGTCCGAGCCGGCACTGTCTGCGGCTGCTCAGAGGGAAATCACATCCGGCTGGTCAACTGTCGTGACCATTGAGAATCCCGCCGAACCCGGTCGTCGCTTGAAAGCACTCGATGCGCCGCCGCGACCGGCAACCTGGAATGTCGAGCCGGATGCTCTGGCCGCTCCGGTCGAGTATTCCGATCGACCGATCTCCGTGCCGGTGCAGAGTGGGAGTTCGATCTGGTTTGCTCCCGCCCCGTCGAATTTGATGGCGATTGGCAAGCTGCCGTCGGACTTTCAAATCGTCAGTCTGAAAGAACTCAAGCCGATCCACTCGCCGAAGACGTCTGTGTTTGGGGCGAACGGGTTTGCCTTGAGCCCTGACGGCAGCCGTTTTGCGACGCTGGCGCGAAAGCCGGAAGGTGGCATCCTTCAGGTGTATGAATCGAGTTCCGGACAGTTGATCAAAGAGCTGCCACCGGTGCATCGCCTGCTGGCCTATTACGAGTTCCTTGATAACGACCGCGTTCTGGCAAGCTATCCCGAAGCGCCCGGCGCATCATTCTCTGGCCAGGCGATGGCGATTCACGTCTTCAGTGTTGAGAGCGGTCAGTCGCTGTGCCCCGTTGATTTTGGAGGGGCAGAGCACAAGGGCATTCGACTGAGTGCGAATCGTCGGCTCGGAGCGTGCTTCAATGCAGAAAAGCGTCTTGTGTTCTGTGATCTGACGACGGGAAAACGCGTCGGTGAGGTTGAGCTGGTCGAGCCACCGCTGACGGCCGCACATCCGGATGCGGCTGGCTTTTCGTCAGACGGGCGCGAGTTTGCCATGCTGACATGGAACACGCTGCTGAACTGGGACCTGACAACCGGACGCCTGACTCATCGTCACAACGGATCCCGCGAACTGTATCCGCCGCCGTCGGGTGAGGATCGTCCACTCGTCGAATTTCTGGATGACGGTTCCGGCTGGCTGGTCGGCGGTCGGGTCTGGGTCGATCGTGACAGCGGCCTGCCGCGCTGGACGGTTGCTGAAAAGCGGTTCGGCAGCCGGCAGCCGAGTCGTTTGCTGCCGAATCTGCAACTGCTGGATGTGCAGGACGCCGACGCCTTCAGCGGGCGACTGGCGATGACCGGACTCAGCAGCGCGGCGCGAACAATCGACACATCCGAAGTGGAAGAGTTCGACCGGACGATCGCCACTCATCCGCCGATTCGGAGAGTCGCGAGTCGAGGACCAGCAATCCCGCTGCCTGTCGACGATGTTGCCTGGGGCGGCGGTTCGGTCGCCGCCGCAAAGGCTGAGTCGCTTCAGGAGATGATTGGTGTCGGCAGTCAGGACGTCAAAGAGTTTGCGAAGAAGGGGACGGTCGCGATGACTCAGCAGGAGATCGGCACATTCTCTGTCCCCGCGGCCTTCAAAAGTTACCCCGGCTTTCGACAGGTACGCAGCGTGTCGCTGGTCTCCGGCGAATTGATCGGCACCGCGCCCGCACGCGAGGAATCGACGCCAGCGGCGGTCAGTCCGTCTGGAAAAACGGGTGTCGCTGTGTCGGGCCGCAATGAAAAGTCGATTGACGTTTTTGACTTTGTAGCCAGTAAAAACGTCGTCAGTCTCAATCCGTTTGACGATGGGACCTGGCTGCGCGTCGGCGACAGTCTCAAGCTGACACTGCTGGATGATGCCCGACTGCTGATGACCGAAGCTCTGAGAGAGAAGTCGGCTGTGTCGTTGTGGGAGTTGCCGTCGGGCTGGACCCGTTATCAGGTGGCACTGACGCCGCGTGAGCTGCCGCGGGCGGATGGCAACAGTAAATACAGCGTGCAGCCGACGGCGCTGTCGACGAGTTCTGACGGGAAGTATCTGGCCATTGCGGACGGCCCTCGCGTCCGGATGCTCGATACCGAAACCGGCAAGGTGATCGGCGATCTGTTACTGCCGGCGCTGCGGGATTCCGGGTTCAATCCCCCGAGTGTGTCGGCTGGCGATTTCAGTCCGACCGGACAACAGTTTGCCGCCTGGATTCCGGGTAACGGCCAGAACTTTGTCTGTGTCTGGAGCCTTGCAGACGGGCAGGTTGCAGAAGTGTTTCCGCTGGCTCACCCGTCGCTGCAGTTTGTAACCGGACTGCAGTGGATCACCGACGACCGACTGGTACTCAACCAGATTGGCTATGCGTCGCTGATTGATCTGCCGCGTCGCTGCGTGATCTGGAAGTTCTCGGGCACGGCGAAGTTTACTGTCGGCGGGA
The DNA here is from genome assembly GCA_016124895.1 of bacterium. Lineage (GTDB taxonomy): Bacteria > Planctomycetota > Planctomycetia > Planctomycetales > Planctomycetaceae > JAPOLP01. Next base: position 12,095 of record WGMU01000061.1, read on the forward strand.
AGTTCCACTTTATCGATACCGACCGTTCGGGTGGCGAGACGCGATCGGTGCTCGTCACGTCCGAGCTGCCGGCTGCCGAGATCGAAGCCGCGTTGAAGCAGCAGCTTCCACAGGCGCGCGTCGTGCTGACAAACGGTGGCAGCGTGAAGCTTCAGCACGGTCAGTATTCGGGAGGCGTCGACGGTAACTTCACTCAGACCGTTACGTCGTCGGTGACCGGCAATCTGCAGGAGATCGGTGTCAGTATTGATCCTGCGGCGTCATTGACTCTGAAGCTGACGATGACGCAGGGAAAGACTGAGAACGTGCAGCGCGAATACCGCCAGACGTTCGGCGGTGGTGGCACTCAGAGCTTCAGCTTTTCCATCACGGGGTACGACCTGAGTGCGGAGCTGGTCGATCCCGCGGGCGAAGTTGTGTGGATGGTGTCTCAGCACGCGTCCAACGATCCACCGTTTTTCAGCATCACGAAGCAGAACACGAACCTGCAGGCAGAGCTGGTGCGACAGGGGAACGAAGCGCTGAAACGGACGGTTGAGACGTTCTTCACGAAGTTGCAGTTGCCGGAGACAGTCTATTTTCAGCCGGTCGCGGAAAACGGCACGGTGGCGGGCCTCGGCTCGACGCAGATCGGCTGGGGGTCAGGGAACAGTCCGGTCACGGGAGCGGTCGCGTCTGCCACTGCACGCGCGGCGGCCGGTCGCCTTCCGGGAGCGGCGACGCCAGAACCGACGATCACGGAAGCCGAACTGCTGACAAAGTGCCGAGCGATTGTGAATGCGACGTATGGCGACATTCTCTCGTCCGACGAATCGTCGTGGGGCACGAAGCTGAGCTGGTCGCCGGCGCTGAAGCGGACAGTCGTCGGTGTTCGCTGGGGACTCGGCGTTCAGTTTCAGAAGCCGCCAGGCAACGTGAAGGTTGAAATCCAGCCGAAACGAAAAGACATGCTCGCGCAACTCGCTAAAGCGAGTGTCGGAGCGGGACCGGCACTTGTCGACAGTATCGAAGCGATGATCCGCGCCGGCCAGTTGGGGAGCTGGTCGAGTTCCGCCGACACGGTCGCAAAAGAGACGATTCTCCTGGGAGCCGGTTCGCAGCACGAGCTGATCGCTGCAGCCCGAAAGGCCCGTCTCGACTTCCTGGTCATCACTTACTTCGGTCAGGGACGTGGCCGTCAGGCGCGCGAGACGACTATGGAGTTTCGAGTCTTGGATGCGGCCTCTGGCGAGAAGCTCTTCACTTCGGACATCGTCAGCGAAAGCGAACTGGGAAAAGCGGGCGTCGATCTGGGCGTCGAGTTGGCTGGCAAAGTGGCGGACTTTGTGAAAGCGCAGATTGCTCCACAGAGCGGAACGCCGCTTGAGCGCGCGTCGGTCGGAGAGCGAATGCGCCTGCTCACCGAGCAGGAGTCCGCCAATCCAATGGCCGAGTTAACTGAGATTCGCTTCTACCTCAGTCAGGAACTGACAAACGAAGCCTCGGCAATGCGAGCCGCTCAGAAGATTCTGAGTCAGCCTGTGGAAGCACGCACGATCGTCACCGGCGACCCGGCAGCCCGCAGTGACCTGGTGAAGCAGCTCGTCGATCGCTGGAAGTAGAGCCGTCTCCAGCCATAGTCGAGTTTCTCCGAAACTCGCAGTTCGTCAGAGACAATGTCACGCGTACGTGGCGACGTTGCTGGCGGGAGAGAACGCCGGCTCTGCGCTTGACCAGGTTTCGGAGAAACCTGGCTACGGCTGCCGCTTCCGAGACAATTGGCGACCACTGGGACGAAGCAACTCTAGTCGAGTTTCTCCGAAACTCGCAGTTCGTCAGAGACAGTGTCGCGCGTGCGTGGCGACGTTGCTGGCGGGAGAGAAC
>WGMU01000075.1 GCA_016124895.1 bacterium
GCCGACTGTCACCATGTCAGCCCGAAACACGGAACAGGCGACGTCGCAAGCCGCCGCTGATCATCACAGGCCCGCCCCACGGCTTCAATCGCAACAGACTGAGCGAAGCGGTTGACTCCACGAGTCAGCGCGTGCCGCACTTCTTGCTCTGGTCGATTCGCCCTCGCTCTCGGCGGGGCAATCGTCTCCCAGGGCATCAGACGGATCCTGCGGGCAGTCATGGACCGAAGTGGCTCCGCATTCCGGAGGTTCGTCCCGGCATTCCGCATCGCCACTGCGAATCAGTTCTCCTCGCAGGACAGGGACATCAGCAGGAGCGTCGATTCCCAATCGTACGCGTCCTCCTTCAATCGCAAGCACCTTGATCTCAATATGCTCACCGATGCGAATTGACTGACATCTTTTTCGAGATAGAACGAGCATTCCAGACTCCCTCCATGCGGACACGCGTCGCATCGAGTGTTCTCCCCAAACACTCACGGCCGGCTTCTGACGCTGATCAACCATGCCGGCGCCTGTCACTTCAGCAAAATCAGCACCGGTCGATGAATTTGCCTGAAATCGAAGCTGTCTGTCAGGGATCCACCACAATCTGCACTTGTCAGTGATTTTCTCATCGCGATTCCGTGTGAATGTGAGACAGATCGTCTTCAGAGGCCATCAGGCGTCGCACACAGGACGAGACATTCTGGCACAGTGCAGTCCGAGGAGTCTCAGTGATTCTGCCAGGCGTCCGCGGTCTACCTCAGAAGACCTTCCCGCCAGAGGCACTCATTCACCTGGCGCGACTGCTCGATCTTCGACCGAGCGACGATGCGTTCCTCATCGCGCGTCCGCATGCTGCGGGCGACGCCTTCCGCCACGGCCTGCTCTGCCGTCGCCGCTGCCACGTCAGCAAACATCTCCCACTCGTCCATACGAGGCACAATGTAAGTGTCGCTCAGCCCGTGCCGGCTGGCCTGGCGAGCGAGTTCCTCAGCGGCAGCCAGTGCCATTCCATTTGTGATCGTGCGGGCGCGAACGTCGAGTGCCCCGCGGAACAGCCCCGGAAAGACCAGCGAATTGTTGACCTGATTCGGGAAGTCGCTGCGTCCCGTGGCCACAATTCGGGCTCCGGCTTCGAGTGCCTGCTCGGGTAGAATCTCCGACACCGGGTTCGCACACGCAAACACGATCGCGTCGGCAGCCATCGCGCGAATCCACTCAGGCTGAATGATCTCCGGCCCTGGTTGCGAGAAGGCGATGCAGACGTCAGCACCACGGAGCGCCTCGGCAATCCCGCCCGTCACGTGGTCCGGATTCGTTTCGCAGCAGACACGCCACTTATCAACGAACTCAGACTGCCGCGCTTCGACATCGCTGCGGCCTCGATGCAGCGTGCCCTGGCTGTCACAGGCAATGATGTCGGTCGGCTCGACACCCGCTGTCGTCAGCAGCCGATAGGTCGCCACATTGGCGGCGCCCATGCCGATCATCGCGATCCGTACGTGACCGAGTGACTTGCCGACGACGACCAGCGCGTTCTTCAGACCGGCCAGCACCACCGTCGCGGTTCCCTGCTGGTCATCGTGCCAGACGGGAATCTGCATCTGCTCCCGCAGCGAGTCGAGAATCCGGAAACAGCGCGGCTGCGAGATATCTTCGAGATTGATCCCGCCAAAAGTCGGTTCGAGGCTGCGCACGACGGCGATCAGTTCGTCGTCAGATCGCGGCTGAAGACACAGCGGCACGGCATCGACACCGCCCAGGTATTTGAACAGCAGCGCCTTGCCCTCCATGACCGGCAAACCGGCCGCCGGGCCGATATTTCCGAGTCCCAGCACGCGCGTTCCGTCAGACACGATTGCCACGGTGTTGCCGCGATTCGTGAGCTGATCGACCTGCTGCGGATCGGCGACGATTTCGCGACACGCCGCCGCCACGCCCGGCGTGTACCAGTCCGCGAAGTCGGTATAGCTGCTGACGGGACATTTCAGTGCCGTCTGAATCTTGCCCTGAAACTCACGATGCCGCCTCACAGCGCGATCGCCGAGTGACTCAGTGACGGTTTGTGCCTGCGATCCCGTCATCGTCCTGATGCTCCAGCCTTGCGTGTCGGTCTTTCCCACTCGCAACCGCTCTTTAAGATTGCGATGAACCATGAAGCGACAACGCGAATCCCGTTCCGCTCAGACACCGACGGACTGCTCTGCCAGTTGCGGGATCAGGTCCTGGAGAACCTCTTCGATTTTCGAGACGCAGACGAACTCCAGTTCCTCTCGAACTTCGGGCGGCAGCTTCGCGAGATCTTTTTCATTGGCGGCTGGCAGGATGATCCGTCTCAGGCCGGCACGACGGGCAGCGAGAACCTTTTCGCGGATACCGCCGACCGGGAGGACAAGTCCCGTCAGCGTGATTTCTCCGGTCATGGCCGTGTCTGACCGAATTGGACAACCGCTGTAAAGCGAGGCCAGAGCAGCAGCCATTGTGATGCCTGCCGACGGGCCGTCTTTCGGAACGGCTCCCGCGGGAACATGCAGGTGAACGCCGCCAGCCGGACGTTCGATGCCCAGTTCACGACCGTGAGCGATGACGCAACTTTGAGCCGCTCGCGCGGATTCCTTCATCACGTCGCCGAGCTGGCCGGTCAGCAGCAACTGATCGCTGTCCGGCAGCAGCAGCGCTTCGACATACAGCACGTCGCCGCCGCTCTCGGTCCAGGCGAGTCCGGCCGCGACACCAGGCGGCAGTTCGCGGCGCGCATCTTCCGGAAAGAAGCGTTCCGGTCCGAGCCAGTCGGGGAGACCAGTTGCTGTGATCGAGATCGGTTCGGTACCACTTTGTGTGCCCTCCGCAAACTGCAGCGCGACCTTGCGGCACAGGCGTCCGAATGTTCGCTCCAGCTCGCGCACGCCAGCTTCTCGCGTATAGCGACGAATCAGGGCCGCGATCGTCTCATCGGGAATCTGCAGCCATTCGGCCTTCAGTCCAGCCTGACTGAGCTGCCGCGGCAACAGATACCGCCGCGCGATTTCCAGTTTCTCCTCATCCGAGTATCCACTGAGCGGGATCGTCTCGACTCGGTCCAGCAGCGGACGCGGCATCGTGTCAAGTGTATTCGCCGTCAGGATGAAGAAGACCTTCGACAGGTCGAACGGCAGGTCCAGGTAGTTGTCCCGGAAGGTCGCGTTCTGGGCCGGGTCCAGAATTTCCAGCAGTGCTGAAGCCGGATCGCCGCGATAGTCCTTTCCGAGCTTGTCGACCTCGTCCAGCATGATCAGGGGATTGCGCGCCCCAGCCCGGCGGATCGCCTGAATGATGCGGCCGGGCATCGCGCCGATATACGTCCGCCGATGCCCGCGCAGTTCAGCTTCGTCATGCAGAGCACCCAGACTGAATCGCTCGAACTTCCGTCCGAGCGCGCGAGCAATCGACTGTCCGAGTGACGTTTTGCCAACGCCTGGTGGTCCAACGAAGCACAGAATTGGAGCCTGCGCATCGGGGTTCAGACGCAGCACGGCAAGCTGTTCGAGAATGCGTTCCTTGACATCCGGCAGACCGAAGTGGTCTTCGTCGAGCACTCGGCGCGCGGACTTCAGATCGAGATTGTCCGTCGTGTGTTCATCCCAGGGCAGTTCGAGAATCAGTTCGAGGTGCGACTTCAGCACCTGGTACTCCGGTGCCGCGGCCGGCAGCGACTCCAGTCGTTGAATCTCGCGGTCACACTCTTTGCGGACAGCTTCCGGCAGTTCGATGCCCTCCATTCGCAGCCGCATTTCAACCGCGTCGGCCTGTTCGGGACTGTCTTCGCCGAGTTCCTTCTGGATGGCCCGCAACTGCTTTCGGAGAACATACCGTTTCTGCTCGTCGTCAATTTCTGATTCCGCCTGCGTCGCAATGTCACGCCGCAGTTCCAGAATCTGCACCTCGCGGGTCAGCTCCTCATGCAGCAGTCGAAAGGCACTGACGCGCGTCTCGGCTTCGAGAATCTGTTGAGCCTTTTCGACGGCAGGAGAAATTAACGCGGCCAGCAGCCAGGCCAGTTGCATTGGATTGTCAAACTGGCTGAGGAAGGCCGCAAAGTCGAGTGACGTGTCCGGCTGGCCGAGTTCGTGGAACCGGCTTGCGAGGCTGGCAATTTCACGCTGCAACGCTTCGACTTCCGGCCCCTCGTCCTCAGGCAGTGGCACCGATTCCACAGCCAACAGCATCGCTGCAGACTTCTCGGCGGACGCCGAGGCTTCTTCTGACCGGACCTCGGCGGCAGCGGCACCGACTCGTCGCACGCGTTCAACACCCTGCAGGATCAGATTCAGTCCATTCGGGCCGCGGCCCATCTGCTTGATCACGGCCTCGGTGCCGATCTCAAACAGTCCGGCAGCATCCGGATCGTCGACGGCTGCGTCGCGCTGCGTAAACACCAGCAGGCGCTTGTCCTCGCTGAGCACAGCCGCCTCAATCGCCTCCATCGACCGGGGACGACCGACAGCGATCGGCATCGTCACAAACGGAAACAGCACCGTATTCCGCAACGGCAGCACGGGCAAAGTGCGTTGCCCTGATGAAGTGTTTGTCTGAGGTTCATTCGCCATCATTGCGCCCCTTGTTCTATTGATGAGCTGCAGACGCGACGACACGAATCAGCAGCATTCCATCCCGGAACTCTGTTGCGATCTGGCGCTGTTCCAGCCGACAGGGCAACTCGAACGTGCGTTCAAACCGGCTGTAGGTAATTTCCAGCGAGTAACACTGGCGACCCTGTTCCAGCAGCCAGTCGCGGCGGTGGCCGGACACGGTCAGCGAGTTGCCGCCAGCCAGCACCTGCACTTCCTCCGGGCGAACTCCCGCCAGCTCCATTTTCAGCAGCCAGCCATTGTGAACCTGGTAGACGTCAGCACGAGGCTGCCAGCACGGCGCCGCCTGCGAGCGCTGCAGGTTTTCGATCAGGAGATTCTCAAACAGCATGACTGCCTCCTCATCCGCCGGACCGAAGACTTCGCTGCACAGGACCTTCCTGTCACGTCGGCAGTGACTTTTCCCATCTGCAAGCCGCATGACAATTCGTCGTCCGGGTATCTGCTTGCAGAAGCATCGTCAGACGATTGCGACAGCACTGTCATTGATTGCGTTACAGAACGTGATACCTCTCACTGGCTGTCAATCGAACATTGAGAATACGGAATCGGACATCACAACCCCTGTCAGCAGCGATGCAGGAACCACTGATCCAGAATCATATGACGGGCAAACCAGTGGTTGCTGACCAGGCGAGCGGCGCCGTACTGCCGCCATTTCTGCGGCAGAATATCTCCCAGCAGAGAGTGCGATCCGGAGCGGGAATCCGCAAAGCGTTCGGCGATCAGGTCTGCGTACGCCTTGAGGTCGGCTTGCCCGAATGTCCCATTCGGCGCGCAACTGCGGATCACTTCAGCGGCCAGCAGACCGGACTCAATTGCCGGGCGGATGCCCTCGCCACTCTGCGGGTAAGCGAGACCCGCAGCGTCTCCAACCAGCAGCACGCCATCGTCGACAACCGGACGCGAGGTATTGCTCTGCAGATAGTAAGAGTGGCCGTGTCGACGTTCGGGGATGCGGGCACAGACCTTTCCGCTGTCGATCAGCAGGCCGCAGAACTCCGTCATCTGCCGCGTCACGTCGCGCGAGTCCACTCGGCCCAGCCCAATGTTCAGAAACAGTCCCTTGCGGAAACACCAGCCGTAACCCGCCAGGTCGTCGCAGAAAAACAGTTCGGGCGTCTCGCCCTCAATGCTGCCGCGGTTCAGTTCTTCCGGACTGACCTCGAATTCTACTTCTTGAGCCGTGACCAGCAGCGAATGATTCGTCAACCGGGGAAGTACCTGACGGGCCACCGGACAAGCGGTTCCGCCAGCTCCGACAAGAAGTCGTGCAGTGAGCGCCCCGTTCACAACCCACTGCCCATGTTCACGCTGAATGGATCGGACCGGCTCGCCCAGCAGGCAACGGACGCCACTGCGACGCAACAGGTAGTCATCGAACTCACAGCGCCGAATCCCGAAACTCACCGGTTCTCCATAACGCGTTTCCGTCTGAGGGCCACCAATCACACCGGTGCGGAATCCAGTGATCCGCTGGAGCGTGCGTTCCGACGCGTAGTCATCGAGATCCAGCTTCAGCGCGTTAACAACTTCCGGCGTGATCCAGCCGGCGCAGGTTTTATGCCGCGGAAACGAGCAACGATCAATGAGCAGGATATCAAGCCCGCTCTGCCGCAACTGCCAGGCACAGGTTGACCCGGCGGGGCCGCCACCCACAATCAGGACGTCGCAGCTCTGCATGATGCACGACCTTTACGTTTCTCCGCACGCCTGGTGACCAGGGTACTGATATTCGCGGGTTCGAGGCACGTCGTTGCTGCAGCCACGTGCGAACAGGACCTGGAACAACTGCAGCCAGCCAGTTTCGAACGTCGCAACGGAACCCGCCAGATAAAGTCGCCACATTCGCACAAACTTCTCGTCAAACATGTCCCGCACTTTGTCCGTCGACCGTTCGAAGCGGCCCAGCCAGTGACGCAACGTCTCGGCATAGTGCAGCCGCAGGTTTTCGACATCGAGCACGGAAAAGTTGAACGGCTCGAACAGTTTCGTCATCTGACTGAGCGACGGCGGCTGTGCTCCTGGAAAAATGTAGCGCTCGGTCCAGCGATCCATCGGCCGCGGGCTGTTCATTCCGATCGAGTGAATCAGACCGCGACCTGATGAGGTCAGGCAGTGATCCATCAGCCGGCCCAGACGCCGGTAGTTCTTCAGCCCGACGTGTTCCAGCATTCCGATCGATACAAACGCGTCGCACTGCCCCGTGATGTTCCGCCAGTCGTCTTCAATGAATTCAACGCGGTCCGAAACTCCAGCCAGCTTTGCCAGGCGACGTGCTTCCACGATTTGCTCATGCGACAGATTGAGCGCTCGTACGCTGACTCCGTACTGCCGGGCCATGTGAATCGCCAGTCCGCCCCAGCCGCAACCGGCTTCAATCACACGCTCGCCAGGCTGCAGGCGCAGCTTGCGGCAGACATGCTCGAACTTGGCAACCTGCGCCTCTTCCAGCGACATTTCCGGATCAGCGAAATACGCGCAGGTGTAAACCAGCTGCTCGTCGAGCCACAGACGGTAGAAGTCGTTACCCAGATCGTAATGGTGGTGAACATTGTGGTTGGCCGAGCGGTGCTGCAGCGCGCCGATCAAACGGGAGGGCAGATGCCACCACCATGCCGACTGCTGGCTTTGTGACTGGCTCAGGGAGCGATTCAGCTCGCCGAGCGTTTCCGCCAGGTCACCGTCCACGTCGATGCGCCCGTCGCTGTACGCTTCGCCGAACTTCAACTGCGGATCAGGCCAGAGTCGCCACAGCGTCTGCCGGTCGTTGATGCGAATGCGGCCGAAACTGCGACCGTCGGAGCGAGCCGGCAGACACTCGCCATCCCATAGTTCAATGTCGATGGCCGGCTCTCCTGTCAGGCGACGAAGCCGCCGTACGAGCCACCGCTCGACCTCGGACACCGACGGACGCGGTGACAACAAAGCCGTGTGGTCCCCGATCGGCTGCGACGAGGTTGCTTCGCGTGCGGCTGTCATGATCTCGCTCCTGACGTCCGAGCCTCTCTGGCGGACTCGATTACCAGCTCTCGGCCACGTAAACCAGAATCACGATGTAGTGGCAGACGCTGCCGGCAATCACAAACGCGTGCCACAGAGCATGCAGGTACCGTACCCGATCGCTGAACCGAAGAAAGATCGTGCCCACGGAATAGAATCCGCCGCCAGCAATCAGCCAGTAAAGCAGTGGAGCCGGAGCCTGCCGGTACAGTTCCCAGAGCGCGACGGCCGGCAGCCAGCCCAGCGCGATGTAGACCAGCTTGGCGGCCCCGGTCATGTTTCGGATGCGGATCACCAGAACGACACCCGCCACCGCCAGCACCCACATGGCGGGCAGCAGGAATCGCCACCAGCCGTGATTCAGAAACAGCGCGGCGATCGGCGTAAACGAACCGGCAATCAGCAGAAAGATGCAGGCCTGGTCCAGCGTCCGAAACAGACGTCGCCATTCCAGATCGTGAAAACTGTGCGAGAGTGTCGATGCGGCGTAGAGCAGAATCAGTGTCGCACAGTAAACGCCGCAGGCGACCAGTGTATGCGACTCCTGCGTCCGTACGACCCAAATCAGAAAGACACTCGCTACGACGCTGAGGAACAGGCCCAGTCCGTGCGTCAGTGCATTGGCCAGCTCATCAATCGGGCGATGCTCACTCGTCACGATGTCTCTCCTTCATCCCAAGCAGCTTCGTTCGGCCTCTTCTCAGTCTGTGGCCCAGCCTTTACCACGGGCAACTCACGTTCCGGTTCCACACAATCTGAAAGAGCCGTGCCCATCGTCGCGGAACTCCGCCGCCCATCAGATCACGCAGGCTGTCCTCCCGCATTGCCGTGTCGAGCCAGGCGGATTCGTCCTCTGGTACGCGTGTTGCAACTATGTCTCCAGCGCTCGCAAAACTTTTCAGTGCTGTAGCCAGGGAAACCGCCATGCAACTGCCGCCTGTTTCGCCACGACCGACAGCGGGAATGCAGCAGGTCTGCGAATGGGAACTGGTCGGCACATTCAACACGGTTGAACGGGCGCGGCGTCTGCTGAATGAACTGGTTGAGAACGGACGCGAAGGCTACCTGACGCTGATCGGCGGACTGTCGGTCGTCGCCAGGCGGAAATGCGAGCAGACGCTGGCAGCCCCAGCCGTTGAGGAACTGGCCAGCCTGCTGTGCGTGGCCAGCGTGCCGAATGCCGGCAATCAATCACTCGAAGTGAATGCGCCGCCGGTCTTGCATAGAGGACTGCCGGCCGCACAGCTCGCTCCGCATGACAGTCTGGCAGCGACTGGGAATCAGACACTCCGACAAACCCGCATCTGTCACGAATCCAGTGACAGGCCTGTGGTGGACTTTGAACCAGAGGAGCGTTTGAAACGCAACGGCAGTGGCCAGTCGAACGGACAATCGGCAGCTCCTCAAAGATGTGCGGACGTGGAGCACAGGTGTGCGAGGCTGCTGGCAACAGAGGAAGTGACATCACCGGGCTCCGGCTGAGCATGGCCAGAGCGAGACTTCTGAACAAGGACTTCAACCATGAGTGCGACAGGAATCGACGCGTTTGACTCAACACTGCAGAAGACCAACGAATGGCTCGGCCAGATCATGCAGGAACTGCACTGGAACGATCGGCATAAGGCCTACCATGCACTGCGTGCCGTCCTGCATGCCCTGCGGGATCGACTGCCGGTGAACAGCGTGGCTCACCTGGCCGCCCAGTTGCCGATGCTTATCCGCGGGTTTTACTACGAAGGCTGGCACCCTGCCGGGACGCCCGTCAGAGAACATTCTCAGGACGAGTTTCTGGTCCACGTCACGGAAGCCTTTCTGTTTGATGTCGATGCTCACTCGAAGGACATTGCTCAGGCCGTCTTTCGAGTCATCGCCCGACATGTGACCGCGGGCGAGATCGAGAAAGTCAAACAGGCACTTCCGGAGGGCATTCGGGATCTGTGGCCTGCGTAACGTCGGCTTTGCTCAAGCAGAGTCTGCGCAGTGTGGCGAGCGAGGCCACACGCCGGACGGGTGACAGTCTGCGACCGCCGCCACACAGCAGCACTGCCTCGCCACACGGTGGCAGGGCCTGCACGTTATCAGTGCTTGCGTCCGGCTTCTTCCAGGAGTTCCACCTGCAGTTGCTGAATTTCCAGCAGTCGCTGCCACTGGTGAGTCAGCAACTGATCGATCTTGGTGTGCAGCAGCCGGACTTCGAGTTCGGCTTTCAGATTGACGCGGTAGTCATGTTCGGACCGCAGTCGATCTTTCGCCTCCTGCCGGTTCTGGCTCATCATGATGATCGGCGCCTGAACCGCCGCCAGGCACGACAGCACCAGGTTCAGCAGAATGAACGGGTACGGGTCAAACGGCTGCCGCGCAAGGATTGTCAGGTTGATCGCCATCCAGATCACGATCACGGCGCCGAACATTATGAGAAATGTCCAGCTTCCGCCGAAGCTGGCCAGCCGATCCGAAATCCGTTCGCCGAATGTCAGCGCCCGATCGAATTCCTCATTGACGTTTTCGGAGATCGATTCCTGTTCCCGCAGACTCTGAATGACCTGTTCTTCCAGCGCCGACAGATCGCCCTTTTCTTCCTCAAGCAGCCTGCGGACATGCTCAGCGCGATACTGATTGAGGCACTCAAAGCACACACGGCCCTCGGCCGACCATTCCGGATGCTCGCCGCGGATCAGAGACACGACCGACTCGCGCAGCGATGCGCCCAGCGCCATTTCGCTGAGATGCCGGCTCCTGCCGCAAACCGAACAGTTTGAACCCGGCTCACGTGCTTTCGTCATGACCACTGCTCCGCGTTTTCGTTTCAAGGGGCTCGCCGAGAGGTGTAGCCTCGGCGGGAGATTCCAGAGCATTCGTTGCTTCTGTCGGCGTCACATCGACTGCCGAAATCCTTCCGGCAGATACAGCGCGCCGAGTCAACCACAGGCCAGGCAGCATCGGCAGCCAGAACGTCAGCCCGCGCAGAACCAGCGTTCCGGTCAGTGCGGCTTCGATCGGGACCTTGTGGGCGTGCAACACGGCCACGCACATTCCCTCGAAAGTCCCCAGTCCGCCGGGGACAAGTCCGACCGAAGCGAGTGCCTGCGCGGCAGTCAACGCGACAAACACCACTGCCGGCTCGACAGGCTGTCGCAGTGCAATGAGGACAACCAGCAGAGTCCCTGCGTCGAGAACGAAGACGCCGGACTGTAACAGGGTCGCCAGGCCGAGGACGCCAGCATCACCGTGAAAAGCTCCTGCTTCCGGCAGAAGATCTTCCATCTCGTGGGCAATGAGCCACTTGCCGACACGACCGGGCAACAGGGTCGTTACGCCACTTCCCAACCAGAACAGAACGGTCGAAATGACGACGACCACGCCCAGCAAGACGGTCAGTGAGATCAGGATTGCCGGCGTCAGATCGCGCAGTAGCCAGAGCAGCAGAATCGTTGCGCCAAGCGCCGCAGCAAACGAAAGGTAGTACGAAAACAGACTGACGAGCACCGCATGGACGGCATCGCTGCGTCCTGCACCTCGCTGCTGCAATCCGCGTACGACCACCAGATTGCCACTCAGTCCAATTGTGGGGACAACCCGACTGACAAACTGCTTGCTCAGCGCCAGCAGCAGTAACGATCTCAATGGAGGTCGCATCGACGGAACACGAATCGCAATCTTCAAACTCAGCGCCACACAGAGATACGTCCCCGCCTGCAGCCCGACAGCGACCAGCAGCCATCCCGGATGAATCTGACGCAGCAGCGAAGTCAGCGTCGCGACTTCGCCGAAATGCAGCGACAGAATCAGCACGGCCGCCAGCACCAGCAGTCCGAACAGCAATGACGGCCAGGTCGAACGGGAAGGAAATCGACGCTGATTCAACGACACGGCTCCGCACGCTGACAGGCAAGAAACGTAAGTTGCGCAGACATTCGACGTTTCCGTCCTGCAGAAACCCGCTGTTACAGACAGAACGACGCAACTTTCCGCGAGTTTCGCTATGGCTCGACGGTCGATTCAAGCGTCGTGGCATGCGTCCGCTGGCGGTGAGCCTGTCGCAGCCTGTTGAGATAATCAACGCCGTAGATCAGTGGGACGCCCAGCCAGGCCAAAGCGTAAATGTGCCAGTCGACTGGGCCGGTACCCAGTACGCGCTGCAACGGCTCGACATTCAGAATCGCCCATGAAAACGCGATCTCGAAGAGCACACCCAGCAGGATCAGTCGGTTGCGGAACAGACCGGCGTCGAGACCGCTGCCCAACGTCGAGCGGCGTCCGGCCAGATTGCCGATCTGCATCAGGATGATCGTCGCCAGTGCCGCTCCACTGGCAGACCTCACGAGCGGGTTGCTCGATGCCAGTTCCTGCCCGTACTGCCAGCCGCCCTCAATCAGTACGAGGAAGAACAGCAGCAGCGCATACGCCGCCTCGAACATGCCCAGAAACAGGTAGCTGTGCAGCAGCAGCGGAAGGCTCAGCAGTCGGTCGGCCGGACCACGCGGCGGTTGCCGCATGGTGTCGCGTCCGGGCGGTTCCTGACCAAGCCCCATTGCCGGGATAATATCCGTCCCCAGGTCGATGGACAGAATCTGCAGGATGTTCAACGCCAGCGGCACGGGCAGCACGATATACACGAGGTAGGGCACAATTTCCGGCACGTTGCTGACCAGCACGTAATTTGTGAACCGGCGAATGTTCTCAAAGATCGTCCGCCCTTCTTCAACGCCCGCGACGATCGACGCAAAGTTGTCGTCCAGCAGCACCATTCCCGCCGCTTCGCGCGCGACGTCCGTCCCGCCGCGTCCCATCGCAATCCCGATATCCGCCGCCTTGAGTGCTGGAGCGTCGTTCACGCCGTCGCCGGTCATGCCGACGACGAGACCTTGCCGCTTGACCGCGCTGATGATTTTCATCTTCTGCTCGGGACTGGTCCGAGCGAACACGGCGAGCCCACCCTCCAGACGTTCGACAAGATGCGATTCACGCAGGCGATGCAGTTCGGCACCGGTAATGACGCCGGCTTCCGACGAACAGTCTTCCGCCAGAATCCCGGCGCGACGCGCAACCGCCTCGGCTGTGTCCGGATGGTCGCCGGTCACCATGAAAACTCGAATTCCCGCCGATTGACAGCGAGCCACCGCCTCGGGGACTTCAGGCCGCAACGGGTCATCAAAACACAGAAACGCTTTCAGGATGAGGTTCTGCTCAAGCCGCTCCTGAGACGCATTACTGGCCGTTTCCTGCGGACGTCGATAGGCCACAGCGATGACCCGTGCTCCCTGCGACGCCAGTCGATGCACGGTTTCATCGGCAGCAGCCAGCACATCTTCCTCAACAGACGTTGTCGTCGCTTCGCCATCCGGCACCGATCGTTCCACAAAACGAATCAGCGGCCGAAGCGATTCCCACGCACCTTTGACCGCAAAGATTACCTCGCGGCTTCCTTCCGGTCCGGCCTGATACAGTCCCGCCTCGCGACGTTTCACAGCATCGAAAGCAAAGTGCCGATTCGTCTGTCGTACGATCTCGACCGGCTGACCGCCGCGCCCGGCAAACGCTTCGGCGAGGGCGACGTCCAGCGGGTCGCCGGAAAACGTCGCCGGCTCGCCGCTGCTTCTCAGGTCAACATCTGACGCAATCAGAGCGATCTTCAGACACAGTGGCTCGTCGACGTCACTGCTGAGCGGTTCGCCCGTCAGCGGATCGACGAACTGAGTGATCTGCAGTTGATTGAGCGTCAGCGTTCCGGTCTTGTCAGTGCAGATCACGTGAACGGCGCCGAGTGCTTCGACGGCTGGCAGGCTCTTGACCAGAACGTTACGTCGCGCGAGTCGCAGGCTGCCCATTGAGAGTGCCAGTGTAAACGTCGGCAACAGACCCTCTGGTACGTTGGCAACGATGATGCCCAGCATGAAAACCAGATTCACCCACAAGGGCCGACCGGCCGCCACTCCGTACGCGAAGAACAGCACGCCCATCGTCACAGCAATAACTGTCAGAATGCGGACCATCCGCCGCGTTTCCAGTTCCAGCGGCGTCGCTGGTCGAGCAATGTCGCGAGACAGCGACGCAATGCGGCCGAACTCGGTGCGTGCTCCAGTCGCAAAGACGACAGCCGTCGCCGAACCTCGCACGACCTGGCAGCCGGCAAACGTGATATTCGTGCTGTCAATCAAAGCGGTGTCAGTGGCGTCGGGACTGAGCGGCACCGATCGGGCCTCGCCCGTCAGCGGAGCATTGCTGACCAGGAGGTCGTGCGCCTCGACCAGCCGCGCATCGGCCGGAATCCGGTTGCCCTCGTGCAGCAGCAGCACGTCGCCGGAGACAATCTGGTCCGCCAGCATCTCCTGATCACGGCCGTCACGTCGCACCGTGACTTTCGGCGGCAGAAACTTCTGCAACGCCTGCATCGCGAGTTCCGCGCGATACTCCTGCACGAACGAGAAACCGGCGTTGAGCACAGAAACGCCCAGCAGCGCCCAGCCCATCAGCAGCATCCCTTCACCCGGCTGAACGTGATTCGCGATGAAGCAGACAATCGCTGAGAGGTCCAGCAGCAGACTGAAGAAGTTGAGAAACTGGCGTGCCAGCGTGGCCACCCAGCGCAGCGGCTTCTCGGCACGCAGCACGTTCGGCCCCAACTCGCGCAGACGTTCGGCGACCTCTGTCACCGTCAGGCCGGCAGCTCGACTGTGCAGTGTCTGATAGACACTCTCGGCCGCGACATTCTGGATCTGCCGGCTGCTCATTGCGCACCCCGGTAGATGGCTACATCGCACGGCGTCTCGCGGAGCACTCGTTCCAGCGGATTTCCCGACAGCAGTCGCTGCTTCAGTGTCCGCTCCGACGCTCCCAGAATCGCCAGTTGAGCATGCCCTCGATTCGCCACAATCGCAATCTGTCTCGGCACGTCGTCAGACACCGCAACGTGAGCGTCGAACTGCAGCCCCTCAAACCACGGCTGTTCGACGAGCTGTTGCTCAACTTTCTGCAGCCAAACGTAACCGGGGCGTGTGAGCGCCTTAGCCCGGCTTGACGTCAGATGCCGCAACCGCCAGTGGCTGACCTCATGGATCATCAGCAGATGCAGCTCCCGCAACTCGGGAGCGAGCAACTGCAGAAACGGCATCGCTGCCGTCAGACCGCGCGGATGCCCCGCCAGCGGACACAGCAGCCGATGCGACATACCCAGTAACCCCGGCAGAACAACCCGCAATGCAAGCGTCTGACAATGCCCGCGCTGCAGCAAAGCATCCGCCACGGTTCCCTTCAGCAGAGGACGATGGTTTTCATGCCGCCCGCGGCTGCTGCGAATTCGTGTCCCGCAGACCAGCACACTCTCCACTCCACCCGGCACCGCCAGACACAACGAATCGGACACGCTGCAGGTCTGCGGCCGAGTGACGACGGCCAGTGTCAGCCCCGCGCGCGAACACACCTGTTCCAGTCGCTGGAATTCCACGTCCAGCCGTTCGCGAGTAATCTCAGCCGTTTCCACATGCACGGCAGTCAGAATTCCCGTTCCCGACGCCAGCGCGAGGCGGATGGCATAATTCGCCACCCAGTGCCCATTCAGCGACCCATCGAATGCCAGATACACGTTCATACTCAGTGACGCCTCGCCTTGCGGGCTTGCGACTTCCCGAACGGCCGCTTCTATTCGTCTGATGCCTCTTCAACGGCCTGCAGTTCCAGGCCAGACGATTGGGCGAAAATCCGGTTTTCGTTGGCTTCGTGCTCCTGCAGAACAGCCAGGAATTCATCAAGTTCGTCTCCAGCGCCGCGCCAGGTTGCTGCGTCGGGTGCTCCACTTTCCAGCCGCTGCAGCAGATCGTCCAGCCTCCGTCGTAAAGTCGCGTGCTGGGCTTCGAGCTGGCAGGCGCGCCGCGACTGTTGCTCCGACATGGCCAGGTGTCGAAAGAAGCCGCCGATCTGTTCCTCTGCAAAATGCTCGACAACCCGATCACGCAACCGACGCACGCGCGAAGCCATCTCCCGACAGCCCGGGAGGCTCAGCTCGTCACGTTCCTGCCACCACTGCCGCACCGTGGCAATTTCCCGTTCCAGCAGCAGGTGTTCCTGAGCGACCGACTGCGCCCACTCGCGGGATCCCGGCTCAACCTCTCTCATCCGTGATTCCTCCCGCTGCCTCGGGGCGATTCCTGAGTCGCCTCACAGGCTGATCTGATCCTGAGCGATCACTGAATCCAGCCAAGTGCTCTCGACCATCTCCTGCCAAAGCCGCTCAGCCGTCAGCCACCAACCAGCCGTAATGAGTGACACGGAAGCGGACGCGATCGATTCCTCTAAGGGTCTTCTGCCACCAGCCTCAAAACGCATGTCGTCAGGTGTCGAGCCTGAAGCAACAAACCCGGCATCTGGCACATGACGTACCACGACGGCAGCGAGCATTTCAAAAAACTGGAGTGCTCAAAGCATCTGTCTCACGCGGATGCTGTGAAAACCCGTTCGACAGCAGTCGTACCGTCTTCCAGATCTACAGACTCACGCCTCTCTGACAAGCGGACCGCAGCAGTATCACCGCGTAAGCGCATCTTTGCTGGAGAAGTTTGTAGCGAGACAAGTGACACCCCTGTCGCTCCTGCCAGGTAAAGAATAACTCTGTCGGAAACAACAGCGATGTGCCTTCGAGAGTAATCATTCTGGCAAAGCGATCATGTGCGACGAGTCGGTCGTGTGTGCAGTGTTGCACGTCGCAGGAGGCCAGAAGGGTCAGAGGCGAAAGCACCGCGCCTCTTCGGGACGTCTGTGGCCAGGCGGCATTATGAACCGAAGGCAGTGTCGACTGGCATCACGACTGCGGAAACACCATCGGCTGGTTGAACCAACGGCACAGATGGTGCAGCAAGTTCAGTCGAAGGACGCAGTACCTCGGCAGACGCGCGAGGCGTATGAGTCAGGGCAGGTCGTAATCCGGAGAGAATCACATTCAGAAAGGACGGTAATCATGGATCAGCTTTCTTACAGTGAACTGCAGGGCATCGCTGCATCAAAGGATTGGCCGAGTGTGACACTGCTGCTGCCACTGCATTGCACTTGGCCTCAGAAACTCGAGGATGCCGTGGAATGGCGCAACCTGGTTGACCAGGCACAGAGTCATTTGCGTGACTCGGGGCTCAGCCAGGAAGCCGCCGCGGATCTGCTCAGTCCCGCGCGACAGTTGTGCGATGATGAGAGTTTCTGGGAGTCGCATGGCGCCCGAGGGCTTGCCGTTCTTCTGAATTCCAAAGGTTCACAGCGCTACCTGTTGCCGTTTCCCTGCGACCGTGCGGCCGACGTTGCCGACCGATTCTATGTGAGCCCGCTGCTGCAGTGGTTGAGCTGGCCGGTTGACTTCTACGTTCTTGCGCTGAGCCAGAACCGCACCCGCCTGTTTCGAGGTGACGCCGATCGTCTGGCGACGGTCGAACTTCCCGCTGGCACACCAGAGAGTCTCGACCAGTTTCTGGAGACGACGGAATTCGATCCGGCACTTCAATACCATGCAACACCCGGATTCGGTCATGGCCCGACAGGTTCTGCCCACGGCGGAACGAGCGCATTACTTCACGGACATGGCGATTCGCGAACAACCGACAAGGCTCTGGTGACGTCTTACATTCAGGCCGTTGGGAAAGGCTTGACTCCTCTGCTGGAGCGTGACGGAATACCGCTGGTGCTGGCCGCCGTCGGCTATTACCACCCGATCTTTCGCGCCGCATGTCAGTACTCGCGACTGCTGCAGACAGGGCTCACCGGGACTGCTGACCATTTCAGCGACCAGGAACTGCGGGAAGGTGCTGAACGAGAAGTACGTTACGCAGCGGCGCAATCCACCGAGCGGCTGATCGAACGGTTCCATGACCAGCGTCGACGAGGACAGGCCAGTGATCTGTTGCGGGAAATCATACCCGCCGCTGAATCCGGTCGGGTCGAAGCAATCGTTGCTGAGCGAGGCCGCCGGTTATGGGGACGACTCAATGTGCCAGCAGAGGAAATCGCGATTCGCACTGAGTGTGAAGCGGGCGACAGCGATCTTCTTGATGAGGCTGTGCGCGCGACACTTCTGCACCAGGGCCAGATACGTTTTGTTGAGCCTGGCAGTCTACCTGACCAGTCCCCGGCCATCGCCCTGTTCCGCTGGTGAATGCAGAGACGTGCCTTATCCAGCGTGGGAGCTTGAGATGACAGGGAAAGAGGCACGGCCACACACTCCGTGCGGCTGGCCTGCCGTTAGTACCAGTCCTGCGAATAATAGATCGTAAGTCAGGCTGCGATTGTGAGGCTTGGTTCGTTGGGATTCTGACATTTGGCCATGACCTTTGCGAAGGACCGGGACGTCCCGTGGAACGAGTGAGCGACCTGATTCCATTCCGTGATGAACTGGTGCAGCCGGGACTGCACGGGGTCCAGATCGTTCAAGTCGACAATCCCCTAGTGCATCCTCAAGTCTTGATGTTTGGGTAGAGGCGTTTGAGTTTGGTTCTGGCGTCATCGATGGTGAACTGCCAGTCGACTCCTCTCTGGCGGGCGTTGGTTTTCTCGGACCAGATGCGGATTTCGCTCTGCAGGTGTTTCAGTTCGCCGATGCGGCGGCCGGTCAGACACTGGCTGGTCAGGCAGCTCAGTTCGCACTCGGCCACGTTCAGCCAGCTTCCGTGCTTCGGTGTGTAGACGAACTCGATGCGCTGCACGTATTCCCGGGCCTGCCCGGGCGGGAAGACTTCGTAGAACGCTCCCATTGTGTGCGTGTTGAGGTTGTCCATCACCAGCGTCACCCGGTCATTGTCGGCATCGCGGGTGTCGAGCAGGTGAGCCACTTCGGTCGCCCAGTCGGCCTTCGTCCGCTGCGGCCGGGCCGTCGCCTGACGAAAACCTGAGAGCGGTTCGGCGAACAGGAAGATGCTGGCGGTCCCGTTCCGCTCGTATTCATAGTCGACCCGTTCGGGGTGTCCGGCGGTGGCCGCGATCGGCTCGCGCGTTTCTTTCGTCAACTGCACGGGCTGCTCGTCCATGCACAGGACAGGACACGCCGGATCGTACGCCCGCTGGTAGACGTCCAGCACGTTTTCCATGTGCGCGGCGAATTCGGCATCGGCCTCCGGCGGGATCACCCAGTACTCGACGGCACGCTTTGTCAGGCCGTTTTTTTCAGCGTCTTGCGGACGGTCTCATGGCTGATGGAGTCGACCACTTCCAGCGCGACCAGTTGATCAGCCAGCAGTTGCAGCGTCCAGCGTCCGTATCCGGCCGGTGGCTTTCCCAGCCGCAGGGCGATGAGTTTCGCTTCGCCGGTGCCGTCGAGCTTCGCCGGGGTGGGCGGCGTCTGACGCTGTTTTCCTTCCAGAGCGATGTCAAAGCCTTCCGTGACGAGCCGCCTGCGGAGATTCTCGACGGTCTGCGTCCGGCAATGGTAAGCCGCCGCAATTTTCTGATCGGTCCAGGCCGGCCCGTCAGCATCAGCCTGCAGCAGAATGTAAGCCCGTCTGACTTTCTGAGAAGTCCCCTTCAGCTTTTTAATGACCTCCCGACACCTCTGCCGTTCTTCGTCCGAAAGCCGCACCACGTACTTCTTCATCATGGGAAGACCTCCTTGTCACCCGGGAATTGCTCCCGCAGTCTCCCCGATTCAACCTCACTGCCAAACCCCGGTTCTTAGCCTTGAGCACGCAATAGCGGCTATCTGAGATTTCCTGAGAATGCAGGCATGCTGTAACCTTCCTTTCAACAAGGAGTTACATCATCCGTCTTTGCAAGGAAGCAACGCTGTCTCGTGCAACGTATCCAACGGATTTGAGCGATTCTCAGTGGGAACTCCTTCAGCCTTTCATGCCTGATGCGAAGCCGCCAGGACGTGGACGGCCCATCGAGACTGATCTTCGTGAAGTCGTCAACGC
>WGMU01000181.1 GCA_016124895.1 bacterium
ACGTTGACCACCGCTCCCAGCCCGAGGTACGTGTACCCGGCCAGCGTCGTGCTGCTTTCGACAATGCCCGCCACCCGGCTGGCCTTGTCATTCGTTCCGCCGGACGTGCCATAGCTGTAGGTCAGTTGGACAGCGCAACTTTGCCGAAAGACACGGGAATACAAGCACGACGCGCAAGCGAGTGTGTTTGACGTCACTGACTCACTCGCTTGCGCGTCGTGCTTGTACGGCGGCCGAAAATGACGCAGTCCAATCAGCGAGCGACCGTCCGGATACGTCAGCGACGTCGGACGGATCGTGTTCGCACTGCCATTCGCGTAGCCATACTGCACACTGGGTGTCGTTCCCGTATTCACCGTCCCCGAGTGCTCCTGATACGAGGTCGTCAACTGACCGAAGTCATTGTACGCCCACTGTACCTGGTTGACCGCGCTGCCGGAGGAGGCGGCATCGTAACTCGTCGCGGTTTGCAGCATTCCGCGGACTTCGTACGCCCACTCCAGCCGCAGAACCGAGTCGTCCACGCGGGAGCCCGTCGTCGTCACGGCGTCCGTGACCGTGCGGCCCAGATTGTCGTACGCGTAGGTATGCACGGTGCCCCGCTGATCGGTCAGCGTGATCCGGTCACTCTGCCGGTTGCAGGTCACCGTCACCGAGTCGCTGTCGTCCGTCGAGTCCGGATACAGCACACGCCGCGTCAGCAGGCTGGAAGCGATCTCCGAGTCATTCAGCGTCGTGCCGTACTCGTACGTCGTTGTCTGATTGCCGGTCGAGGCGTTCCAAGCCGTCAGCGTGCTCACGTTGCCGTCGGCGTTGTACGTCTTCTGCGTCGTCTGGTTGGCGTCATCCGCGCTGGAAGATTCGTCGTAGTTGGCGATCAGTTGTTCCAGGATCGTGTCTGCACTGGAGACCGTCGATCCCAGGGCGTACGTCGTGCCCGTTCCGTAACCCACGTAGCGGTCGGTCAGGCGGTCAACGTGGTCGTACGTCAGTTTGAGGTACAGCTCCGACCCGGCCGGCGCCTGTTTCATCAGGTTACCGACCTCGTCGTACCACGCCTGCCTGCTTCCGATGGCTTTCGTGGCGTTGTCCGAGGTCGATTGACGATCGTATTCTGCAGTCCTGCGACGATGCAGATGTCTGCGCCGTTCGGCGAACTGATTCTGGAGACACCGCGATGCTCACGATTCTCGGCAAACCCACGGCAAAAACGGGCCGGATGTGCGATGGCATCTCACGCCGCAGTTTCCTGACCATTGGCGGCATGGCTCTGGGCGGAGTGGCTCTGCCGAATGTGCTGCGAGCGGAAGCAGAGGCCGCGACGGGGTCCAGTCACAAAGCAATTATCAACATCTATCTGCCCGGAGGCCCGTCGCACATCGACCTCTGGGATTTGAAGCCGGATGCTCCCGCCGAAATCCGCGGTGAGTTCCGTCCGATCGCGACGAACGTGCCGGGGATCGAAATCTGCGAGCTGTTTCCGCGGATGGCTCAGATGATGGACAAGTTCGTTCCCGTGCGATCGATCAGCGACGCAGACGGACGGCACGACGGTTATCAGTGCATGACCGGTCGACGTCGCGGCGACCGACTGCCTCCGGGCGGGTGGCCGGCCGCGGGATCATGGATTTCGCATCTGAAAGGCCCGGTCAACGGGGCAGTCCCGCCGAACGTCGCTCTGATGTACACAACCGGAAACCGCACCTGGGGTGAGCCCGGTGACGGCGGGTTTCTCGGCGTTGCTCAGAGCCCGTTCAACCTGGTGGGGCGGACGGCGCGCAGCAGCAACGAGAGCATGGTGCTGCAGGGAATCACGCTCGAACGGCTGCGCGATCGCGGGCAGCTTGTCAGCGCTTTCGATCGATTCAAACGCGAGGCCGACCAGCAGGGCGTCATGGAAAGCATGGACGTCTACTCGCAGCAGGCGATGAGCATCCTGACGTCGTCGAACCTTGCCGACGCGCTCGACCTGAGCAAGGAAGACCCCGCCATCGTTGCGCGGTACGGAACCAGCGTCGAAAAGTTTCAGCGTGACGGCGCTCCGAAGATGATTGAGAACTTCTGCATCGCGCGGCGACTCGTGGAAGCCGGTGCGAGATACGTCTCGCTGAACTACAGCCGCTGGGACTGGCATGGCGGCGACGGTATGAACTTCCCTCGCTCGCGCGAAGAGTTTCCGCTGCTTGACCAGGGACTTGCGGCGCTGGTCACCGATCTGCACGAGCGCGGGCTCGACAAAGACGTTTCGGTCGTGGTGTGGGGTGAGTTTGGCCGCACGCCCAAGATCAACCAGAACAACAGCCGCGACCATTGGCCACAGGTCTCCTGTGCAATGCTTGCGGGTGGCGGAATGCGGACCGGGCAGGTTATTGGCAGGACAAACCGCAACGGTGAGCACGCCGTCGAACGCCCCGTCAAATTTCAGGAGATCTTTGCCACGCTGTACCGCAGCGCCGGAGCCGATCCTCGCCAGGTCCGTATTTTCGACACGGCTGGCACACCGCGCTATCTGGTCGACGAAGGAATTGAAGCGCTGCACGAACTGATTTGAGTTGCCGATCCGGGGCAATCACTTCGCAGCACTCGATTTGCAACGTCAGTGACCGATCAACGATAGACCGCCGCGCGCAGTTGATCGAGCGGGTAAAACGTGTCGCGCCAGCGGACTCCCTTCTGACGCAGCGTCAGAATCGCGGATCGCCAGAAAGCGAAGAGGACTCCCAGCGAACCGGGCAGCAGGGCCGGCGTCACTGAAAGGCTGCCGCCGAACGTAAGCGCCAGCCGTGCGAAGGTGAGGTGCAACAGCAGCAGCGTCGCGAGGAAGCCTACCGAGAGCTTCAGTGGCAGCAGTGCCGCGGCCAGCCAGGGAGCGTGAAACACGGCGATGTAAAACAGCGAGAACCCCAGCAGCTTCGGCAGCGAATACTGGCACCCGGCGAACGCGTTTTTTTCCAGGCCGCGGATGACGCCCCAGGCCGAGTTCTGCCAGCGGACGGTGACCGCGTCTCCGGCGACGAGGTAATCAGCGCTGGCTCCGTTGACAAAGAACAGCTTGCCGAGTTTCACGTCGTCGAGCACGTCGAGCCGGATTGGTTCATGCCCGCCGAGCCGTTCGTACGTGTCGCGACGGACGAGGTTGAACGCGCCGACGCCGTAATACGCATGCGGCAGTCGCAGACGGCGAAACCACGGTTGCGTTCCGAATGCAAACAGCATCGCGAAGAACGAAACGAGCACGCATTCCGGCCAGCTTTCGGTTTCCATCGACGGCATCAGACAGAAGTGGTCGAGCTGCTTTGCGACCGCGTATTGCAGCGACAGCCGCAGCGCGTCCGGCGCGAACATGATGTCGCCGTCAGAGAACAACAGGTACTCGCCAGTTGCCTGATGCGCGGCGAGTTGCAGCGCGTGCGTCTTGCCAAGCCAGCCGTCGGGGAGCACGTCGATCGTCAGAACGCGCAGCCGCGAGTCACGTTCGGCGATGGCCGCTGCAATCTCACCCGTCCGGTCGCGCGACCGGTCGTTGGCGAGAATGATTTCCAGTGACGGATAGTCGGATGACAACAGCCGCTCCAGCGTCACGCCGATTTTCGACTCCTCGTCGCGGGCCGCGATAATGACCGAAAGGCTCGGCCACGCTTCCGGTTCCGGACAACGTTCAGCGAAGCGGCGCAGCGTGCGACGCGGCATCAGCAGCAGAGCGGGCAGTGAGAAGAATGCGGCGCTGGCGAACGTCGCCCAGCCAGTCCAGAAGAGAACTTCGCCCTCAGACATTCAGTGCGGCCGCGATCTTTGCAGGGACAGTAAACGCTTCGTTGATGGTTTCCGCATTGAGCAGCGTATCGTTTCCCTGATTCCCCGCCAGCAGGTCGGTCCCTCCCTGTCCGTTGAGTGTGTCGTCCCCGTCGCCCCCCAGAATCGTGTCGCTGCCACGGCCGCCGAGTGCAATGTCCATCCCGTCGTTCATGATGAGGAAGTCATCGCCCGAGCCTGAGAGCACGTAATCGTCACCGTTGCCGGCATCAATAATGTCATTTCCGCCGGCGCCGTAGATCGTGTCGTTGCCGTCACCGCCGAGAATCGTGTCCGAACCGCCGTAGCCGTGAATGAAGTCGTCGCCGTCGCCGCCCTTCAGCACGTCGAAGCCCGTATGTCCGCGCAGAACGTCATTGCCGGTTCCGCCATCGAGCGTGTCGTGGCCTGAGCCGCCAAACAGGGAGTCGTTTCCGACGCCGCCGACAAGCAGGTCCTGATGCGAATTGCCGATCAGCCGATCATCGCCGAAGCCGCCGTCCAGCGTGTCGTTCCCGTTGTCGCCGTAAATGACGTCGTTATTGAAGCCGCCGAGCAGCGAGTCGTAGCCATCGCCTCCATGAATCAGATCGACACCGGCGCCGCCGTCGATCGTGTCGTGTCCCTCATCGCCGTTGAGAATGTCGTTCCCATCGTCACCGAAAATGTGATCGTTGCCTTTATTGCCGGAGATGCTGTCGTCGCCGTCGCCGCCGCGGATCGTATCCATGCCGCGTGTGCCCGTGATCGTGTCGTTTTCCGTGCCGCCATCAATGAGCAGAAAGATTGACCCGCCTGCGGCCGCGCTGCCATCAATGACGTCGGCGCCGGCCTCGCCATTGATTTCCAGAAACTGCGGCGGCACGTTCGGAAAGCTGGTGATCGTGATCGAGTCTGCGCCACCGGACGCATTCACAACCACGTGGGAAACATCGTTGCTGGCGATAACGGTCGAACCACCTTCCGTCACGGCAATACGGCCATTGACTGCTCCGATCGCAAAGACATCGTCGCTTGAAGTGCCGCGGATCTCGGCCGTGTCCCCGCCTCCACCGCCGGTCAGCGTATCGGCGCCATCACCCGAAGTCCGGATGAGCAGATCATCGCCGAGCCCGCCATTGGAAACGTCCGGCCCGCTCTGGCCGTCCAGTGTGTCATTGCCGTCGCCGCCCAGCAGTGAATCATGGCCCGCGCCGCCGAAGATCAGATCGTCGAGTGCGCCACCGTCGAGCGTGTCATCGTCACCGGAACCGTACAGCGTGTCGCTTCCGGAGGTCAGTCCGAGCGAATCGTCGCCGTAGATCAGATCATTGCCGTCAGATCCGTCGATCAGGTCGTCGCCGAAGCCGCCTTCCAGCCGATCGTGCCCGCTGTGTCCGGTGATTGTGTCGTTGCCTGCGTCGCCGAGGATGGTGTCATTGCCGCCGCCACCCAGCAGCGCGTCATTCCCCTGTCCGCCGATGACCAGATCGTCGTCGCCCGCACCAACGACGGTGTCGTTCCCGGATGTCACCGCCAGAGAATCATCGCCGTACAGAATGTCGTTGCCGTCGCCGCCATCAATGTAATCGTTGCCGTTTTCGCCCGAGATCGTGTCGCGTCCGGCGCTGCCGTCGATCACGTCGTCGCCGTCACCACCCGTGATCAGATCCTCATTCGCTCCGCCGAAGATGCGATCGTTGCCGTCGCCGCCTGCCAGGACGTCGTTACCCAGTTCGCCGTTGATAGTATCGTCGCCGCTCAGTCCGTTGATCGTGTCGTTGCCTTCTCCGCCGGTCAGCGAGTCACTGCCGATATCCGGAAAGCCGGTCGCGTCGCCTTCGATAAAGTCGGCTCCGTTCCCGCCGTCGATCGTGTCGTTGCCGTCGCCTCCGAACAGGAAGTCGTCACCGTTTCCGCCACGAATCAGATCGTTGCCCGCACCGCGCAGGATGTTGTCCTGGCCATCGCCGCCAAGCAGCGTATCGTTGCCCGCTCCGCCATCGATCAGATCGTTACCGTCCTGCCCTTCGATCTGGTTGCTTCCTGCCCCGCCGGTGAGATAGTCATTACCGTCGCCCCCACGGAGCGTGTCGTCGAAACTCGACGTGCCGACAATCGTGTCGTTGCCGTTGCCGCCATCGACAACCACTGCTGACAGTGATGAAAAGAAGGTCGAACTGACTCCAGACAGATTGATCGAATTATCACCGGGGCCGCCGTCGATCGTAATGCGACTGACCGAGCTGGCGGCGATCGAACCAATGGATGAAACCGGCGATCCGTTGGCGAGGACTTCGACCAGTGACGGGCTCGACGGATTCGAGCGGACGACGATTGAATCATTCTGATCTGAGACGATCTGCAGTTCGCCGGATAAAAAGAGCGCATTCACCGTCAACAGCGTGCGGTCTTCGAGAGACTCTGATTCGGCGAGAACATTGGGATGCAAACGCAGCAGCCGTTGTCGCGAGTCTTCAACGGACCGCGTAGTCCAGCGGTAACTCCGGCGTGCAGAGCATTTCCCGCTCAACAGAAACGACTGAATGAACTGACGAATCCGCGTACGGAGAAGCATGACTGAAGCCTTTCTGCAGGAACCGCGATCAGAACCGCAGCGAAAAACCCGCAGCCGCCATCGTCACCGGGTATCCCTCCGCCGGTCAACGCAGTGCGACCTTGATTGATTGAACGAAGCAGTCATCGACGCGCAGGTCCTCATAAAGTTCCCGGAATGACAGCCAGAGAGCCTGTCCCGCGGTTATGCGCACGAAAAAACCCGCCCGGAAACACGTTCCGAGCGGGCATCCAATTTCAAATCTGACGGTTCAGATCTGCAGGGCCAGTTCCCGTCGTCCGGGTCGGCTCAATGAATCGCGATTCGGTCCCGACCGGCGGACACCGGCCTGACGGGCGATCACAGACCGGAAACCTTGATGATCTGCCCTGACGGAGCATCGCTGCCTTCGGGAGCTGTTCCGAAGACGGCGATATAAGCAGTCCCGTCTTCGTCAAACGCGATGCCGGTCGGCTTGTCGAGCGACAGAATCTTCTTCGACTTTGCATCGGTCGCGTCCATCTTGCCGAGCATGACCTGGTACAGCGCGCCTTTGGACGCGTCGACCCACGAGAAGTCGGTTGCGTACAGCTTGCCGCTGCCGCTCCAGGCAAGGCCCGCAACGTCGTTCAGTGTCGTTGTGAGCTTGCGGGTCAGTTTGCCAGCCGGGCTGTAAATCGTGATCAGGCTGTCGCCTTCGACATTCACTTCGCCGATCTGACCAACAATCACACCCTTGCCCATCTTCGTGAAACAGACCGGCCCTGGAGCGTCGACTTCCGTCGCTTCCTTCGTCGCGATGGACAGCTTCAGCTTGCCCGGCTTGCCGTCTTTGATCTTCGCCGACGCGACCCAGCCTTTGGTGTCGTCGCCGTTGCAGGTGACGAAAAGCCGCTCGCCATCAGCCGCGACACCGTAAAAGTTGCCTTCGCCCTTGGCAGTCTGATCGCTGGCCGTAATCGGACCGAGCGTATACAGCGCCTTGCCTTCGCTCTGCGGTTCCGCAGCGGCTTCAGCACCAACCTTGTAGACGCGGACCAGTTCCTCGCCATCCGGACGGCTGCCGTCGCCAACGACCAGATGATTCGCGTCGATAAACGCCAGGCCCAGAGGCCCGATCGGATACTTTGGGCCCTTGCCGTAGATGTCGGTC
Organism: bacterium; assembly: GCA_016124895.1. Taxonomy (GTDB): domain Bacteria; phylum Planctomycetota; class Planctomycetia; order Planctomycetales; family Planctomycetaceae; genus JAPOLP01. The sequence continues at coordinate 7,482 of WGMU01000181.1, forward strand.
GGATCGGGGTAGCCGGTGATCTCGGCGGTCAGCTTGCCGGACTTCGGATCGAGGCGATGCACGCCAGCATGGCTCGCGATAAAGACGTGCCCGGTGCCGGGCTGGACGGCAAGGCCGGTCGGGTTGTCGAGGCCCTTCGCGACGACTTCGTGCGCCGGTTCCGCAGCCTGAGCGGACAGAGACAGTGCAGCGGTGATCGCTGCTCCAGCCATCAGAGCTGTCAGTCGAGTCTTCAACATGATTGCGATCTTTCTTCTTTACCAGAGGACAGTGAACTCGAAAACGCAACGTCACTCCGGAAGTTCCGGAGCCCTGTGGTCGGGATAGTCCGGGCTGCTGAGCCCTTCCTTCAGAAACGTGATCAGGTCGGCTTTCTCGTCCGGAGTCAGCCGCACTTCGTAAATCTCCTCGTCGAGATACTCATTTGCGATGCCTCCCTTATCGTAATGGTCGATGACGGCTTCCAGCGTCGCCAGGCTGCCATCGTGCATGTATGGAGCGGAACGGGCAATCTCACGCAACGTCGGCGTTTTGAACGCTCCCGTGTCACCGCTCAGCTTGCTGATCGCAGCTCGACCGGCGTCTGGCTTTTCGGCGTCCATTCCAATGCCGATGTTGTGGTAACTCGAGTCGGAGAAATTCGGGCCGACGTGACACGCCGAGCAGTGCGCCTTGCCGAAGAACAGCTTCATACCGTGCTGCGCTTTCTCTGACAGTGCCGTCGTGTCTCCCGCCTTAAACTGGTCGTACGGAGCGTTGCCGGAGAGCACCGTTCGTTCGTAAGCGGCGATGGCTTTCGCAATTCCGTCGGCCGTCACATCGGTTTTGAAGACTTTTTGAAACCCAGCGCGGTATCCGCCGATTTTGTTGAGCTTCGCGACGGCGTCCTCGACGGGCAGCGCCATTTCGATCGGATTAGCGATCGGCCCGAGAGCCTGCTCTTCCAGTGAGGCGGCCCGGCCATCCCAGAACTGCTGTTTGTAATAGGCCGCGTTGATCACGCTTGGAGCGCTGCGTCCCCCCTGGGCTCCGCCGACTCCCGTCGCAAATCGTTCGCCGTTACTGAATCCCTTCTGAGGATCATGACAGCTCGCGCACGAAACAGTGTTGTCCTTCGAAAGCCGCTTGTCGAAATAAAGCTGCTTGCCGAGTGCGATCTTCTCCGGCGTCTGCGGATTGTCCTCAGGCACCGGGACGGGTTTCAGGCCAGCCGGCTCAGAGGCGGACGTCGACACCACGGCACTCGCGACAACAGCCAGGATCACCAGCACGATCGAACTTCGACTCAACGCGGCAGTGCAGAAAATCAGGCAGTTCTCAAAACGGTTCATGAGGCTCACCCACAGGTTGAAAACTGGTGGCCCCGGCAGTTCAAGCGAGCGGGGCGATTCTGCGTGACTGTATCGCTCGCCAGGAAATGGACGCAACCAACGCGGACGTCGGTCACACTCGCTCACCGTAAACTTCATGGAACGCAGCGAGTGCCACGCCGCCGAGCCGGTTCGCCAGATACTCGTAGATGTGCCGTCGGTAATTCCAGTCCTGCGAACGGCCGACCTGTTCGAGCCAGTCGCAGAGATGGATCGTGCCGAGGTCGTCGAAGTCCTGCGGTGTCAGCTCGATGCGTTCGCCGCTGAAGCGATCCACCACACAGAGCGGTGCCGACGTGTCCTCAATCAGCGACTCGATGCAGGCGTCGTACTCGTCACGAGTCATCGCGCAGTTCAACCACGCCAGCCATTCGGCCCGCTCGCCGATCAACGCGCGAACGTCACACCGGCGTTCAAGGTCCAGCTTGAACTTCTGAAATCGCTCCGTCCCGTAAATCGAATGGAACATCCCGGCACGAGCAAGTTCCTCACTGCTCCCCCACTGCTTCAGATCGTTGTAAACGCCAATCGCATGCGCGAGGTACGTCTTCGAGGTATGAGCCACGTCGGTCGCACCGACGTGCTGAAAAAAGTCCGTCAGCTCTTTGAAGATTGCCATCGAGAAATCCTGTCCGTGTCTGCGTTCAGAAAACCGTCTCGCTGCCTCGTCACGACAGCGCTCGGCTGTGTGAGCCATCAGTTGTGTGAGACAAACGGGGGGAGGGCGGAAGCCTTTACGGCCCTGGCGATTCGTCAGCAACCGAGCATCCGGCCGAAACGGACTCCCGCCTCCTTCACTGTTCCCGTCCCGCTTGTTGAGTCTATCTTCGCAGAGTTTCGTCGAACAGAACCCGCAACGGCAGACCGCTGGCTGATGTCGGCATTCGAAATCCAGCCGAGCCGCATTGTCAGTCATTGTCGCGAGAGATCCCCTTGCGGTAATCTCCGTGCGAAGGTGGCCGGTGATTGCAGACAGATGTCCCGCCTTGGATCCCTCAACTGGCCGGACATCCTGAAGATTCAGGACTGCGAGAGTGGCGGAATTGGCAGACGCGCTGGATTTAGGATCCAGTGTCCTACGGACGTGGGGGTTCGAGTCCCCCCTCTCGCATCTTCATTCTTATCAAAGGACTTGCAGACAGGTGACTGCAAGTCCTTCTTGTCTTTTATCGCCCCTGAAAAGTGCCGGCGCAACAGGAGGGGGCTCATGTGGCACTTGCATCTCTGGCACGCCCTCTTGACGTCCCCGAATAATTCACAGGTCGAGTGACCTTGTGGATCCAACGTCAGGTTCGGGGGACGGAGCAGTGGCCGGCATCAGAACAGACCGGCGAACCGGTCGACCGCACACGTCCCTGTAATTTCGCCATCTCTTCATCCTGCTCCCGAGAGCACATCAGTTCGCCCGTCACTCAGGGCAACAGACACATGCCTCGGCTTCGCAGATTACCCATCATGGCGCAATCGCCCTGGCCCTTGTCTAAGAGAAAGTGGGAGGATAACGTCGACGGTTGCTGGTCCCTCAACAGTTTCTTCGGTCGGGAGATGTCGCCAGGGTGAGGTGTCGTGTGAAGCGCGTGCTTGTTGTTGAGGATCACAGAGAACTGCTTCGGAGTCTGGAACGTGGATTGTCGGCGTCAGGCTATGACATCGTGACAGCTGAGACGGCTGAGTCTGCGTTTTATTGCGCGAGTACTGATCGGTTCGATGCGATTGTCCTGGACGTCATGCTGCCCGAACGGAGCGGTCTGGAAGTTCTGCGCGACCTCAGAAACGCAGGCATGGATAGTCCCGTTCTGATCCTTTCAGCCCGCACTTCGGTAGAAGACCGAGTTCGAGGGCTCGACGAAGGAGCCGATGATTACTTAATCAAGCCCTTTGCTTTTGAGGAACTTCTTGCCCGATTGCGGGCGCTGCTGAATCGAAGAGTTCCCGGAAGAAAAAGCATCCTGACAGCGGGCGATCTCGAATTGCATGTACCCACTCAGACTGTCTTGCGGGCTGGACGTGAGATCTCGCTGAGCAAGCTCGAATATCGTCTGTTGGAATACCTGGTGCGTCACAGGAACTCAACGGTCGACAGGAACACGATCAGCCGTGACGTCTGGAATGAACCGCAGGGCGCCGCCTCAAATATCGTGGATGTGTATATCAATTCGTTGAGGAAGAAACTGGATTGGCCCGGGTCAACAAAACTGATCCACACAGTTCGTGGCGTCGGTTATTCTCTACGGACGAACACAGAAGCAGATGATACACTGACAGGCACTGAAATCGCAGATGATTGCTCTGGAGAAGTGCAGTCTGACTAAGCAGCACTCCGACACAAGGGTAAATCGCGAGGACAAAAGTGAGCCGGATTCTGATTGTCGAAGATCATGTTTCTCTGCTCAGAAACCTGAAACGCGGTCTGGAGTTGCTGCATTACGAAATCCACGGAGCGGCGACGGGAGAAGAAGCAATCCAACTCGCATTAGCGAAGCCCCTCGACCTGGTAATTCTCGATCTGATGCTTCCCGGCAAGAGCGGCTTTGACGTGTTGGAACATCTGAGGAGTACTGGCTTTAACAAACCAGTTCTGATTCTGACGGCGAGGGACGCCCCTCAGGATCGCCAGCGAGGCTATTCGCTCGGAGCAAATGGTTTTCTGATCAAGCCGTTTGCATTCTCCGAACTGGCAGCGGCGATCAAAGCATTGCTGCGTGAGCCACGCGGGACCACTGGTTCGGACGAGGCTCCGCTATGCGTCGATTGAATATCCGCTGGCGGCTAACGCTCTGGTTCGGAGCCGCCATGATTCTGCTGCTGCTGATCCGGAGTTTCTGGATCTACTTTATTATGGACTGGCGTACGACATTACACACAGATTCGCAATTGAATCTGGATATCAGTGCGATTTCAACTCAATTGCGGACTGCCGATGACCGTAGTCAGCTCGTTCAGGCACTGAATCAGTATGTGATGCGGCACGCGGCTGCCGAGGTGAAGGTGAAAGGCCCGGATAACAGCGTCATTTTCAGTTACGCACCAGGTCAGGACGTCCGTTCGCCATCATCGACGAAGGAGCCACAAGGCCATGAAAAATGGGCACATTTCACCACGGAGACCCCCAATGGACGCCGTCGTGCCGTAAGTGGCCAAGTGCCGAGTTCGATCGGAAATCTATCCATTGAACTCAGCCTTTCCACTCAGGATAGACGTGACGAAGTTCTGAGCTTTGCACTGACTCTTTTTACCACGTTGCCATTCGTCTTCGCTGCGGCGTTGGGTGTGGGCTATTTCGTCTCGTCTCGGGCTCTGACCCCTGTCGACAAGATGATTTCGGACGCCCAACGCATAACCGGTCTGCAACTCAATCAGCGAATCGCTGTTCCGGAATCCCGTGATGAACTCGCCCGACTGGCCCGCACTCTTAATGAGATGATCAACAGGCTCCATCAGTCTTTTGAAGATATGCGGCGGTTCACTGCTGATGCGGCCCATGATCTTCGCACTCCTGTCACCGCCCTGCGGACCGCGGTCGAAGTCAGCCTCATGGCTGACCATACAACTGAGGAGTACCAGGCGTCGCTACACACGATTCTCGACGAAGCCATTCACCTGAGCCAGTTAACAAGCCAGTTGCTGGATCTCAGCCGGGAAGATCACGGCGCCAAATCCGGTGTCTCGGAACCAGTTCGGCTCGACGAGCTGATCGCAATTGCGACGGCAGATCTGCAACTCGCGGCTCAGAAAAAAGGGATCGCAGTCGAAACAGTGCAGATGCCTCCGCTTCTGGTATCTGGCGATCCGATACGGCTCCGGAGAGTCTTTATGAATCTTCTGGACAACGCACTTCAATACACGCCCTGCGGAGGCAATGTGCAAATCAAAGGCGGACCTCTTGGAGACGGGGCTCTGATTACAATTATTGACAATGGCCCCGGGATTCCTGAGGACGAACTGCCGCATATCTTCGACCGCTTTCGACGAGTCGATAAGTCCCGTACCCGACAAGGTGGGGGGACAGGGCTCGGCCTGGCGATCTGCAAGGCTATCGTTGAGGCACACGGCGGCAGGATTCACATGGATAGCGCAATTGGCTACGGAACGCGAGTTTCAGTCGAACTGCCTGGCTATCAAGCCGACGCGTCCAAAGAACTGCCAAGCGACAACGACTGACTCTCCGCGCACGCGTGGCCGATTAGTTTCACAATCGCAGTCGGCGGGATCATCTGTCCCCGATATCCTTGACCGTCTCTGCGCTGCAGAGTGGGCCTCGCTATGTCGGCCGCAACATGGATCGCCTGCCTGAGTGTCAGCCGAGAGCGCAGTCTCGATTATGGCCCAATTTTGACCGCACATGCCTTCCTGATCAGAGATCGAGATTTTTGCGTTCGCATCTGCTGGCCGCATCTACCTAAATTTGATTAGTTTTTAGTTGACATACTTCATTAAAATACGCTAATCATAGTGGCTTCATGCGTAGGCTACGGCAATTCTGTGGCTGCGCCCTGCCCATACGCAGGAGGCGACATCCATGTCCTCCGGGTCCTGTCTGCAGCGGGTCGTCCTGATTGCTGAAGCCTCTGCCGAGCAACCGCTCATTGAAGAGATCGAGCGACTGGACTTTCCGGCCTACTCATCTGTCAACTGTAACGGCCGAAGTTCCCGGCCAGTCGTTTCAGATCTGTTTGCTGTTTCGTCGCATGTACGCATAGAAGCTCTCGGGCCTGCTGACTGCGTGAACCAGTTGATCCAACTCGTCCAGGATGAGCTGAAGAACCGATTTTCGATCACCTGCTTCCTGGATTATTCAGTCAAGGTTCACGGTTTTCCGCAGCGAGCTTTGTGACCGAAGCTCCTTCCCTGCGGAGTGAGCGAGTTCTGTTCGTTCACCCGTTTATCGCTATTTGTTTTCTCGCGGCTCCACCGTTTTCCTTCTGGCGACGTGCGGATATGGGAAGGGTTTGAAAGCATGTGGCATGTCAGATCTGCCGGAATCCCAGCGGTGACGTGGCGGAGCAGCAATTTGCCGCTGATTTCGCTGATGTTGCTGTCGACGGCGCTGATTGCCCTCACAGCCAGAGGAAAGCTGTTTGATTCCAGCAATATGCTCGTTCCGTTGAGCCTCGCTGAGCTGGCAGAGGAGGCCGAAGAAACGGACGTCGAACTGAGACTGGACTGCCTGCCTGATATTTCGGCAAGGATCCAGGGCTCCTGCATGGGCGACTGCGTTTTCGCCATCGCCAGCTTGGCATCGAAGTTGAATTCCAGGGACGCACTATACCTGCGTGGACCTCCACCGTGCTTCGGTAGCGTCTCAATGTGCAGCAGCCTCAGATCCTGAAGACTGCTGGCAGTTCTTTGTGCATGCCTCCGCGACAGCGTGAGAGGTACGCCGCTCTTCAATGCGCCTGATCAATCAGTCCGCCAGGAATGTACCGGCCGTGGATTCTTTGCGCAGCCTGCGCAAGTCAGGCCCCGGCTCTGATTGTTCCGCATGCTGGACCATCACACTGGCAACTGCCTGATTTGGAGGAACCCATGGAAACACAGTCTAAAGTCGTCCAGGAAGCAGACACCGGCTCTCAATCGTCGCTGCCGTCCGCACACAACGGGAATGCTTCTCTGGAGAAGCCCCAAAACGGCCTGGCCGGACTGAAGCACTGGCGACACGACTTACGGTCGGGGCTGATGGTGGCCATGATCTCTTTGCCATTTTCGATGGGAATAGCAATTACATCGGGAGCACCTCCAATCTGCGGGATCATGTCGGCGATTATTGCTGGGTTTCTCCTGCCAATGCTCGGCGGTTCCTATGTGACCATCAGTGGGCCGGCTGCCGGCCTGGCCCCAGCCCTTTTTGGGGGGATGATCATGCTGGCAACGGCTTATCTGGGTAAAGACGCTCCACAGGCAGAACTCCTGGAAGTCGGATATCCCCTCGTGTTAGTGGCGATCTCAATTGCCGGCGCCTTGCAGATCGTCCTGGCGCGGCTCAAGGTGGCGCGGCTCTGTGCGATCTTTCCTGCAGCGGCCATTGAGGGGATGCTGGCAGCGATCGGCCTGATCATTATCGTGAAGCAGTTCCCGCTGCTGCTTGGCCAGAATTTCGAGGCACATGAGTTCTGGGAGATTCTTAAGGAGACGCCATCAAAGCTGAGAACCATGAATGTACCAGTCTTTGCGACGGGCTTCACTTGTGTCGCACTTCTTTTCACATTGTCAGCGTTCTCTGGAAAGTTGTTTAAGGTGATGCCCCCGCCGGTGTGGGTGTTTTTTCTGGGAACATTGACGAGCCACCTGTTTCTGGACATCGACAGGGAGCATCTCATCAATATCCCGGAAAACCCACTTCGTCATGGATTTGTCCTGCCTCACTTTGATCGCGTTTTTACTACGCCACAGACGTGGTTACCGCTTACCTATGTCGTCGTTGTACTTCTGCTGATTGATGGAACAGAGTCGCTGGCAACAATCATGGCTGTCGACAAGCTTGATCCCTACAAACGCCGCTCGGACCCGGACCGTACGCTGCAGGCGATGGGAGGCTGCAATGTCGCATCAAGCCTGATGGGAGGACTGACGGTCATTCCTGGTATCGTAAAGAGTACTGCCAACATCATCGGAGGTGGCCGCACTCAGTGGGCGAACTTCTACAACGCCTGCTTCCTGCTGATTTTTCTCTTATTCGCCCGCAAACTGATCAATCTTGTGCCGCTGGCCGTATTGGCTTCGATTCTCGTCTTTATTGGATTCAAACTATGCCGTCCCAAAGTCTGGCGACATATCGCCGACATCGGCTCTGAACAGTTCACAGTCTTCGCGATCACTGTACTTGTAACCGTTTCGACCGACCTGCTGATCGGCATCGCTGCTGGTGTGGCATCAAAAGCAGTGCTCAACCTCTGGTACCTCGGGTTGGCCTATCGCTTGAACGGAACCACAAATCGCGAGTCACGGCCAGGTCCGCTGACACGGATTGGCCGGCTGTTCCGTAATCCAGTCGGCCACCGTGAACTGTCGGCGGGCGTCTACAACCTGTACCTCGAGCGCCCTCTGGTTTGCTTCAATCTGTTTCACGTGATCCGTGAGTTGCAGGAGCTGCCTGGGGAAACAAAATCAGTCCGTCTTCACTTTGGTCCGTCCGTGGCTCTCGTTGACCACACAACCGTCGAGACTCTTTTTCACTACGTGCATGACTACAGCTCTAAAGACTTGAAAATCGATCTGGTCAACTGGGAGCGGTTTCGACCTTTATCAGATCACCCGAGTGCCATTCAGCTCGGACTGTCAGGCGATCTAATTGAGTCGGAACCCCCGCGGCGTGTCTCACTCTGATCGTAACCGTTCACGGGCCGGCGTCACTTTTGGGGCGTAATTGACGTGTGCCAGGCACTGCTGGCGAGTCGCCTGGCCGAACCGGTCGTAGACACTCCAGCCGTCGTGAATCAGCGTGCCCGAGTAGTCCTCACCGAGCAGCAGCAGAGCCAGCACGGCACTGCGTGTCGGGTCGATCGCGTAGTACGTCGCGTGTTCGGTCACGAAGCCATGCAGCCACGCGTTCCGGCACAGCCGGCTCATATCACCGCGCGGTGGTCTGCACATTGAGAACCAATCGCTGTCATGGTGCGTGTAAGTCAACCGTCCGCGGCGACCATTCACCCGCCAGCCCGTTTCATCACATACCACGCGGGGCGAGCCGCGGACCTGCTCGCCGATCACCGATTTCACGACGGCGAGTTTCGATGTCGTTGACCTCCCCGAGAGCTGGCAGGACGGCCCCGGGCCACGGCCTCAAGGCGACGGAGCCAAGAGCTGGAGTCAGGTCTCATACGTCACGCCCGGCTCGGCAATGATCGGCGGTTCGTCGCAGAATTCGTCGAGCGTCTGTGCCTGAGCTTCAGCGGCCGATCGTTCGCCGTGAACGATAAACGCCTGCCCGATGTGCGACGTCGCGTGCATCGACTCGAACCACCAGCGGAAATCGAGTGCGTCGGCGTGCGCGGACAGCCCGTTAAGAATCTCGATATTCGCTCGCACCGGGTACTCCTGATCGAAGAACCGGACCACCGGCTGCCGTTCGACCAAGCGCCGGCCGAGCGTATGCTCGGCCTGAAAGCCGATCATTACGATCGTGTTTTCGATGCTCGACACGGCGTGCCGCAGATGATGGACGACCCGGCCGCTCTCGCACATGCCGCTGGCCGAGATGATGACCAGCGGCCCCTCACGCTGATTCAACTCGATACTTTCCTGCTGCTTGCCGACGTAGGTCAGGCCGGGAAAACCAAACGGATCGGAGTCGCTTCGCAGCAGTTCCTGCGTCTCATCGTCCATGATTTCGCAGTGGTCGCGATAAACGGCGGTCACGCGGCGGGCCAGAGGACTGTCTACGAAAACTGGAATGTTCGGCAGCCGGCCGGCGTTCGACAGTTCGTTGAGGAAGTACACGAGCTGCTGCGTACGGCCGAGACTGAAGGCCGGGATGACAACGCGGCCACCGACGATCGACGCTTCGCGCAGAATGCGCTCCAGTTCGAGCTTCAGGTCGTCGGCTGACGGATGCACCCGGTTGCCGTACGTCGATTCGGTAATCAGAACATCGCAGCCCTCGACGATTTCCGGATCGCGGAGCACCGGCAGGCCGCGGCGCCCGAGATCGCCCGTAAAAACAATCCGCCGCACCTCACCGTGGTCTTCCACTTCGAGTTCGGTGATTGCTGAACCGAGAATGTGACCGGCATCGGAAAACCTCAGCCGGACGTCGTCCGCCAGTTCGTGCCAATGGTGATACTTCAGCGGCTGAAAGTTGTGCGTCAACGCGTCGACATGCTCGCGCGTGTAAAGTGGCCCGATTGGCGGGTGGTCGGCGTCGAGCCTGCGTTCGAGATACCGGGCATCTTCGGCCTGGATCCGGGCGCTGTCGTGCAGCATCAGTTCCGCGACGTCGGCCGTCGCCTCGGTGCAGAAGACCGGACCTTCAAAGCCTGCTCGATACAGGCCCGGCAGGTTGCCGCAGTGATCAATGTGCGCATGCGAGAGAATGACCGCATCAAGGTCTCGCGGCCGGCAGTGGAACTGTTCGTTCTTCGCCCGTGATTCTGCACGGCGTCCCTGAAACAGCCCGCAGTCCAGCAGGATACGGCGGTCACTGACTTCGAGCAGATGCTGACTGCCCGTGACCTCGCCCGCCGCTCCCAGAAACGTCAGCTTCATTCCGTCTGCCTTTCACGCCGTCGCTTACAACCTGCAGCCAGACCCACGTCTTCTCAGAAATCCCACCGGCCGCCAGACCACACACCCTGTCGCTACAGTTTCCGACCGTGAACGCTACCCCAGCAACCCATGCCGAACAGCATTGGCATCCGGCCCGTCATTCGAGATACCGTTCGCTCGGAAAACTCTGACAGGGCGGAATCCCTGTCCCGTCGCCACAGGACGTTTTCAACTGACAGACATCGCTCACCACTGATTGCCAGCAGCGATCCATTTCACAGCCAGTCACCCGCTCATGCTTTCTTCCCGTTCAAAAACCAGCGACGTTCGACCACGGCGGCGAGTGACGACGCGTCGAACACCCGGACGCCGGATTCTGTTTGCAACGCTTTATCTTGTCTGGCTTGGACTGCTCAGCTTTGGCGGCATCAAACTGTTCTGGTGGGCTCGATACGGCCAGGTCTCGCAACGGGAGCCGTCGCAGGAAATCGTCTGGCGGCACTATTACGGAGAAGTCTTCGAGGACGAAATCGTGAACGCGGCGCCGTCACTGAACGACGACCGGATCGACATTCTGCTGCTCGGAGGTTCGGTCATGGAGCAGACCTGGCCGTACTTCCAGAAATACTTCGCGGCGCACGGCATCGACGGCGAGGTCTACAACGTCGCGCGAGCGGCGCATAACTCCCGGGATTCGGCACTCAAGTACACACAGATCGCCGACAAGCCGTTCGACTACGTACTCGTTTACAACGGGATCAACGACGTTCCGATGAACTACATCCCGGATGCGGATTTCAGCCTCGAATACAAACACTGTGGCTGGTTCAACGCTCTGGACCGGCGGCTCGAAGTCGGCCGTATCAACCTGCAGGACGCAATTGGAGATACGGTCAAACGCTACGCCGTCCGGTCGCGGCCAGACGAGGATCTGCTGCCTTTCGGAGCCGTGATCAAGACGCCGCCAGCAATCGCGAGAAACCTCGGCCAGATCGTCGACCTCGCCCGCAGGACCGGTTCGACGCCGGTTCTCATGACATTCGGTCATTACATCGAGCCTGGCTACAACCGGAAGGCCTATCTCAACGGCGACTACCACTATGGCAAGGGGCCATTCGGCATGCCCGTTGAAGACTGGGGGCTGCCCGAGCACGTGCCGGCGATCATGGCTGCCCAGAACGACGCCATCCGCCGGCTTGCCGCCGAAAAGAATGTTCTCCTCATTGAGCAGGCCCGGCTGATCACCGGCCGGGGCAACTATTGCGACGTTTGCCACCTGTCGTATGCCGGCTGTGAACTGTTCGTGCAGAACGTGATGGACGCATTGCGTGAGGCGAACGCAATGCCCGATGCAAAGACGGACTTTGAAGCAGCGGCTCCGGACAATGACCGGGACGAGACGAATGCAAAGCCGTTGTCCGACGCCGCTCCGCATGCACAGGACTGACTCGAATCCGACTGACACCGGAGCTGAAGATGAGTAAGTGGCCCAGCCTGTCGGCGATGCACCGATCTCAGAGTGAACTGCTGGGGCCGCGCGTCGCGTTGAGGTATCCACGACACGGGCTCTATCACGACATCTCGTGGACCGACTATCGCCAGCAGGCCGACCGCGCCGCCGCCGGACTCCTCCAGCTCGGCGTCCAGCCCGGCGATCGCGTCGCAATCCTTGCGGAAAACCGTTTCGAGTGGCTGATCGCCGACCATGCCATTCTGAGCATCGGCGCAGCGGACGTTCCACTGCACGCTCCGCTCGCGCCCGCGCAGGTCGCTTATCAGGTTGGTCATAGCGAGTCACGCGGCATTGTCGTCAGCAATCAGGAGCAGGCCGACAAAGTCTTCGAGGTCCTCGATTCGCTGCCGCAGCTTGAATTCCTCGTCGCGTTTGAGTCGGTCGAAAGCCGCAGTGACCGCATCCGCGTTCTGTCGTGGGATCAGCTTCGGCACGGCTTCTCAGGTGAGCAACTGGCTGACGGCCTGCGCGAAGTCAGACAGCGCGAAGCGGCACTCCACTCGGAAAGCCTCGCGACGATCATTTACACCAGCGGTACGACCGGGAACCCGAAGGGCGTGATGCTGACTCACGGCAACCTGCTGAGTAACGCTGCGTCGACGTGTGACATCTCGTTTATCACGACAGACGATACGCTGCTGAGCTGGCTGCCCTACAGCCACATTTACGCCCGCTGCGTCGACCACTACCTGACATCGATTGCCGGCGTCATCGTCGCGCTGGCCGAGTGCGTCGACACGCTGATGGCGAATCTGGCGCAGACTCAGCCGCACTGGCTGACGTCCGTGCCACGCGTGTACGAGAAAGTGTGGAACAGTGTCGCCACACTCGACGAGGAAACACGGAACGCCGCGTTGCGTTGCGTGTTCGGCCCGCGAGTCAAACAGCTCACTTCCGGCGGAGCCCCGCTGCCTCGACAGATCGCCGAAGGCTTTTTCGCCGCCGGCCTCCCGCTGCTGGAGGGTTACGGCCTGACGGAAAGCTCACCGGTCATCACGTTCAACAGTATCGAGCAGTACCGGATCGGCTCGGTCGGCAAGCCGCTGCACGATGTCGAAGTGAGGATCGCCGACGACGGGGAGATCCTGACCTGCGGCCCGCACGTCATGCGCGGGTACTGGAAGAATGAAGAAGCAACGAACGAAACGATTGTCGACGGCTGGCTGAAAACCGGCGACGTCGGGTATCTCGATGACGACGGCTTCCTGTTCATCACCGATCGCGAGAAGGATCTGTTCGTCACCTCTGCCGGGAAAAACATCGCGCCGGCCGAACTGGAACGTCTCCTCTGCCGCGACGAGTACATCGATCAGGCCGTCGTGTACGGAGACGGCCGCCAGTTCGTCAGCGCCTTGATCGTTCCCGACTTCGCCAGACTGCGGAGCATCGCCGCAGACCTCGGCGTTGATCCGTCTTCCGAAGATGAATTCCTCACCACACCTGAACTGCTGACATTCCTCGGCGAACGAGTCGAGACAGCTATGCAGCAGGTCAGTCAGCCCGAACGAGTGAAAAAGTTCCTGGTCCTCGCCCGCCCGTTTCAGGTGTCCGACGGCGAACTGACCGCCACGTTAAAAGTCCGCCGCCGCCACATCATCACCCGCTACGAAGACCGGCTTGCGGCGCTTTACGACTGATTGAATCCCCAATCCGTCGAACGACCAGAGCAAGCTGTTGTGTTGCAACGGCAACGAGCGGAGAATTGTCTGTTGCCTCCAGGTCGCCTGTCATGTCCGAATCGATGAACGACTCAGTCCACGCTCACTTACGCGAACGGCTCACTCGCCGGGTAACGTGTGCGCTGACAGTGCTGGTCTGGCCGGTGTTCGTCGTCATACACAACACCGAGTTCTGGCCGATTCCTGCCAGCTTTCTTGTCTACTTCGTTGTCCTCCGAACTGCTCGTTCCGGCCCGATCGTCCGGTGCCTGTACGCCAGCCTGTTCGTGGCAACATTTCTGCTGCTGATCCTGGGACCGTCTCTGGCGGGGTCCCGGCATTCCACAGACGTGTTTGAAATCTGGTGGTTCAGTGGCTGGGCGACTGCCGGACTGATCGCCGGAATCGCCTGCGAGGTCGGAGATCGTCCTCGAGGGGAAGTTGCGGGAATCGACAGGGAGGCACGTCAACGGAATGAAATCCGGCCGCAGAGTATCGCCCAGCCACGGCCGCGCTGAAGTGGGACGCGGTGAGAACTGGTGCCGTCATCCCGCCAAGGCTACTTCCCAAGCAGATGCCGCAGCGCCGCCTCAAGTTCCGGGAAGGCGAACTCGTAGCCGCTGGCTTCGAGACGCCCTGGCGAGACTTTCGTACTGCCCAGCAGAAGCTCTTCGCCCATTTCTCCGAAGACCGTCCGGACGATCAATGCCGGTAAGGGAAACAGCGTCGGGCGATGCAGGACTCGGCCGAGTGTTTTCGTGAAGGCGCGATTGTCGACGGCTCCTGGGGCGACGGTGTTGACAGGGCCGCTGAGTGACTCGGTCTGAATGCAGTGCAGGATGATTCGCGGCAGGTCGTCGAGAGCGATCCAGCTCATCCATTGATGACCGTTGCCGACCACGCCTCCTCCGCCAAGTTTGAACGGCGTGAGCATCTTCTTCAGCGCTCCGCCTTTCGGGCTGAGGACAACTCCGATCCGCAGGTTGACAATGCGTATACCGGCATCGCAGGCGGCCTGCGTCGCCTGTTCCCACTCGACGCAGGTGCGACTGAGGAAACTCGGACCGGGTGGGCAGTCCTCGGTCATCAGTTCCTGGCCGCGATCGCCGTAATAGCCGATCGCCGACGCGCAGACGAAGACCTTCGGCGGTTGTTTCAGTTCGGCCAGCGTGCGGGCCAGCAGCGTCGTGCTGTCGACGCGACTGTCGCGGATCAAACGCCTCATGCGATCGGTCCAGCGGCCGTGAGCGATGTTATGTCCGCCGAGATGGACGACCGCGTCGCAGCCTTCCAGATTCGAGGCGTCGATTGTCCCCGTCTGCGGATCCCAGACGACGTCTGTGTCTTCGCCACTGGACCGGGCACCCGCTGAGCTGCCTCGAACCAGCCGCACAACGTCGTGACCGCCGCTGCTCAGAAAGGAAACGAGTTCCGTTCCCACCATTCCCGTTGAGCCACCGATCGCGATTCTCATGACCGGATTCTCCTCAGTTGCAGTACGCGGCTGTTGATTCTGTTGAGGCATTGCTCGACGAGGCTCGATGGACTGAGGTGGCTTCGTGCTGCTGTGAAACCGCAGATCGAGTTCGGTCACGCGATGCCGATACGCGAATGTCCGTTCGAGCGATCGGCGGATTAACCGGCCGCCAAACAGTTCGCCGAAGAATCCCAGCGGTGGATGGTACTCGATGCGGTCTGTCAGGCGGCAGCGGTTGTCATCAACGGGTTCGAGCAAATGCGTGTGTTCCCACCGGGTGAACGGACCGGCGACCTGCACATCGCAGAATGACCGCCCCGGAGTCACGTTGCGATGTTCAGCGACCCAGAGTTTCCGCAACGGTCCCAGCGAGAGACGTAGCCGGGCAATTCCTCCGTCAACGACGCCATCCGTCGAGAGCAGTTCAATAGATTCCCACGGCGGCGCGAGACGTTCGAACGCCCCAGGCCGGCAATGCCAGTCAAAGGCGACATCGGCGGACACCGGCAGTTCCGTCGACTTCTCAAAAACCGGCATCACGCTGTTCCTGAACCGGGATCAGTTTCTGAAGACTGAACCTGTGACGGCCGCCTGGTCGCTGGATTCAGTCGATTCAGATCTGCCCTCGCCGAAGTCGCCGCGACTTTGGCCGACGACGCGAAAATCGTCAGAGATCCAGACTCTGGCGAGTTCAACTACGACTCTGCTCATTCGCCCAATGCTCTACAGAAACTCTTCCAGCCCGGCAGCTTCAATGGCCTTCAGCAGTTCTTTGACCTGAGCTTCGTCATCGAGCTTCGCGACCAGCGTTGCGTTGTCCGTATGGACGACCACGCAGTCGTGGAGACCAATTGTTGTGACGAGGTGACTGCCAGACGAGAAGATTGTGCAGTTTTCCGTTTCGATGCCGACGTGCTGGCCGAGCACTGTGTTGCCGTGTTCGTCCCGCGGGTGTAGTCGCGCGAGTGCTGACCAGCTTCCGACGTCGTCCCAGCCGAATGGAGCCTCCAGCACACAGACGTCGCGTGAGTGTTCCAGCACGGCGTAGTCGATCGAGATCGACGGGCAGTCCGGAAACTCACGTTCGAGCGTTTCAGCAAAGTCCGCGTCGCCGATGTGCTCGCTGATGCGGTTGAGGACGCGGATCAACTCGGGCTGGGTGCGTTCGAGTTCGCGGACGATCGTGTCTGCCCGCCAGACGAAGATGCCGCTGTTCCATAGAAAATTACCGGCTTCCAGAAAGTCCTGCGCGGTTTCGAGGTTCGGCTTCTCACGAAAGCGGACGACGTCGAACACGCGGTTGGCTCCAGGTAACGGTTCGCCGCGTTCGATGTATCCGTAACCGGTGGCTGGTCGATCGGGGACAATGCCGAACAGACAAAGTTTTTCCGGATTGCGGTCGAGCGTCGCGACAGCGCGTTCGACGGCAGCGACGAATTCTGTTTCGGGCTGAATCACATGATCGGCCGGCGTGACGAGCATCACAGCGTCCGGGTCTTCCGCGAGCAGACACAGCGCGGCCAGTCCGATGCACGGCGCCGTGTTACGACCGCAAGGCTCGACGAGAATATGGCTCGCTGGAACACCGGGAAGCTGTCGTCCGGTTTCGACAGCGTGAGCCGCTCCAGTGACGATCCAGGTCCGGTCGTCTGAAGCGAGCGTCCGGCAGCGTCCGACAGCCTGCTGAATCAACGAGCCAGCGCCGAACAGTGAGAGAAATTGCTTGGGCAGATCCTTACGGCTGACCGGCCAGAACCGCGTCCCGCTTCCGCCCGCCATGACAACTGTGTGCAGCATCCTGAGCGTCCTCCCTGAGGTGTCGAGCTGAGTGTTGCTCCGCGCGGGAGTCTATGCGCTGGCGACGGACGCGCGAACTTACGCTTGACGGAAGCGAGTAAGACGCGGCTACGCGGTCAAACAGCGAACCCGCCAACCGCGAGTTGAGACAGTGCGCCACTGGCTCTGCCAGTGTGTTCTGACTGCTGAAATCACGGGAAGCTCGCACTGGCAGAGCCAGTAACACACACACCGAATCGGCCAGAGCCTCACCAACTGCCGGCGCTGCTGCGAGCCGACAACTGGGAACAGGCCCAGCAGGTCGCCATTTCGCCGGACATGCTGCGCGGAGACTGACAGAAGCTGCCGGCAGATCATGGAACGGTCGCAGTTCGCTGACCTGCAGGTCGGGATAGCGTTCGGCGAATCGCTGAAGTCGATAGCGGTACCACTCAAAGGTATCTGGTGCCCGCTTCTTCTGAGTCCAATCGAGAAACCGATCGATCAGAGCAACGACCGACTCAGATGCAACTCGATCGTTTTCCGGCTGACGCATCAGCTCGTGAAAACGGTCCCACGCACGCTGCTTATCTGGACCGAGATTGTGCCGCGTCCCGTCGATGGTCACGAACCAGGATTGACGGGCCTTCCAGTACCAAGGTTTCGAACGACGTGCCATTGCAAACCCTCCAGCCAAGTGATGTGAAACACCCACGCAGGCCGAACGGTTTACGTCGAGCCCCAAGTCGTTGCCGCGGCTTGGGGCTCAATTCATTGCAGCATCGGAAGTCGATTCTGTATCAAATTCTGTATCGGAACAGGTTATCGAGCGTGACGGCTCGACGTAACCCCTTATGTTCCAGGCACCCCCGACAGGATTCGAACCTGTGACCTACGGTTTAGGAAACCGTCGCTCTATCCTGCTGAGCTACGGGGGCAAAGCCCTTGTTTCAAGGGCAAAAACGCTTCGCTGAGAGGGCTGAGTAATGCGGTGGCTACACCCGTTACTACACCTGGCAGGAAGACTAACGAAGGCAGAATCGGATACGACCCTCGGTGAGTACCTGCGAGTGCGGGATTATCTGCAGCCGGAGAGAACACCGCCACCGAAGTGCACACGCGAACGACGATGCGTGACTGGTTTGTCATCCATTTCGGAGGCCACGGCCGCTCTGCCTCAGTCAGCCAGGGGCAGAACTTCGACATTGCGGA
This sequence comes from bacterium, assembly GCA_016124895.1. Classification (GTDB taxonomy): domain Bacteria; phylum Planctomycetota; class Planctomycetia; order Planctomycetales; family Planctomycetaceae; genus JAPOLP01. The sequence goes on from WGMU01000181.1 coordinate 25,689, forward strand.
TGCTGACGTGGCTGCCGGGGTCGTGCTGCTGGAAGGCGAAGTGGCCGGCGCCGTAGGTCTTCGCAAAGTCCAGATACTCGTACAGCTCGTTGCCGTCGACAGTGATTTTCACGCGCGTCATGTCGCGCCCGCGCCAGACGTCGTCGCGAACTTCGATTTCGTATTTGAACCAGGTGTCCGGTTTTACAAGTTGCTGGTAAACATGGCAGAAACCGTACAGCGACCCTGTCCGGATCGGATCGCGATGAGTGCTGTCAATTTGAGCTTCATAGCCGTCGGTAAAACGCGGCTTGCGCGTCGTGCGGAAATACAGCCCGGAATTGCCTCCGTCGTTGATTTTGATTTCGGCCCGGTAGCGGAAGTTTTTGTAGGGACCTTTGGTGCAGACCAGCATCGACGCCGGGCCGGACCCGTTGATCGCTCCGTCTTTGACCTCCCACACGCTGTCCTCGTTGCCGACTTTTTCCCAGCCATCGAGCGATTTGCCGTCAAACAGCGAGACCCATTTTTCATCTTTCTCATCGTCAGCCTGCAGAGGCAACACAATCAGACACAGAGCAACAGAACACAGAACGGCTCGGAAGAAAGAAGCTGTCATTGGCGGATCCTTCAGAAGTTGAGGAGCGACGGCGGCAGGTAAGTAGACACCAACTGCGATGAATCTCGCGCAGGATAGTGGTTCCCAACCTTCCGGTCCCGCCTGCCGGACATTCCGATGCGTGTCGCCAGTCTGGGGTAGCCGGTTCCCACCGCCGATTCCAAAGAAACCTAATTGCCGGCCGGTGGGAACCGGCTACGGATGCTACTCGTCTTCGTCGCCGTCACTCAGCGTGCCGACGAGGTCGTAGTCGCGGCTTTCGAGGATTTCGACGGGGACCATCGAGCCGATTTCCACTTCTTCGGCAGTGATGTAGATGTTGCCGTCGATCTCGGGGGCGTCGGCGTAGGTGCGGCCGAGGTAGACGCCTTCTTCGATCTTTTCGTCGACGATCGCGTCGAGTTCGTAGCCGACGAGCGATTCGCCGAAGCGGAAGGCGATGTCCTGCTGCAGTTCCATCAGCTCGTCACAGCGTGCCTGCTTGACGTCGTCGGGGATGTGGTCGCCGAGCATCTCGGCCGGCGTTCCGGGCTCCAGTGAGTACGGGAAGACGCCCATGCGCTGAAACTCGGTGGCGCGCACGAAGTCTTTCAGTTCCTCGAACTGTTCGTCAGTTTCACCGGGGAAGCCGGCGATGAATGTTGTGCGGAGGACGAGGTTCGGGATCCGCTCGCGCAGCTTGTTGACCAGTTCGACGGTCTGGTCACGGTTCACTCGACGCTGCATCCGCTTGAGCATCGCACTGTTGATATGCTGCAGCGGCATGTCCAGGTAGGGCAGGATCTTCTCCGAGGCGGCGATCGTGTCGATCAGTTCGTCGTGAAAGAAGATCGGGTACAGGTACATCAGCCGGATCCAGTCGAGTCCGTCGACCTTTTCCAGCTCGCGAAGCAGTTGCGTCAGCCGCGTCTCGCCGTACAGATCGAGCCCGTAGTAGGTCGTGTCCTGGGCAACGATGATCAGTTCCTTCACACCGTCGGCCGCCAGTTCCTGAGCTTCCCTGACGACCATCTCGATCGGCTTGGTGATGTGTTTGCCGCGCATCTTCGGGATCGCGCAGAACGTGCAGGTCCGGTCGCAGCCTTCGGAGATCTTCAGATAGGCGAAGTGCTGCGGGGTGATTCGCAGACGCGCGGTGTCGTCCATCGCGCGGATCGGAGCCGGTCGGAACAGTTCCCGCTGCTCGCGCGCCCCGCCAACGAGACGATCGGCGACGCGGGCGATTTCATCACGGCCGAAGACGCCGACGATGTGGTCGATGTCCGGCATTTCCTCGAGCAGGCTGCCACCGACGCGTTCGGGCAGGCAGCCAGCGACGATGACGCCCTTCGTCCGGCCGGCCCGTTTCAGTTCGAGCATTTCGTCGATGACCGACTTCGATTCCTGCCGCGAACTCTCAATAAACCCGCACGTATTGACGATGACGAAGTCGGCCCCGTCCGGGTCGGAGACCAGCGAGTAGCCGTCGATCGCCAGCGTCCCGAGCATCTTTTCGCTGTCGACGAGGTTTTTCGGGCAGCCGAGACTGACAAATGCGTACGTGCCTTTGCTGAAACGGTCGCCTTCGAGAGACGGCTTCGGGGCGTGCGAGATCAGGTTGATGTCCTGCTGGAAGATGGCCATAAGGCGGAAAGTCCGGGAGTGCGTGGGCGATTCGGCGGGGAAACGCGGCATCGTAACGTGACATTCGGGCGATTTCTCCCGTCAATCCGCGATTCAAGTCGCATGGAGGTCGAGGCTGGACTGAGCCTGCGAACGAAGCCCCGGTTGATGCTCGTCGGGGTTTCGCTGCCATCTCGCTCCAGCCGCGGTCACACGTGTTGCCTCGGGCACTTCCCGTCGAGTTGCCTTCGTCAAGTGAAGGGCTTATTCTTCCGGGCTTCGCAAAACATTGCCGGGCGTCTGTTCGTTCGGATTGAACAAATACCTCTCGGTCTGTCTAGAGAGAGGGCACTCAAACATGGTCACAGCCAGTTAATTCAAAGGAGCGTTTTGGTGGTCAAACTTCGTCTGCGAGATGGGGAGAAGATTCAGGATGCCGTGAAGCGATTTCGGAAGCTGGTTGAACACGCCGGAATCAAGAAGGAAATGCGTCGCCGCGAGTACTACGAAAAGCCGAGCGATACCGATCGCCGCAATCGTCGCCGCGCCGAACGCCGCGCTCGCCTGGCTCGCCTGATCGCTCGCTAAGCTGACGACCACCGCTCTGACCGTGCCGGAAAACGGTCACTCGTCAGGGCCAGACGCGATGAGTCATTCCGGCACCCTCCCACGAGGGTGCCTTTTTTTTGGTACAGGTGCCGTCCGGGCACAGGCGCGCAGCGCATCCTGCCGAGCGGATGGCTGGGTGAAGACAGAACCGAGTCCTCTTTTGACGCCGTTATCAGAAATGCAGCAGCTTCAGGATCTCCATATCCGCAGCACAGATCCGCTGATCTCCCCGCAGCAGCTCAAGGACGAGTTTCCGCTGACGGAGGACGCTGCCAGGACGGTTTCGGAATCGCGTGCCGCACTGAACCGGATTCTTAATGGCGAAGACGACCGGCTGGTTGTCGTGGTCGGGCCATGTTCGATCCACAATATCGAATCGGCCGTCGAATATGCTCGAAAGCTGCAGGTTGTGGCCGACGATGTCAGCGATCGAATGCTTGTCATCATGCGGGTCTACTTCGAGAAGCCGCGGACAACAGTCGGCTGGAAGGGGCTGATTAACGACCCGCACATGAATGATACGTTCGACATCGCAACGGGTCTGCGTCTCGCCCGCAAGCTGCTGCTGGATGTGACGAGCCTCGGGTTACCCGCCGCAACAGAGCTGCTGGAACCGATCACGCCTCAGTACATTGCAGAACTGATTACGCTGACAGCCATCGGCGCGCGGACGACCGAATCGCCAACGCATCGACAGATGGCAAGTGGACTGTCGATGCCGGTCGGCTACAAGAACAGCACCGAGGGCGAACTGCAGGTCGCCATCGACGCAATGATCGCCGCCCGGTCGCCGCACAGTTTTCTGGGCATCGATCAACAGGGCAGCACGTGCGTCGTCAACACGACGGGCAACTCGGCCGGCCACATCATTCTCCGCGGCGGACGCACCGGCCCGAACTACGATGCCGAGTCAATCGCCAGCGCCGCCGAACGTCTCGCGGCGGCGCATCTGCTGCCAAAGGTGATGATCGACTGCAGCCACGCAAACTCGAACAAGGACTACCGGCAGCAGCACGTCGTCTGGAATGACGTCATTGATCAGCGAGCTGCCGGCAACGCGGCCATCATGGGACTGATGCTGGAAAGCAATCTGAAGCCCGGACAGCAGAAGCTTGTCGACCCGCAGCAGCTTGAATACGGCGTGTCGATCACCGACGGCTGTATTGGCTGGGAGGAAACCGAAACGCTGCTCCGCGACGCGTGCGCGAAGCTCCGATAGCCTGCTGCTGGTTACGAGTGGAAAGTGCCGACATCCGATGCTGTGTTGTCGATGATCCGCAGTATGTGGTTGTCGATGGCGGCACCGTCGGGCGGCGCGATCAGGTCGTCCCGCAGCGCGGCAAACAGACAGGCCGTAATCAGATCGGCAGTTGTGCCGGGATTCCGCAGCGACTCCCGGGCACGGAGCCAGCGGTCGAATTCACGGAAACGGAAGCGGCCTTCCGTCGACAGCGGCCAGCGGGCATTGAGGACGGCCTGCGCACGACGGGCGGATTCTTCGGCGTCGAGCGGGCCACACTTGCGATTGATATCCGTGTCCGGGCAGCGGCCCATCAGTTCGAGCTGCAGCCGGACGATCGCTTCTTCCCACCGCGAACCGAAATCCTCGCTGCGTTCGAGCAGCGGCACACCAAACCACAGAACAAGTCGAAAGTCTGTCACGTACTGTGCGGCGACCTGATCGTGGCCTGCAGCAAGGTTCATCGCAGCGAGCAGCGAACTGCCGGGTGCTCCGGCAGTAACGTCGGCTTCGTCGCTGCTTCCAAGACCACGCGGAGCTGCCAGCCGAATCGCTTCGTAAACCGCGGCTGTGTCGTCGTCGGTCAGATTCGCCAGAACGGGGCCAATCCCGTCGGCAAGCGGCACGCCAGGTGGCACTGCGGCCAGCGGAGTCAGCAGCAGGATGATGCCGAGGTTTGTATTGTGCGCGCAGCAGGTTTTTGTGGCACGAACGGCTTCGAGAATCGAGGCACCAACACCGTTCTGTGAGGCAGTGGCAATCACTGGAGCACAGGCTTCGGCTGAACGCACGAAGTCGTCATAACTGAGATGCTCGAACGCGGCACCGGGATGCACGTTGCCGGCCTTTCGAGCGGTTGCTTCAAGCAAACAGGCGCGGCGAATCTGCTCGGCCAGGTCTGACGAGTTTCGAGGCGGATCGCTCATGTCGAGTTTCCTCCTGACGACCCGCGAGGAGTAGCTGCCTGCGTCGGCGGCGGACGATCAGACTCCACTCACCGAACAGTCTGTCACATGCCCGCAATGCCTTGAGTCTCAACCGGAGTTACGCGTCCCGGCCGAACACCATAATGGTGATGTCATCATTCTGCGGACGACCATTCGCATGACGACGCACGTCGGCGAGTAGCGCCTTACCGAGTTCCTCGACATCGTGCGGACAGCCCGCGATGAATTCCCGCATTCGCTCCAGCGTATAAAGCTCGCCCTCGGGATTCATGGCCTCATCGACGCCATCGGTAAACAGAACGACGATCTCACCCGGTTCAATCACCCGTTTTTCGAGATCGTACGGGAAGCCCTCCATGACACCGATCGGCAGCCCGATGGAATCTTCTGGAAACTCGTCGATGGTGCCGTCCGGCTTGTAAATCATCGGCGACATGTGGCCGGCATTGACGAGCTGAACCTCGCTGGTCGCCGGATTGAGCAGGATGAAGTTGTAAGTGACGAAGCGACCTTCGGCGGCGTTTGCACACATGTGTTCGTTGATGGCGTTCACTGCTTCCAGCGGGTCGTTGTGAGTGAACTGCAGAGTGCTCTGCACACAGCTCGACATCCGTGACATGATGATCGCTCCGGGCACGCCCTTGCCGGAGATGTCGCCGAACGACAGCACGACCTTGCCGTCGTCGAACTGAAAGGCGTCATAATAGTCGCCGCCGACGGCCTGAGCCGAATCATAGGATGCGTAAAACTTCCAGCCATCAACTTTGGGCAGCTCGTCCGGCAGCAGCGCCTGCTGGACGTCTTTCGCGATCCGCATCTCGCCGTCCTGCTTCTGCTTTTCGAGATACGTCTTCATCAGCCGGGCATTTTCGTACGTCAGCGATGCCTGGCTGGCGACGGTCATCAGCAGGTCGAGATCGTCGTTCGTGAACTGCGTCAGCGGGTTCAGCGTGTCGATATTGATGACGCCAATCGGTTCGCCGTCTTTATCGAGCATCGGCACGATCATGACTGATCGGATGGAAAGATTTGAAATCGACTCCGATCCGCTGAATTGATCGTCGCTGGACGCGTCGGCTGACAGGATGCCGGCTTTGTCTGCCAGCACCTTGTTGACGATCGTCCGGCTGAGTCGAACAGTTGCGTCTTCTCCTTCACGACGATGCCTGAAGGCACGCGGCAACATCTGACCGGACTTCTGATCCTTCAGCAGAATGCAGCCGCGGTCCGCGCCCGGAAACACATCAAACAGCGTTTTCAGAATTGCAGGCAGCATTTTGTCGACGTCGGTTTCACCGCAGAGCGCGCGTGTGATTTCAATCACGCCTTTGAGCTTTGCCTCGGGGTGAACGCCCAGCATTCCAAAACCGCCGGCGCTGCCACCGCTGGCCTGCAGCGTCCCCATGATGGTGGCTTCGTCTTCGTCGCCGTCGTCCATCGAGAAATCAAATCCGCCAGCTCCGAAATCATCTCCACCAGCTGGAACCTGCGGTCTGGGACGCGGCGCTGCCAGTGCCGGCGCTGGAACCGGCACGCCGTCACATTCAAATCGAGCGAGCAGGGGACCGAATTTGATCCGCGCCTGATTGCTCAGCGGCGCTGGCTGTTCTTTGGGAAGCTGTGTGCCATTCAGAAACGTACCGTTGCCACTGCCGAGATCCTGCAGGTGGTATTCGTCACCACTCTTCGTGATCTTCGCATGAAACCGCGAGACAGTATTCGAGTTCAACTGGATGCCGCAGTCCGGGTGCCGGCCGATCAGCGTATCGCCTTCAACGACCTCGTGCGGAAATGCCTGTCCATCCTGCAGAAGAACCAGCTTCGCCATATTTGCGTCTCTCAGTTTGGCTCGGGACGGAACCCCGATTGGCAGTGATCAGCGTAGGCAGACAGACACGATTTCAGAGATTGAAGATCGTCTCAACATTTCCTCGCAGTGTCAGCTTCCCAAGAGCAATCGCCCGGTCTTCGCTCCAGCCGCGATCGATGACAAAATCGTTTGCCAGCGTCTTCGCCAGAATGCGGCGGTACATGGCAAACTTCGGCAGAGCAAACTCCAGCTTGTACATATCGCTGTAGTAACCGATCTGTTTCGTCTTCGGGACAGCCTGCAACCGGCTGCGGCAGTCGAGTTCAATAAACGCGGGGATATTTGAGTACCACCAGTGCCCATTGGTGACGACGTTCGGGAAAATCCAGGCGTAGCTGACAAGTTCCTGATTGCTGGTCTGGCCGAGCACTGAGACTGGAAACGTCACCTGCGGAAACGCGTTGAACAGAGCCTTGTACTGAATCAGTGAGACTCGCTTGTCGAACAGATCCTGCCCCTGAAAGACGCCGCTTTCGTACACGCGCCGATTGACGCCGATCATCAGATCGAACGGCAGTTTGTATTCGGAACAGAACTCGGCCAGCGTCCAGAAGACGAAGCGGCTGAGCGTTGCGGCTTCGCAGGCAGACAGCTCTTCGTCATTCAGAACGCGAGTCAGCACGGGGACAACCGCCGAATCCTCTTCCCTGTTCGGCGCAAAATCGGGAGGAATCGAAATCGCACACGCTCGGGCACCGTGCTTTGTAAAGTGCTCGAACAGCGAGCCGATCGCGGACCGCAGCGACGGAAGGTCCATCACGCTGCTGCCGGTCGCCTTCTGCAGACGCTCGCGGGTTTCCGGCTTCGTGAAGTGGAAGACCAGATCGTCGGTCCGCAGGCAGGGGATGTACCGATTGGTGTCGAAACCGGACAGCGGGTCGTCGAAGTCGTTGGTCAGGAAGACTTTCTCCAGCCTGCTGTGCGAGAGAACCTGCTCTTCCCACTCGGGCCGGGCCATCTTCGCGGCCGCCGTGTCGTACAGAGCTTCCCAGTTGCCGCTGGTGATCGCCGTGTCTTCGAAGCCGAAGAACTCACGGCACATTTCAAGCAGCCAGCTCACCTGAGCGGTGTTTTCCAGGTCGTCAAGTTTCTCGACCAGGCGACCGACTTTTTCCTTCGGGTCGAGTCCGGACTCTTCAATCTGTTCCCGCGGCAGTCCGGCCGAGTGAGCCAGTTCGGTGTAATAGTGATACCCCATGATGTCAGCCAGCGTGGTCGAGGCTGCCGAGTGCGGATTGATGTGCGAATGGGGATCGATCAGGACGAGCGCTTCGAGTTCGCCCAGGATGCGCTGAGTCAGCGAGTCGGACACGGGATTCTCCGAGGGCAGTCGCTACGGCGCAGAACGGCACGCTGCGCTGGAACCTGTTGTTGACAAAGAAGTTGTCTCACACAGCGAAGTCAGATTCCGCGCGCCAGACCGAGGCAGTGTGGCGTCGCCTGCGGCGCGATTCAAGCTTCGACGGACGGACCTGAAAGGTCCTGCCGTCGGAGCACACTCATCGCATCGGCTGCGAGGTTAAAAGCTGTGGTCTGCACTGAATTCGGATGCACTGTTAATTCCGTCTGGAATTAACGCGGAGCCGCGTTGTCCAGAATCGAAGATGAAGAATAGAGTGTGGAGACAATGTGAAGTTTTCGTGAATTCACAAAACACTTTGGCATCAGAGACGGATGTTCGCATGAGCGATCTTCTCGTCAGCCTGACTCTTGTGGCTCTGGCGTCGGCTGGTCTGTTTGGACTGGCGGTCGCCGGGTCACGATCCTGCCGCGCTTCTCGCCGCAACCTCCTGGCGTGCCTGACGGTCCTGCTTGGAGCGGCCTATTCTGGACTACTCTGGGACCGCGTCCTGCTCAGCCGACTCATACCTCATGCCGATCTGATCGTACTCGGCAACTGGTTCCCACTGTTTGCTGCTCTGCTGGCCGGGCTCGCGTGGACTGGCACGCCGGACCGCCTGCGTCGCTGTCTGAGTTCCGGCGCTCTGCTGGCGGCTGGCGGCTGGGCCGTCGCGTACCCGCTTCTCGGCGCTGCTCCCCAGTGTCGGAATGAGTGGCAGGGCCGCATTTGCCTGCAGACGACTCCGTATTCGTGCAGCGCGGCGAGCGCGACCACCGTTCTGAAAGCGCACGGGATCGAGGCGACAGAAGCTGAGATGGCCGACCTGTGCCTCACGCGTTCCGGAACGAACTGGATGGGTCTGTACCGCGGATTGTCCCTGAAGACGCAGGGTACAGGCTGGATGCCGGTTGTGTTCGAGACGGACGCTGCCGGTCTGCGACGTCGTGACTCCGGACCAGTGATCCTCGTCGCGGAACTACCCGACAGTCCGGTGGTCGATCCCGTCTTTCGCGAAGCCTGCGGCTGGACTCCGGGCCAGGCGCACTCGGTCGTCTTCTTCCGGTTTCTGACCGAGAGGACCGTCGAAATGGGCGACCCGACGTTCGGTCGCGAACTCTGGCGAGTCTCTGATCTTGACGTGCTCTGGACGGGCCGCGCCATCGGGCTCGTGCCGCGCGGCGATGCTGAACACGACTCGCTGCTGGCAGCCCGCCGCAACTGAAAGATTCCGGCTGGGCGAGTTTCTTCTGGCTGCTCCGAGTGCCACAATCACTGGCTCACGATGCCGGTCCCTCGTGGCCTCTTTCACTGGAGAACTCTCATGCCGCGCCCGCAGTCCACTTCGCTGTCCCGCCGCCAGTTTCTGGAAACGTCAGCCGCAGTTGCAACCGCGACGATCGCAGCTCCGGCCGTCGCAACCGCCTATCGCACCGAGAAGCAGGTCATTCTAGGAACCGGTGACTACAAGTACGAAGTCATGCACGACTGGCCGCAGCTTCCCGATCGGTACACCTGGCAGACGACGCACAACGTGGCGGTCGACAGGGCCGGCCATCTGTACGTGATTCACGAAGGCCACGCCGACCTGAAGGATCACCCGTCGATCTTCGTCTTCGATGCGGCAGGGAAGTTCATCCAAGCGTTCGGCAACCAGTTTCAGGGCGGCGGACACGGCATCGAAGTGCGCGAGGAAGGCGGCGAGGAGTTCCTCTATGTCTGCGCGTACCAGCAGGTGAAGAGCTTTGCGAAGCTGACGCTCAAAGGCGAAACCGTCTGGCAGAAGTACGCGCCGATGGAGTCCGGTGTGTATGCCGAAGGCGAGGCGTCGAACCCGCAGAAGATCTGGGGCCGCGACCGCTTCATGCCCACGAACTTCGCCTTCCTGAACGACGGTGGCTTTCTGCTGGCTGACGGGTATGGCTCGTTCTACATCCATCGATACGACAAGGACGCGAACTATGTGTCTTCGTTCGGCGGTCCGGGTGACGGCCAGGGTAAGTTTGCAACGCCTCACGGCATCTGGATTGATCGCCGTCCCGGCCAGGAGGAACGCGTCGTTGTCTGCGACCGGGCACACAACACGCTGCAGTACCTGACGCTCGACGGACAGTATCTTGAAACGCTGACCGGCTACGGCCTGCCGGCGAACGTCGACACCTGGAACGACCTGCTGCTGGTCCCTGAGCTGCACGCGCGAATCACGCTGCTGAATGGAAAGAACGAGGTTGTCGCTCGACTCGGCGATGACGTTGAACGCGTCACGAAGACAGAGAAAGGCGTGCGCAACGACCGTTCAAAGTGGATCGACGGCAAGTTCGTGCATCCGCACGACGCCTGCTTCACTCCTGAAGGCGACATCTTTGTCGCCGAATGGGTTGCGACCGGCCGCGTGTCGAAACTGAAACGCCTCGGCTGAGCGGCGCCTGCGAATCGTTGACGAGGCCCGCGAATCACACGAATGGGCTGTCCGGAAGAACTACGGCAGCCATTCGTGTGATTCGCGGGCCTTTTGCTTTCACGTTCAACGTCGAGGTTGCTTCTCAGAAAACTGCGGTTGACGCAATTACAAACGTACGTCACTCTCCCGCCACCAATTACGAATGTACGCGATGTCTGCTCTGTCGGAGCTGCCGCGTCGAATGCTGATGGAAGGGAGTCGCGGCGATGGGTGATCGGCCTGCCTTGTCGAAGGGCGAAATGGAAGTGGCTCGCGCGCTGTGGGAGCTGAAAAAGGCCACCGTGCGGGAAGTCTTCGAGGCGATCTCCGCTGATCGCGGTCTCGAGTTCGCGACCGTGCAGACTTATCTGCGGCGGCTGGAATCGAAGGGTTACGTCAAAGCGGAACTTGACGGTCGCGTGCGTGTCTACTCGCCGCGAGTTCGGCCGGCGACGGTGATTCGCGAAACGGTTGGCGATCTGGTCGACCGTCTGTTCGGCGGCGAGACGCTGCCTCTGATGCGACACCTGATCGAGGACGGTCGTGTTACAGCGGACGAACTGGCGGAACTTCGCAAACTGATCGACCGCATGGAGCAGTAGCATGGATGCCGACTTCGCTGCTCTCGCCGTCGTCCAGTTGTGGCAGGTCACGTTGCTGATCGTGATTGTCGCTGTGGCCAATCGCTGGTTGTCACGGCGACGGCCGCACCTGGCCCACGTGCTGTGGCTGGTCGTCCTGGCAAAATGTCTGACTCCACCGCTGTGGAGCAGTACCGGTGGAATCTTCTGCTGGTTGCAGCCAGAGCGGATTGTTGAGACGCAAGCAGCGCAGCTCGATGTCGAATGGCAGATGGTTAAGTGGCAGGAACTGATTGTTGTTGACGCGGCCTCGAACGAACCGGCTTCTGAAGACGCAGATCCGTTTGCCGCAGTTCCTCTGAGCGATGCGGAAGCAGCAGAGCTGCTCGCCCCTGAAGAAGCGACCGGCAGGCAGACCGTGTGGCCGGTAGTTGTGGCGACGCTGTGGCTGGGAAGTGTCCTTGCCGTGCTGCTGGTCATTGTCGTGCGCTGGTGGAGATTCTGGCGACAGTTGACGAAGGCTCCTCGACGCGAGTGCGCGGAACTGGAAAGTCAGCTCGACAAACTGGCTCGACAGCTTGGCGTGAAGCGCGTGCGTCTTCTGGTCACCGAAAGCCGAATCGGACCGGCAGTTGTGGGGCTGTTTCGGAAGACGATTCTGCTGCCGGCGGTTGTGGTCGATCGGTTGAGCAGCCGTAGCCAGGTTTCTCCGAAACCTGGAGATGTGCAGAGTCCGGGCGAATTCCCGCGTGGCGACTCCATTCGTAGCTCAGGAGCAAGCCCTGACGAACTGCGAGTTTCGGAGAAACTCGCCTACAGCTCGCTGCTTCCGATTCTCGCGCACGAACTCCTGCACGTTCGGCGCGGCGATCTGTGGATCGGGCTGCTGCAGACGATCGCTCAGGCGGTGTGGTGGTTTCATCCGCTGGTGTGGTGGGTCGGTCGGCTGACCAATCGCGAAGCCGAGCGGTGCTGTGATGAGGAAGTGCTCGCTGAGCTGAAGTGCGATCCGGCAACGTATGCCCGATCGCTGCTGCATGTGCTCGAGCTGAAAAGTCAGCTCGCCCCCGTTCCCGTATTCCCCGGCGTGAGACCGGTGGATGTTACCTCGAAACGACTGGAGAGAATCATGACGCTCAGACAAGGATGTCGTCGTCGAACGCCGTGGTGGTGCTGGCTGATCGCAATCGGAACCGCCGCACTCACGCTGCCCGGAGGCGCGTTTGTTGTGAGTGCGGCCGATGAGGCCGTTGTTCCCCCGGAGACTGAATCAGAATCGGCTACTGAGTGCGACACATGTCCAAATGACGGAGTGGACCAGGAACGCACGATCGACCGCCAGCCGGAGTCGCTAAATGTCGTCGATACTTCCATCAAGTCTGATCGATCAATACACAGCCCAGAGGATGCCGAGGACAAGACGAATGAAACTCGCCCGGAAAGCGTCAATGAGACCAGGACTCATGGCGTCACTGGAAGGACGTTGCATATTTACGGCGAGTTTCATGTGGATGTTGCGTCGCTAACTGATTCAGTGCTGTCAATTCTCAGGATTTCGGATCAGGTTCGTATGTTCCGAATGCCGGTTTCGATCTCCGTCTATCAGCCAGAAATCACCCGCCGATTCGGCCCAAAGACAGCGCGTCTCGTGCTACGTGCAGACCAATGCGAGATGCGATGGGAACCGAAGACACTCGTTATCGAGCTAAGCTGTAACTCTGCGCTCTCTACATCTCTGTCAAGCATTGATCCCCCAACAGAAGCGGTCGGCGCAAAGGCAGATTCGATACGATTGACGATCCCCATTGAAGTCTCGTCCGGCGGAATTCGCTGCCAAATGAAGAACGCGGTCATGGCTATCGGAGGTAACAGCAATTGGACTGCGTGGGGACAAAGTGACGATTCGGCTTCCACTATCCTGCGTGCCGGGGAAGTTGATCTGATGCTTGACCGGGATTCGCTGGTCATGACTGAAATGTCAGCGAGAAAGGTCGGGTTGCTGCGGCCTGCAACCGCTTCATCAGTCGATGTGCCGACAGAGATCACGCCACTGAGTCGACCTGCCGGGAACATGATCGGGGACGAGTGGGACAGACTCTGGGAGGAAGCTTCGCTGCGACAACTTGTGTCGCTGAAGTTCGATTGCACGCCGCTGATTGACGTGATGAGATCGCTTGGCAGGTCTGCGGGTTTGAACGTCGTGATTGATGAGGCGGAGATTCAGCAGGCAGGTGTAGCAGCGCTGACTCCAGTTACTATCGATCTGGAAAACATCTGGCTGCCCGACGCGCTCGGACGCATGCTGAAACCGCTTCAACTGGGTGTCGTGGTGGACGACCACGACCGAGTTGTCGTCACCAGCGGACAACGAATGCGTGGCAAGCTGGTTGCGGCCGCGTATCCCGTTGCCGACCTGGTCGTGCCGATTCCTCGCACGGTCGTGGTTCATGCCGACGAGACAAAAACCGGTCGGGAATGGAAACTCGCGGAACGACAGGGCGGCGTGGTTCCGGCAGGCGCTGTTCAGCCTCCACCCAAAGCCGCACTCGAATTTGACGAATTGGTTTCACTGATTCAGTCAACTGTTGAGCCAGACTCGTGGACGAAACGCGGAGGTCGTGGAACGATCAATTTCAGTGAGACAACACTGAGTCTCATCATTCGTCAGACACAGCCAGTGCATGAGAAGATCTCCGATCTGCTGGGCCAGTTGCGGCGGGTGCGGGATGTCACGGTTCGCTTGCAGGTTGAGACGCTCCGGACAGCGCCGGATGGTGTGAAGCAGGCCGGCATTGAGGCGGAACTCCGACCGTTGGGTGACTCAGCGACCTGCAAGTACGCGCGGTTGACGACGGCCCAGGCGGAGCAGCTTCGGTCCGACGCTGAAGTGAGTCTGCTTCCGAAAGTGACGCTGTTCAACGGGCAGACGGGCGACCTGTTTCTACCGGAGCGAGGTGGCCATCGGCCTCAGCTTCGACTGCAACCGACAGTGTCCGTGAATCGTCAGTTTGTCAGGCTTGCGGCGGGCTTCAACGGCGGCCGCAAGAAGTCCGCCGACGAGGTCACTCCTCCCGTCACCGTCGTGGAATTGCCGCCTGTTTCGGAAGACGAAGCGATTCTGCTCGAAGTCACCGAGCCGGCAGATCCTGATGCGCCGATCGTCGGCGTGTCGGCTTCCGAGAAGTCGCGTAGGTTTCGAGCCGTGCGCCATCGGCGGAGCTTCATGCTGATTCAGGCTGACATTCTGAACGTTGAGGAGAAAGAGGATCTGCTGAACATTGAGCCGTGACGGTTGTCGTACTTCCGGAATCGGCAGCGCTGCGGGCGGGCTTCGGAAATCGTCTCCCGGTCGAGCGGCGGTCTGCGTTAGGCTGCGGCCTGTCTGAGTCGTTGCGGCCGTGATGGAACCTCAATGTGAGACTCATTGTCGGTAGCCGCTGCCCGATTTCGGGCGGCGGCTGCGGATGCTTCTTCCGGTGTCGTGGGGAGAACGATGAGTACGATTGGTGCAGCCGCGGGAGGAGCCCCGATCAATCCTTATGCGGGGAATGTTCGCGCGGCGTTGGACACGGACGCTTCGAAATCCGACAGTGCGGACCGGGCCGCCGAGGCGGCGCGCGAAGCATTCAGCGGGCAGCTTGCCGAGCCGGACAAAACGGAAGGTTCTGGTGACCGCGACGCCGACGGCACTTACGCCGGACCGGGACCACATCAGGAACAGCCGCGTGGCGAGTCTGACAGTGCTGACGAGTCAGCTCGGCAGTCAGGTGACGCGGCGTCTGCGGCCGACGATGCTGACTCGACGGCTAACCATGCGGGCGAACGCGTGAGCTGTGACGGTCATCGCGGCACGCTGATTGACTTCGATGTGTAGTCGGTATCGCAGTGAGCCGTTGACCCAGATTCCACGCGTGCGGGTCCTGCGTCGCTACTTCGCTTTTTCGGCGCGCTGGACGGCGACGATCAGGCCGCCGAACTGCTCGAATGAGGCCGGAAAACTGGTCTGGACGTTCCGCTTCTCGAAGCTCAGCCGCGTTGACCGGCTCTGGCTCCACTCTTCCGCGGTGAGCGAGCCGTCTTTGTCGCGGTCCAGTTGACCGAAGACGAACTTCGCCCACCGGCCTTCCTGGCTGTCCGCGTCAAACTGGACAGCAGTAATGGGGGCACCCGTGCCTGCTGCGGCGGGTGGGCCTGAACTGCCAGGTGGCGAGGCAAACGTCTGCGGTGGCGTGCCTCCCGGCGGAGCCGTTGCAACAGCCGGGCCGACAGCACCAGAACCGCTCGGAAGCTGCGACGCAGCCGACGGTGATGACGCTCCGCCGGACTTCGCGATTTCCTGAGGTGTCAGCAGGCCGTCGTGGTTGACGTCGAGTGCAAAAAACTCGGAATACTTTGACCGATCCCACTCATAAAGTCCGATCTGGCCGTCGTGATTGAGGTCTGCGGCAGCCCAGGCAGCAGGCAGGTCGATAGTTACGCGAACGCGCGTCGGTGGTGTCCAGCGAGGCTGAGTGGTCGTGCCACTGCGACCGCGGGAATCATCTCGCGAAGACGAAGAACGCCGATCATCAGAGCGCCCGCGATCATCGCTCGAACCTCGATCGCCACCCCGGTCACTGCCCCGATCCCGATCGGAATCGCCGCGGCCGAAACGGCTGGGATCGAAGCCTCCGGGCGGGCCACCGAATCCAGGGGGGCCGCCGAAGCCGCCAAACCGGCTGGGGTCAAAGCCGCCACGGTCGCCACCGCCGAACCGGCTGGGGTCGAAACCTCCGCGATCAAATCCGCCAAAGCGGCTGCGGTCGAATCCGCCCCGGTCACGATCAGAACCTCGGTCGCGGTCTGAACCACCGCGGCCAAACTGTGCGGATGCTGGTTCGACAGTCAGCATACAGGTAATGGCTGCCACGACAGACCAGAGGATTGGACGCATGACACTTCTCCTGATTGCACCCAGCCGAAAGTCTGGAAAACGTTTTCGACGGCCTGTCACGACTCTCACGCATCGGGCTTCAGGATCGCGTGCGGGTCGCTGGTGCCTTTGCTGCGTCGGCCGGTGCTTCCTTCAGACGGACATCAAGATTGAATTCCTGCGGATACTTACTGTCGCGACCGCGGTTCTTGATATCGAACGGATTGACTTCGACACCCTGGCGTTTCATCAGTTCGGCATTCAGGCTTTCGACGTCGAAGCGTTCCTTCGCGTTGCCCGTTGCCGAGATTGTACCGCGTTCACCGCGCGTGCCTTCACCAAACTGCAGTTCGGTCAGGTAGAGCCGTTCCGTGCCGCCCATTGCGTCGGCGAGTTGCTGCGCTTCGTCCAGCCAGTCAACGCGTTTCGAGGCCCAGGCGTCAACAGCGTTCGCCACTTTGACCTGCGGTTCCAGACGTTTGATTGTCTCGTTCTGCGAAATGAAATCGTCAGCAGCGGCCTTCGTCTTCGCTTCCAGGTCGGCAACCGCCCATGCGCGGTAGCCGTAGGCGGCAACGATCGACGCAACGACGGCCGCAGCGATCAGACCGCGTTTGACGTTCGTGTAATCCTTCTTCACTTCAGCTCGTCGCGGATTGACAAAGTCAACTGCGTCGAGCACTTCGGACGCCTGGCACAACAGATGACCGATCGGGCCAGCAAAGGCACCGTGCGGTTCATCGACCGGCCGGCAGGACAGACTGATCTGCGGACCACGGAACGGATCAAGTCGTCTGACGCTGCACTTGAAACGCTCGTTGATCACGGCATCAAGGCCGACCTCTTCAGACTCGGATCCGACAATCCACGCGTGCGTGATACGGACGTTGGGAATCCGTTTCTGCAGAGCGATCATCGAGCGGCTGATTTCCGCGAGAATCGCCGTGCGTGACTGTTCTCCTTCCTCCGACAGAACCTGCGACGAATGCGTCATCTGCAGCGCTCCGTCGGCGATCATCGAGACTTCGAGCCGGTCGCCGTGCCGCGCGATGATCAAGCTGACATCGCCCGGTTCGTGCGTGATGTGTCCTTCAGCGAGGATGACCATCGAAGCGGCCGAAACCGACGACACGCCGATCGATGCGATCTCGAGTCCCGCCGCTTCGGCCGCGGTGCGGATACGACGGATTCGATTCTGATGGACGGACGCGACCAGTACGTCACGTGGAGCGTCTTTATCCATCGACGGCAGCGGCAGGAAATCGAGACTCAACTGATCAAGCGGGATCGTCGATTTTGCCGCGGACTGAAAGCGGACGAGTTCCGGCAGTTCGTTGTCGCCGACCGGTGGAACTTCCAAATGCCGCATGATGACTTCTTCGCGCGGCAGTGAAACGATTGTCTGCCGCGCCGAGATGCCGTGCCGTTTGAGCTGCGTCTGCAGCCATGTACCGATCCGTTCGGGCTGCCCGATCGCTTCTTCCGGAATCACGCCGGAAAACGAATTCTGGATCTTCACCGAAGACCGACTGACGTCAGCCTGCACACCGCAGATGCGATCTGCTTCCCAGTCGAGTGCCAGAAAATCAGCCATATTCCGCCTCAGAAGTCAGTTGTTGCCGCCGCTCGTTCCGACCCGTTAAGCCTTCGCTGATGCAAATCCCGGTCAGACAGGATCCGCTGCTGCTCGCCAGCGGGCACCGAAAAAACTCTGCCTGCGTGTGTCGGATCAGTTTGTCTCGCCGGCCGTACCGGTCAGCAGAGATTGACTGTAACCGCGTCCCAGGTCGGTGAGGTCGCGGACGGAAACGATTCGCACGGGATTTTCTGTCGCGTCGAGGACTGCCTCCAGTCGAGTAAAGCCGCCACCCTGCTCGAAACAGCCGATCGACTGAACCCGGTAGACGTATCCGCGCGCCGTCAGAAAGCGATCAAGTTTCGCCATCGTGGCGAGATCGGCGATGCCCTCCGTCACCAGCCAGCCGGTCGTTGACCGCGACGTAATCGTGTCCCGGCCGACCGATCCGTCCGCGCCGATCATCGACGAGCTGGAGATAGCGCTGGCGATTTCCGGAGTCATGCCCGGCAACCCGGCAAGCGTTTCGTACCGCGCCTGATTGACGTTGATGCGGCCCTGAAGTTCTGGTTGATCGCTGACGGTAAACGTCCCGAACAGACTGGGCAGATAAGACTGCATGTCACTCGGACTTGCTGACCATGGGCTGTCGAGTGTTGTGTCGTTGCCGTTGACTTTAACGGTGACCTGCGACCCGATCAGCTCATACAGCGACTTGATTTCGACCTTTGCTCCGTTGGTGAGGTCCATTCCGCCACGTGTCACCTGACCGGTCACAGCCGCTCCAATCGCGTTGCCGACCGCCGAAGCCGCACTGGTCAGACTGTTACCGCCGCTGCTGCCTCCGCCGGTGCTCCCGGTCTGTCGGCCGCCGCCACTGGCCCCGGTCTGCCCTCCGCTCCCCTGACTTCTCGAATTCTGCCCCGTGCTGGCTTGTCCGCTGGAGCCTGAGTTGCCGCTGCCGGATGTCGAACCGGTCGACGCAGGACTGCCCGACCCGGAACCACTGGACGATGAACCGGTTGTCGATGAACTGGCCGTTGCGGCCGCACTGTCTTCGTCAGTCAACAGCGGCGTGACCGGACCATTCATCCGAAACGCGACGATGAACTTAGCGATGTCTTCGTCGAACTCTTCTTCCAGAGCGTCGTACAGATCCGTGAGCACGCCCTCATTGACATAGATCTTCTCACTGCCGTCGGCTTGCAGATTCGACTCGCGACTGTCGACTGTCAGGAAAGCCGCCCAGCCCGGATTGAGCAGTCCGTCCGCGTTGTCAAACGGAGGCGACTGATCTCCATCGTCTTCGTTGGGATCGAGCAGGCCGTTGCGGTTTGTATCCTCGCCGTACAGAAGCTCCGGTGTGACGCCCGCAACCTGCAGCAGTTCGTCGACGGACTCAAATGCCCCGTTCTTTGCTGAGTAGGGCGGATCGAGCGACGAGTAATAGTCACTTTCGGCACCGTACTCGCGCAGATCGTCGTCGTCGTCGACCCAGTCCAGAATGGCGTCAGCGACGTCCTCCGTCATTTCCGGCAGGTTCATCAGCAGTTCACGCGTCTGCATGTCGTCGAGCCCGAAGCTCAGAAGCTGATTGAGATTGAGCCGCCCCGACTCGTCGACCAATCCGAATCGAAAGGCCGACGCGGAACTATCAGCTTCGATCGGCGCCACGATGGCGAACAGGCCGCGTCCACGAGCGTTCTCAGCATCACGCAGCAGAACCCCCTGAAAGCGGTTCGGATTGTGATAGACGTTGAGGTCGTCGTCGCTGTCGGGATAACCGAGCACCGCAGCGACATGTTCGATTCCAGACTCAGCAAACGCACGCGACTCGGCCTGCCGGCCGTACATAGCTGTCGCTTCGGCTTCGGTGAGCATGATCTCGGAGAACGTGTACGCGCCGAGCGTCAGCACGGCGACGACAACCAGAACAAGAATCAGGACCGTCCCGCGTCGCGCGTCGCCAGCAAGTTCAAACACTCGCGCAGCCGTTCTCTGACGCACTGGCGAACGCCGCCGAACTGTTTTCCGATTACTTCTGTGTCGCCGCATTCAACCGTCCCCGTCGCTCACCCATTCCGCATTCAGAACTCCGCATTCCGCATTCACTCAATACGCCACACCTTCAAACGGATTGGCCGCCGACAACGGCACGACGATCCGAAACGTATCCGTCGACTCGGACGCTGTCCGTCGCAGGAACGAATTCTCCGGAAAGTCCGGCGCGCGGAAGCCGATCGTCACGCCGATCGCGTTCGGCAGCCGTCTCTCAACGGCACTGTCCCATTCCGTCAGCCATTCGTAGCCATCGTGGTACTCAAACGAAAGATAATTCACTTCCGGTGCCAGCAGTTCCGTCTGAGAGGCGACGTCGGGCGTGTCTCCAGCATCCGTCGACTGAATCAGGGCAAACCGGTCGCCGGACATTCGACTCAGGCCTTCGATACCGTCGTCCGTCTGTTTGGAACTGAGCGGCCCACTGACCATGCTGGCAACGCTCGCTTCGCCACCCGCCAGAAAGTACGAAACCGATTTCAGGTCGCTCTGCGACAGTCCACTTCCCGGATCGCCGGACGGAGATTCCTTCGCACGCATCGGCCGGGAAATGTGCAGCACCAGCGACTGCCCGTCGCCGAAGACTCCGGTCGAGTTACTCGAAAACGCGTCGGCTGGATCCGTGTATTCGACAACGGTCGTATCGCTGTCTGAGGACGTGCTGTCCGTCGACGTATCCGTACTGTCTGTGGTGCTCGATGACGTCGCCGCCGAAACGTCCGGTTCCCGGTAGACCGTCGAACGAATGTCGGCGGCGATTTTCGACAGCAGTGCCCGCGCAATCTGCGAACGTTCGACTTCGATCTGACCGGCGACTGAGAACTGCCAGTGAATCTCCATGGCGCGATAGACCGCCGTCATCAGAACGATCGTCAGGCCCAGAGCCAGCGTCAGTTCAAGCAGAGTGAAACCTCTGCGTGAGCCCGCCGTTGACATGACGGAACGCGCCGAGCCCGACATGGAAGACTGCAGAGAGCGGTTCATAGTGAGTCGTCCTCCGCAGCAGCGGCGTCGGCAGCCGCGACAGCCGCCTCTTCAAACACGGCCGGATCACGCATCAGACGCGAGATCGAAAACCCGGTCGACGCGCGCTGATTGCCGCCGTCGAAGCGGACAGACACGGTCACGTTGAGCAGATCCGGATGCGGCCCCTCAACCGAAGCCAGGCTCCAGGTCCACTTGTCGTCGTCCTCAAACGGCTGGTCTGTGACGTCGTCGAGCGGTTCAATCGCCGCAACGATTTCCGCCAGTTTCGATTCGCACCGCAGCACCGCCTGAGTCTGCAGTCGCGCGCCGATCGCGGAATTCATTCCGCTGTTCGTGAGCTGGCTGAGCGCGACAACGGCACCCAGAAAAATACTCAATGCCAGAACAACCTCCAGCAGGGATATCCCGGCGCGCAGACTTGAGGCCCGGCCACGGTTGCCGGTGAATCGCCGTCGCGGTTGAGGACTGGATCGCTGCATGATCGGTCGAAGTTGAATTCCGGGCGGTGGTGCGTTTCAAGCACCCTATTCCTCATTCGGCGTGCGTCGCGACGTGACAGCTCCCGTCAGGTCCCGGACTGAGATTTCACGGCTGCCTCCGTACTGATCCACAATGCGAAATTCAGCCTGGTTCGCGGTTCCATCCGAATAAAACAGAATTGGCGTCGCCCACGACGCGGCGGACAGTTCCTGAGCATCGGACAGGGCATCGATCAGTTTCGAGTCGAGCGGTGGAGCCGAGCCGGTGTCGTCTGTTTCAAACGTGACTCCGTTCGGGAGCGTTCCACTTTGCGGACCGTCGTAGGTCGGTGACTCGTCTCCATCGCTGGCCGGCGGATTCAGGGGCACGCGGACGTAGTGTGTCCCGCCGGGTTCGTAGCGGAACTGCCAGGTCTCGTCATAGTCGACCGCGCGAATCCGGCTTCCGGCCAGGAGACTGCGAACGTTTTCGGCCGACGACGCCAGCCGCTGATCACGCCAGGTCCGCATGACCGGAGTCGACGCGACCGTCGCGAGAATGACGAGCACTGACACCGCCAGCATCACTTCCAGCAGTGTGTAACCGCTGGAAGGTCGATTGCCGTGAGTGGCCGAAGAAACCCGCATGGCGAATTCCGTCTGCTGTCAAAAGTCGATTAGAGAGCACGAACCCAGTTGGTCACGTCGTCTTCGTTACCGTCCTGCCGATCCGGTCCAGCCGACCAGATGGCGGGTTTATCGACGCCACCGCTCTGACGGTTACTGCTCGGTGGATACTCGTAAAACAATGGCTGGCCCCACTGATCTTTGGGAATTTCTTCCAGATAAGGTGCAACCGAGCGCCCGTCCTTATCCGTTCCTGGATTGATCAGCATTCCAACGACCGTGTCTGCGTCACCGGTTGGCCAGACCCCGTCGTGGTCGACTGCGTAGTTTTTCACGACGTTTTCAAAGTTGCGGATATCGATCTTCGTCGCGTCGACCATCGCTTTCTGCTGACGGCCGAGCAACTGTGGGACGGCGAAGGCGGCAATCACGCCAATGATCATCAGCACGAGCAGCACTTCGATCAGCGTAAAGCCCGGTCGCTTCTGAGGACGCTTACGATTCGGGATGTGAGTTTTCACAGGACAGTTCTCCTCTCAGGCAGGTCAATTCCGGAGTTCGACTCCGGCGGCAGGTTGTCAGTAGTCAGTACGCCGGCACAGGCTCTGCGTTGTTCCGGCTGATTTCAGGAAGTGGTTTCGGACACGATCCTTGACAATCACTAAATCATCGACGAACTCTGCAGCACGGGCAGCAGAAGTCCGAGCATTACGAACAGAACCAGCATGGCCATCACCAGCAGCATGGCCGGTTCCAGCAGGCGGACAAACAGTTCCAGATACCGGTACGTGCGACGCTCCATGCCGTCAGCGACGTCGACGAGGACCTGTTCCAGATTATTGGCTTCCTCAGCGACTGCGATCATCTCGACCGTCTCTTCTGGAAACTGGCCACTGACGCGCAGCGGGTCGGCAAGCGATTTACCAGCGGAGATATTCTCGCCTGCCGTGCCGATCGCTTCGGACAGAACCTTGTTGCCGGTGGCGTCTTTGGCGATGCGCAGTGATTGCAGAATCGGAACGCCATTCTTGAGCAGAGTTCCCAGAATGCGGCAGAACCGGGCGATGGCCAGGCTGCGATAAATTCGCCCTGCACCGGGAATGCCCAGGCGGATTCGGTCAAATGTCTCGCGGCCTTCCTCCGAGTCGGCATAGACGTATGCCGCCGCGAACCCCGCTCCAGCAGCCAGTGCAACAAAGATTCCGTAGTGACCCAGCGTGTCGCTGACAGCGACGACGGCCGTTGTAATCCACGGAAGTTCGCCAACCGCTTCCAGTCGCTGAAAGACGGGTTCAAATTTCGGCACAAACCAGACCATCATAATGGTGAGGACGATACCACCGACCACGGCCAGAAACGCCGGATAGGCAACGGCTCCGATCACGCGGCCCTTCAGGTCTTCCTGATGTTCGGTGAAGTCGGCAATGCGGCGCAGCACGTCTTCCAGAAAGCTGCCTTCCTCGCCGGCTCGCACCATGCTGACGGCCAGGTCGTTGAACACGTTGGAATGCTGCCGCATCGCTTCGGCCAGTCGAGTTCCGTCGGCGACGTCGTCACGCACTTCCTGCAGGACAAGCTTGAGTGCCTGATTGCGAGACTGCCGCTGCAGCAGTTCGAGCGATCTCAGCAGTGGCACGCCCGAACGCAGCAGGTCGCTGAGCTGTGCAAAAAACGCCGCCAGGTCACGCGCCTTGACACGTCGACCCCGGAATCGCAACTGCGACTTCGCTGACTCTGCCAGCTCGACCTTGACCGGAAACAGGTCGCGAGTGGCGAGCGTCGAGACGACTTCGGTCTCGCTGCCGGCAGTCAGAAGTCCTTTGACTTCCTGCCCACTGAGGGCTCGGGCGACATACTGGAATTCGGGCATGGGATTCTGAAAGGGCGAAAGGCTGAGGGCAAAAGGCAAAGTGCCGAAGGCTGCTAACCGCGAAGACTGAATTCATCCTTCTGCCTTCGCGCTTCCGCCTTTCTACACGATGTCACCCTTAGTGATGCGGAGAACGTCTTCGACGCTGGTAGTACCGTTGATTACGTGGAGCCATCCACACTGTCGCAGCGTCAGCATTCCATGCTCGATGCCGTATTTGCGAATCTTTGTCGAGCTGATCCGGTCAGCGCACATTTCGCGAACCGTATCGTCAGAGAGAAGCAGTTCGTACGTGCCGATCCGGCCGGAGTAACCTGTCTCGCGGCACTCACGACAACCGACAGGCCGCCACAACTGTTCGACGTCGCAGGCCGGAAAATCCTTCGGCAATTCGCCGGGTTCCGGACGGTAAGCCTCTTTGCAGTTCGGACAAAGCCGTCTCACCAGACGCTGCGCCATGACGCCTTCGACGGTACTTGCGACGAGGTACGGTTCAACGCCCATATCGACCAGTCGAGTGAACGCGCTGGCGGCATCGTTGGTGTGCAGTGTGCTGAAGACGAGGTGCCCGGTCAGCGAGGCCTGAATCGCGGCTTCCGCAGTTTCGTAGTCTCGAATTTCGCCGATCAGGATCACGTCCGGGTCGTGACGCAGAATCGAACGCAGCCCGGCAGCAAACGTCAGTCCGATCCGACTGTGGACCTGAATCTGACTGATTCCGTCGAGCTGGTATTCAACCGGGTCTTCAACCGTAATGACTTTCGTTGTTGGACTGCGGATTTCACTGAGCGCCGCATACAGCGTCGTTGACTTACCACTTCCGGTCGGACCGGTGACCAGCACAATGCCGTGCGGCATGGCGATGAGTTCATGAAACGGCGTGTAGATCTGCTCGGGCATCCCCATCTCAGCGAGACGGAAGATCATTCGGCCTTTGTCGAGGATACGCAGCACGACGCCCTCACCGTGCAGCATCGGGATGATCGAAACGCGGACGTCGATATCCCGGCCAGCGACGCGCAGTTCGATGCGGCCGTCCTGCGGCAGTCGCTTCTCGGCGATGTTCAGCCGCGACATGATTTTCAGACGCGTGACAATGGCGGCGTAAAAGCGATTGATTTCCGGGGGAACGGGCTGAACCCGCAGCATTCCGTCGACACGGTATCGAACGGTCAGGCCGCGTTCGCCCGGCTCAACATGAACGTCGCTCGCCTTCAGTTCCAGAGCTTCAAGCAGCAATTCATTGACGAGCCGGATGACCGATGCCTGCTGAGCCATCTCGGCAAGTTCGCCATCAGCGCGGACGGCTTCCGCCATGAACTCGTCGTCCTCGTCGGTCTTCTGTTTGACGAGTTCGTTGATCGTGTCGCCACCGACGCCGAGATTCTTCTTGATCAGCGTGATGACGTCATCGCGTCGGGCGAGCACCGGTTCGAGTCGCAGTCCGCTGAGCGAACTCAGTTCATCGAGCGCTTCCAGATCGAACGGGTCGGCGGTTGCAACCTCGACACGATCGCCATCCTTTCGCAGCGGCAGCAGCGAGTGGCGATAAATCGTTGAGGTTGGAAACTGGTTGAGCAGTTCGACATCGACCTGAAAATCCTTCAGATCGATGTACTGCATCCCCAGTTCGGCGGCGAACGCTTTCAGCGTGTCTTCTTCGCTGAGCAGCCCCATTTCAACGACGGCCTGATCGAACCGCTTGCCGTTCATCTGAGCGCGAACGGTGGCCCCCTGCTCGGAAGTCAGCAGACCGCGTCGGATGAGAAGTTCGCCGATTTCCATCAGACCATGCTCTCTGAATTCAACATCACAAAGTGGTTTCGCGCCAGAACCGGATGATCAGAGCAGACTGCCGCCCGCTGACCTCTCGGCCACTCCGTCTCCAGAAGTCTGCCAGAGTCGCTCCTGACCCTGAACAGGTTAGTAGATTCAACGCGGGTCGCAATTTGTTCTACGAATCCGCGTTTCGCAGTGAGTGAGTGATCGACAGAAAACTCAGCGACCACCGCGTCCACCAAACGGGCTGCCACCGCCACCGAATCCGCCACGACCTCCGAACGGACTGCCACCGCCACCGAAGCCACCGCGTCCCCCGAACGGGCTGCCACCTCGATCGCCGCCACGGTCTCCTCCGCGATCTCCACCTCCCGGAGATCCGCCGCCACCCTGCAATGCACGCTGCATGAACATCTGCCGCATTCGCTCAGCGTCGTCTCCACCTGGAGCCCCACCACCCTGATTGCTGTTGCTGTTGCTGTTGTTCGAGTTGCCGCCCGTCGAACTGGTGCTGACTTTGACTCTCGGCATCAATGCCCCGATTGTCTGCTGCAGCGCCGCAGTGCTGGAATGTTCGAGAGCGACGATTCGGATCGTGCGCCGCGACTCGAGGGCTGCCTGATCAATTTCGGCAACCGTGGCCTCAACTTCGCGTGCCAGAGCCTCGCCCGCCGAAACAATCAGCCGACTGTTCTGATAGTCGACTCCCAGCGTCATTTTCACGCGGTCTGCCAGTCGCTCGCCGCGAGTATTTCCGCCACCGCCTCCACCGCCCATCAGCGCGGCGAGCGGATTCTGACCGCCTCCGCGCTGCTGCTGAACCTGCTGCGGCGGCGTCAGCTCTTCCTTGTAAACGTCCTGAATCATCTGTGCGACGTCACCGACAAACGCGTACTTCACGGCGATGTAATGAGCAGATCGGTCATTGAGCTGTTCCGGCAGTTCAGACGCGTCGAGAATCCGCAGCACCTCCTCGACCTCTGCGATCTGATGCGGAGGTCCGGTCACGAACAGCGAGTTCGACCGCACATCCGGGATGATTCGCAGCGTCTGCGGACCGGTCACCAGACTGTCGAGCCCCGTCATGTTCATCAGGCCGCCACCCAGTGACGACAGGCCACTGCTCAGACCGCCAAGAAACCCGCCGGACGACGATGAAGACACCGACGACACTGAACTCGTTGGAAACAGCCGTTCGAGAATCGTGGACGTCTCCGTCGCATCCGCTGACTGCAGATAGAAGACTGTCCACTGAGTCTTCGGCGGCATGGCCTGAGACAGCCGGCTGGCCGCTTCTTCAAATGCGTCGAGCGCAGCAGTGTCGTCAGAAACCGCGACGATATTCCCACCGCTGATGGTAACAGCAATCGGCGAGTCATCAGCGGGAGCGTCGGTCTCGGACGCCTTCGTCTGAGGGGGCGTCGACTGCCGCTCTGTTACCGACTGCCGCTCTGTTACCGACTGCCGTTCTGCAGCCGACTGCGCGCTGTCCGGCCGCTCGTCGCGGTCCTGTTCCGCAGCCGTTCCAAAGAACACTTCAAACGCGGCCTCAAGTTCGGCTCGTTCAGCCGGCGTCAGATCTTCGTTCAGTGGCTCGTCCTCTGAGGCAGCCGTCACGGCACGATCGGACTGAGCGTCGTCGACAGGTTCCAGTTCAACAGCCTGAAATGCGAAGTCGTCTGCGAGGACCGTGGCGACCTGCGAGGCGGCATCGTCCGCAATCTGTCGAGCAATCATCCGGCCTGGACTGAC
The DNA here is from genome assembly GCA_016124895.1 of bacterium. Lineage (GTDB taxonomy): Bacteria > Planctomycetota > Planctomycetia > Planctomycetales > Planctomycetaceae > JAPOLP01. The sequence continues at coordinate 52,934 of WGMU01000181.1, forward strand.
CGAACGCGGTGGTTCGAGCGACGCACCATCGCGAAACGGGTTTTCCTCACTTCGCGACGGCCGAGCCGCCGGTTGC
>WGMU01000102.1 GCA_016124895.1 bacterium
TCCGCTCGACGATGTCGAGCGGTTATTCCCCGATGCCGGCCTGCGTCCGCAGCGATCGCTGCCGGCGAAGTTGATGGCCGCGATCTGCCAGCGAGTCGACGAGCAGACCGGACTCGACATCACTCCGCCGCGATTCCTCAAGGAAATCCGCCACAGCGTGACGCGTTACCGGATCCGTCTGCAGTGTTTGCACGCGGAAGCGTCGACTCTGCCACCTGCGACCGACACGTTGCAGGCCATCGCGCCGTCGGAGTTCCATACGTTTCCACTGTCCGTGACCGGCCGCCAGCTTGCCGACTTAATCTCCGGCTTGCACGCTGAAACTCGCGACTCACTGTTTTGACCAGTCAGCGGATGCCTGGCCGAGGGATACGCATCCTGCGTGTCAGTCTGCCATCAACGACGGACTTCCGCGGCAGTCTGATCGCTGTCCGGCATCCCAGCGAAGCCGTTACTGTTCGAGCGACTTCATCGGCGGAGACTGTCTGGGGGGACGGATTGACGATCCGTCTTACGGACGGCTTCGTCTGGCGATTCATGGAATGCGTACACAGGACTCTGTTATGCCCGCTCCGCTCAGACTGCTCTCAACGATATTTACTCTGGCTTTTCTGCTCATCTACACGAGTCCCGCGACGCATGCAGCGGCTGACGATGACGGCTTTCGGCCGCTGTTCAACGGCCGCGATCTGGGCGGCTGGCGGCCGGTGAATACGGCTCCGTCAACGTGGACGGTCGAGGACGGAATGCTGATCTGCTCGGGCAAACCGATTGGCGAGCTGCGGACGCTGAAGATGTACCAGAACTTCATCCTGGAACTGGAATGGCGGCACTTGGTTCCCAAAGGCAATGCCGGTGTCTTTGTCTGGGCCGACGATATCACGGCCCCCGGCGTGCCGTTTCATCGCGGCATCGAGGTCCAGGTACTCGAAAACGCCTATGGTCAGTCGAAGTCGCACACGACGCATGGCGACATCTTTCCGATCCACGGCGCGGCAATGACGCCGATCAACGGCCGGGGAGGCAGCCGCGCGTTCCCGACCAAAGAACTCTCGAAGCCCAGCCCCGAATGGAACCACTACCGCATCGAATGCCGCGACGGCGCGATCTCGCTGGCCGTCAACGGCGAAGTCGTGACGCGCGGCGAAGACTGCTCACCGAGCAAGGGTTACATCTGCCTGGAATCCGAAGGCGGAGTTGTCCACTACCGCAACATCCGCATCAAAGAACTGCCCGACACACCGATCGAACCAGCAGACATCGCCATCGCCGAACGCGGCTACCGCAGCATTTACACGGGAGTCGACCTCTCGGGCTGGACGTCCGCTGACGGAGCTGCTCCGGGCTCCACGTGGAAAGCCAACGATTGGACTCTCACTCGGGACGGAGATGCAGGACCGATCTTCTCCGAGGCATCTGAAATCAAAGGCGACTACGACTTCATCGTCGACATCCGTCTGAAGTCGAAGGGCGCCGTCGCAAAGATCTTCCCGCGAAGCACCAAAGGCGACGCCCCCGCGATTTCAACCAGCGACGAACGACTCGCGCCGCACGTGGCAGCCGACGGCAAGTGGACCCGCCTGCAGGGCAAAGTTCGAGGCAACAACACCGTCGAACTCTCGTTCCACGGCAAGCCCGATACCGTCACGCTGAAGCTGGGCGTCCTGAAGAACGCTCAAGGCTTCGCCATCGACGCCGAAGGCAGCGTCGACTTCGCCAACCTCTACGTGCGAAGTGTGGCGGTGAAGTAACAGGCGCCGAACCAGCAGGCGAAGAGCAACAGAGCAGAGATCGCGAGAAAGAGCAGAATCTGAAAGGTCCCTTTGGAGTGGCGGGCATCCTGAAATGCCCCCAATGCAGCGCCGGCAAACACGGCGAAAGGAAGTACGTTTGCGGCACCCTCCAGTCGTCGAGCCAGTCCCGGCGTCGGATAGTCGACTGGGAGAGATATCCAAAACGGCGCCGCTATTGCTCCCAGCAGCGCTCCGGCAGCTCCCGCGATCATCAGGCATCGAAATGTGTTCTGCATGGTCTCTGGCCAGACTGTTGAGCGGGTCACGTGTGCTTGATGCATCTTGTCGGCAGATTCTCAACACGAACTGCAGGAGGTCATTTCAGTTTCCGACGCTCAATTCGGACACCTTTCGGAAGTTCAAAAACTTCCTGCGGTGGACACTCCAACGAAACGTTAGCCCATTCCTCAGCACCGGTTTTCGCGCCGTCAGCATTGAAATGAGTAATCCTGCGTCGGATCCCGGTTTCGACGTCCACAAGACATTCAATCGGCAGCCCGATTGTTTTGTCCGGGTACAGTCCCGTGTACTTCAGCAGCCTTTCGCCATCGGCGGTAACTTCCTCGCACGTCTCCCAATGGCAGCTTGAAAGATGATCGCAGTTACCCGCCATTCCGTCGGGGCCGACTGGAATTTCAAGAAACGTTCCGTCGCCCTGATCCTTCCAGATGACTCCCGGATCCGAGCGATAAATCAGGACTTCGGTCGGCCGCCCATCAAGGGTTTGCTCCAGGCGGACATTGACTCCGTCCGTCTGAATGAACCTGGCGTTTGCGCCATACCGCAGCTCCCCGGAGTACACTTTCGGCATGGGCGGGAGCGTGATTCGGTCGCCGTCCTTGCCCGTTTTGCCGCTCTGAACCCACCCGGTACGGCAGATCGGCCGTTGGACGTACAGGCTCACTCAATCGCCGGGACTCGTTATGTGGCAGCAGAGGCCCATCAACCATCACGAACAGATAGTCCTGCCCGCAGTCTTCGGTGCCATCAAATCCCTGTTGCTCGACGATCTCGGCTGCCCACTGAAAAACGGTCGCACGCTGTTCAACGGACTCAGGCAAGAGAATCACGAGTTTGCCGGTGTTTTCTCCTTCGGGATAGTGATCAATTTCCGCGGCGATCACCCGTTCGGCTCCCGCCGCGTACGCTTCCTTGACCAGGTCGATGCTCTCAGCGGTCGTTGCCAGTTCGCCAAGCGTCCGGGAATCCTTGCCGTCACCAGAGTGCAGCCATGAAAGCGCTTCGTCGTTGATTCCTCTTTCGAGGAGTCGCTCGGCAAAGTTGTTGAGGGTGTCTCTCATGTCCGCTGCTGCGTTCTCATCCAATTCTGGCGCCGTTGCGAGTCTCCCATCGCGCCAGCGACTGCTCTGCCGCTTCCGGATCGCCGTGCATGACGCATGTTTTCTGTCAGGTGACGCTTCAATTCTCAGTCTCCAGCAGAAGTGCCCGGAAGCCGGCCTGCTGAAAATGGACATCGGCGGTCAAGGCCTCAGAAACGCCATGAGCTTCCATCAGGACGAAGGAAACGCAGTCGGTCAGGCCCCACTCTTTGTCGCTTCTTGATTGGTAAAGTGACAGCGCCTTCCGCATGTCGTCAGGCAGGACTGAATCAACTCGGTATCCCTGCTCGTTCGTCAGCCGTCGCAGCAGATCAATGCCCTTTGCTCGGCGACCGAGCCGTGCATAGCCGTCGCCAATTTCCATCAGTACGCCATCGTGGAGCAGCAAAGTGGCATCTTCCCGCAGCAGTTCCTCGTCGAGCTGCCGAGCCCGCTGGTGGTAGACGTCGTCACAGTTTTCCAGCGCGATGATGAAGCTGGTGTCGAGGAAGACGGTTCGAGGCACTCAGAAACTCCGACCTGTGAACCCGGCAACGTCCGTCGAATCGAGTTGTTTCCCCCATTCCTCAGCATTGTCTTCGGCCCAGGCGGCCAGGCTCGTTCGCGGCGGCCGCTGTTCATCGTTGGCTGGCGCAACGAGCGCCACGACAAACTCGGCGCGACCGAGCGGCACGTCATTCGGCACTGTCAGCTCAATGCGCCGATCTTCCGTTATGTCGGCCTGAACTCGAAATGTCACCATCTGGAATTCCACTGAAGTTGGGGGCGACTCGGAAAGATTCGTACTGAGCGTACCAGATTCGGCGACCACTTCAGAAGCAGAAGAACGCGGCTGAATGGATTACTTTGCTTTCAGCCAGTCCAGACCGTCGTCCGCGAAGGGGTGCAGAGTTTCGAGGGTCTTTTCTTTCGGCAGCAGGTCGAGGAAGGCGGTGGCGATTTTCAGGTCGGACCTGGTCGTGATCTTGATGTTCAGCGGCGAGCCTTCGACGAGGCTGACCGGGTGGCCGAGGTTTTCGACGAGGCTGGCTTCGTCGGTCGCGGGCAGTGAGCCTCGCTGGGCGTACGCGTCGAGCAGCAGGTCACGGCGGACGACCTGTGGAGTCTGGGCGGCATACAGACCGGTGCGGGGGACGGTCTTCTCGATGCGACCGTCGGCGACTTTCTTCACCGTGCTGGAGATCGGTGTGCCGGGAATCGCGGCGCCGGTCTCGATCGCGGCGGCGAAGATGTCGTCGATCCAGGGTTTGACGATCAGCGGGCGAGCGGCGTCGTGAACGGCGACGTAGTCGATGTCGGAACGAACTTTTGCCAGCGCGTTCTGCACCGAGTCCGCTCGTTCGGCTCCGCCAGCGATAACGTCGATGTCCATGAACGCGAGGTTCGGCTGAAATTTTTCCTGGAACCAGTCGAGGTCGTCGGGGGAAACGACGATCAGCATCTGAGTCACATCTTCGCGGTTCTGAAACGCCTCGGCCGACCTCAGCCACACAGCGCGGCCTTTGAGTTCCTGGAAGACTTTCTTCTCTCGCGGCGACGTCGCTCCAAATCGCGAGCTTTGTCCCGCTGCCGCCAGAATCACCGCAAACTTCGCCATCGTCAGAGCCCTCCTTCAGTGCCCGCTTGATTCAAATCGTCGGGAGTTTACGCGGCCACAATGAGCGGCTGAACCACGGACGGGGAGATTTGCAGCGCAAAGACGCGAAGGCTCAAAGTTCGCAAAGCCGGATGCCATCGTTGATCAGACGCAGCCGTCGTTCGAGATTCATGTGCGGACCAGCTTTTGCATTGCCCAGCGTCAGGAACCTGTTGTCTGGCAGGAATCCAAACGCGGCGTACTCTGACGATGAGTGTGGCTCCTGGAAACGTTTGGTCGATCTGTCTGTGTAAATCCGTGTCAATCTGTGGCTGAGATTCTTAACCTGCGGCTTAGCCCCGCTGTGGCTCTGTGTGTCTTCGTGTCTTTGTGCTGTCAGATTGTCTGAACTCAAGACGTGACTCTGACCGCTGCTCCGGATTCGCTGACTGGTAAAAGTATGCCTGTCCTGTGGACGGAGCCGAGTTCAGCCGACAGGGTTGCTGCGGAGTTGCAGGAAGTTCTGGCCGCCGGTCGAGTCGGCTCGAATAATCTCTGCAACGGCGACGAAGCAGAGAGTGCTTGTCCGCCGTTGATTCTCGTGCTCTGCAACGTCAGCCTGAAATGGCCTGTCCATGAAGCCGTTACGCGATCGTCCGATTCTGCTGTCTGCGAACGCTGATCGTGTCGCCGCGGTGGGCACGATCGTTCTGCTGTGTCTGGGCAGTCTGCTGGCGGCGTCGGCCCGAGCAGGCGGCCTCACTTTGAGGAGTGGTTTCAAGATCGAAGGCCGGCCGGCGGCGGCGACATCGATCTCAACGAATGCGCCGGCCGACGCGGGCGAGCTGTCGGTCGATTCGATCATTGTGGTCGACGCGGGAATGCGGCGTTACTACGTGCGGAAGCGGGACGTCGTTGCCCTGCACGTCGACGCGGAACTCGCCCGCTATGAAAAGTTCCGTCTGCCGCAACCGCCCGGCGGAAACGGCTTCGCACCCGATCAGGTTCCGCCGCCACTCAAACTGACGTCGTGGGATGAGCAGGGCCGCCGCGAAATCACGCTGCGCGGCGCCCGCGGGCCGCAGAAATATCTGCAGGGGATTTACGAGATCGGGCCGCAGTTTATGCGCGTCCGGACGCAGGGGCTGATCTGGGAATTCGGTATCGCGACAACGTCGATACCGACCCACCACCTCGACAGGATGATCCGCAGTACGATCGACACGTCGCGGTTCGAGGATCGTCGAGCGATCGCGATGTTCTATCTGCAGGCCGGTCTGTATCTGCAGGCGCTGATTGAGCTGGAAGCGATCGAGAAAGACTTCCCCGATCATCAGGAGCAGGTTGAGCAGGCGTCGCTGCAGGCACGACAGCTCCTGGCTCAGACACTGTTGAAGGAACTGGAAGAGCGCCGCGCCGCCGGTCAGCACGCTCTGGCCAGTGCGAAGTCGCGACAGTTTCCGACCGAGCGGATGAGTGCGTCCGTGCTGCGGCAGGTCCGTGAGTTTGCTGAGTCGTACGAGCAGGCCCGCAACGAAATCGACCTGATCAACGTGCAGCTCGGCGAACTGCAGGCGGAACTGAAGGACGAACGGCAACGCGAACTCGTTGACGTCATGCGGGTGGAAGTGGCCGAGTCCTTGAGCATGGAATCGCTGCCGCGTCTGCGACCGTTTCAACTGCAGGCGGATGATCCCGACCGGCCGGCCGACGAGAAGCTGGCACTGGCCTATTCCGGCTGGCTGCTCGGCGAGGCGCGAGCGATCGACACACTCTCGCAGGCAATCAATCTGTGGCTGGCCCGGTTTGACATGCTGCAGTACCTGCGGAGTGAGGATTCGATCGCCCGCAGACAGATTCTCGCCGGACTGCTGGATCTGGAAGGCGTGACGACGCAGTCGGTACTTGATCTCGTTCCGAATCTGCCGCCGATTCTTTCAACCCCTGGTATTCAGCCGGGAGTGGCGACGCGGATTACCGTGGCTGATTTCGAAGGACGTCTGGCCGAAGTCGTTGGCGGAGACAGCAAGGAACCGGTCGAAGCCGCTTATCACGTGCTGCTGCCGACCGAGTACTCGCCCGACCATTCGTATCCAGTGATCGTTGCGCTGCACGGGGTCGAGCGGAATCCGGAATGGGAACTGCGGTGGTGGGGCGGCACGGCGGACGAACCGCTGCAGTCTCAGCGGCGTGGTTATATCGTGATCGCTCCGGAGTACCTGGACGCGAAGGCGACGTCGTACCAGTCGAGTGCCGCGACGCATGAGCGAATCGAGCTGGCGATTCGTGACGCGCGGCTGCGGTTCAACGTCAATTCGGACCGTGTCTTTCTGGCTGGACACGGCACCGGAGCTGACGCCGCGTTTGAGATTGGTTGCGCTAACCCGGACATCTTCGCGGCAGTGATTCCTATCTCGGGCGAGATCAGCACGATGGTCAAGCGGCTCGACGACAACGCGAAGCTGCTGCCCTGGTACATCGTCAACGGGCAGCTTGACCGCGATGTCTTTGGAGCGAACGCCAGAACGATTGATCGCTGGATGAAGAAGGGCTTTGACGTCGTCGACTGCGAGTTTGTCGGTCGCGGTTACGAGTCGTTTTACGCGGAGATCCACAACCTGTTTGACTGGATGGAACTGTATCACCGGCAGCCGCAGCCAAAGGAATTCACGTTTAAATCGATTCGCAGCGATCGCAGCCGCTACTTCTGGCTCGATTCAAGTCGGCGTGAACTGTCACCACGAGTCCGCAACGTTGCGCGGCGGACTCCGACTGCAAAGGAACCGTCCGCCATCAGTTCCTCGCCGAAAAACGTTGCCTGTCATATTCTCGACGGCGCCCAGGGGCGGACACACATCACGGTCAACAGCAGCGGCCAGACGCATACGCTGTGGCTCAGTCCCGAGATGATCAACTTCAACGACCGGCTGCAGGTCTCGTTGAACGGAGCGTCGAAGTACAACGACTTTGTCGAAGAGTCGATTGAAGCGGTGCTCGAGGATTTCCGTCGTCGTGGTGATCGGCAGCGGATTTATCGGGCGCGGATTGAGTTGCAGTGACGAGAGAGCAGGCAGCGGGCGATAGAGAGTAAGGGGGCCGGCGGGCCGGAAACTGGCGAGGCGCGGGCCAGGTTGTTACGTCTTGCGGTTTGAGCGAACGTTTTCAAACGCTGAACCGCGAGGGGTGCCATGAAGCGATGTGTCTGCTGTGCTGTTGCCGTTGTGACGGCTCTGCTGATTTCGAGTCTGCTGGTGACTTCGGCGGTTGCTCAAAGTGATGCAACTTCTTCTGCCACTGCTTCAGCTCATCGTGATACGTCGCGCGGCGACGCGATGATCGCCCGCTATTTTGTGGCTCGGACGCACGAACTTGCGGATCGCTGCCTCGCTGATGTGCAAACACTCGACGACTGGAATGCGAAGAAGGACGAGTGGCGGCGGCAGCTCTTCGAGATGCTGGGGCTCGATCCATTCCCGGAGAAAACGCCGCTGAATGCCGAAGTCACTGGCACCGCCGATCACGGTGAGTTTGTCGTCGAACGTGTCGAGTTTCAGTCGCGGCCGGGGCTGTACGTCACCGGTAACCTTTACGTGCCGAAGCAGCGTGATCAGAAGCTGCCGGCGATTCTGTATGTGTGCGGGCACGGTCGCGTCAAAAAAGGCGATATCAGTTACGGCAACAAGGCTCACTATCAGCATCATGGTGGCTGGTTCGCCCGCAACGGCTACGTCTGCCTGATCATCGACACGCTGCAGCTTGGCGAGATCGAAGGCATCCATCACGGCACGTACAACCACAACCGCTGGTGGTGGAACTCGCGCGGCTATACGTCCGCAGGAGTCGAAGCCTGGAACTGCATCCGGGCACTCGACTATCTGCAGTCGCGCGAGGAAGTTGATGGCGAGCGGCTTGGCGTGACAGGACGCTCGGGTGGCGGTGCCTATTCGTGGTGGATCGCGGCGCTCGACGAACGGATCAAAGCAGCCGTTCCTGTTGCCGGGATCACGAACCTGAAGAATCACGTGATCGACGGCTGTGTTGAGGGCCACTGCGACTGCATGTTCATGGTCAACACTTACCGATGGGATTATCCGCAGGTGGCCGCGCTGGTTGCTCCGCGTCCGCTGCTGATTTCCAACACCGATAAGGACCGCATCTTCCCGCTCGACGGCGTCGTCGACGTTTATTCGAAAGTCCGTCGCATTTACGAGCTGCACGGCAAGCTGGACCACGTCGGACTGCAGATTACGGAAGGCCCGCATAAGGACACTCAGGAACTGAGGATTCACGCCTTTCACTGGTTCAACAAGTTCCTGAAGGGTGAGGATCCGCTCATTGAAACTGCGGCGGTAAAGTTCTTCGAGCCCGAAGAGTTGCGTGTCTTCAGCGAACTGCCGACGGACGAACTCAACACGACGATCGACGAGTCATTCGTGCCGGCGGCGGCACTGCCCGCTGCCGAGGATGTTTCGTTGAGTGAGGAATCGATTGCTGCCTACCGGCAGATGCTGCGTGAGAAGTGCTTTCGCGGCTGGCCGGCGGATGCTCCGAGTGACCTGCAGCTCAACGTGAAGCGGAAGTTCGATGCCGAGCACGACGGCGTCCACCTGTCGGCGTTTTCGCTGATGCCCGAGCCCGAGATCGAGTTGACTCTGTACGTGTTGCGTTCGTCGGAAACGACACCGGAGCAGTTGCGGATGACGGTACTCAACGTGCTGGATGATTCCGGTTGGAGCGACTTTCTGAAGACAATTCGCGCCGGCTTCCTGAACAACTTCCGAGACGAAGTGACCACGGAGGTTGATGTGGAAGCCTGGAAGCGCGTGGCCGGGATGCTCAAATCGCAGCCGTGGGGCATGGCCTGGCTGTTCCCGCGTGGAATCGGCCCGACGGCCTGGAATCAATCCGAGCGGAAGCAGACGCAGCACCGCCGCCGGTTCATGCTGCTGGGGCAGACGCAGGACGGGATGCGAGTCTGGGACGTCTGTGCTGGCGTGCAGGCCCTGCGTCTGATCGACGACGCGCAGGACACGCCGGTCTGGCTGCAGAGTAATGGCCCGATGGCGGGAGTCTGTCTGTATGCGGCACTGTTTGAAGGCTCGGCCGTCGAGCGGCTTGATCTCTACAACCTGCCAGCATCGCACCGGGACGGTCCAACGTTCCTGAACGTTCTGCGTTTTGCGGACGTCCCATTGACCGTCGCGCACGTGCTGCCGACCAGCCGCGTCGTTCTCTACGAAACTGACTCCGCAGCGTGGCAGTTTCCTCAGTCGATCGCCGATCGGAAGCAGACGTTGAAGAAGCAGTTTCAGATTCGGTGACGCGCAAGCTCAGGGAATGCGTGCGAAACAAGTTCCCGAAATCGACCGGCGCGCTAGCGTCCGGTTTCGTTCGAGGCTGAAAGAACGCGTCCTTAGCGTCGGCCGGTGTACTGCGGGCTGTGAGGCCACATTTCGACGGCCATTCGCTGATCTTCGTAGAGGCGATAGCGGCGTGTTGAAGCGTCGCGGATTTCCGGTACGTCGGTCTGTGGATTCCAGATCGGGTGGTCGTAGGCGGCGTTCGGCTGGCTGTCAGCTCCATTCGGCGGTGGCGGAATCTGGTTTGTTCCGGGAGAGACTCCGGGAATCGTCGACTCGTGAACCGAATCCGGAGGAACCAGCGTCGGAGCCGGCACGAACATCGGGTCGTCTCCGAAGGGCGTTCGGTCTGTCTGCACTGGAGCAGCGATACCAGCACTGCCATCCGTCAGACAGCCGGAATTGCAGCATCCCGTTCGGCAGTCCGATTTCTGCGTCAAGCAGACCTCGTGCATTTTTTTCGTTCGCAGCACGGGGTATTTGACGGGTCGCCAGTCGATTGTGAACGACGGCTTGCAGAAGTACCCGCTTGGTGGGGTGCAACAGCGAGCGTCTCTCGACGGCATTCCGCAGCGATTCTGAGGCCTCACGCAAGCTTGCTCAGGTGGGCAGTCGACTTTGCAACCGGGTTGAGGCCCGCAGTGTCGCTCGGCAACGCGCGTGTGGAGGCAACCGGTGAGTATGGCGGAAAGGGCGAGTAGAGCGATGAAACGCATGGCGGTCTCCGGACACACGCGAGTGCCGTTGGTATTGAACCGTTGTCGGAAGCTGGTGACAGGGCGGCCGGGACACGGTCCGCACAACTGGCGGAGGGCAATTGAGGCCTGTCTGGTCGTATCGACGCAAATCGGGTCGCAGCGCAGTCTTCCGCTGGCTCGTCCTAACTTGAGGACATTCCGCAAGGTTCCCCTGTCAGGACCGACCGGTTGACTGAGACCTCCTGCCGGTTACCGTGCCGTCCGCAGTGTTTGACTGACCGCACACTTTTTCGCGACCGGAACAATGGACGACGTCACTTTCCGCTCGTTTCAACCTGCGGATTACGAGCAACTGAAGCGGATTATGGTCGATGCGTTTGATGGCGTTTCGATTGATCAGGGCATCGAAGCTGAGTACGGCGTCGTTGCTGGACACGACTGGCGCTGGCGCAAAGGTCGCCATTTTGACGACGATGTACGTCGCGATGCGGACGGGATCATTGTGGCCGTGATTGACGCACAGCCGGTTGGATTCATCTCGACCTGGATCGATCACGAAGCCGGCTTCGGGCACATTCCTAATCTGAGCCTGACGCCCGAATGCCGCGGCAAAGGCGTCGGCCGCCGACTGGTCGAACTCGCCCTGCAGCGTTTTCGCGATGCCGGCATCACACACGCAAAAATCGAAACGCTCGTGCAGAACGAGATCGGCAACCGGCTTTACACGTCGCTGGGCTTCCGGGAAGTCGCCCGGCAGATTCATTTTGTCGCGGAGGTGTGAGTGATTGACAGCTCCGCGTCACGCATTCGGCGCGGGGGATAGGGCGTCGGGAAGCCGGGCTCCAATCTGCCTTGTTCCTGAACAGGCGGAGGAATGTGTCAGAAATCACTTCCCGAATCAGCCGGCACGCGCTAGCGTCCGGTTCACTCAACGTTGAGTGGAATCGGACGCTAGCGCGTGCCGGCTGATCTGCCTTCTGTTGAAGCGGGAATCGATTGCAGACGCGTTCCTTCATATCAGCGAAACGGTCGACGGAGTTCAATGTGGCGGACATTCTGGCTGGAATCTGCGAGACGACGCGGCAGGACGTGGCACAGCGGTGCGCGCGGGTTTCGATTGAGGAACTGAAGGTGCGAGCGGCTGAGGCGGCGCCGGCGCGGGACTTTCTCGCGGCGCTGCAGCAGGCTCCGGATATCGGATTGATTGCCGAGGTCAAGAAGGCGTCGCCGTCTGCCGGGCTGATTCGCGCCGACTTTGACCCCGTTGCGATCGCCAGAATCTACGAAGCTGCCGGCGCGGCCTGCATCAGTTGCCTGACGGACGAGCCGTACTTTCAAGGACGGCTGGAGTATCTCGCAGCAGTTCGGCGGGCGGTCGACATTCCGGTCATGCGTAAGGACTTTATTCTCGACGCGTATCAGGTGTACGAGGCGCGGTCGGTCGGAGCCGACTGCATTCTGCTGATTGCCGAATGCCTGAACGACTGCCAGATGCGGGAGCTGTATTTCCTGGCGTCGGAACTCGGCATGGAGTGCCTGGTCGAACTGTACGAACTGCAGAACCTGGACCGCGTGCTGAAGCTCGAAGCGCCGCTGATCGGTATCAACAACCGCAATCTGAAAACAATGGTGACGGACCTCGGTCACTCGATCGAGCTGTCTCGGCAGGTGCCCGAGTCAACGTTCCTGGTCAGCGAAAGCGGCATTCGCACACGAGCCGACGTCGAGCGTCTGATGGCCGAGGGCATTCGTGGAATCCTGGTCGGCGAGACGCTGATGCGGCAGGACGATATTGCGGCGGGCGTTCATACGTTGCTTGGTCAGGGATGAAAGCAGGAACGACGATGAAAGCGGTTGTGTTTGAGGAGACCGGCGATCCAGCCAGCGTGCTGGCCTCACGCGAGGTCGACGTGCCGGAACCGCGTGCCGGAGAAGTACTCGTGCGGATGCTGGCCAGCCCGGTCAATCCGTCGGACCTGATGTTTGTCCGCGGCCAGTACACGTTGCAGCCGACGCTTCCAGCAACACCCGGCTTTGAAGGCGTCGGCGTTGTCGAGAAAGTCAGCGGCGGACTGCGGTCGCGGTTCATGCTCGGGAAGAAAGTCTGCGTGCTGTCACGAAATGGTGGCAACTGGGCTGAGTACAACTCGGTTCCCGTGACGCAGGTGATCCCGTTCTCGCCACTGCTGACCGGGGAGATGTCGATCGAGCAGTCCGCGACGTTTTTCGTGAATCCGGCAACGGCTTTTGTGATGACGCGCAAGGTGCTCTGCGTCCCGGCCGGGCAGTGGCTGCTGCAGACAGCCGCTGGCTCGGTGCTCGGTCGAATGGTCATCCGGCTCGGAAAGCGATTTGACTTCAAAACACTGTGCATTGTGCGCCGCGATGAGCAAGTCGATGAGTTGCGATTGCTCGGTGCGGATGCCGTGCTGAAGTTTGACGCGGCGAGCGACTCGCCCGCTGAGTTCGCCGCCCGTGTTCGAGAGCTGACCGGCGGCAGTGGTATTGCGCTTGCGATCGACTGCGTCGGCGGCGCGACCGGCTCGGCGGTTATCGCGAGCCTGGCTCGGAATGGCCGAGTACTCGTCTTCGGCACGCTGTCCGGTGAGCCGTTGAACTTCTCGCCGCGCGACCTGATGACTCCCGGAGCCAGCGTGACTGGTTTCTGGCTCGGAAACTACATGGAGTCGCTGACGATTCCTGCGAAACTCAGTCTCGTCCGCACGATTGCCGGACTGATCCGCGAAGGCGTGCTGGCCAGCGAGGTTGCGGATTCCTTTCCGCTCGACGAAGTGGCGGCTGCTGTTCAACAGGCCGAACAGCCCAATCATCGTGGCAAAGTGCTGCTGCGAATCGGTGACGCGTAGTGCGGCTTGCGGCGCTGGCTGTCACGCAGTCGGCAGAATGATTCAGGGTAGAATCATTCTGTGTGCATTGATCGTTCTGCCTTGATTCATTCTGCCAGACCTTTGCCACTGAGCCAGATCATCCCGTCGCAGGCTCAGACTGAAGCAGGCTTGCCGCTACACTGCACCCGATGTTTTCTGCTCAGGATGGGGCCTCGGCCCGACGGATCGCCATGTCTCGGATTCAGCAGCTCGATACGAGCGTCATCAACAAAATCGCCGCCGGTGAGGTCATCGAGCGGCCTGCCAACGTCGTCAAGGAACTGCTTGAGAACAGCGTCGACGCGCTGTCGTCGCGGATCGAGGTCGACATTGTCGAGGGCGGTGCCGAACTGATCCGCGTGACCGACGACGGCGAAGGCATTCATCCTGACGATATTCTGCTGGCGATCAGCTCGCACGCGACCAGCAAGATCAAAACGGCCGAAGACCTCTTCTTCATTCAGACAATGGGTTTCCGCGGCGAGGCGCTGGCGTCGATTTCGGAAGTCTCGCATCTCAACATTCGCACGCGCCAGCAGGACGCGCTGGCGGGGACGGAACTGGACGTTAACTGCGGTCAGCGGCGCGAAGCTCAGCCGTGTGGCTGTCCGCCGGGAACGAAGATCGAAGTCCGCAACCTCTTCGCAAGCACGCCGGTCCGCCGCAAGTCTCTGCGCACGAAGTCGACCGAGTTCGGGCACATCAGCGATCAGTTTACGCGCGTTGCTCTGGCCAATCCGCGACTGCACCTGATTCTGCGGCACAACGACAAGGTCGTCTTCGACCTGCCGCCGGCCGACCGGCTGATCGATCGGCTGCGGTTGTTTTTCGGTGAGGGCATCACCGATCACCTGATCTGGGTCGAAAGCGAAGCCAGCGACGTCCGCATGTCCGGTTACGTCGCTCATCCCAGTCAGAGCAAGTCGAGCCGCAAGTGGCAGCACCTGTTTCTGAACGGTCGCTGGTTTCAGGACAAGGCCATTCAGCATGCTCTGACGGAAGCCTACCGCGGACTGCTGATGGTCGGCCGGCAGCCGATCAGCTTTCTGTTCATCGACATGCCGCCCAGCGCGTTCGACGTCAACGTCCATCCGACAAAGGTTGAGGTGCGCTTCGTCGACAGCCAGCAGCTCTATCGCCAGACGCTGTCCATGATCCGCACGAAGTTCCTCACGATGGACCTCGATTCACAGATGAAGCTGGCTCGCGACAGCCGGTCGAAGGCTGCCGCCGCAGTGACCGACTCGGCTGAAGCCGCTCCGCAACGCGAACTGCAGATCGAACTCGACGCCTGGGCCGAAAAGCAGTCGGGCGGTAACAGCCAGCAAGGCACCGGGCAGGGTTACACAGCGTCGCAGCCGCCGATCACGACCTGGTCGGTTGGTTCGCGGCAATCGCAGGCGGACCTCGCGCGAATGCTGGCCGGCTCGGACACGCAAACACGGCCAGGTTCGGGTTCCGCGCAGAGCGACGTCCGAGCCGAAGCACCGGGAACGGCCACGCAAACCGACGAACCGCTTCCGGAGACGGCTGAAGACGCGGAAGCCTTCTTTGTCGGTCGAGAAGCCGACGGGCAGAGCAGGGCGACCGTTCCTGACGCGATGCCCGCCGGGTTCTCTGGCACGTCGCCCGACACGGAAGCAGCCTCAGCCGATGACACATCCGATGAGGCTGGCAATCGCCCTGAACTGAGTGGTACGCCCGCTAAACCCGCACCGTCATTCGGCCAGCAATCCGGCGCGCGCGCGATGCAGGTCATGGACTGCTACCTGATCGTCGAAGCCGAGCACGGGCTGATGATCATTGACCAGCACGCTCTGCACGAGCGGATCATGTACGAGTACCTGCGGCCGCGCGTGCTCAACGGCTCGGTCGAATCCCAGCGGCTGCTGATTCCGGAAACTGCCGAGCTGACTGCGCGGGAAGCGTCACTGGTCGTCGAGCATCAGGACTTGCTCGCTCAGATCGGCATCGGAGTCAGTGAGTTCGGTACGAACACGGTGCTGATCAATTCGTGGCCGGTGATGATGCAGAAGGCCCGCCCGTCACAGATCATCCGGGACATTGCCGAGCAGCTCGAATCGTTCGAGAAGAAGCCGACTCGCCGCGACATTCTCGACGAACTGCTGCACATGATGTCGTGCAAGGCGGCGATCAAGTCTGGCCAGCGCCTCAAGCCCGAAGAAATCGACAGCCTGCTCGCCCAGCGTCATTTATGCGACGACGCCCACCACTGCCCCCACGGCAGGCCAACCGCTCTGGTTTTGAGTCAGGGAGAACTCGACAAACAGTTCGGCCGACTGGGCTGAGAACGGTTTGAGCGATTTACCGGAGTCAGTCGTCGCGAAGCTCGCGAAGAGTTTCCGCTCGGCGTTGCCCAAGGTCTGCGCGACTTTTGCGGCGGTAGATGGTAAGTCGCGACTGCGTTTCACGTGGCCTGCCTGTTACCGACGAAGCGGACGCCGAAGTCGGTGACGGTCGGGATCAGTCGGGTGCTGCGGACGATTTCGCCTTGCAGTGTGAGAGGACCAGTGGGGGACGGCAGGGTGAGTTCGACGTTGGGTGATGTGAACCTGTCCTCGCACAGGAAGCTGATTCCACTGCGGGAGAGGTCGCGGGCGAAGGCGGGGAAGGTGGCTCCGCTGACGTCCCGGACCGTCAGTTCGGCCGTATAGGGAACTCGCTGGTGCCGGCGCTGCTCGTGTCGGTTGTCCGCAGACTGCAGCAGCGATTCGAGGAACGGGTCGAGCAGTGCGTCGAAGGGAGAGACGGGCTGGCTGGACTGTGCTGTGGGATTTGAGATTTGAGATGGCACAGGACGTGTGGCACGTTCTCCTGCCCACGGGTTGGTCTCGCCGCTGAACAACCGGTCGAGTTCTCGCATCCGGTTGCCGGAGTCCAGCCGGCAGGTGGATTCTTCTGTCGATCGCTGCAGTGTCATCACGACCGTCCGGCCTCCGTGGTGGTAGTACACGTCGTCCATGAAGGCTCGCATCATGGTGATGCCGCGTCCGCTGGCGAGCAGCGAGACCTCGTCGGAATCCGCGTGTGCGAGTTTTGCGGTGACATCAAAGCCGGGGCCTTCGTCAGTGATCACCCACTGGAACCGATGTGGGTCGGCATCGAAGACAATTTCGACGGTCCGCGACGCGTACTTCGCTTCCGTCGAGCGCTGCGCGACAGTCTGCGAAAACAGACGGCCTTCGTCCTCCTTGAGTTCAGATGAGACTTCCAGATTGCCGTGAATGATCGCGTTCGTCACGGCTTCGTGCAGTGGAATCGTGATGCGATGTATCTTCTCCGGGTCAGGAACGCCGAGCAGTAACACTCGCTGTTCGAGATACGAAACCGTCCTGTCGATCCATTCGAGTCCGGTCGGCACGACCAGTCGCACACGTTCGTGGCTGATGCGGGATTCGATGGCGTCAATGGTTTCGCAGGTGAGCATGGCAGTGACCGTTTGCAGTGGCGTTCGATGTCACACTCCGAAGCGATCATCGCGCGAGGGACCACTGACGAAACGGTCCCGGACCGGAGCGTATCTCTTCAAGGTAGGACACTGTGCGAAAGCGTGCGTGCTTTGCAGATCCCAAATCAGAGATTCCCGAGGCGACGCAAGGCAATTGACCTGTCAATGCAGGGTAAATCCCGCAACAGGAAGCCAGTCGGCGTGAAGTCGAGGATCGTCACGGAGTCGACGTTGACTGTCGGTCAGCGGCTGACGATCCAGATCAGCAGTCCCATTACGACGGCGCCGACGATGGCGCTGGCAATCAACTGAACGCGACGATTCGCCGCTCGCTGGTGATCCTGTCGCTGCTTGAGCTTGTCACGCACGTAATCGTCGCCGCGACCAGCCGGTTCTGTGACGGGAGTCGGAGCGGTCGGCAGATCATCCTGTCCGTCGGCGTTCCCGTCGGCGGGGTCAGGGAGTCGAAACGACTGAGGCGACGCGGCGTCAAACGGCACTTGAGCAGCAGCGACATCGACCAGCTTTGGACTTTCTGACGTTCGCTCTGTACCGGCCGGCCTTGTTCCAAATCGGCGCTGCGGGTTCGTCGTTTCATCGCAGGGCAGGTCTGGTGAGTCGGCGACGAGGTCTTCGATTACGTCCTGGTCCGCGTTTTCCGCGAAGCCGCTGCCTGCCGCCGGGGACGACACATCTTCTGAATAGAGACTTTCGAGGGACGAACCCTCTTCAGTGCGGCCAGCGATCAGTTTCGAGTAGTCGTCCTCGTCGACCAGGTCCTCGTCGTCAAGAACGTGGTCACTGCTCTCGCGCGCCATCTGTTCGCCCAGGTGGAGCTGAATTTCGTCAACGAGTTCGCTCATCTTCTGAAACCGCTCGTCGGGATCCTTGGCGAGCATTTTCTGGAAGACATTCCCCAGCCAGTCGGGTACGTCCGGACGCTTTTTACAGAGATCAGGAACCGGGGCGCTGACGTGAGCCATCAGCGTGTGCGCGACAGTTTCGCCCGAGTAAGGAGCCTTGCCACGCAGCAGGTAATACAGCGTGCAGCCCAGCGAGTAGACGTCTGAGCGAACGTCGGCTTTCCGGGCATCCTCGATCTGTTCCGGAGCCATGAAGCGGGCGGTACCGAGCATCTGGCCGGGCATCGTCAGACGGATTGCGTCTTCGTCCTCTTCCGCTTCTTCAACGCGGGCCAGGCCCATGTCGAGAATCTTGACGCGGCCGGTGTGCCGGTCGCGCAGCAGGTTCGACGGTTTGATGTCGCGATGCGTGACGCCTTTTTCGTGTGCATATCCGAGTCCGCGAGCCGCCTGCAGCACACAGGCAACGCATTCGTCGACCGGCAGTGGACCTTTACGTTTGACGCGGGCGAGCATGTTTTCGCCTTCGACCAGCTCCATCACGAGATAACGGATCCGGTTGAACTTACCCGCTTCGTAGGCCCTGACGATATTCGGGTGCTTGAGTCGGGCGACAGCTTTCGCCTCTTTCTTGAACCGCTCAATCAGCCGCTTGTTCTTGACGGCGTCGGCGGAGAGCACTTTCAGAGCGACGTTTTTGCCGGTCGGCTTATGCTGCGCTTTGAAGACCTGGCCCATGCCGCCGGAGCCGATTTTCTCCAGCACGATATAATCACCAAAGACCAGGTTGGATGTCTTGCCTTTGAGGACCGCGGCAGCCTGCAGTTTGGTCAGGTAGTTCTGTCTGACGAGTTCGCGGGCGAGATCGTCGCCGGTTCTGATATGCGCTTCTGTGGCAACGGAATCGTGGATCGTCGCCATCTCGTCCTGCGAGAGCAGGCCGGATTCGGTCAGATTCCGAACGAGATCCTGAATGCTGATGCCCATGAGCGGCGACTGCTCAGAAGTGGGAGAACGGTAAGACGTGTCCTGCCTGTCATGCAGAATCCAATAGCGTAGCTGGGATTCCGCTGAAAAACCGCCAATCCTCCGTCACGGACGTCAGAAAGCCTGCCGAAACAATCAGTCGCCTGCATGTGATGGGCAGTACGCCTGATCGGGAAGTTCGATACAACCTGTCTCGCGGAGGTGATCAGCAGAGCTGCCCTGTGGTTGTGTGTTTACGTTTAGTGGGCAGGTCAGATCCGGGGCGGTTGCCGAACTGTGGTGAGGACAGACAGCGTGCATCAACTCAGAGAAACGAGCGGCCTGCCGTCGGGCGGCTTCGGGCCGCGAAGTATCGTCAAAGTCGGTGGCAGCCTGCTTGATCTGCCTGATCTGGCGATCCGGCTGCGTGAGCAGCTCGCGGAATTGAACGAACCGGTGGCTCTGATCGCTGGCGGCGGAGCTGCTGCCAATGCTGTCCGAGACTGGTCTGAGATGTTCGGCCTTGATGAACCGACCGCGCACTGGCTGGCGGTGGACTCGCTGAGTCTGACAGCACGGCTGGTCTGCGACCTGCTGAATCGAGAACTCTCAGATCGCGCGAATTCGAACTCGACGCCGGGGACAATTGCTGAGATCGCAGCAGACTGGCCATCCGCGTGTGCCGCAGTTTCGCGCGGAGTAATTCCGGTCCTCGACGCCCGCGGACTGCTGACTGAATTCTCTGGGGCAGGAGAGATCACTCTTCCGGAAACGTGGGCCGTGACGAGCGACTCCATAGCCGCTGCGATCGCGATTCGCTGGAACGTTCCACACCTCGTTCTCCTGAAGTCAGTCGCCAGGCCGCCAGACGGACTGCTCAGCCGGGATGGGTCGGCACGGTTGATGGCCCTGCCTGTTGACGACTGGTTCGAACAACTCGCCCCGCGGCTGTCGACCATACTGTGGTGCAACCTGCGGGAAACGCCGTTCTGTTGTGAATACTGGCGACCGCTGGCCGCCGCAGAAATGCAAAGTGAATCAGGGGAAACCGAGGCAGCAGACGGGAAGACGGCTGGTGCAGATCGAAATTGACCGGATTTTGCGAACGCCCCTAGACTCCGGCCGCTCGCGTCGGTCAGCCGGTCGATTCTGCACGGCCGGTTCTGACACAGGGTGCCGCTGCGACAGGAAGTTGCACGGCCGGAGTTTCTTTCCGGACTCGCGATATGGCTTCAGGACGAAGCATTCTGAATCGAAGTGAGCGACACTGTCGCGCCGCAGCCTGCGCCGCGAGAGGAGACTCCTGTTGCGAGTCGATTGACAGCAGTCAGCAGCAGAGGACGTCGGCCGCGAAGTCACTTGTGGAATTCGTCGTTGCCGTCATTTCCTGCGGCCAGAGACTCGCTGGCTTTGCCCGAATTCCCGCGATCGGCCTGCTGTGCCTGATGCTGGCCGGTTGCAGCCTGTTATCAAGTGAGAGGAAGTTAAAGCGTTCCAGCGGTTTCGAACTGGCGCCGATTGTTGTGCCGCGTGACGCTGTCCAGCTTGATCTGGTTTTCGTTGATCGGCCGCAGTCGGATCCGCTGCTGCAGGCATCGCTGTGGAAGGAGATCGACGAGATCGCCGGGCTTTCGCCACAGACGCGAACGCGACTGCATGAAGCCGGCTGGCGAATTGGCATGGCCAGTTCACGCCCGCCTCGGGCACTTGAAGAGCTGCTCGAACTGGCCAGCGACCGGCCAGACGAGTCCGAATCCGAACGACGGCTGGTCGGACGCCGTGTGGCAGTTCCGGCAGGGACTGAATTCCCCATTGAGGTGACTGACCTGTTGCCCGAGTTGCGACTTCAACTGGTCAACGATGAACGCGTCAAAACCTGGTCCGATGCGAAAGCCGTTCTGCGCGTGCGGGTCGAGCGGGAACAGGACGGCTGGGTGCGACTCGTCTGCACGCCGGAAATCCATCACGGCAAAGCGTGGCTGCGACCAATCGCAACGCCGCAGGACTGGCAGCATCAGCGCACGCAGAACATCGAACCGCTGTACGAACTGCAGTTTGAGCTGAGTCTGAATCTCGGCGAGATGGGTGTCGTTACCGCGCTGAACGATGTTGAGCGATCATCCGCGGAGCTGGATTCGGTCGGACACGCCTTCTTTCACAGCGTTGAACCGACCGGCAAGCTGCAGCGTCTGCTGATTATTCGCGTCGCCGATATGCGACGCATGACGCCCGTCTACGATCACTGACCGTTCGTTGAATCTGTCTGTCTGCCTCGCCGGCGCGGCCGTTCGCGGGACAGCATCGGACCGGCCCGCTACTCTGTGTGAGGTTTTCTGTCTGCCGGTCTCCGTTCATTTCCTTGAGACCCGCTTCTTCACCGAGGGGCTGCCATGAATTCAAGCATTATCCAGCGTCTGCGACAGAACGCCGTCAACCTGATGGTCAAGGACCAGAACGTCAAGCAACTCGCCGATATCGTGGCTGAACTGTGTCTGGTCTGCGAAGACCAGCAGAAGCAGATCGACGAGCTGAAAGCCCGCCTCGCAAAAGTCGAGTCGTCGAGTTCAACACCAGCGACCGCCTGATTCCGCGAAGCGTCCTCACGCAGCAGCGAGTTCAAATACTGTGATCTCTGGACGGACACAGAAGCGGACTCGCTTGAGGTAGCCGAGAGCCCGGTTGACGTACAGGTGGCGGTGCTCGGCGAGCTGAATGTGCCCGGCGACGTAATCGAGGTTCTGAATCGGCACGATCGGCCGCATCCCCGGTAACCGGACCTGACCACCGTGCGTGTGACCGCTCAGAATCCAGCCGCGGAAGTTCTGCCAGACCGAATCGTCGACGGCGTCCGGGTTATGGCACAGGGCGATTGTCGGGTGCGAATCGGAGTAGTGACTCAGTGTTGTCTCGAGATCGCCGGCAGGACTCCAGACATCGTCAACGCCCAGAAACCTCAGTGACGAGATCTCCGTCGCTTCGTTCCGCAGCGGTGAGATCCCGAGTTTCTGCAGTCGCCGGCAGAGCTTGTCGGCGACGCGTCGGTTGCCCCAGTGGGCACCGAAGTCGTGGTTTCCCGTCACGGCCAGCGTCCCGAGGCGGCCGTGCGGCAGACTTTGCAGCACTCGCCCAACCTGATCGAGCTGGCTGGAATCGCGAAAGTGCATCAGATCGCCCGTAATCACGAGGATGTCCGGTTCGAGAGTTTCAATCGTCCGGAACGCGCTCCACAGATGGTGGTCAGCGACGATCGGCCCAATGTGCAGATCGCTGATCTGAACGAGCCGCCTGCCGACAAGGTCCGAAGACAGGTTGAGCAGCGACATTTTCTGGTGGACGATCTCAACCCAGTGCGGCTCAAATCCGAACGCGTACCCGACAAGCGATCCCGCTCCTGCGACTGCCAGGCCAGCCGCCCGCTTCAGCCAGCGGCGACGGGTGACCGGCGACGCGGTTGAGTCAATGACGTCGATCGGCCGGTCCCATTCTGTCTGGTTCTGCATAGTGGTCCTCGCGGAATGACGCCGTTCAGATGCCGGGACGGAGTTCCTCGAAGGCAGTGGATACTCGATTCCGGAATTTTGAGTCCACACGAACTTCAATCAGACCGCTGTCCGTCCGTTCGGACCCGGATTTAAACGCCTGGTCATTGATCCTCTTTCGGAAACAGGTACAGTCATCAACGGGATTGTGCCGGTGTAGAACTGGCGGAACAGGTTCAGAACGCTCAGCAGGCGGGCCTTGCATTGCCGGATTCGATCAACAGTGAGGCCGGGAACCTGATTTCCCGAGTCCGGGCGGGAGATCAGGACGCGGCCGAAGTCGTGTTCGACCGCTACGCGCAGCAGCTTGCGCGGCTGGAGTCGCTTGCACGGGCGTCGGCTCCACACCTCGTGCGGTTTGAAGGGGACGTCGAGGCGGCGTCGTATCCGCTCGGCGAGCAAATCGTGATCGGTTCGGACGCGGCGAAGTCTCAGATCACGGTCGATGACCCACTGCTCAACCCCCGGCACGCGCGGCTGATCCGGCAGCCGAACGGCATGTGGCGAATTGAAGACCTGCGCAGCCGCAATGGAATCTGGATGCGGATCGAAGAAAGCGCCGTCGAACGCGGCTGCCAGTTTCAACTCGGCGAGCAACGGTTTCTGCTGAAGGTGAATTGACCATGCGACTCTCGCTTGTCTGCGAGCGCGTGCGTTGCGCCGTGTCGATTCAGACTTTCTTGCGCGGCTGCAGCAATGTCGCGAGGCCATCCTGACGCGGATTGCCAACTTTCCGGCGATGGCTGGCGGAACTCCGCAGGGGAGAACTGATCACTCCTGAGACCGCGGCGGAACTGATGGTCGCCGGAGAGGGGCAGGGCGGTTCTTTGTCGAGTTGCGTTGAATGGCGAGTCAGTCGACGTAGAGGAACTCGTTCGAGTTCAGCAGGACGTGGCAGAAGTCGGTCAGAGCGAATTCGGGGATGCCGCTCTTCGTTGCTGCCGGAGCGCCGTAGACCTTCAGGTCGTGACCTTTGCCGGACACATCGCGGCCAGGCTGGTCGGCATTGCTGAAGTCCCAGTGACCGACGATGTCCCGGCCTTCGCCGCCGTTGATGAGCAGTTCTTCGGCAGACAGTCGAGTGGCCGAAAGGCGAACGTCGGTGACGAGTCCGTTCCAGCGGCTGCGACTGGAGCCTGCTCGCGCGCCGAGTGCGAAGCTCAGGTCCGGGCGGAAATCGCCGGTCACTTTATGTTTGACCGAAGCTGTCTGCAGCGAGGCATTCGGGTCGGACAGGTCCTTCAGATAGAACGTGACTCCGGCCTCGGTCGTATCGTCGACGTCGACAGTTACAGCCACGTAGTACGGCTGGCCGAGTTCCGGCCGCAGGTTCGACGGGATCACTTCGTACGTCGGTTTACCGGTTCCGGCCGCAGAGGGATCGCCGCCAACAAGCTGCAGAATCAGATTGCGAGGCTGGTACGCGGACTTCGTACTTGTCACGCCAAAGCCCCAGCCGCGCTGACCGGAATCCCCTCCCCAGTTTGCAGCGATCGTCCGCACACTCGCGTCCGGATACAGCGATTCGAGCTGGATGACGGCCTCGATCGTGAAGTCGTCTGTCGGCAGCACAGACTGATCAGCGAGTTTCCACTGAGTCGACGTGTCGTCTTCACGCACGACGGCGGCCGGAGTCTCCATGCCGGCCAGTGTTCCAACGATCGGCCGGTCGGCTTCAGGACTCTGCAGCAGACCGCCGAAGAACGCGACGCCGGCCTCCAGTTCGACCGTCACTGGTTCCCGTCCCAGCACTCGTCGGGTCGCCGCAGTCACCGCCCGGCTCAGCGCGTCCGCTCCGGGCGATTGATCTGCCGCGATTTCGGCATCGACCTGTCGAGCCAGTGCGCGGGCTCGTTCGAGCGACCAGGCACCGTTGATCATCAGCAGACTCTGAGTCGGCGTCGTGGTGACCTGCCGCTTTGACGTGCTGTTAAAACCGTCGGCCACGTCAAACGACTTCAACAGCGGGTCAGGCGAATTGCGCAAGACCTTCGTGAAGATCGAACGGCGCGGCTTCGACGCGTCAACGGCCGGTCCCGAATCCGCGAGATCAAGTTCACCGGAGGCGGCCAGCATGGCGTCACGAATCTGTTCCGCGTCCAGGCGGCGAATGCTCCAGCGCCACAGCAGCCGGTTCCGCGGATCAAGCTGCGACTGGCGGTCCGCGTCCGAATGAAACGCCGACTGGCGGTACGTCGCCGACTGACAGATCAGCCGGTGCATCTCCTTGAAGCTCCAGCCCCGACGAATGAACTCGTCCGTCAGCCAGTCGAGCAGTGCCGGATGGCTGGGCGGTTCACCGAGATGACCGAAATCGCTCGACGTCTCAACGAGGCCAGTGCCGAAATGATACTGCCAGATCCGGTTGGCAATGACGCGCGTCGCCAGTGGATTGCCGGGATCGGTCAGCCAGTGCGCAAGTGCCAGGCGGCGGCCGGTTGACTCCAGCTCAGGCCCCACAGGGTCGATTTCAGCATCGCCGGAAGAGAGGACCGACAGAAATCCCGGTTCAATGTCTTCGCGTGAGCGGTC
The DNA here is from genome assembly GCA_016124895.1 of bacterium. Classification (GTDB taxonomy): domain Bacteria; phylum Planctomycetota; class Planctomycetia; order Planctomycetales; family Planctomycetaceae; genus JAPOLP01. The sequence goes on from WGMU01000102.1 coordinate 25,025, forward strand.
GCCGGGGATCCAGGTGATGGCTGGTTCGCGTTTTGCGTCGGTAACTGTCAACGTTGCCGGCAGCGGTTCGGGCTTCAGGTTGTCGAACTCAGCAAGCTGCTTCTTCAGCTCGTCGACTTTCTTCTGATCATCCTCTTTGAGCTTCATCCGCTCATACTCGAAGTCGATCTGCCGCTGCACGAGATCCATTAACTGCCACTCGTGCGCAGTCCAGGTTGCTTCGTCCCGTTCCGCAATTTCGCGCACGTCCGGCGGAAACTTCTCGACCGCCGACCGTCGCTTGCTCACCCGATACGGCGCTTCGATCGCCTGGATCTGGTCGCGAATCGACTGCGTCGCCGCCTGCCACTTTTCGAACTGCGAGACATACGCTGTCTTCTGCTCGGCCGTCCCGAGCAGCACGCCATCACGTGGCAGGATCGACGAGAAGAATGCCTGCAGCCGGAAGTAGTCGTTCTTCGGAATCGGGTCGAACTTGTGATCGTGACACTTCGCGCAGCCCATGCTGACACCGAGGAAGACCTCGCCAGTGACGTCGGTCAGTTCGTCGATGATGGCCCGCCAGTGGCCGCGCACGTCCCGCTGGTTGTACTCGTACAGGTAAAGTCGCCAGTAGGCCGTCGCGGTGACGGCGTCCGGGTTGTCCGGGGCGAGTTCGTCGCCGGCAATCTGCTCCGTCACGAAGCGGTCGAACGGCTTGTCCTCGTTGAACGAGCGGATCACGTAATCGCGATACCGCCACAGTGTCGGGCGGTAAGTATCCGCGCGGTAACCGTCGGATTCCGAATAGCGGACCAGATCGAGCCAGTGCCGCGCCCAGCGTTCACCGTACCGCGGACTGTCGAGCAGCCGGTCGATCAGTCGCTCGTACGCGTCGGGTGCCGGGTCGGCAACGAATCTCTGAATGTCCTGAGGCGTCGGCGGCAGGCCGAGCAGGTCGAAATAGAGTCTGCGGATCAGCGCGCGGCGGTCAGCCTCAGGAGCCGGTGTCAGATCGTTCTCTGCCAGCATGCGGGCGACAAAGTGGTCAATCTCGTTGCGTGCCCAGGCAGACCCCGCATCGGCTGGTACATCGGGACGCAACACCGGCTGAAAGGCCCACCACTGACGGTCTTCGTCGCTGATGCCGCCGGCCGCGGTTCCGACTTCGCGGAGTTTCGCGTCGTGCGCGGGCCAGAATGCTCCGTCAGCGACCCACTTTTCCAGCAGAGTGATCTCTTCCTGCGGAAGCTGACCATCCGGCGGCATTTCGAACGACTCATATCGGACGGATTCGATCAGCAGACTTTCGTCCGGCTTGCCGGGCACGATTGATGGACCGGATTCGCCGCCCTGCAGCAGGTTTGCACCGGCGTCGACTCGCAGTCCGCCCTTCTGCTTCTCCGCGCCGTGACACTTGAAGCAGCGCTTCGCCAGCAGCGGCCGAATCCTGGCCTCGAAGAAGCGGACCTGTTCCGCGTGCATCTCCGCCGAACGCGACGCGTCCGCCTCGTCCGAACTCTCTGATTCTGCAGCCAGAAGCGGGACGGTCTGGCCGACAACCAGCAGAGCAGTCATGACAATGGCCCAGGTCAGGCCAGCGAAAGTCCAGCAGGTCAGTTGAGAAATCATCCGGTGGAGCATCGATCAAACTTCCGCAGGAAATCAGGCGGGCGAGGAGGGAGTACGCTGAGGTGCCGACGACAGGTCGATCAGTATAGCCCGATCTGAATCCCAGGAAACGCCGGGAAGCCGGGACCACTTTGCGCAACAGAAGCGACTGTCGGGGAGATCGAATGCGACACTCGCTCGGACGACACTGGTTGAACTCTGCTCGGCCCGACGCAACCGACGACCGAAACAGTGGGCAGACTGCTGAAACTGCTGACCGGATCGACGTCAGCTTCAAGGTCGGGATTCCTGTTGCCCCGTTTCAACAAATCCCGAGAGAATCCGGACGTGGTCGAAATCCACCGGCTGCAGCCGCAACACTCGGTATCTGAAAATTGCGACATCAGCAGGACGCGACATGTCGAGTTCCCCTCCGCAGGCAAATCCGTCAGCTCAGACAGGCACTTCGCCGAACACGCGACAGTCACTCAGTGCCCAGGCAATGCAGTGGGTCGATTCTGTCGCGCAGCTCACTCGGCCGCAGATCGTTCATTGGTGTACCGGCTCGGCCGATGAAGCGACCCGGTTGCGGGCTTTGATGATTCGCGACGGATCGCTGGTGCCACTCAACGAGGCCGCGCATCCGAACTCGTTTCTCGCCCGCAGCGATGTGAACGATGTCGCCCGTGTCGAAGGCCGCACTTTTATCTGCAGCCGTCAGGAGTCCAATGCCGGGCCGAGTAACAACTGGTCGGACCCGGTCTACATGCAGGAGTTTCTCGGCAAACTGTTCCACGGATGTATGCGCGGCCGCGTGATGTACGTCATCCCGTACCTGCTTGGCCCGGTCGGCAGCCCGCTCGCTCAGGTCGGCATTCAGATCACCGACAGCCCGTACGTCGTCGCAAACATATGCCTCATGACGCGGGTGGGCGGCGAGGCGATTGACGAATTCAATCGGCAGCCGAGTTTCGTTCGCGGCCTGCACTCGACAGGCAACCTCGATCCGGAGCAGCGCTACATCTGCCATTTTCCGGATGACAATCTGGTCATGAGCTTCAGCTCGAATTACGGCGGTAACGCGCTGCTTGCGAAGAAGTGCCACGCGCTGCGGCTCGCCAGTGTCTCCGCACGCCGTGAGGGCTGGCTTGCTGAGCACATGATGGTTCTGGGAATCACGAGTCCCGACGGCGTGAAGACGTACATCGCCGGAGCGTTCCCGTCCTCGTGTGGCAAAACGAACCTGGCAATGCTCGTTCCGCCGGAAGCCGATCTCCGCGCCGGTTGGAAGATCGAAACGCTCGGCGACGACATCGCCTGGCTGCGGTTTGGTGACGACGGCCGGCTGTACGCGATCAATCCCGAAGCCGGCTTCTTCGGAGTGGCTCCCGGCACAAGTCGCGCGACGAACCCGAACGCGATCGATACGCTGCGCGAGAACGTGCTGTTTACGAATGTCGCCTTGCGCGAAAACGGCACGGTCTGGTGGGAAGGTCTCGACGGCGAGCCTCCCGTCGCCTGCACCGACTGGACCGGCCAGCCGTGGACGCCCGACTGCGGACGACCCGCGGCGCATCCCAACAGCCGCTTTACTGTGTCCGCACGGCAGTGTCCGTGCATCTCGCCCGACTTTGACAACCCGGCCGGCGTCCCGATCAGCGCGATCATTTTCGGCGGACGCCGCTCGACGACCATGCCACTTGTGTTTGAAGCCTTCAACTGGCAGCACGGAACGTATCTCGGAGCCACTCTGACAAGTGAGAAGACCGCCGCCGCCGCCGGCAAGGTCGGGCAGCTTCGTTTCGACCCGATGGCCATGTTGCCATTCTGTGGTTACCACCTGGCCGATTACTGGCAGCACTGGCTGGAGATGGGCCGCCGCGGCGGCGCTCTCATGCCACGGATTTATCACGTCAACTGGTTCCGCAAGGACTGGGGCGGCCGGTTCCTGTGGCCGGGCTTTCGCGAAAACATGCGCGTGCTGAAGTGGATCGTCGACCGCCTCCGTCAGCGCGGAACCGGAGTGACAACGCCGCTGGGAGTCATGCCGACAGGTCAGTCGCTTGAAGCTGGATCACTCGGACTGGCGCCACAGGCCCTTGAAGAACTGCTTGCAGTCAAGCCGGACGAGTGGTACAGGGAGGTCGACCGCCGCGAAGAGTTTCTCGCGCGGTTCAGTGATCGACTCCCGCCGGAACTGCTTGCCGAAAATGAAGCCCTCAGACAACGGATTCGCGATGCCGAGCTTAAAGGCACCATCTGATCGTGTCACAACTTTCGTTGTCTCTCTGGTTGTTCTTCTCGCCGTAATGCTGCCGGCGACGAGTTTCGCGCAGCAGCTCAATGTGACTTGCGACGCCGGTCGGGCGTTCGGTTATCTCGAACAGGTCTGCCGGATCGGGCCGCGGATCAGCGGGTCCGACGGAATGCTCAAGCAGCAGCAACTTATCATCGAGCACTTCCAGAAGTTCGGTTGCGAGATCCGCGCGCAGTCGTTCGATGCGGCGCATCCCGTCAACGGTCAGCCGGTGCGGATGACGAATCTGATCGTCTCCTGGAATCCGCGTGCGAAAGACCGCGTCCTGCTGTGCTGCCACTACGACACGCGGCCTTATCCCGACCGCGACTTCTTCCGCCCGCGAGGGACGTTTATCGGCGCGAACGACGGTGGCAGCGGCGTCGCTCTGTTTATGGAACTCGCTCATCACCTGCGACAGATCCAGCCGACGTACGGCGTCGATTTTGTCTTCTTCGACGGCGAGGAACTGGTCTATTCAGACCGCGATAAGTACTTCCTGGGCTCGGAATATTTCGCGACCTGGTACCGCGATCATCCGCCCGAGTATCGCTATGTGTGCGGCGTCCTGCTCGACATGGTCGGCGGCAGGCGACTGAAGCTTTACCAGGAACGCAACAGCGTCAAGCTGGCCCGCGAGGTCACACAAAGCGTCTGGGATACCGCGAAGCGGATGCGCATCCGGGAGTTCATCGACCGCGTGAAACACGAAGTTCGCGACGACCATTTACCGCTGAACCAGATCGCCCGCATCCCGACCTGCGACCTGATCGACTTTGACTACTCCGCCTGGCACACGACGAAAGACCTCCCCAGCGCCTGCTCAGGCGAAAGCCTCGCCACCGTCGGCAACGTCCTGTTGCAGTGGCTGACGGAAGTGCGGATCGGCGAGTAGCCGCGGCCCGAAGGATTCCGCTACCTGCGAATCATCTGGTGAACGCGATCAGCGATCATTCGTCCGCAGCTCGTACGGATCGTTCAGCCGCGTCATTTCTGCCTTCAGGAGTTTCTCCAGTTCCCGCCGCTTCTCCGCGAACTTCGGATCGTATGCGAGATTGACCTGCTCGGCTTTTGGTGTGTTCCCGGTCGCGGAGACGACTGCCTGCGCCTGATGCTCCTGCAGGAACTCCTTCGGGTTCGTCGACAGATCGAAGAGCTGAGTTTCGCGGACCTGGCCGTCGAGCGTGTCGTACTCGATCAGCTTCCACCCGTCCGTTTTGACCGAACGCATGCCCGGCCTCGTGCCGCCGCAGTAGACGCCGTACAGGACGTCGCGGATGCGCTGCGTTTTGCCTTCCAGCACGGGGCGGAAGCTTTTGCCCTCGACGACGTCCGGTACGTCGACGCCCGCCAGGTCGCACAGCGTTGGCAGCACATCCAGCAGGTAGATGTATCCCGACGTCCGGCTGCCAGCCTTGATGCCTGGCCCGCGTACGATGAACGGCACCCGCCAGGTGTGCTCATACAGATTCTGCTTGCCCATCAGTCCATGCCGGCCGACGGCGATCCCGTGATCGGCGGTGTAGAACACGTAGGTGTTGTCGAGTTCTCCCATCTCTTCGAGCTGCTTGAGCACGCGGCCGACCTGCCGGTCGATGTTTTCGATGCAGGCGTACTCGCGACCGAGTTCGTTGCGTACGGTTGCTTCATCGCGTCTCTTCAGCACGCCCTGAACTTTCTCCTCGTCGCGCAGTCCCGGATGGCCGTGAAGAAACGGGTGCTTCGGCAGCCAGTTGACCTGCAGCTTTGGAGCCTGCGAATCCGGAGCATCGCCCGGCCCGGCGTTGTCGGCTCCGTACTTTGCCGCGAGTTCCGGCGTCGCGTTCCGCGGATCGTGCGGGTGTGAAAACCCGAAGTAGATCAGGAACGGCTTCTTCTGCTCGCTGTTCTTTGCTGAGTTCGTCTGCCGCTGCTGCAGGTATTCCATGACCTGATCGCCGTGCCAGGCACTGCCGCCTTCGTGAGTACCGTCGCGTTTGGTGGCTGTCCGGCTGGTCGCGAACAGCGCGTTCGCCTCGTTGAAACTGTTGCCGTTCTTGCAGGTGCGGAAGGTGTCATATCCGGCGCGGTTAAAGACGGCCGGCAGACTCTGCTGAGCGGCATCCTTGCGGAACGACTTCGGAAAGCTGAGCCCCGGCCCGTTCGCTCCGGGAATATTCCACACGGTCCGGCCGGTCATGATCATCGTTCGCGACGGCGTGCAGACAGCACCACTCCACGAACCCATGTGATGCGCATCGTCGAAGACCAGCCCTTCCTTCGCGAGTCGATCGAGGTTCGGCGTCTCACACAGCGTATTGCCGTAACAGCTCAGCGTCTCAGGCGACTGATCGTCGGTCAGGATGAA
>WGMU01000193.1 GCA_016124895.1 bacterium
CAGCCGGAAACCGAGGTTGTTGCCAGCGGCGTCAGGCACGAAGGTGCTCCGGTGCGCCACGCGACTGTGCCTCGCGGGATCGTACCAGCTACCTCCGCGAAACATGCGTTGTCTGCCTGTCAGAGGACCTCTCGGATCTTCGAAGGGCGAAGCGACGTAGTAGTCCGCCGCGTACCAGTCGGCACACCATTCCCACGCATTACCGTGCATGTCGTAAAGTCCAAACGCATTGGACTTCAATTGACCCACAGGGTGCGTCTGCTTGCCGGAGTTTCCGGTGGACCAACCGTACCCGCGCAGGTCGTCCGCGCTCTCACCGCTGTAATAAGGTGAGGTTGTCCCCGCACGGCAGGCATATTCCCACTCCGCCTCGGTCGGCAGCCTGAAGATCAAACCGTTCTGCTGCTGCGAGAGCCATTGGCAACAGGCAGTCGCATCATTCCAGGAGACCTCGATGACCGGATTGCTGTCTGTCTGTGGAAAACCCAGATCACCGTTCCATACAAACTGAGGAGCCTGGACCAATTGACCGTCGAGCACTCCCGATCCACCTTTCCCGTTCCGCTCCGCGTCAGTTTTGTAATCTGAGGCGTCTGCAAACTGGCGAAACTGCCCGATGGTGACTTCATACCGGCTGAGCCAGAATGGCCGGGTGATCCGTACCCGATGCTGCGGGCCTTCTATGGAAATCAGGTTAACGATCCATTGATCATTAGCGGCTTTAGCCTCTTCCAGGAAACGGGCCTGCTCCTGGGCCGTTGATCCCATCAGAAACTCGCCCGGCGGGATCAGCACCATCGTCAGCTTCTCGCCGCCGGGCAGCGTAATTTCTTTCTCGACCGGCAGGCCCAGATAGTCGGCCCAGGCTTTCTGGTGGGTTTTGGCCTGTGTTTCGTCAAACGGTGCGGTCGCGAGGGATGGTGCGTTCGCACTGCTGGTCGAGCCAGCGGTAGCGTTTGACAGAACATTCTCGGCCTGCCGTCCTATGCTGCTCTTCAGTTCCAGCTTTGCTGTATCGATCGACATCGCGAGGCGGAACCCCATTCCCCGGTAGACGGCGTTCCAGTGCATGCTGATACGGCTTGCCGACCGACAGTTGCTGGCGTCCCCCTTCTGCCCGCCGCCTCGCAGCACACGGATTACGCCGTTTGGAGAGTCCTTCCTGGCAACAACGGGGTCTTCCACAAGAATCCGTGACGCGGCGGTGTCAATGTAGGGGTCCGAGCACCATTCGACTGCATTGCCATAGACGTCGTGTAACCCCCACGGATTGGGTTTCAACTGCCCGACCGGTCGCACGTCGGTGGAACTCGCCAGGTTGAACCAGGCATACTCGCCCAAACGGTCCGGTGAGTCTCCGAAGAACCAGGCTGTCGTCGTGCCGGCGCGGGCTGCGTACTCCCATTGGGCCTCGGTGGGAAGTCCGAAGTCGCCAGGCGTTCGTGAACGTTCCTCGTTCAGACGTTCGGCCATTGCGACCGCGGCTCTCCACATGACGCCGACCGGTAGCTCGGGTGATACGCTGTTTGTCGGCGCTTCCACGAGCACATGATCGGATTCCGTCGGCCACAGATCGTCCGACCAGACCCGGTCCGTCCCCATTACCGCACGCCATTGAGCGACGGTGACCTCTGTCTTGCCGAGGTAGAAGGGTCGCGTAATCCGGACCGGACGCCGCGTGTCCTTCGGCAGTGGACCAGAGTTGTCGGTGTTCGAGTCGGGATTCTCGCGAAATCGCCTCTCCTCGTCCTCGCTAGATCCCATCGTGAATTCGCCAGGCGGGATCAGCATGAAGACCATCTTCTCTCCGCCCGGCAGTTCGACTTCCTTCTCGACCGGCAGGCCCAGGTAATCGGCCCAGGCCTGCTGATGCTGCTTTGCCTGAGCGGCATCGAACGGGGCGACAGCGGGCGGTGGTGCATTCGCACTGGTGGTCGAGCCAACGGTGGCACCAAGCGTGAGCTTTGCGGCGTCGATCGATATCGTCGCGCGGAAGCCCAGGTACTGGCTTCGAGCAAAAGGAGGGTTCGCGTCTCGATATGCCGAACGGCAGCCCCTGGGCCCGGAATTCCAGCAGCCGCCGCGTGTGATCTTGAATTTCCCGGTACGAGGGCCGGTTGGGTCGACTTCCGGCGTGCCCGAATAAGGACCTGCAGCGTACCAGTCGTGACACCACTCCATCACATTGCCGCTGATGTCGAACAACCCGAAGCCGTTCGGCTGTAATTCTCCGACTGGTTGTGGCGACTTCGTCCTACGGTTTTTTCCAGTCCAGGCGTACGCGTCGACGGTGTCGTCGCTGTCACCGCAGAGCCAGGTTGTCGTTGTGCCCGCTCGGCAGGCATATTCCCATTGCGCCTCGGTCGGAAGTCCTGCCTTCTCTCCATGCTTCTGGGTCAGCCACTGGCAAAACGCCAGACTGTCAGTCTGGGAAACGTGAACGACAGGGTGATCGTCGCTCTGGGGATACCCGGGGGTTGCCCATGTGAAGTCAGGATCATGTGCGAATTTCCCATCGACAAGACCGGAACTTCCCGCACCGTTGGTTTCCGCTTCCGTTTTGAAACCGGTTGACTGCACGAACTGTCGAAACTGGCTGACCGTGACCTCATTCTTTCCCAGGTAAAACGGTTTCGTGATCCGCACCCTGTGCTGCGGTGCCTCAGAATGCAGGAATTCCACAAAGCGCGCCTGGCCGGGATTTGTTTGGTCGAAGTCTTTGACGAACTGTTCAACGTCCGCCGGTATTGAGCCCATGATGAATTCACCGGGTGGAATCAGCTCGAAAGTCATCGTTACGCTGTCGCCGAGGTCGACTTTTTTCTCAACCGGCAGACCGAGGTAATCGGCCCAGGCCTGCTGATGCTGCTTTGCCTGAACTTCATCGAACGGGGCGACGGCGAGCGGCGGAGCGTTGGCACTGCCGGCCGAGCCAACAATGCCACTCGACGGCTTTACGTCTGCCTGTATGTCCAAATTCAGCGGCATGGCAGCTTTCGGATCCCAGATGACTGCCGCCAAACGAAACCCGATATTGAAGTCGAGGGTTGGTCTGGCGCCAGTGCGGTAGGCCGAGCGGTACGCCAGGAAAAACTCACCCCAGGCGCCTCCGCGGATTCTACGCTGGACTCCAGATTCCGGGCCTGCAGGGTCGGTGATCGGAGCAGGATCGTACCTTTCACCCTTATCGAGATTGGCGTAATCAGCGCACCACTCGGCGATGTTGCCGTAGACATCGTGTAGTCCCCAGGCGTTGGGCAGAAGCCCGCCTACGGGATGCGACCTGGCTTTGGAATTGAATGCGCACCACGCGTAGTCCTGCAGGTCGGCGTCGCTTTCTCCCCAGTAATGCGCTGTGTCAGTCCCGGCTCGACACGCGTATTCCCATTGGGCTTCCGAAGGCAGTGTAAATGTCAAACCATTGCTGAGTGGGAGCAGATTCAGTTTCGTCAAAAGTGGCTGAATGCCATCCCAGCTCACCTCGACGGGGAGGTTGGGGCCTTTGAACTTGGGAGTCGGATTCCCTCCCATGACGGCCTGCCACTGCGCTTGTGTAAACTCGTATTTACTACAGTAAAAAGCACGGCTGATCGTGACCCGGTGCTGTTGTGATTCATTTGGAAACCCGTCAATCGAAGCTTGAATTCCCCCCTTGATATGCTTCTCATCAGGGTCTTCGAGACGTTCAGTAGATTCCTTCGTGAGTCGTTCAATCTCCTCATCCGATGACCCCATCAGGAACTCACCGGGTGGGATTAGTACCATCGTCAGCTTCTCGCCGCCGGGCAGCTCGACTTCCTTTTCGACCGGCAGACCAAGGTAATCGGCCCAGGCCTGCTGATGCTGCTTTGCCTGAGCGGCGTCGAACGGAGCAACAGCCAGCGGCGGGGCATTCGCACGGCTGGTCGAGCCAGCAGTGGTACCCGGCGTTGCCGGGACTGAACTCAGTGCATCCGCGTTGATTGATGCGGCCAGCCGGAAGCCGAGGTCACCACCTTGGGATCCGCGTGCCTGTGCATTCCGTCTTGCCGAGCGACACATTACCCCCGGGTAATGAAAATCGCTGCCTCGGGTCACGTTGTGGGAGGCTGAAGTGGGGCCAGCCGGATCGTCCACCGGCGTCTGGCTGTAGTAGTCGTCCGAGAACGGATCCCGACACCATTCCGACACGTTGCCGTGCATGTCAAAAAGCCCGAAAGCATTGGGCTTAAGCTCTCCGACCGGATGCGGCTTGCCGCCGGAGTTTACTTTGAACCAAGCGTATTGACGCAAGTCATCTTCGGTCTCACCGAAGTAATAACGTGTGGTTGTCCCTGCGCGGCAGGCATATTCCCATTGCGCCTCCGTCGGTAACGCAAACACCATTTTCTCAGTGGAACCGCCCTCGTTCAGTTTCGTCAGGAACGTCTGAGTTTCACTCCAAATGACATGCTCCACGGGATTTAACAGGTTGCCCTTAATTTTCGATGGATTGGCTTTCATCACTGACTGCCACTGGGCCTGCGTTACTTCGTACTTGCCGAGGTAAAATGGCCGAGTGATCCGTACTCGATGCTGCGGGCCTTCAGCCTGGATCGCGCTAACCGCCGTTCGCTCCCCCGCGGCCGGGGCTTCTTTCCGTAATCTTGTCCGTTCCTCGTCCGACGAGCCCATCAGAAACTCACCCGGCGGGATCAGCACCATCGTCAGCTTCTCGCCGCCGGGCAGCTCGACTTCCTTTTCGACCGGCAGACCAAGATAGTCGGCCCAGGCCTGCTGATGCTGCTTCGCCTGAGCGGCGTCAAATGGAGCAACGGCCAGCGGCGGGGCGCGGCTGCTGCGGGGGGATCCGATGACTGGCTTCGTGGTGCTCGCCACGGCGCTGGCGGGGGTCGCGGCCTGCTCAGGAGGATTGATGACGAGTTTGCGATCCAGAATCGCCACGTGGACGGAGTTCTTTCCGTTCTTCCTGACGGTGAATTCGCCGGTCTCGGTGGCAAAGCCTGCCATCTCAACATGGAGCTTGTGCGGTCCGGCAGACAATCGGATCGAACTGCCGTCGCCCTCAATAACGACCGTCTCGCCATCGACTTTCAGCGACATGGATCGATCATCGAGAGTGATCTGCACGTCGTACTTTCCGAGCCTGACGATGAAGGCGATCCCCGCCAGCAGGACAGCGGCACCACCCAGCGCGGCCAGCAGCACTTGGGGATTCTTCCACGGCGGAACCTGCGTTGCCTTCCCGGCAGCCGGAGACGACGTCTCTCGGGAAGGACGCCGCCTCCGGCTCGCGACCGTCTCCGTTTCTTCGGTGACGGTCGCGGGGAAGTCGCTGGTAGCTGGAGCAGTCTGCAGGGCTGTTGGATCGTCTTCCTCAGGTGATTGCCCGGAGGCGGGAGAACGCGACTGATCCAGTTCGACAGTTTCATCCACAGTCACTCGTCGTCCGGACAGCCAGGCGGTCAGGTCGTCGGCGACCTTCTGCATCGACGCAGGTCGCTTCAATTGATCCTTCGACAGCATTTGCAGGCACAGGTCCTGCAGGAATGGATCGATGTCGTCGTGCAGTTCGCGCGGTGGCTGAGGCTCCTTTGTCGAGATCTGATGCAGGATCGACATCAGGTTACCCTGAAACGGCAACCGACCGGTCAGCAGTTCGTAGAAGATGACGCCCAGACTGTAGACGTCCGACGCGGCTCCGACGGCGTCCTGATCTCCGGCAACCTGCTCGGGTGACATGTACGCCGGAGTGCCGATGATCGTGCCCGTGTGCGTCAGCCGCTCTTCACCTTCTGTCGAACACCGCGCCAGGCCGAAGTCCATGACGACCGGCTCGTTCTTCAGGTTCATCATCACGTTGGCCGGTTTCAGGTCGCGATGAATCACGTTGTGCTCGTGTGCTTCCGCCATCGCCTGAGCGATCTTGCGAATCACCCGCGCGACCTGCTTGCCTTCCTGCCGTTTGGAACTCTTCGTGAAATCGCGCAGCGGCCGGCCCTTGATACAGGCCATTGTGATGTAGTGCTGGCCGTCGATTTCGCCGACGTCAAAGACCGGACAGATGCCGGGATGCTGCAGCGCCGCCGCCGAGCGGGCCTCGCGATAGAAGCGTTCGAGCAGTCCCGGATCGGCATTCTGATCGAACTGCGGAATCTCCAGAGCGACTTCGCGGTGAAGCTGCTCGTCCTTTGCCAGATAAACCGCGCCCATCGCCCCGCGGCCGAGTTCCTTCAGGATCCGGTACCGCCCGAATGCCTTCAGCGGTGGTCTGTCAGGCGTACCCGGCGAAGCTGTCTGCTGAATCTCCGTCAGAAATGTCTGGTCCAGCGACGCGTTCTGCGTATCACTTGTAATGACCGTGCCTTCTATCGCACTGGCGGCGGTCGGCCCGGCCATCTTTTCGACGACCTGCAGGTCCTGGAAATAGGCTCGGATCGCGTCGCTCAGTTCCGGGTGCGAGGCGGCGAACGCTTCCTGATCGACCGTCAGACCACGATCAATCTGATCGTGGTATTCCTCAAGAACGGCCAGCAACGCATCGTCGACGGGAGCAGTCGGATCAGCGTGAGGATCAGGCATGATGGGTTTCGCTCATTCGTCAGAAAGAGTCTGCCGTAGATTCGTAATCCCTCGATGCAGCAATGCAATCACTGCGCGTCGTGTTCGATTCATCCGCTCTGCAATCTGGTCGATCGCCCAGGCATCCAGATGCCGCAGCCGAATGGCTTCCGCCTGATCCTCAGGCAACCGGCTGATAGCGCGTGCCAGGCAAACAGCGTCTTCACCGCGCATCAGTCTCTGACTCGGACTGGTCAGCTCTTCCTCCGCGATTGGTTCGACTGCCACGTTTGTGACTTCCGAAGTAACAGAACGTCGCTGAGACTCGACATGTTTCCGCGCTGTATCGATCAGGTTCCGCTCGTGAATTCTGCGCAGCCACGCAGCCATCGCTTCTGTGCTGTTGTCGGTGAATTCACTGAAACGCCGCACTGCTGACAGAAAGGTCTGCTGCACCACATCCGAATCGTCAATCCGCCCCGCCAGCCGCCCGTCCATGGCTCTTTTGGCCAGCAATCGCAGATACGGGCGGAATTCGTCCAGCAGCGCTCCCAGCGCCTGGTCATCGCCACTTCTGGCCTGCAGCAGCAGCGATTCGAACCTCTGATCCGATTCGGACATGCTTGAGAAAACCTTCACCTGGAAAAGCGTGGATGCCAGACCCCGGTCACGGTCATTTTCAAAGATTCTGCCCGGTTCCTCGATAATTCGCGAGAGCCAGCCATTAGCTCTGCGACCCGACAGGCTGATTTCGAACCAGATGCCGACGGACTTCGTCCGCTCGACCGGCACGCCGATATCCCGGCGAAAGAAGCCACAACAGACGAGCGGTGTCGAGGAGGGGAGCCTTCTGGTCATCCAGCTCAGGGAGTCCAGACGCGACTTGCGATCGGATGAAACGTCGACCGGCAGAACTTAAGCACTACCGAAAATCGCGTAACGCGAAATGAGAGCATCAGTCCATGTGTCTTTGGCGTTACCAGGCTCCACTCTCCGCGCGTAGCCAAAACGACGCATCAACGATCGCGTTCGCGCGCCCGGGGATCGCGACCGACGTGTCGAAGATCAAGGCAGCAATCTGTCCCCGGTCCGAAACTCCGGAGCGAGTGCCATCTGATTCACGACGCTGCCACAGTCCGCTCTCAGTACGCGGTCAGGATGACACCTCAGCGATTGTGTTCGTGCATACTGCGATCGCGGCCGGCGCGGCGGACGCTGATTCGGCCCGACACGCGGGTTCAACTCTTGACTCTGAGAAACATTCACGTGGAAAAGTTCAGATCCCGCCAGCAGTCACTTCTGCAACTGCTGGCAGACGTTGAGGTCACGAATCAATCGTGGCGACAGGGTTTGACCTCTGGGCAAACGGATGGGTAACGACGCGGTTCTGCGCTACTTCCCTGTCAATGTTGACAATCGCTTTTGCGCATCGGCGGCGAATTCGCTTTCGGGGAACTTCTGCAGCAGCAGTTGATAGCTCTTTGCGGCGCCGGCTTTGTTGCCGAGTTGTTCGTCGCACTTGCCGGCCTGCAGGAGAGCTGCGGACTGCCATGCGGGGAAGCTGTAGAGGCTGTCGACCTTGAGGTATTCCTCAAGAGCCCGGTCAGCCTTCTTTTCGAGCAGCCAGGTCTCGGCGATCATGAACTGCGCTTTGGCCGCCGTCTCGGTACGCGTGCCAGCCTCTGAGCGGATGACACTCTGAAACGCGTCGCGGGCTTTGTCGAAGCGGGCCTGCTGCTTCCAGGCTCGACCGACGACTTCGTCCACCTGGTACTGCACCGGGGACTTTGCATCAATCGCTCGCAGGCGGTCGGCGGTTTTCAGCACGTCGTCGTACTTCTTCTGCCGGAACTGAGCTTCTGCCAGTAGCGGCCAGGTGTGCGGGAACCACTCGGTTTCGGCGATCTCCGGATTCTGTGCCTGCTGGCTGAGTTCGTTCAGCAGTTGCTCGGCAAGTTCGCTGCGTCCGAGTCGCAGTTCGCCGTCCGCCAGTCGGAACTTCGCTTCAGGCAGGTAACGGCTTTCCGGGAAGCGTTTTGTCAGTTCATTCGAGCGATCAACGACGTCCTGCCAGGCCTCGCTTTCGACTCCGATTCCAACGAGCCGGTACAGCGAGTCTTCCTGGATGTCGGCCGCGGCTTTCGGATCGTTGGTCAGTTCGGCGAAGGCGGTCTTCGCGGCGTCGAGCCTGCTGTTGATCAGGTCGCTCTCTGCCAGGCTGTACCGCGCGGCGGGAGCGTGTTTGCTGTCAGGGTGTTCTTTGACGAGTCGCCGGAAGACTTCGTCGGCTTTCTCGAACTGCTCGGCTTCGTACAGGACAAGAGCCCATTCGTTGAGCACCTGATCGTGTTCGGTGATCGCGGGGTAAGCGTCCGCAACAGCATGATACGCAGCGTCTGCTTGATCGATCGCCGCTGCCTGCTTCTGCAGTCGAGCGACCTGCAGGCCGGCAAGGAAGGCGTTTCTTGACGGCTGATAATTCTGGAACGCGGATTCAAAGGCTGCGATCGCCTCGGCCGGTTTGCCGCCCTGTTGCAGCGCGTCGCCCGCCATGAACGCGGCCTCGGCAGCGAGGTCGTCCTTCGGATGCTGCGTCACGACCTGCTGGAAGTGAGTGTTCGCGATTGCAAAGTCACCCTTGCGGTACTCGGCCCACGCCTGACCGGACAGAGCCGCCGCGTGAAACGGAGACTCGACGCCCGACGCCGCCAGCGTCTGAAAATAACGGATCGCCTGATCCCACTCCTTCGCGGCAAACGCGGCTTCCGCGACCGTCTGCAGCGTTCGCGAGACCACCGGGCTGCTGGCGTGTTCGCTGGCCAGCTTCGCGACAGACGTTTCGACATCCGCCCACTTCGCGCTGCGAGCCTGCGCGATGGCCAGCAGACTGAGGCCCTGATCGCGTCGCGCGTTTTGCGGGTTGTGTTTGAGAAAGCTGTCGGCCGCCTGCGTCGCCTGATCGAGCTTTCCAGTTTCAAGACTCAGATGAGCGAACATCAGCAGCGCATCGCCGTTACCTGGCTGTGGGTTCTGCAGCAGTTCCGTCGCCAGCGGAGCGATCGCGGCGAGTGCTCCCGCATTGTCGCCCTGACTCTGCAGCACGCGCGCGAGCTGCAGCCGCGCATCCGCCGTCGTCTGAGCGTTCTGCGATTCCGCCAGCACGCCGCGGTACAGCTCAATCGCCCGCTGGATGTCGCCGTCGGCCGATCGTAGTTCGAGGAACCTCGCCCGCTGCAGCTTCTGCGCGAAGCGGATGCCGCTCGTCGCAAACTCGCGATCAAAGCGGTCGAGGACCAGTTCAGTCGCCTGCAATTTCGGCTTACGGACCGCGTCGTCTGTTGTTGCTTCGGCAGCGAGCAGCATCGAATCGGCTGCGAAGTACAGGCTCTGATCGGCGAACTGTCCCTGCGGCCAGCGGTCGGCGACTTCCAGAAACCGTCGCTCGGCCTGCTCAAGATTGCCCGCCCGACGCTGACAGGCCGCCAGTTGGAAGACGACGGACTCGGCGAGTGGATGATCCTTCGCACGGTCGGCGACTTCGTTGAGAACTCCGGCCGCGTCCGCGTATTTGCCGATTGCCTTGAGCGTGAGTCCGCGCCAGTAACCGGCCGTCACTGCCTGCTCAGGATCGACTTCCGCCTGCTGAAACAGCGGCAGCGCTTCCGCGAAGTGGCCGAGCTGGTACTGCGCGAAGCCGCCGTTCAGCCGCGCGACCGAAACAAGTTTGCTCGTCGGAAACTCGTCCTCGACGCGTTTGTATTCGACGATAGCTTCCGGGTACTTCTGCTTCGCAAAGAGCAGATTGCCGAGAGCGAACTGAGCGGCGTCCGCCCGCGCACTCGACTTGTCAGATGCAACCTCTCGATAAGTCGCGACGGCGTTGTCGCCATCGTCAAGGGCCTCGTACGCCTGCGCGAGTCCGAACCTCGCTTCGACCGCCATCCGGCCTTTGGGGAACAGTTCCAGCGACTTCTTGAGACTACTGACCGCCGCGTCGTTCTTGCCGAGTCGCCGCTGAGCATCGCCGAGGTACGCCCAGGCGAACTCACGGAACGGGTCCGTCTGATGCTTCGCCAGTGCCTGCAGAAAGTCGCTGACCGCGCGCTCCAGATCGCCGAGCTGGTAACTGCACTCGGCGATCCGGTACTCCGCGTGCGCGACTTCAGAACTCTTCGGGAACTTCTGCACGAAGCCCTGCAGAGTTGTTCGCGCGGCACCGTACTTCTCCCGCTGAAGCTGTGTCAGACCGAGGTAATACGTGCCGAGCGGCACCTGCTCGTGCTGCGGGTACTTGTCGAGAAACTTTGTGAAAGCGTCTTCGGCCAGCGACCAGCGTTCCTTCTGATACAACCCCTTCGCCGCCAGAAACGCATCGAGCCCTTCGTCGGCGAGCAGTGTCGAACCGCCGAGCAAACTGCCGAGCACGGCCAGCAGCCCGAAACGCACGCCCCGTATCCATCGATCTGAGCGAACGAGTTTCCGTCCGGCCATCAGTCTTCTCCCGAGAATCCCCGCAGGTTTCTGAACACAGCCCGGCATCGTATCCGCCCGCAAACTCCCGCGCAACACACCGTCCCGCTGATCATTCCGCATTCCGAACTCCCGATTCCGCATTCGCCCCAACCCTTTCTCCCGGCCAGTCGCTGCCGTAAAACTCACCAACTTCCACCACATACAGCCGCACGCCGCCATGATCTTCGTTCTCGATAACTACGACTCGTTTACGTACAACCTGGTCCAGCGACTTGGGGAGATCGACGCGTCGCTCGACATTCGCGTCGCCCGGAACGACCAGATCACGCTGGACGAAATCGCCGACCTTGCCCCCGAGCGGATCATTATTTCGCCTGGCCCCTGCACGCCTTCCGAGGCCGGCCTTTCGCGAGCGGTCATCGAACGATTCGGTCCGAACGTCCCACTGCTCGGCGTCTGTCTCGGCCACCAGTGCATTGCCGAGGTCTACGGTGCGAAAGTCGTCCGCCACGAGCGCCTGATGCACGGCAAGGTGTCGCCGATCATCCACGACGGCAAGGGAGTCTTTGCCGGCATCGAATCGCCGTGTCTGGCGACGAGATATCACAGCCTGATCGCCCTGGAAGAGTCACTGCCCGACTGCTTTGAAATCTCCGCCTGGAGCGAATGGCCCGACCACCCGCGCGAAATCATGGGCCTGCGGCACCGCGAGTTCCCCGTCCACGGCGTCCAGTTTCACCCCGAAAGCTACCTGACCGCCGAAAGCGGCATCCAGATGCTCAGAAATTTCCTCGCGCTGTAACCAACTGTAGTCCGGTTTCTCCGAAACCGGATCGAATGAGCTGCGTCCCCTTTTTATCTCCGGCCTGCGACGGAGTTCTGCGGATTGCCACCAGCCGGCTCGACCTTCCCGCCGAACTGATCTCGCAACTGTACCGGCATCGCTGGCTGATCGAACTGTTCTTCCGGATGTTCAAGCAACTGCTCGGCTGCCGGCACCTGCTCAGTACAAAGCACAACGGCGTC
>WGMU01000146.1 GCA_016124895.1 bacterium
ACTGGCTCAAGGGATTGCGATGTCAGAATCGACTGTGACTCAGGAATCGATCGACAAGCTCAACAAGGCGTGGCAGGACATTCGCGGGCAGATGGCTCAGGTCATCGTCGGGCAGGAAGAGGTCATCGATCACCTGCTTATCGCGCTGTTCAGCCGCGGGCACTGTCTGCTGGAAGGCGTGCCGGGGCTCGCCAAGACGCTGATGATCAGCACGCTGGCCCGCTGCCTGTCGATGAGCTTTGCCCGCATTCAGTTCACGCCCGACCTGATGCCGGCCGACATCACCGGCACCGACGTGCTGCAGGAAAACCGGGAAACCGGCGAGCGTGAGTTCCACTTCATTCACGGGCCGCTGTTTCATAACGTCGTGCTGGCCGACGAAATCAACCGGACGCCGCCGAAGACGCAGGCCGCTCTGCTGGAAGCCATGCAGGAGCGGCAGGTCACTGTCGGGCAGACGCGGCACACGCTGAGCGATCCGTTCTTCGTGCTCGCGACGCAGAACCCGATCGAGCAGGAAGGCACGTACTCGCTGCCGGAAGCTCAGCAGGACCGCTTCATGTTCAAGGTCTTCGTCGGCTACCCGAGCCTCGGTGAGGAACGGGCCATCGCGAAGGCGACGACATCGCTGCAGAGCGATTCGATCAAACCGGTGCTCAGCGGTGAGGAGATTATCGAGCTGCAGCAGATCGTGCGGCAGGTGCCGGTCACCGATCACGTCGTCGATTACGCTCTGGCACTTGTCCGGCAGACGCGGATTGGCGAGCCGGAAGCTCCGGAGTTCGTCAACGAGTGGCTGAGCTGGGGCGCGGGACCGCGGGCTGTTCAGAATCTGCTGCTCGGCGGGAAGGCTCGGGCGCTGCTCCGAGGCCGGACGCACGTCTCGACGGAAGATATCGCCGAGCTGGCGAAGCCCGTGCTGCGGCACCGCATCGTGACGAACTTCTCGGCCGAGTCCGAAGGCATTTCCGCGGACAAGGTGATCGAGCGGCTGATTAAGGAAACTCCGTCAAAGGAAGGCGAGCTGACACGTGACCCGAGGCTCCAGAAGATTTTTGCGGCCTGAGGAAATCTCACGGATTTCCCGGCTGGAGATTCGGGCGCGGCGGATCGTTGAAGGCTTCCTTTCCGGTCTGCACCGCAGTCCGTACTTCGGCCAGTCGATCGAATTCGTCCAGCACCGCGAGTACACGCCCGGTGACGACGTCCGTCATATCGACTGGAAAGTCTGGTCGAAGACGGATCAGTTCTTCATCAAGCAGTACGAAGAGGAAACGAATCTCCGCACGACGCTGCTGGTCGACGTCTCACAGTCGATGCAGTTCGGCTCGGGCTCGATGACCAAGTACGACTACGGCTGCACAATCGCCGCCGCGCTGGCCTACCTGCTGCTGCGTCAGCAGGACGCCGTCGGCTTGGTCGCGTTTGACGAAGCGATTCTGAAACGCGTCCAGCACCAGAGTCGCCACACTCACCTGAACGCGCTGCTGGCGGCGCTCGACACACAGAAGCCGCAGAAGAAGACGGACATCCTGGGCATCATGCGGCAGGTCGCCGAGGAACAGACACGGCGCGGACTGATCGTGTTGATCTCGGACCTGTTCGTGCCGCGAGCCGGCTTGTTCAAGGGCCTGGAGCTGCTGCGTTTCCGCGGCCACGACGTCCTGCTGTTCCACGTCCTCGACGACCAGGAACTCGACTTCAACTACTCCGGCACGACAAAGTTCGAGGGCATGGAAGCGGCGGGCGATCTGGTCTGCGACCCGCGTTCACTCCGCGAGGGCTACCTCGAAGCGATGGAAGCGTACCTCGCCGAACTGCGCCGCTTCTGCTCGGCAGGCCGGATCGACTACCAGACCATCCGCACCAGCGAACACCTCGACGCGGCGCTCGCCCACTACCTCAACCACCGCGTCGGAATGCAGCACACGGGGAGACGATAAGAAATGAATCAAGAGCAACTCCCTGAGTCCTTCAGAACAACCAGCCGGTCATTGCAGCGCAAAGACGCGAAGTCGCAAAGATTCGCGAAGTCTTTGCGCTCCTCTGTGCCTTCGCGTCTTTGCGCTGCAGTCAGCCTGAATCCGCAGAAACTGATCTGGTAAACCCCAATGGAAACCTGGATCGCGCAGCATTTTCTGAATCCGGCTTACGTGCTTGCGGGCACGGCGCTGGTGGCTGCGCCGATCATCATTCATCTGATCAACCGAATGCGGTATCGCCGTGTCGCGTTTGCCGCGATGGAGTTTCTGCTCGTCAGCCAGAAGCGGAACCGGCGGCGGGTGCTTATCGAGCAACTGCTGCTTCTGCTGCTGCGGATTCTGATCGTGCTGGCGATCGTCGCGCTCATCGCGCGGCTGGTGCTTGATCCGTCAGAACTGAGCCTCTTCCAGGGAGCGCAGTCGCATCACGTCGTGCTGCTCGACGATTCCGGCTCGATGCGGGACCGGCTGGACGAGGGCACCGCGTTCGATGCCGGCATCGAGATGGTCAAGAAGCTGGTCGCGGAAGGCTCGCGGCGACCGGGCACGCAGAAGTTCACGCTGATCCGCCTTTCGCAGCCGGACCAGCCGCTGTTCACGCAGCGCGGCGTCGACGAAGCGTTTCTGGTGGAACTCGACACGAAGCTGCGCAACGCCGAGTGCTCGCATCAGTCGCTCAGCCTGCCGTCCGGGTTTGACGGAGCCCGCAATGTCCTGCTCGAAGACCGGGCGACGATCCGGTATCTGCACGTGATCTCGGACTTCCGCAACAGCGACTGGCAGGACCAGCAGTCGCTCGGCCGAACCGTCCGCGAACTCGACTCAGCAGGCGTGACGATCAACTTCGTCAAAACGGTCGGACGCCGGAATCAGAATCTGGGGATCACCTCGCTGACCGGCGACGTCCAGGTGGCCTCGGCGGGCGTTCCGGTCCGGCTGACGGTCGCCGTTAAGAACTTCAGCGATCAGGTCACGTCGAACGTCGCGCTGCGAGTCGTCCAGGACGGGCAGAAGCTGCCGCTGGCGGTCAACTTCGACAAAGTCGAAGCCGGCGTCGAGGTCACGCAGGACTTTGACCTGACGTTCGACTCGCCGGGCCGGCACCGGGTTGATGTCGCGCTGCCGGCGGACTCGTTGAACGGTGACAACGAGCGGTTCCTGTCCGTCGAGGTTTCGCCGGTCAACCGCGTGCTGATCATCGAAGGCAACCCGGAAAACGACGAAGGCGAGTACCTCGTCGACGCGCTGGCTGCCGATCCGGGCATCACGGGTTATTCGCCGCAGTTGGAAACCGTTGACTTTCTGCGGCGGCGGTCGCTGGACGAGTTCCAGTCCATCTTCCTGCTGAACGTGTCCGACATGCCCGACGACGCACTGGCCCCGCTGGAAGATTACGTGCGAGCAGGCGGCGGTCTGGCCTGGTTCCTCGGCGACGTCATCCGTCCGACGTTCTACATCTCGAAGCTGTACGCGGACGGCGAGGGTTTGTTCCCTGTCAAATTGAGCGTCGTCTCGGCCCAGACGAACTCGTCCGCTCTCGAAGGCGGACCCGACACCATCTTCGCCGATGTGTCGATCTTCGAGGTCTTTCAGGGGCAGGAGAACCCGTTTACCGAGCTGACTCGCGTGTTCGAGTACTTCCCTGTCGCGGAAGACTGGGAAAAGGACGACCAGCGGCGCGGCGACTCCGTGCAGACGATCGCCCGGCTGACGAACCGCGACCCGATTGCGTTTTCGTCGACATACGGAGCTGGCCAGGTCGTCACGTTTCTGACGAGCTGCGGACCGCGATGGAACAACTGGGCGCGGTATCCGAGCTTCGTCGCGATGATGCTCGATCTGGAAAAGTTCATCGCCCGTCGCGACCGCGTGCTCGAACGCCGCATCGTTGGCGAACCGATCGACCTGACGATCGATCCGAATCAGTTTCTGGACGAAGTCGAAATTACCGGCCCGGACGCGACCGGCAACGTGGTCACTCGATTGAAGGCCGCTCCGCCACGCAAGGCGAACGGTGACTCCGGGCAACCCGACGGAGGCTCGTCAGGCGGCAGCGCGACGATCGCCGAACAACTCAAGGCAACGTTCCGCGACACCGACACACCCGGCATTTATCAGGTCCGGCTGCTCGATCAGAATCAGTCGCCGATCGACCGCTGGATCACGTTCAACGTTCCCGTGGCCGAAAGCGAACTCGAACTGGCACCGACCGAATTGATCCGCAAGCAGATCGGCGACAACCTCGACGTCCAGATCCAGGAACCGGGCGAATTCGCCTGGATCGCCGGTCGAGACGCCGGCCAGGAAGTCCGCCTCTGGCTGCTGATCGCTCTGGTCGTCTTCCTGTTCGGTGAGCAACTGCTGGGCTACCGACTGAGTTTTCACACACGAGGAAGCTGACCGTGCTTTTCAATTCTGACATTGCAGCGCAAAGACGCAGAGACGCAGAGATTCGCAAAGAGAAATGCGGATTGTTTCGTTCATCTTTGCGTTCCTTTGCTTCTTCGCGACTTTGCGCTGCCGACTGAAACTGGTTGTGAACCTGGTGGAATCGATTCTCACATCTCTGATCCTCGCACAGTCCGGGACGTCGGCGTTTCGGGCGGTGGAGTACGACTTGCCGGAGACGCCGCTGCAGTGGCTGATTTATGCCGGCGGGTTTGCTCTGCTGGCGCTGATCGGGCTGCGTGTGCAGTTCAAGGATACCGCCGAGCTGAGGCCGTTCTGGCGGGCATGGCTAATGCTGCTGCGCGTCGCGGTGCTCGTCGGGATCGCAACGATCGCTCTGAATCCGCAGGAGCGGACGCAGAAGATGGCATTTCGACCGTCACAGGTCGCGGTTCTCGTCGACCGCTCGCTGTCGATGCAGTTTCCGGAGAGTACGCCGGTCGGTGTTTCATCTGATCCAGACTCGCCCGCCGCCAAAGGCCGGACGCGGGCCGAGGCCGTGCAGAGTCTGCTCGCCGATTCCGGCTTCGTTGACGAACTGCGGAAGAGCCACAACGTCAGCATCTACTCGTTCGACGCGGCGCTGAACGGGCCACACCAGGTTCTGCGGTCGCTCGATCCGCGGGCACAAACAGCGGGCAGTCCGATTGCGAAACCTTCCGCATCCGGCAGTGACGAGACGGCGAACAGCGAAAGCACTGGCGAAATATCAGGCCAGACAAACTCCGCCGCGCCGAGCGAAGACTGGGCAACAATCGTCGATCCAACCGGGCTTGAAACGCGGCTCGGAGAATCGTTGCTCGATCTCATTCGGCAGGTCAGCGATCCGTCGCTGTCCGGCATCGTGGTCATCGGCGACGGAGCCTGGAACGCGGGTGTCGATCCGCAGTCGGCGATCGAACTCGCACGATCATCGAAGACAAAGCTGATCACCGTCGGCGTCGGCAGTACCGATCAGCCGGTCAATGTGCAGATCGCAAATCTGCAGGCCCCGAGCGACGTGCAGGCCGGCGACGCGTTCGAGATCGCGGCCTTCATCCAGGCTCAGGGACTCTCGGGTCGTACCGCGCTGGTCGAGTTGCTCGGCAAGCCGGAAGATGTCGACGGCCAGGCCAGCCCGCTCGGATCGACGGAAGTGATTCTCGGTGAGGACGGCGTGCCGGTCAGAGTGCCGTTCGAGCAGCTTCAGAATCAGGCGGGTTCGTGGGAGTACTTCGTCCGCGTGAAGCCGCAGGACCGCGTGCTGGAACTCAGCGAAGGCGACAACGAACGCCGCAAGTCGGTCAACATCGTCGATCGTAAAACGCGAGTGCTCATCCTGGCCGGCGGACCGATGCGCGATTACCGCTTCGTTCGCAACATGCTCTATCGGCACGCGGCGATTCAAACAGACGTCTGGCTGCAGTCGGCGGATTCGACCGGAGCAGTCAGCCAGGAATCGAACAAGCTGCTCAGTGCGTTTCCGAAAACGAAGGAAGAGCTGTTCGAGTACGACGTTGTTGTCGCGTTCGACCCGGACTGGTCGAAGCTCAACACCGACCAGATCAATCTGCTCCGCGAGTGGGTGTTCGCTCAGGCCGGCGGGCTGCTGCTGGTTGCTGGCGACGTTTACACGCCGGACGTCGCCACCGAACCGTCGCTTGATGGGTTGCGCGAGCTGTACCCGGTCGTGCTGAGTTCGTACGTGCCGGACTTCGGCAATGAACGAGCGGCGACGCAGGCGTGGCCGCTGGAGTTCACTCGCGAAGGTCGCGAAGCCGGCTTCCTGCATGTGACCGACGACCCGGTGACTTCAGCCGATGTCTGGAACGAGTTCTCCGGCGTGTACTCATCGTATCCGACCAGCGGGGCAAAAGCCGGAGCGACGGTTTATGCGAGGTTCTCCGATCCGCGGACGCAGACCGGCTTCGGTCTGCCGGTGCTGCTGGCGTCACAGTATTACGGAGCGGGCCGCGTGCTCTATCTCGGCAGTCCGGAGATCTGGCGACTGCGGACGATCGACGAGGTCTATTACGACCGCTTCTGGACGAAAGCGATTCGTGAAGTCGGCCAGGCTCGACTGAAGCGCGGCAACAATCGCGGCACGCTGCTGCTCGAACGCACGCAGTACGTGCGCGGCCAGACGGTTCGCGTGCGGGCGCAACTGCTGAACCCGCAGTTCGAGCCGCTGGTCGCTCCGTCGATCACCGCCGAGGTGTACGATCCCGATGGTCGCCCGATGCTGCCGCCGCTGACACTGCAGCGTGATGAGAACCGCGAAGGCCAGTTCGTCGGCAGCTTCCGCGTCGGCGCGTCCGGCGTGTGGCGTATTGAACTGCCGATTCCGCAGTCAACGGACGCGCTGACCGAGAAGCTCGACGTCGTGCTGCCGAGTCTCGAAACCGACAACGCCCGCCAGAACGCGCAACTGCTGCGGCTGATCGCCAGTGAAACCGGCGGCGAGTATTTCGCGATCAACGAAGCCGCAGTCGAAGTCCCGAAGCGGCTGCCGAACCGCGGCGAGGAATTCCAGATCGACCAGCAGCTCAGAACGCTGTGGGACCGCCAGTGGCTGCTGTACCTGCTGGCCGGCCTGCTGTCCGTCGAGTGGCTGACGCGGAAGTTACTCAAGCTGGCGTGACGGACAGTATTGCAGTCCGCTCATCATTAGCAGAATGCCCGGCAGTTATACATTGCCTGGCCCCTCTTCCTGGGTCGACAGGATCGCCTTGACGTCTGACGTTGCCAGAATACTGAAGTAGATACTCCACTGCAGAACAGCGCAGGAGGCTACCACGATTTCGGACAAGACCATCGCCGGACCAAAACTGGCAAGCATTGCGGCCCCATCGCAGGCTGCGGCCAGAGTGAGTAGCAGGGCTACCAGAAATTGCCTGTTTTTCTGTGGGCCACGTCTTCATGTCTGCTTCTGTATGTGCGTGGCGCTGAGTCTGACTGAAGGGCAGCCACCCATCATTCGCAGCAGCGATCGGTCGCGCGTCTACTTCGCAGCAACGGTCAGATCGTTCTGGACGCTGCGGACGCCGGCTTCCATGCGCAGGATGTTGGCGGCCAGTCGTGCAGCCTGAGCGGACGCGACTTCACCCGTCAGCGTGACCTGGCCGGCATCGCCGACCTGAATATCCACTCCGCGAAATGCCGGAGTCGTATCACCGAGCCGGGAAACTCGGGCAGACAGTGTGTTCATACGCCGCTCGACAGAACGAGTGACGTCAACAGAAGGACGCGGTGGCGCCGCAAATCCCAGCCTCAGCGACGGCCGGATCGTCGGCCGTGCTCCTGCGGACTGACCGAACCGGTTTTGATTGGTGTTGCCGCGATTGTTCTGCGTGGTCCGAAACTGGTTCGTGTTCCGACCCGTCGCAGTTGCTGGTGTCGTCTGTGCCGTACCCGTCGCGGTTGGAGCGTTTAACAGATTACTTGTCGCGAAACGTCCCGCGTTGGCCCCCAGAGCGCCAGCGATGTCACCGGATGTTGAGAACAGGTTCTGGCTCGTCAACTGCTGTCCTGCATTGGCCGCCGCAGGCTGCGTCGCCGCCGCGCCGCCCGCCTGTGAGCTGGTTGTCGTTCCGCTACCGCTATTACTTGTACCACCGGTCTGCTGAGCTTCGGCCAGCGAGGCAATGCTCGATACACAGACGGCTACGGCCAGTAGCCGAATCGCATTACGCAGGACGAACTTTGCCATGTCAGGATGCCTTTTCGCTGAAACCGCCACGGATCAAGTGACGCACAAAACTGCGATCCAGCCGCGACTTTAACAAACCCATCCGGCTGGACCAGTCGGCAAGGATACCACCAGTACTGAGCCAGACGGAACTCTTTCCACAGCCTGACGCCGCGTTCATGGTCCGTTCAGTGAGTTGCCAGGTCAACGTCCGTGCGAACGGCTGTGGCTACGTTGCCGACAGAGTTTGCCCGACCCTTTCGACACTTCACCAGCGACAGATGGCGACTATGAATCCGCCGCGCAGACACGTGACGATCCAGCCGTCGCTCAACAGAAGGGGACGACTGTGAACGTGACTTTGTCGGAGACGCATCCAGCCGCTTAATCTGCAGCGTCGCTGCCTGATGCGTCAGCCCCAGAAGACCGAGCAGACCAATCAAACCGCTCTGCAGCATGACAATGTCGACACCCGCCGACAGCGTCTGTCCGAAATACAGGCCGATCAGAAACATACTGAGACCCGGAATGACACAGTGAATCGTGGCGAGCCGGCGTTCAGGTGCAGGAAGTGAAATGCTCATGGTCATCTCCAGCAGAAATGTTAAGTCACGCCTTGTGACTTGAGTCGAATGCCGCAAACCTGGAGTGAAAACAACAACCGGTCAAAAGCCTCCCGGTAAAAAGCGCCACGCCCAAGCAGAGTGACACACCTGATTCTTTTGCTGCATCAACTGTAAGGCTTGTGCCGATAAGTCCGATGATGCCGATACTCCGGTCGGGCTGCGCGGATTGGCGCGCGGACTGGCTTCGACCGGCTCTGCCGTCACAGGCTCGATGGCACGACACGAAACTCAGGGGGAATCTGATGCCTTCCGGCTGCCACGGCGTCAGATTTCAGCAAGGCATGGAGGCCTGCTCGCGATGAAACGGACCGGATGGAGAAGGTTGCTCGGACGAGTTGTTCTCGGAACAGCCATTCTGAGCGGACTGGCAGTCAGTCAGGGTGACGCTCAGTCATCGCGGCCACATCGATTCATTGGCCGTCCGGCCGGTGAATCGACGTCAAAACCGGAAGCCGCTGCGGAACCATTTGACGCCGGGGAAGCCTCGGTCCGTCTGACCTTTTTCTCCACGGACTGGCCGACTGTCCTGCAGAAAGTCGCCGATGCCAGCGGTTCGACGCTCGTCGCCGACCGGATGCCCACCGGCAACTTTTCGCGACAGGACTTCCACAAATACAGTCGGACCGAAGCTGTCCGCATCCTTAACGAGGAACTCGTCAAGAAGGACTATCGCCTGCTGGAGAAGGGCCGGTATCTGGTTCTGATCAATCTGCCGTCGGCCCGCCCTGAATATCGACGCCCGGTGACGGAACTCGAACCTCGCCGCGAAATGCCGTTGAAGACGACGGTCTCCGATATCGGCGCCGACGGTCGGCAGCGCACGTATCAACGCAGTTCGACAACAATCGAACCGCGGCGGCCCCAGGAATCAACGGCCGCTCAGCAGCGGCTCAACCCGACTCTGCAGCAGGTTCAACCCGCTCAGTACGAGAGCCAGGCGAGTGAACGAACCGTGCGTCGTCCCGGAGCGATTCGCCAGCTTGCGTTCCAGGATGACTCGCAGACAGACGCTGCGAAGATACAGGCCGGTGCCGAAAACGCCGAACAGAAGAAGGACGCGGCTGACGCACAGAAGAATACGGACCGAGACAACGAACTGATTCGTCAGACCTTTGTCCCTCAGCAGCGCACGGCCCGGTATATCTCCTCGACGCTCTACAAGGCGTTCCAGGAACGAGCGGACATAGTCGATGAAGGCCCGGACGGTCTGCCGGCCATGCAGGTCTTTACGACTCCGAAAAGTGACGATCCGCAGAAACCGCGAGCCATCATCTTCGTCATGGGCGTCGATGTGCAGCGCAACCAGTTGCTGGTCGAAGGTCCGCGCATCCAGGTGGAACGAGTCGTCCGGCTGCTGCAGCGGCTGGACATGGCAGCTCAGGAAGACGACGAATCGACGCGTGTTGTCGCGACAGGGAAAGGCGCTGGCGACGTCGCCGCCAACCTGAAGCCGGCCGTTAATCGCATGGCCTCCCAGAATGACGGCGGAACTCAACCACAGACGGCGGTCGACCGCCAGGACGGTGCCGGCAACCAGCTTCCCGATCTGATCGGTGGCATCCGCGGCGAGGTCTCGATCGAAGCGATGGACGATCTCGGCGTGCTGATTCTGCGAGGCAACCAGTCGGACGTCGACGCCGTGATGGCGATCATCAATCAGATTGAATCACTCAGCGCCGCCGCGGCTCCGGACATTCATCTGCGGATGCTCGAAAACATTGATGGCCAGGCTCTGGCGGAACTGCTGACGACCGTTTACACGCAGCTCAACGAAGCCCGCGGACAGACGCAGCAGCAGCAGGGACAACTGGCGATCTTCGCCGTCGGACGTCCGAACGCGGTCCTGATCATGGCTCCGACACAGGACCTCGAATCAATCCTCAAGCTGATCGACGAACTCGACAAGCCGGTCGAACCACAGACTTCGTTCGCAGTCTTTCGGATCAGGCACGGCATCGCCTCACTGATCGAGACGAAACTCGAAGACTTCTACAGCCGGCAGAGTGGAGCCGGCGGGACCACGACAACTGAACGGCCAGGACTGTCAA
Organism: bacterium; assembly: GCA_016124895.1. GTDB lineage: Bacteria > Planctomycetota > Planctomycetia > Planctomycetales > Planctomycetaceae > JAPOLP01. Next base: position 10,772 of record WGMU01000146.1, read on the forward strand.
CCCGCATCAAAATCGTGACTGACGCCCGGACGAACTCGCTGATCGTGCTGGCTCAGCCCAACGATCTGAAAGAAGTCGAGCGACTGATCAGCGAGCTGGACTCTCACGAATCCGGCGCCGTCAATCAGGTCGAGGTGTTTGAACTGCGACACGCTGTTGCCGAGGAACTCGCCGCCACGATTTCGACAATCATTCAGAGCGTGCTCAATCCACCAACGCTCGGACAGGGACAGATCACGCAGGCGTTTCTGGGAGTCGGTGGCGGGACGGGTTCCCAGGAACTCCGCGACGTCCGCTCCGCCGTGCTGGAATATCTGGTCAGCGACGGCGAGCAGATGCGGAAAGTGCGTTCGGGCATTCTGTCCGACATTCGCGTCACTGGTGACCCGCGATCCAACACGATCATCGTCGCCGCGCCCGCGGAAAGCATGGAACTGATGGCAGCGATCATTAAACGCCTCGACAAACCGGCATCGAGCGTCGCCACGATCAAACACTTCACACTGAAAAACGCCGACGCAACGTCGACATCCACTCTGCTCAACGACCTGTTCGGGAATCAGACAACGACACAGGGCAGCCAGGTCGGCGTTCAGCTTGCCGGCGCAGAAAACGCCAGCAGCGTCATTCCGCTGCGTTTTTCGGTCGACGTCCGGACAAACAGCATCGTCGCGATTGGAACGGCCGAGGCACTGGAAGTTGTGGAAGCGCTGCTGTTCCGCCTTGATGACAGCGACATCCGCCAGCGGCAGACAACAATCATTCGCATGAAGAATGCGCCGGCGACAGACATCGCAACCGCAGTGACAACGTTCCTGCAGCAGCAGTCCGACCTGCTGCAAAGCCAGCAGAATCTGATCAGCGCATTCGAGTTCGTCGACCAGCAGGTCATCATTCAGGCTGAGCCGTACACGAACAGCCTGCTGATCAGCGCGACGCCGCGCTACTTCGAGCAGATTCGCGAGATGGTGCTGAAACTCGACGCAGAACTGCCGCAGGTCGTTATCCAGACGCTGCTGGTTGAAGTGACGCTCGAAGACTCCGACCAGTTCGGTATTGAACTGGGGCTGCAGGACAGCATCCTGTTCAATCGCGGCATGACGGGGATATCGCCCGGCAGTCCCGGATTCGATTTCAACAGTAACGGGCTGCCGAACACCAGCACTGCGACAGCCGGTAACGTCGCCGGGCAGGCGATCTCGACCTTTGGCGTCGGCCGCATGAATACCGACGGAATCGGCGGTCTGGTTCTCTCGGCGGGATCGGAATCGGTCAGCGTTCTGCTGCGGGCACTCGCGCTGCAGCGTAACCTTGAGATCCTGAGCCGACCGCAAATCCGCACGCTCGATAACCGGCCGGCTTTGATCCGCATGGTGACCGAACAGGGCCGAGTGAACGGCTTCCAGACCAACAGTACCAACGGGTCGTTCCAGCCACTCGTCGAACAGGCCGAGGCGGGAATCATCCTCAGCGTGACGCCGACGATCAGCCCGGACGGCAACATCCTGATCAGCCTGACCGCGGAGAAAAGCCAGTTCGATAACTCTTCTGGACCGATCCTCATTCCGGCCGGCCCGACTCAATCGGAAATCCGCTCGACGGTCAAAAATCTGACCCAGGCGGAAACCACCGTCGTCGTCGCAGACGAGCAGACGATCGTCCTCGGCGGGCTGATCACCAGGACCGATGACCTCATCACGCGCAAAGTTCCCTGGCTGGGCGATATCCCTATGGTTGGAAGCGCGTTCCGCTATGACCAGCGATCGTATCGCAGAACAGAACTGCTGATCTTCCTGACGCCGCGCATCATCAAGGGTGACGAGTACAACGAAACCAACAAACAGATCGAAGCGTCGCGCATGCACTTTACGGAGTCTTCAGCCGAAGAGATCCACGGGCCGCTGTATGGCATCCCGGCGCAAACCGGCGGATGGAAGATCGAAACAGAAACGACGATTCCTCCAGCGGGTGCTTACCAGTCGACAGATCCGCAACTGCCCATGCCCATGCCGGTCCCTGGCCTCGAGGGTCAGCCAATGAGCCAGGCCTTTCCGATGACACCGGCCAGCCAGCGGTTTGCCGATACATCTGGTGAATCGAGCGTCCAGCAGGCCGGCTACACACGGAGTGAGCTGGTCAATCAGTCGCAGCCCGCCAGACAGCAACCCGCTCAAAGAGAATCGCGGTATTCGCTGGCACGGGGACAGTAACGAAGGACCAACCGGGTCTCAGTCGGCGTGGACGACTTGAAACTGCAGGACTGCCTCACAGGGAGGTGACGCGAATGACTCGCAAACCAGCATTGACAATCGTCACTTTACTGCTGGCCGCCGGGCTGGCTGGCTGCTCAACAGTCGAAATCCCCCGCCACAAATCGATGCCGCAGGCCGATGCAAAACATCCCGCGGTCCGGTGTCTGTGTCTCTGGCAGCAGGGAGAAGGTCAGACAGCGACGGGGCAGTCCGCCCGTGGATTTGGTGGTCAGGTTTATTTCTTCACCGCGGAAAAAGAAATGCCCGTCGCGGTCGAAGGCGACGTTCACGTGTTTCTGTTCGACGATTACGGCACACCCGACGAGCAGGCTCGACCGATTTCCGAACAACACTTTACGCCGTTTGAGTGGAAGGCCCTGCTGCACGAATCTCAGTTTGGCCCGGTCTACAGTTTCTTCGTCCCTTATCCACGGACTGGGGATTACGAAGCCAACTGCTCTATTCGCGTTCGACTGACTCGGCCGGACGGCTCGCGCCTGTTTTCCGAATTGACTCCGGTCAAGCTGGTTGGAACACCGCGACCAGACCAGGTGGTTCAGCAGCAGCCACTCGATCGCCGCCGGGAGCAGCAGTGGACTGCAGACGTCACTGGAGAGAACGACGGGAGTTCCCTGCGCAGTACAACCATCGGTGTCCGCCAGGATGGCCGCTTCGTCGCTGCACTCGATCCCTCGCGGTCAACTGAAAATGCAACGAAAACCCCAGCAATGACAGGCGAAAACGCAGCGACCTCGACATCGCAGGAACTCGATCCGGAGCAGGAAGCTCGAATCCGCTACTATGAAGAAAAACTGAAGTCGCTGATGAAGCAGCGAGTGGGCGAATAATAAATCCCCAAAGCCACAGCGTGCGACCTGAGCCCGCTTGCAACCGGCCAGTTGCGACTGAGCAGCAGGACCACGTGACGCAGCGACACGCAGTCACCAGCTCAACGCCGCGTGTTTGAGCATCGACAGTGACGCGCCGTCATTGCTCGCAGCATTCTCACAAGTTGTAAGACAGCAGCCACAGCACAACGAGCACGCAAGCCATGAAGCCAGTGATCGTTCCGAACAGCCGCACCGCGCGACGGATAATCCGCTCTGGCAGTTCGTAGCGACTGGCGCTGTAGACCAGACTGATGGCCGCCGCCAGAGGAATGACGTACCAGGTGGTCCCGCCCGCGACAGCCAGAATCGGCAGCAGATTGCTCATGGGTTCGATCTCGCCTGTCAGACGTTAGCAGGTGCCGTTGCCGGCTGGTCGGAAGCCGCTGAAGCGGACGAACTCCTGGCTTCCGCAGAATCGGACGCCTCGCCATCTTCCTCGTCGCCATACCCGTACGCTGGCCCCTGAGCCGCATCCCAGACAGCCAGCAGATTCAGCAGGCCGGCGATCCATGTGTAGACAAGTGCCAGCTCGTACTGCTTGCCGAGTTTGCCATTCAGATACTGCATGGCTTCGTCAGTCAATGGCACCTCGAAATGATTGACCCACGAGCGGGGAATCGTGCCCTCGATCATACCGGCATCCGAGAATGGGTCCGTCGCCTCGACAACCCGGCAGTAAAAACGTCGCCGGTCAGCCGAGAACTCCTGAGCAACGGGCTTCTCATCAAGCTGCGACAACGTGACATTATCGAGCCCGCAGATACGCGGTCCGAGATCCAGCTCCCCACTGCTCTGCGTGCCGAGAATCTTCAGCTCGACTGTTTTCCCGTTCTCCAGAGTGCCCGTCAGCGTCCCGTCAAACTGCTGCGAGAGTCCGTACTCGCCGACTCGCCGCTCCCCGACAAGATGCCCGGTCACCATGCTGTGTCCCAGCGTTGTGTGCATCAGCCTGCCGGTGAATTCTGTATCGATCGACTCCAGCAGAGCATTCGGTTCGCGTTCGCTGCGGTCGCTGCCAGCCGTCTGAGATTCATACCGCAGGTACTGCAGCGCGGCCGGGAGCGCCGGCGCGCCGACTCCCACTTGAGCGAGATATCCCAGCGTCTTCTGGCGAGTCTCACCCGGTCGGGACTTGCCATCCCAGCGCAGATGCACGGCTTTAGCTTCGCCGAGCGAACAGCCCCAGAAGAAAACACCCAGCACGCAAACGAAGTAGATCACTGCCTTGAAAAACCGCCGCTGATACAGGTGCCCGGCCCCTGGCATCAGAAAGGCAAGCGCGGCAGCGACAATCGGGTTTCGCAGAGGTACGCGAGGATCGGTCATAAGATATCCGCAGATCCGAGCAGTCAACCGGCGTCTGAAATGTATTCAGGTGACCGGCCGTGTATGAGAAGTCTGAATTCAGCCACTGCTTCTGTTCCGTGGCGGCTGATGCAGGATCGGGGATTCTAAGGACCGATGTTGGACTGAGGCCACCCCGGCCGATCGCGTCAATTCCAACCGCCGAAGCCGACAACAGGAACTCAAGTCCGCGAATGACCACCTGGAATCTGAAATCCGTAACCGTCTGACAGATTCTGCCAGTTTTTCCGTTGAGACCGCCTGCGGTTTCGCGTCACCGGTCCGGAATCTTCGATCTTCCACACACCAGCGGCTGCAGCTCGTTACTCCCGCAGTCCACCTCTGAAACCAGCATCCGGCCAATCGGGCTCGCAGGTCAGGTCAGGTCAGCGTGAGTGAACGTTCCGAAGCCGTAACTGTGGAAGATTCAAGCGGTTCTGACTGACAAACCGCTCCGAAGTTGACAGTCGCAACGACGGTCGTCTGCGGTTCGGCCCGAATCAGTCGAAAGTGCTTGACCGTGGTTTTCACGCGGCTGATCCTGAGTCACACTGTTCGCGGAAGAATTTCTCCCGACTGGGAGATGACTGATTTCTGCAGTTCGGCGGTTATACCTGAGCTGTCATGTGCCAGTTTCAAACCTGACGATGACCGACCTGATGCGGCTTCGTCCCGACGCACCGGCCCCCCGAGGAGAAGCGGAATGCAGATCCGAATGACTTTCTGTCGAACCAGGATGTTCCGACGCGTTTCAACCGTTCTGACGCTGGCACTGACACTCGGTATCGCGAGTCATTCCGCCGCAACGGACACGCCGAGTGCCGAACAGCTCCGAGCCGAAGTCGACGGGCACCTCGAATTCGGAGAGTTCGAGCGTGCTACGATGCTCGCTCGCCAGGTCGACGACGAACTGACGCAGTCGCAACTGCTTGGACTGGTTGCTGATGCTCAGATGAAAGCTGGCGAGTTTGATGCGGCACTCGGTTCGATCCGCACGATGCCTGACTACCAGGAACGACAGATTGCCAGTTCTCAATTCAGCCGCCAGCAGGCTCTGGCTGGTGGGCCTCAGGCCGACTTCGAGTCGCTGATCATGCTCATCCAGTCCGAAACAAACGGCATGTGGGAAGAAGTCGACGGGACCGGCGGAACCATTACTGAGTTTGAACAGGGTGTCCGCGTCGAGCCGTCCGGCGTGCTCCACAAACTGACTTCGCAGGAACATACCGGTCGACTGGAAGAACTCGGCATCCGCGCCCGCGAAGCACTGCTCAATGGCGAGATGGCCAATGTCGCCGACCTGCGAGTGGTCTCGCTGACCCGGCTCGAGCAGGCGGTCGCCAAACGTCAGAGCGAAGGTCGAGCCCCAACAGTCTCGATGCGGCTGCTCGGCGGTCTGACGAAAATTGAAAACGTGTTTGTCTATCCGGAAGATGGCGAGATCGTCCTCGCCGGACCCGCCGAACCCTGGAAGTACAATGCGAATGGTGTCGCTGTCGGAGAAGTCAGCGGACGCCCCGTCCTGCAGCTCGACGACTTCGTCACGATCCTCCGAGCCTTCTCGGCGAACCGTCAGAAGTTCTTTTCGTGCTCGATCAATCCCCGGCAGGAGGGGCTCAAGCGACTGAAGGATTACGTCACTCAAACGAGTGGCCGGCCACTGAGCCCCGGTCGCGTCAGGAGCTGGACGAATACGCTGCAGGAGAAGCTGGGGATGCAGGACATCGTCTATGCCGGAATCGATCCGGAATCACGCGTCGCCCGCGTCATCATCGAAGCCGATTACCGGATGAAGCTGATCGGGATCGGCAAGTACGACTTCGCCAGTGGCGTCAAAATCCCCAGCATCTTCGACCTGATGACGCCGCAGGAACAACAGGCATCGAAACTCGACGCACTCCGCTGGTGGCTGACGATGAAGTACGATGCCGTGTTGCATACGGCCGACGAAAACGGCTTCGAGTTCGTGGGCTCGTCAGTGCTCTGCCAGTCCGAGAATCAGTTGCTGAACGACCTTGGCCAGCAGGTCCAGACGGGCAAGTCAGAAGGCTCGAACCTGACCTTCGCCGAGAAGTTCACGCAGCAGTACGCTGAGCTGGCGAAGCAGGATGTCGTCTTTGCCGATCTGCAGAACGTCTTTGACCTCGCTCTGGTCGCCGCGATTCTGCATCACGAAGGTGCTGCCGAGCGGGCGGGCTGGAACTTCGGCTCATTCAGCAACGATGGGGCCTACCTGACCGCTCAGTACAACGCTCCGACTGAAGTGAATTCGGTCGTCAATCATCGCGTCTTCCGTGGTCGCGACATTGTCGTACAGGTCGCCGGCGGCGTCCGGGCTGACCTGTCGGCGGTGCTTGACAACGACGCTGTCACGCGGACAGCCGTCCGTATGATCGCCAGTGCCGAGAAGGTCCGTGGCGACGATAACCTCAGCGATCGCCGCTGGTGGTGGGACGCAAAGTAAGCTGCAATCGATTCCGCATCGAACGGCCTTGATCGGACGGGTTTCTCTTAAGAAGCCCGTCCGTTTACTTTTGCGCCGAACACCTTGCGCACTCGACCGAATTTCGCGCTGCCGCTGACTCGTCGATTGCCTGCCCGCAAATATTTTCTCCAGCCGTCGTGGCTTACCACATCTTCGGGATCGCTACACGCGATGCGACTGAGCGCAAATCGAGCCTGCTGTTTGATCGCTCACACACTTCCGGACTTTCCCCGTCGATACCCGAGACCACGGGGTATCTCTGAAGGTCCGGTTTCGCGTGCGTGAGAGAACGGCGATGGCTGCACTGTCCCGAATCCAGAAAGTTCGACATCAAGCCGCAACCACAACCCGGCAGATCTTCCTGCCGAAACTGCTGGCAGCGCTCGCGCTGACACTGTCAGCCTCAGCGTGCCTGGCCGCTGCCCCGTCAACCGGTTCGGCCAGCGGCATCTACGGTCCGAGCCAATGGCTGCACGACTATGCTCAGGGCCGTCAGCTTTCCCGTGACCTGGGACTGCCACTGATCGTGCATTTTCACGCCGCCTGGTGCGGCCCGTGTCAGCAGATGGAACGCGAAACACTCTCCTCCCGGCAGTTGCTTGGGCAGCTTGGGCGGCAGGTCCTTGGCGTTAAGATCGACAGTGATGAGGAACCCGGTCTCGTTGAAGCCTTCCGCGTCGATGGACTGCCCTGTGACATCGTCATTGCCCCTGATGGGCTGATTGTCGACCGCAACTCCGGCTACCAGACGCAGTCGAAGTACCTGGCGATGGTTGCGAAAATGAGCGGACGTTTTCAGGAAGAACGAGCTGCCGCGATCGCTCGACTGCAGACACCGACTCCAGCACGACCGGCAACTGGATCAATCGAGCCCACAACACCCCCGGAAGCTCAACCGAATGGCCCTGACAGTCGCAATCTCGCGTCGAATCCGCAGCAGCCTCTGAAGACGGAACGTGCCAACGGCCGTCCGGCCACAACACGGCAGCAACCGGATACTCTGGCATCAGTGCCTCAGCCGTCAGGTACACCAGCAGCAGGATTTCCTGTCGCGAACACATCGCCACTCGTCGGTCTGGACGGCTATTGCCCGGTGCATATCAAAACGCTTCGCGAATGGATCAAAGGGGATCCCCGTTTTTCGACCACCTGGCAAGGGGTCGTTTACAACTTCGCTTCTGAGGACGATCTCCGCTCATTTCAAGCCGCGCCACAGAAGTACGCTCCTCGAATGCTCGGCTGTGACCCGGTCGAACTCTGGACGTCCGAGCGTGCCGTCCAGGGCAGCGTCGAATACGGAGCATTCTTCAATGGCGAGTTGTTCCTCTTTGTCAGTGCGGCATCACGGAACCAGTTCAAGGTCAACCCGAACCGCTACGTGCAGCTACGTCACGCGTTCCGAGCGGACGACGTCATCGGCACTCGCCTGCGCTGACAGTCCATTCTCTGTTTTGCGACAGATGCGGCGGGCTGCTTCACGCAGATGGGCTGAGACAACCACAGCCATTGACCTCTGACTCCGCAGGTGTCACCTCAGGGCAGGAGGCACTTGCCGGATTGCATCGCAGGGATTGGCCGTCGTTTGCCGCCCGACTTTCGCAGCGGCCTCACCGCCTGTCATGTCTCAACGTCATCGCTGCAGACGGACCGCGGCGGACGTCGACATGAGAAGCGAAGCCTGCATGAATCCGGCGACGCGCCGAGGGCTCATTCTCGCCTGCCGAACAGCACTCGAATCCGCAACCGGATCAGCGGCATGTCAACCAGCCTGCTTGCAATCCTGCTCTCGATGCTGGTCAGCGACAACCAGGCTCAGTTCGACGTCGATCCGTTTTCGGCCGCAACCGACGTCCTGAAATTCACGTTCGATGAACGCGAAGACCTCGAACACGATTTTCAGCCCGACGATTGGACACGTCGGCACGGACCAGGATTTCCGTTTTTTGTTGATGCCAGGATTGTCGCGGACCACGGTCACATCGAGACAGACGAAGAGGCTGACGATCACAGCCTGTATGTCGGAGTGAATGGCGGCCACTTCGCAATCTACTCGCCGTTTCAGAATGCCGAAGGCCACATCGATCCTGCCTTCAATTACGTATTTCGCGGGTACGTCCGCACCGAGAAACTCGTCAACGACGCCGCTGTCCTCTCAATCTCGTTCCTGAACGCGCGACGGCAGCGACTGCAGCGATTCGTGACAAAACCAGTCACCGGGACTCATCGCGACTGGGTCCGACTGGAAATCGGGCCGGTCGAACCACATCCCGATGCCATGTTCATTGTCATCGGCTGCCACGTTGTGCATGACGAGCAGCAGGACATTTCCGGCCATGTCTGGTTTGATGATCTGTGGCTCGGAAAACTGCCACGATTGAAGCTGCTGAACACAGTCCGCACGCGTTACCTCACGCCCAATGATCCGATTCTCATTGACGCTCTCGTCTCCGGGCTTGAAGTCGGATCACTGTTTACGCTGAAACAGTCGATCTCTGATGTCTTTGGAAACGAAATCGACCGCGGAAGCTGGCCGCTGGAGTTAAAGGACAGCCCCGACATTCGCTCGGAAGACCGGACGCGTCCCATTCAGTGGAAGCTTGATCCTCAGGAGCGTGGCTGTTATCTGCTGAGGACTCACCTGGAACGCGACGGCAAACTGATGCTGCTGACAGAAACGGCCATCGCTGTTCTGGATCCGGCGAAGCCCCAGCCGGGGGGTGAGTTTGGCTGGTCCGTTCCAAAGGGCATCGGCTACCTCTCAACTGACGAGCTGGCATTTGTCGCGGGTGAAGCCGGAATCAACTGGATCAAGCTGCCGCTCTGGAAATCGCTGCATGATGGAGGTGAGCTGACACCTGCCGAAACCGCCGAACTGCTTGAAAAACTCTCCGACCGGTCCATCGCCGTGGTCGGGATGCTTGCCGATCCGCCAGACAATATCCGTGCTCAGTTCGCCAGAAACTGGTCCGGCGTCAGCGAAATCTTCGTCCTGCCATCGGAAATCTGGCTGCCCACAGTGGAACCCGTTCTGGCCCGCTACGGATCGGCCGTCGATCGCTGGCAGCTCGGAGGTGACAACGACTTCAGCTTTATGGGCGTCAGTTCGATCGGCAGAAAAGTTGCGACAGTCAAACGCCAGTTTGACCGGATCGGTCGCAACTCGCAGCTCGGAATTCAGTGGCCGTATCCCTCGGTCGAACCACCGCCAACCGACATTCGGGATCTCTTTATCACGATCACTCCAACCGAGGAAACACAGGAAATCGAGCTTAAGCACGATCCGGGCAGTAAGGACACGCGGACCCAACACTGGCTGCTGCTCAATTCCGGCTCTCCCGAGCTGTCGTTAAACGACCGTGCCGTGAACCTCGTCAGAAAGATGCTTGACGCCCGTCTGGCAGGAGTTGACGGCATCTTTCTCGCCGACGTTTTTGATCCGCGTCGTGGCCTGATTCGCCCGGACGGTGCTCCCGATCCCCTGTTTCTTCCCTGGCGGACGACGGCGCTGACGCTGCGCGGTGCCGAGCACCTGGGATCGTTCCAGCTCCAGGAGGACATCGAGAACCATATCTTCACGCGGGATGGCGAAGCCCTTGTCGTGTTCTCTTCCAAAGAAGCGACGAACCTCGACTTCAACCTCGGAGATTCCGTCGAAGCCGTTGATATCTGGGGCCGGCGAACGCGTGTGGCCAGGGAAGACGGCCGGCATCAACTGAAAATCGATCATGTGCCGGTATTCTGCACTGGCTGCTCCGAACCGCTGGCCCACTGGCGGCTCAAAGTCGGCTTCGAGAACTCGCGTATCCCCAGCGAGTTTGGTGGACATCCCGAAGCGATCCTGGGCGTCAATACGTTCAACCAGACTATCCGCGGCGAAATCCGTCTGCGACTGCCGCGAGACTGGGAAGCCGCACCGAACCACTGGGAAGTGACACTGGCTCCAAACGAAGCGTTTCGCCTGCCAACAACTCTGAAACTCCCCCAGAACGCGAGCCTGGGTGAAGCCGATGCGACAATTGAGTTCGACATTACTGCTGACGTTCGACGTCACTTCAAGGTTTACCGCACATTTGAAGTCGGGCTCGGCGACGTCATTGTCGAGGTTGTCGAACGCGTGCTTCCCAATGGCGACCTGGCCATCGATCAGATCGTGACCAACGCGACCAGCCCGCCAGAAACGCTTAATTTCAAGTGCAACCTGTCCGTCACCGGCCACAAGACGCGGACGCAATACATCCTGGGACTCTCTCCGGGGAAGGATCGCTGCACTTATCCCCTCCAAACGAATGCAGAAGCACTGAGAGGGCAGGAGCTGTGGCTGAATCTCGAACAGCTCAACGGTCGCCGGAACCTTAACAAGCGTCTGATCATCGGTGAGTCTCAAGCGAGTGAGGAATCCCAAAAGGAAGCTCCCGAACCTGACTCAACAACTGCTGCACGTCCCGAGGCAGCAACCGTTCGCTGAATCAGATGCATCGTCGGGTCGCATCCAGGGTGGGCAAAACAGAAACCGCCAGCGGAAACGGGAAGGCCCGGTCTCCGCTGGCGGCAGGTTTTCTTGCACGCCCCAATTGAGCAGTTCCGGGTTGTCGAAGTTACCGACGAACACCCGCGGCCGGCTGCACGCGGCCACGTGGTGAAGCCGTGCTTGACGCCTGCTGAATTTCGCCGGTGACCTCACCCGTCCAGAAATTGTGGACGTAGGATTCCTTCTTCAACTGCTCGAACAGATTGGCAACGGCCTCTTGAACTTTCTGCTCTTCCAGTTCCGCGAGCAACTGATCCTTCACTTCGTCGATGCCCGTCACAACCTGCTTCGTGTAGCCCTCACACTTCAGCACGACGAACTGGTTGACGCCGATCTGAATGACGCCTGAGAGTTCGCCCGGTTTCAGTTTGAAGGCCGCCGCTTCAAGGTCCGGTTCACCTGAGTACTTCGCAATTGGCGGGACGCTGCCGCCCAGTGCGCGGCTGTTGGGTTCGACCGAATGGTCGCGAGCCAGTCGCTCGAAGTCATCGGGCTTCAGTCGCGCCTGCTGCCAGACCTCGTTCGCCTTCCGCAGGTTGTCGAACATGATCATGCGGCACTTGACCTTCGGTCCGTAGTTCCGGATGAAGGCTTTGTGCATGTCTTCTTCGGTCACGCTGACATCCTTGCCGGCCAGCCGTTTCAGCGCGAGCATCGGCCAGATCACGTCACGACTGTACTGCTCGGCGCTGATGTTGCGTTCGGACTGCAGCATCTGCAGCCAGGTTTCGACCGGGATGTTGAACTGCTTGGCGATCCGAGTGATTTCGGTTTCGACATCGTTCTGCGTAATGACGATGCCCGCCTTCTCACACTCGAGCTGAATAATCGCCCGATTAATCATGCTCTCAAGAACCTCGGAGCCTTTGAGCTTCATGCACTCATCAGCGACGGCACTCAGTGGAATGACAATGCTGCGTCCGCCACGCGTCACTTTCGCGGCGTCGTTGATTGGCCGCTGTGTCCCCGTCACTTGGGCCGTCCCCGTGCCGGCCGGTCCCGGCTGCTCTGCAGCGGTGCCGGATTCCGACGAACGGATAAACTGAAACGCGATGCCTCCCAGCAGGACAGCCGCCGCAGTGCCACCAGCAATGAGCAGCGATCGGGAACGCGTCGGCGGGGCGGCCTCTTCGCCACTCGAAACGGGATTGGCGTCAGACATCTGAGCACTCCATTGCAGTTTACTCGGGACGCAGCGCCGGCCACTGCTGTTCGCCATCAGGACGCTGGTCAGGTACCGCCAGCGTCGAGCGAATCAGCACTCAACCAGTCGCCATGCACGGTCCACTCCCAGGAACCGGCTTCGGGGTGGCGGGTTATAGGCCAGTCTCAAAAAACGGGTCAACGGCGGTTTTGCAGTGGTCCTCTGCAAGAACTAGCAGTCCCCTGCCCCTCGGACTTCCAGTCGTTCACGTGCAGCAGCCCGATGTTTCGTCGCCGCTACCACAGCTTCCACAGCCACCTGCCTGCGGCTCGATCATTGGACAAAGTTCGATTCGCTCCAGACTGTTCTGCCGGGCAACGTCAGCCACCAGCAGACCAGCATCGGGATGCGATTTTCCCAGGAAATAAAGCACGGCAGACTGGCCGTCGAACAGCAACTCACCGTCAACGATGTCCAGCGGCAAAGATGCCTGCACAAGAGCGTCCGCCGCTTCGCTAATCAGCACAGAAACCAGTTCCTGACGTCGCTGGTTAAACTGCTGCAGTTCGTCCGCTGACGCAACTCGCAACACTTCACCCGTCGGACGTCCCTCGCCAGCCGCCGATGACTCGGCCGGATCGGCCAGGACTTCCCCCAGTTCCAGGCCACGTTCCGTCTGCACGACCACGCGATCACGGAAGGCGCAGGCGACACCGTCCACCGTTCCAAATCGTCCGACCCAGCCGAGCGCTCCGTATCGAATCAGGAATCGCTGGATGCCGTCATCATCTGCGGCATTCTGAGACGACAGTCGGACCGGCAGAGATTCGCGATCGATCTCAAGTTGTCCGCCAACTTCGCGAATCGACAAGGTGGCGACTGAGACGCCCGACCGATCGACTGCCAGCCCCGACTCCAGCCGAAACGTCCAGGCGTGCCAGGGACAGGTAACGCAGTCCGCGCTCAGCGTCCCGTTTCCGAGCGACGCTCCCTTGTGGGGGCACCGCCCCTCAATTGCCCGCCAGCCGCCCGCAGTGCGAAACACAGCGACTTCCAGATCGTCAACGAAGACCGTTAAGCCTGAGTTCGCAGCGACCTTTGAGGCATCAGCAATGGGAACCCAATCGGGCATTGAAACTCAATCGGACACGCGGTCGTACTGGCAGTTCCAGCAGATGTCGAAGGTACCGTCGACGGACTCGCCGCACTTCGGGCAGACCCACGGCGTCAGCTCGGGCAGCGAGTCAGAATAGCGGTGCAACGACTCCATGCGATCGACAAGAAGCTTTGCTTTCTCATAGTCGGCATCGAGCACCAGCAGTCGCGGTGCGGTCGCCTGTCCCGGAGGCAGATTGCCCATCGCCGACTGAAGCTGCTCACCAGCGATGCGAGCAGAAATCCCTTCATCCGCCAGGTACAGCTTGACGACGTGCGCGTCGGCCGGGTTACTGGCCATGTAGACTTCCCGCAGAACTGATTCACTCATTCTGATCTCCCTGGCAGGACGCAGTCGACAGCCAGCCTGGCGTCGAAGCCCGCTGAAATCTTCAAACCGCACGGCCCTACAATCCGACCTGAACTCGACTCTGATGCCGCTTCAAAGCCGCCTCGACAAAGCCACGGAACAGCGGATGTGGCGCCAGCGGTTTGGATTTGAACTCCGGATGAAACTGCGCGGCCAGAAACCACGGATGCTCGGGAATCTCGACAATTTCAGCCAGCGTTCCGTTGGGACTGGTTCCGGAAATCTTCATTCCGGCTTCCTCGAACTGTGACTTGTACTCCGGATTGAATTCGTAACGGTGCCGATGCCGTTCGCTGATTTCCTTCTCACCGTAACACCACGCCGCCAGAGAATCCTCATCCAGTATGCAGGGTTGCGCTCCAAGTCGCATCGTCCCGCCTTTATCGGTGACAGTCTTCTGATCCTCCAGTAAACAGATGACCGGGTGATTGGTCGAATCGACAAACTCGGAGCTGTTTGCGTCATTGAAGTGCAGCACGTTCCGCGCGAATTCAATCACAGCACACTGCATCCCCAGACAGATCCCGAAGAATGGAATCTCGCACTGCCGCGCGTAACGAACCGCTTCGATTTTGCCCTCGATCCCCCGCATTCCAAAACCACCGGGGACAAGAATCCCGTCGACGCCGCCGAGCAACACCTCAGGCCCCTGGTCTGCGAGTTCCTCAGCTTCGATCCGCTTGACAATGACGCGTGACGAGTGCGCGAAGCCGGCATGATCGAGTGATTCGTAGATCGACTTGTATGCGTCGCGGTGCTCGATGTACTTGCCAACGACGGCGATGGTCACTTCGTGCTCCGGATTGCGGATGCGACGGAGCATGTCCCACCACTCGTCCATATCGAGCGGCCCGGCGGCCAGCCCCAGCTTCTCGACGATCAGCTTGTCGAGACCGTGCTCGACGAGTCCCTGTGGTACTTCGTAAATCGACAGCGTTTTGTCGACCTCTTCGATCACGGCCCGCTTCTCGACGTTACAGAACATCGCGATCTTTTCGAGGTTCTCCTGCCCCATCGGCCGCTCGCAGCGCACAACCAGAATGTCCGGCTGAATGCCGATCTCGCGAAGCTGCCCGACGCTGTGCTGAGTCGGCTTCGTTTTCATCTCGCGTGCCGCCCGCAGATAAGGCACCAGCGTCAGATGAATGAACAGGCAGTTTTCCTTGCCGACTTCCAGCGGGATCTGACGAATGGCTTCCAGAAACGGCAGCCCCTCGATATCGCCGATCGTGCCGCCGAGTTCCGTGATGGCGACATCAACGTCCGGACTGGCCAGACCGAGAATCGCGTTCTTGATCTCGTTTGTAATGTGTGGCACCACCTGGACGGTCTTTCCCAGGTACTCACCGCGACGTTCCTTCTCGATCACCTTCAGGTAGATCTGCCCCGTCGTATAGTTCGACTCGCGGCCCAGCGGGCTGTGCGTAAAACGCTCGTAATGCCCGAGGTCGAGGTCCGTTTCCGAGCCGTCATCGAGCACGTACACCTCGCCGTGCTGATACGGGCTCATTGTTCCCGGATCGACGTTGATGTAAGGGTCCAGCTTCTGCATCCGGACGCGCAGGCCGCGCTGCTCCAGCAGCATTCCAACAGATGCCGACGTCAGTCCCTTGCCCAGCGAGCTGACGACTCCTCCAGTCACAAAAATGTGTTTCGTCATCGCGGCGATATCCTCTTGGTACAAAGGCGAAGACCCGGTTCCGCGGGCGAAACCGGGTCTTCGGTTGTGTCCAGATCATGAAGAAAGACGTCAGTCATTGACTCGCTCAAGGCTGTCCGATGCCCATCGCAGCCGCCGGAACCGACGCATCCGAGCCAGCGAATTCGACTCAGGCCGCCCTGCGGCTGACGACAAAGCGAGCATAATCTTCGGGCGTGTCGATGCCAACTGACCGGTGCGCGACCTCAGCAATCCGAATCGTCGCTCCGAGTTCCAGCGCCCGCAGTTGCTCCAGCTTTTCCAGTTGCTCCAGTGGAGACGGCGGCTGCTGCGTCAGCCGGAGTAGAAATTCCCGCCGGTACGCATAAATCCCCAGGTGCAGCCGCCACGGCGACGCGTCTGTGCCGAGCAGCTCCTGCGGCGCGCGATCCCGACTGAACGGCACCGGTGATCGACTGAAATAAAGAGCCCGCCCGTCTGCCGCACAGACCGCCTTCACGCAGTTCGGATCGTTGAGAACATCGAGTTCCAGAATCGGTGCGCACAGCGTCGCCATTTCGGTTTCCGGATGGTCGATCAGGAGTGACGCGACGAGGTCAATCGCCGCCGGATCGATGTCCGGTTCGTCTCCCTGAATGTTCACAATAACGTCCACGTCGGGCGCTGCCTGGCGAACAACTTCCGCAATCCGATCCGTCCCGCAGGAATGGTCGCCTGTCATGACGACCTCGCCACCGAATCCGCGCACCACCCGCGCGATTTCGAGACTGTCTGTCGCCACAAGCAACCGCGGCTGTCCAGTTTCAGCGTCCCGCAGCGAGTCGGCCTGCGATGCCGATTCCCAGGTGTGCTGAATCAGTGGCTTGCCCGTTTCAGCGAGGATCAGTTTGCCGGGCAGACGCGACGAGTGCAGTCGCGCGGGAATCACTCCAAGAACTCGCATAACGGCCTCCGTGCCGCTGTAGGGTACGTGCAACGCACCACTCACGAGAAGAATCGGTGCGTTGCACGCACCCTACCCAGGTTACGATTGACTGTCACCGCCAGTCGCAGACGTTTCCTCTACCCAGGTCGATCAAACCCGCTGGTCGTCCGGCGTGCCAGGCAGCAGCGTTGTGGGAACTCGCGGCGGCAGTCCGGCAGACAGCGGTGCAGCGACTTCTTCGGCCGGCTCGACTGAAATGACATCGTCGATTGAATACGGTCCCAGTAGATCGAATCCAGCTTCGGTGGCAACTGTCAGAACCAGCTCGCCGCGACTGCTTTCGCGTGCGTCGGGGTAGCCGGTGACGGTCTCGCCGCTGCGCAGTTTGACGCTCACTTCCAGCGTCTCGTTCAGGCCGGACAGGCTTTCGTGAATCAGCGCTGGAAACCGGCTCCAGGCCCACGTGTAGAGCGTCATGGCCGGATCAACCCGCCCGGCGATGTTCGGCCAGTCGAACTCGGCTTCGCGCAGGTCACGCATCCTGGCCTGTCGGCACCAGGGAACCAGCACGTCACTGATCCATGTCCGCCTCGACGCCGCCAGTTGCTCGAAGCTTTCGACTCGTACCGCCTCAGGCTCCATCGTCAGGCCGCTCTCTGAAGGTCTCTGATTCTGTTGGCCGATTGCCGTTTCCAGCCGGATTATTGAGGCGTCTCAGGAAGGTCGCAATCAATGTCGCGACAAGTCGACGCTGCCAGGATCGACAATCGGGCAATCGTAAATGAAACCTCAGAACGGCCCGTCACACTTCCTCAACCCAGCCAGGCAGGGGAACGAGCATGAAGTTTTCGTCGATCTCGCCCATCGATCCTGTGACGGTGTCGCCTGCGTCGGCCGCTCCACTACCGCTGCCTCCCGCAAGCGTGTCAGCAGTGCCGTCTTCGCCGTCGACGTTGTCGACTCCAGCACCGCCAATCAGGATGTCATCGCCGAGCCCGCCGCGGAGAACGTCGTCACCGGAGCCTCCATATGCAACATCGTCGTCATCGCCGCCGACGAGAATGTCGTTACCGCCTGCTCCAGAAAGCCCGTCCGGCCCTGCACCGCCGACCAGCGAGTCGTCACCGTCCGCCCCCTTCAGCGTATCACTGCCAGCGTTGCCAACCAGAGTGTCGTTGCCCAGGCCGCCTTCGAGCCGGTCCGCACCCGCTCCGCCAATGAGGCTGTCGTTGCCTTCGCCGCCGAACAGCAGCACGAAGCCCTTCGTAAACGCAGACGCATCGATCACGTTGTCGCTCGGCCCGCCGGTCAGCGATGCTGCTTCAAGCTGAGCCAGGTCGTCCGTTCCCAGACCCGTCAGTTGATTGTCCTTCAGCACGAAGTTCACATCGCCGGATTCGACCAGCCGGTCAACTCCGGCCCCACCTTTGATCGTATCGTCACCCTCGCCACCCGTCAGAAAGTCGCCTGAGCCGCCGTTGCCGAGCACCTTGTCGTTACCGGCTCCGCCGTCCAGTGTGTCCTTGCCCGAACCGCCATACAGACGATCGTTGCCGAGTCCGGAACTGAGGCTGTCGTTGCCGCCGTTCCCCGTCAGTTGATCATTTCCCGGCGACCCGATCAGCGTATCGTTGCCGTTACCTCCCGACAGTGTCGCCTCGGTAAAGCCCGGCACATTGAACTGCGAAGCGTCAATGCGGTCGGCCCCGAAGGAACCGGTCAGGTTGATGCGTCCAATCCCGATCAGGACGTCATTCCCGCGACCGTTCAGTGTCCCTGTCCCCGTCTGCTCATCGCCGGAATACGTCACAGTCACATCACCGCTCACCGACTCGATCAGAATGTCGTTACCGGCGCCTCCATTGAGAGTGTCGTCGCCGTCGCCGCCACGCAGCGTATCGCCCGTCGTGCCGTTCCCGTTGAGGCTGTCGTTCCCCGCATCGCCGCTCAGATCGTCCTTGCCCGCTGAGCCGAGCAGCACGTCGTTTCCGTCGCCACCGAACAGCGTGTCGTTACCGGCCTTGCCGATCAGAAAATCGTTGCCATCGCCGCCAGAGAGAGTGTCATCTCCGGCCTCGCCGTCGAGCGAGTCGTCGCCGCCGCCGCCATCCAGCGAATCGGCCAGCAGCGAACCGATCAGCGTATCGTTGCCCGTACCGCCATGGACCGTCACAGCGAACGCACCCGTGTCGAGAACTCCCGCCGTAAACAAGTTGTTGCCGTCACCGGTATTGATCGTCAGCGACCCGGTCGGGTCATCAAAAACAAACGTGCGGCTTGGCACGGAGCTCGTCAATTGCGAACGGCCGTCCATCGGCGTCGCGTCATCCCCGAGCGAGATCACGTCGTCCGCATCGCCGAACGAGAACACAAGGTTTGGCGCCGAGTAATTCTCCACGACGGTTTCGACGCCGGTATAGGCGATCGTCAACGAGTCAATGGCGACACTTCCGTCAGTTGCGTTGAGCAGCGTGCGGGCAACCGTCGTCGCGGCTGTCGTGCCATTAATCGTCAACGCGTCACCAGCGGAGATCTCGCCACCCGCGTCAAACACGATCCCACCCGAGGGCAGTGGATCGCCGCCGGAATAATCAATGAGGAACGTATCGTCATCACTCGAACCGGTAACGGTCAGCGTCGAAATCGCCACATCTTCGGCCTGCGACGTCAGGACATCATTGACGAAAATCTGCAACCGGGTTCCCTCGCGGACCAGCCGGATCGTATCGGCAGCTCCATCGTCCGCCTGCGAGCCTCCCGGATAATCGGCCGTCGAAACCGTCAGAGGGCTCGCGACAGAAACGATGTCGATGGGAATCACCTGGAAGTCAATTCGCCGTGGATTCACCGACGAACCAATGGCGCCCACGGTGACGGGAATGATTCCCGTCTGGCCCATTGACGGCGTGATCTGCAACTGGTGGCTCGGTTGATCGACTGAGTAGAAACCCGCAGGCGCCGCTGTTCCGACGGTCGTGCCAACCGTAATTCCCACTCCCGCCAGTTGATTCTGATCCGCAAACGCGACGGTCTCACCGGCGATTTCCTGAGCAGTCAGATCGTATTGAGTGGGGACGCCCTCCAGCGTACGGATCGCCGCCACTGGGTCGAGGAACGGCGGAGCTGTCGACGTTGCGGACGTAAATGTCACCTGAAACGTCTGCTGAGACGACTCCATCTGATCGTCCGTTGCCGTCACGGTGATCATGACCGTGCCGGAGAAGTTATTCGGAGCCCGCAGTGTCAGGACTCCGCTGTCCGGATCGGTGAAGACTTCGACGGAACTCACCGTCACCGCGGTATCTGGAACTCCGTCCGTTGTTGACACTGCTGCAATCGCTGCCCGGACGTCTTCACCAGTCGTCAGGAAGCCGGCAATCGGATAATTGAAGTCGCGCTCGTGCTGGGCGGAACCCATGATCGAAAAGACGGAATCGCTGCTGTCATCCTGAATGCCTGCGGGATAAACGTCCGACTGATTGCTGATTGTGTCTGACTTTTCGAGCGACAGAATCCCTGGCTGGCTGTGCTGCAGGTCGGTGTTGTACTGATCGTCGATCGGCCCGGGCATCCCGTCGGAACCGCCGGTGCTGTTGGGATCGCCGCCTTTGATGTGCCCGTTCGCAGTGATCAGAAACAGATCCGAGCCGTCGTAAAATCCACTGTTCGCCAGCGTGATGATCTGTTGCGTCACCTGCGGAACCCGCTGCTCAAAAAGCTGGAACTCCAGACTGCCGAACGAGTCGACGTTGATCCGCAGGCTGCGGTTACCCTCGGGAATAAATGTTTCAATCGAGGCGTTACTGCTCGACGCATCAAACGATACACCTCCCCCATCCGGGCCCGTCGCATTCAGAGCGACCTGGTAGGTCTGACCGCTGGGAATCGTCAGGCTGGAAATCGTCTCGATGGTCGGAGCCGTCAGCAGTCTGCGAGCCTCCAGAACTTCGCCACGCCGCCGCATTGCTCGACGGAGTCGCCGGGTCTGGCCGGGAGCAGCAACCGACGACAGACCGCAGACACGAAAACGACGAAGCCATTGAAAAGTGGTCATTGCTCACCGGTTTCCAGAAACAGCAGACACAGGATGTTGAGATCAGCCGGAGTCCGCAGACTCAAGCACGACCAGCCGCGCACAGGAGTTGTCGCGAAACCGCCGCATTCGCATGGCATCCGAAACTCGCACGACAGCAGACGAATCTGCAGACCGTCGCGAAGCCAGTCGGGCGATGGAGTCGCCACCTCGGCCGAAGCCATCACACTCGTCGCCATCCCACGAACAAGCGGCGTCCTTCTGAGCAGATGCGACAGGCGAGGCATCCTCACTGCTGCGAAACCCTGAGGACAGATTCGGATTGCAGTCGCAAGACAGAACGTCGTCGATCAGGGCCATTGATTCAGGATTGTCAGGTCTGTCGGACAGCTCAAATGCGCCTCTCCGTTTGAGCGACAAGACTCATTGGCGCCGTTTACGCCTGGACGGACGGCAATCTCACGGCCTGCTCGAACTCCTTCCGGTCAGGCCAGAGCCCTCGAACGGCGCGTCGCGGGAGACGTGCCAATTCGTCTTCCCAGTGACGGACACCAATTCCCGATTTGCGATTCCTGAAATCGCTTCAGTAGAATCGCTGCCTCGCTGATCACTCTCCGTCGAAGACCGCAGCAATGCCGACTCCGAGTCGAATGTAGAAGCAGAACTGAAATGACGTCATCTGACCGGTAACGGAGTCGCGGCAGACGTCACTGGCAGGTCCGCCGAATCGGCTGCCAATCCTCGTTGGAGCTACGGAATGAATCCGGACAGAAATGCCGTTTACTGGTCGCTGCCGCTGGGAAGCTGGTTCGCGACACGCATCCGGGTCAGCGTCTTCTTTCCTCTGCTGATTCTGATACTGGCAGCGTCGCGCCGACTGGGCAGCATTGAAGTCGGCCTGGTCTTCGGGCTTGTTCTGTTTCTGAGCGTTCTGCTGCACGAGTTTGGTCACGTGATCGCGGCGCGAACGAGCGGCGGCGATGGCGACGAAATCCTGATCACTCCGTTCGGCGGCCTGGCGGCGTGTATGCCGGCCCCGACGTTCAGCTCGCGATTCCGCACCGTTGCTGGTGGGCCATTTGTCAATCTGGTGCTGTGCCTCTTTACGCTGCCGGCGGTCGTGACGGCGTCGTCCGATCAGACGATTCGAGACTGCCTGAACCCGTTCGTGTTTCCGTCACTGGAACTCTCCGGCCATTCCGCAGGCACGCTCGTCGAACCACTGCTGCTGATTGTGTTCACAGCGAACTGGCTGCTGCTGCTGATCAATCTGCTGCCCGTTCATCCACTCGACGGCGGCCGGATGCTGCATGTCCTGCTGCAGTCGCGACTCGAAGCCTATGTTGCCCGTACGGTTTATCTGCGCATCGGCCTGATCTGTGGCTGGGTGATGGTCCTCGCCGGGCTGATGCTCGA
>WGMU01000057.1 GCA_016124895.1 bacterium
CAAACGGCAACTGCTGCAGCCGTTCGAGTGGATCGCTCCAGCCAGCCGAGCCCGCCAGCCGCTGCTGCCAGAACGGATTGCTGGCTTCAACCGCCGAGAACAGTTCCCCCAGCCGCTCACCCTGCAGCGCAGTCAGTTCTGCTCGATCGAAATTCTCCAGAGTTTTCATGGCGGCCATGGTACAGTCGCTGAGTCGATGCCAGGAGCGTGCATCATCGGCGTCGCGTCTCAGGTTTACGCTGGTTGCAGTTCATCGACGCAAAGCTGCAGGATTGGGATGACGAGTTCGGGCATCGCTGATTCGATCGCCGCGACTGCTGAACTCCAGAAAGTCTGGCAGGTACGAACACAGCTCCCGGCCACGCTTGCGTATGTCTGCAAGTATCCTGTTTTCAATGGATTGCGACGTCTCCGTGCGGCCAGGCATGAAAGAAAAAGTGCCTTGTTCTCTTACGAAATCAAGTGCTGATTGAACGGCCTCGCGACCTGCAACTGCAGGTCATTCAGAAGCGAGTCGACTGCCTGAAACGCCGCGAACCGGCATTCACTCATCTCTTTCCTCGCAGCTCTGCCAGTTCCCGGTCGCAGATGAATCCCACACGGTCAGCTCGCTGCATCGCTTCCGCCCATTCGTTTGCGGCATCACCACCAGCAGCTTTCACGGCGTGAATGACCGGCTTCAGGCAGGCCATAATGTCGTCGGTCATCATGTTTTCACCATACCGGCAGACCTTTCCTCATTCTCCGAGTGGCCATCGTCGCATCGAAATTCGCTGGGTTATATGAGCCGGACCATTCCAGCATGTCCTCGTGTTCGTTGCGATCAGGATCGGTGATGGCAGCGACGAAGTCGGCGAAACCCCACACGCCGCCGACGTCTTCCGGCGGACAGGCCCGTTCGCCATCCGTACAACGCGGGTATTTGATACCCGGCTGCGATTCCGTCACTTCTTCCAGCACGACTTCGTGTTGCCATGAGTCTCCGAAGTCATATTCGTAACGCATCCGGAGTCGGCTGCCGTGCGAGGCGACCAGGTCGCTGACTCGCAGGCCGCTGTAATCGGTCGCTCCGAAATCGTCCAGGGCATCCATCATGAATCGCGGGTCGGTGTACTTCGTGCCGGCGATTTCGAACTGATGCAGATGCGAGTTGGTCCAGCCCATCGAAGTCTGAATCAACTCGTGCAGCTTTCCGAGCGTGGCGTCCGGCGTTTCAATTCGCCGCCAGATAACCGGGTCCGTCTCCTGCAGAGTGATCTTGAAACGATAGATGACCGCTCTGCGTCCACCCGCCTGTTCGGTCCGATCCGTTTTCGGATCGACTCGCATCCAGACCCTTTGAGTGCGCGTAATCCGCTTACCCATCCACTTCGGAATGGAGTCGGGGTCGATCAGGATTTCGATCGATCGAGGCACACCCGGCTGCCGGCGAATGAGCGACTTCTTTTCAAGCATTTTCATCATCTGATTCACCGACGGCGGCGAGACGCCGATGGCAGAGGCAATTTCGGACTCCGCTGGTGGCAATCCAAAGCCCTCGGTGTAAGCGTGGATGTATGCGAGATATCGCCCCTGCGTCTTAGTGAATTCAGGCACAGTGACTCCTTTCGTCGTTGTCTTCCTGAAGTCTCGGATCAGAAGCGAGGATCATACAGGCCGCAGGCTGGCGTGCCGAGCAGGCCTGGTTGTCGCTCCGGCCGGTGATCGCAGCAGGATTTGCCCGTCACAGGCTCGAACACGACAATCGACCCAACTCATTCCGGATCTCGTCTGTGTGTCGTTTATTCTGGCCGTGCCATGTCGTCGCCTGCTGCCCCCATTCATCACGGCTCGCCTTCCGAACTGAAGATCAAACTCTTTCGTTCGCTGTTTCGAGGGCGAGACGATGTCTATCCGCACCGTTTCGAGAGTCAGACGACGGGAAAGTCGGATTACTCACCTGTCTGTGCCAACGAATGGGTCAGGGGAATCAGCGAAAAGCCCCGCGTCAAATGTGCGGTCTGTCAGCACCGGGCGTTTCTGCCAGTGACCGATGACGTCATCCGACAGCACCTGCTGGGAACGGACGAACGTGGCGAGTTTGAAGACGAACCGCGAGCGAATGTTCTTCATCCCGCGAGACGTGGCAGAGCGGGTTCTCGACACCAGCCCGGATGCCGAATGGCGACTGATCTTCGCTCTGAGTCGCTACGGTGGCCTCCGATGCCCATCGGAGCATCTGATTCTGAAATGGGGGCACGTCAATTGGGACAGGTCGCGGCTGACGATCCCGGCAGCCAAGACTCAGACACGCGTGCTGCCGATCTTCCCGGAACTCCGCCCTTACCTGGAAGCCGTTTACGAACAG
The DNA here is from genome assembly GCA_016124895.1 of bacterium. Taxonomy (GTDB): domain Bacteria; phylum Planctomycetota; class Planctomycetia; order Planctomycetales; family Planctomycetaceae; genus JAPOLP01. Next base: position 2,348 of record WGMU01000057.1, read on the forward strand.
GCCGAACCGGGAACCGAGTACGTGATTGCCCACTACCGAAAGACGAACGCGAACCTGCGGACGCAACTGCTGCGGATCATGGAACGGGCCGGCGTCGAGCCGTGGCCGAAGCTGTTCCACAACCTGCGGGCGACCAGGCAGACGGAACTGGAAGAATCATTCCCGTCGCACGTTGTCTGCCGCTGGCTCGGGAACTCCGAATCGATCGCCCGGAAGCATTACCTGCAACTGACCGATGAGCATTTCGAGCGAGCGGTCGGACCGTCTGCCGAGGCCGAAACGGCGACGCAGCGCGCTGCAGAATCCGGTGCAGTTGATGTGCGAAGCGGTGCAGATGCGCTGCAGAATCCGGTGCAGCAGCCGCACGCCATCCGAAGCAACCAAACGCAAAAACCCCTGACAGAGTCAGGGGTTATTCGAAGGGTTTCGAGTTATCGCGAGCCATTGCGATATACAAAAGTGGAGGATCGAGGACACCAGTTGAACTCTTCGCGGCGGGCGTACAAGCATGGAGCCATGCTGAAATCAGCCTTGTTTCCGTGTTTTCCGCAACAACCGGGTAGTCTGGATGCTTGTCACGAGCCGGTTCAGCGTTTCTGAACCGGACTCATTTGACGCGAAGACGCTACTGGGATCGACCAATTTGGCTCGCTCGGTCAGGTTGACGATGCGGATGCCGCCTGGTAGGCCATCCCAGGATGCGACCTCGACGGATTCAGAATCAGAGAATCACGAACGAATGAGTCCGCGCTACATGCGGTCAGAGGAATACCTTTCGACATTCCGGTCGAACATAACCGCGACGTTGACGAAAAAGCTCGAATTGGTACGGCACAGTGGTCCGTGGCGATCTGTCGACTGTTCAGGGCATGGCATCCTGAGAGCCAGTTAGCGTTTGAGCGTGACGAGCGACTTGGCTCACAGGGTGGATGTCTGTGGCCGTTCAGAATCCGACCACACATTGTTTGGCGGACTGATCCTGGAATTCAGAAAATGCCGTTCAATAAGTTCAAAGAAGGCAGCACTGACCACGAGTGAGACTGCAAGGCTCACCGGCACAGTTACCAGTATGGTTTGCCAGTTGCCGCGTAATCCCCATTGGTGGAAGGCGTGTCCAATCGCAGTAGTCACCAGTGGATGGATCAGGTAAAGGCTGTAGCAGATTCTCCCGCAGTATGAAAACGGTCGCAGAATCCTCCATCTGCTCATCTGACGGTCATGCCGGAAGAGCGTGGCAAGCAGAAACGCCGACAGCGTCGCGAATACCCAATTGGATCGCAGATTGTCACTTGCGAGCAGCAGATGCCGTGAATCAAACACCGGCAGAAATATCGCGAGCGCAAGCAGGGCGAATGAGATCACGCGGCCAACGCGACCGGCGTAGTGGGCTCTGTGGTACACGACGATGCCCGCCGCGAAAAACAACCATTCGCCTCCCACGACTGTGCCTTCAAGATTGAGGCCGCTCAGGTATGCCCCGTAACTGAGGAGTGGGATCGTCACCGTCACCAAGGTCGCCGCCAGGAACATTCGCCTGGGGGCGACCAACAGAATGAATCCTGCAATCGCGTAGAACTGTTCTTCAAAGCAAAGAGTCCACGCGTGCCCTGCCAGATACCTGACCTCTCCGCCGGTGAGATGGAATCTCCATGATTCCGTCAGGGTGAGGTTTCCAAGCCATTCAAACAGGTTCAGCCTGGTTGGCGAGTTGATCTCGAACGCTCCGCGTGTCAGGAGTCCAGGCCAGAAGAACCGCTCCACGAGCCAGATCACGATCGATGAGACGGCCAGAGCGATCCAGTACGGCGGGTAAATCCGACGGAATCTTCGCCGGAAATAAACACCGGCTCCCTCGCCATTGCGGCGTCTGGAATCCAGTGTAGCCATGATGCAATAGCCGCTGATCACGAAGAATATCGGGACGCCGACGTTGAGATGCTTCGTCGCAGTGACAAGTGCGAATCCGAGTTTATCCCACCAGGATGCTCCTCGTTCGGGGACGGAGTTCACGTGCATCGTGGAGTGAAAGACCACGATAAGAACACAAGCAAGTCCGCGCCAGGCATCCAGTGTCTGGTATCGGAAAGACCGTTCCGGTGTCTCCGCAACTGTATCTTCCGAGTGATCGCCGGACTCTGTGCGATGACCCTGCATGGTCGCTGTCTCGTTGCGGTGAATCTGTGACGATGAGACTTGACTTCTCTGGTTGGCACGGTGCCTTGAAACGAGTCGCCCAGCGGCGGATTCCGCGCGATTATCGAGACAACAAGTGGAACGCGGTGGCCGCGATGGCGGCAGCAGCAGGGAGCGTGATCAGCCACGCGAGGATGATCTTCGCGATACCGTTCCACTCGGCCTTGCCGGTCACAGTGCCGAGGCCGAACAGCGAACCGCACGAGACGTGGGTCGTGGAGACAGGAACGACAGGCGGCTGGCAACAATCACCGTCACCGCCGTAATGAGGTTGGCCGTAAAGCCCTGGCCGGCGTTCATCGTCGTGATGCGGTGACTCATGGTTTCTGCGACTCGACGGGAACTGATCAGGCCGCCGATCGCGATTGAGCCGCCGCACAGCGCGAGTGCTCCCAGCGGTGTCATGTTCGGAGCCACAAGAAACAGTGCGGCGATCTTGGGAGTGTCGTTGAGTCCGCGGGCGAAACTCATAAGGCCCGCTGATAGATAGTGGCCGGCATCGAGTGCTGCGGCGCAGTTGACTCCGAGGAGGCGGCCTTCGTAGCGCTCTTCGCACGTGACAGTCGTGCCGAGTGAGGCTGAGAGTGTGTCGACTCTCGCCAGAGCCAGTTCGTACGTCAGGTGTGGAACAGTTTCGACAGTCTCGACACCGGCGCAGAAGCAGCTTTGCTTCGTGAGTCCCAATGCGATCCGCGTGCGTCTCAGGAGCGGGTAAAACGCCGTCGTTCCAACCAGTGCGATGACGGGGCTCAGCAGCAACGGAGCCATCAGCTTGCTGGTAACTGTGCCCCATTGAACGACGGTTGCAGATGCCAGTGCCGCTCCAGTCAGAGCACCTACGAGCGAATGAGTCGTCGAAATGGGCATGCCCAGACGCGTCGCCAGAAGAACGGTTAGTCCCGCTCCAATGGCGACTGCTGTCGCGAAGCCAGGATCAGCCGTCAGCGTGTCCGGCACGATACCTTTACCGCTGAAGCGGCCCAGCAGTTCTCCAGCCAGCAAGATTGCACACAAGGAACCCAGCAGCGTCGTCACCGTCGCCCAAAGGAGTGCTCTGCGGCGATTCGTCGTACCGCTGCCGAACAGCGTGGCCACGCCTTTAAAGTTGTCGTTGGCCCCGTTGGCGTAGGCCAGCGTGAGGCCGGTGATGACGATGGCGATCAGTTCCATCTCACTGTGTCCTTTCAGCGTGTTTCCGATCGGTCGTGGCAAGACTGAGGCCGAACGACCTGTGGCAAAGTCACCGGGACGTATCGTCAGACTCATGGCTTCGGAGCTGTGCCCTGGCGAAAGCCACGATCCGACGATTACATGCCGCCGGGTTAGCGACTGCTGCTGCCTCCTCCGCTTTGAGTGCTGCTGCCGCCGCTGTCCTGTGAACCGCTTCCGTCGGCGTCGGGTGCCCCATTGTCAGCGGGAGAGGTAGCCGGGGCCGGTTCTAGTGCGGACGGTTCAGAGCAGCCGGCGACGAACACGGTCGACAGCAGCGTCAGACTGAAGAGAGCAAAGCCCGTTCGGAAAAGTTGCGTGAGTTCAAATCGCATTGTGGAATCTCCAGGAGAGGTAGAAAGAAAAGGTGACTGCGGAATTCTGACGGAACGCTACGAGTAATCGCCGGGCAGGACTGTGAGGTCACTCACGATTCGATGGCTCCCTGACAGCCCGAGCCGGCTCCTGCCGTGCAGCCGTAGCAGTGTCGGCCAGAGACGATCCGCCGCTGCTTCAGGGACGCTGCGTCAAACTTCGCAATGTGCTGTGGCAGGCCCGGCGTCAGGCCGAGGTTCAGCATCTGGTTGAAGTCGCAGTCGTACAGACGTCCGTCCCAGGAGACTGAAAGCGTCGTCCGGCACATCAGGCCGGGTACGGTCGCCGGGTTGAAGGCGTCGAGCAGCTTCTGCATGTAGTCGTCGTACTGACCGGACTGAAGCAGGTCGTCGAGAAACCGGCTGATCGGCATGTTGGTGATCGTGAACAACCGGTTGAACACGACGCCGTAGCGTGCCTTCAGCTCGCGATGGTAGGCCGCTTCCAGTGACTCCTGCGGAGGCGGGAGCGTCGGCCCGAGCGGGTTGTAGACGAGCGTCAGGTCGCGCCCGCTGTCCGGCTGACCGTAACCCAGTTCGTTCAGGCGTTTCAACGCGGCGATCGATTGTTTGAAGACTCCGTTGCCACGTTGAGCGTCCGTGTTTTCGGCGAGATAGCACGGCAGCGATGCCACGATCTCGACGTCGTGTTCGGCCAGAAACTCGGGAAGATCATCGAATCCAGGAGCCATCAGGATCGTGAGGTTGCAACGGTCGATAACCCGTCGACCAAGCTTCCTGGCTTCCGACACGAGCCACCGGAAGTTTGGATTCATCTCCGGAGCCCCGCCGGTGATGTCGAGTGTGGGGATGTCGTTACTGGCGAGGACGTCGAGACACGCCTGAGCCGTTTCGCGCGTCATGATTTCACGTCGGTCGGGACCGGCATCAACGTGGCAGTGCCGACACGTCTGATTGCAGAGCTTCCCGACATCGATCTGCAGCACTTCGATTCCGGTTGCCAGCAGCGGTTCGTGCCCGCAGTCGGCCAGCGAATCGTCAAATGGAGGAATGGCTCTGGTCTCGCCAAGGATTTCGAGTTGCACAAGCGGGTCGGCCAGGCGGTTGTTGTCGCGCAGCAATGTCAGTGTGGTCATGGCATGTCCTTTCCCGGTGGTGTCGTCCCTGAGTATCAGCAGCACTTCCCATCGGGGCCGCAGCACGAGTCACCCGCCGGTGTCGTGCTGTCGTAATCTGCTCCCTTGGTCTCGCGGGGATCGCGATGCTTTGAGCGGCTGCAGTCAAATGGCGTGGCTGCGTCGAGCGGTATTTCGTTGAGGGGCTCAATGGCCTCAAACATCCCTGCATACGGTTCCTTCTGGAGCAGTCGGAATGTCTTGTCACAGACCGCGATTCGTTCACCACGGAGAAACGCGTGCCCATCGTCATCGAGCACTCTCTTGAACGGACCGCGATAAACGAGTGCCTGATTGCGTTCCAGACACGGCCCCTGCTTGCCTTTCCACGCCTCGATGGTCAGTGATCGGAACTCGATGCCTTCGATGGTCTGCCACGGTTCACTCTGACGGCTGACGATGCGGACACCGTGAAAGCCGACGTCTTCAAATGCCCGGAGGAAGCGGTCCTCCCGAAAAGCACCGGACACGCAGCCCGACCACAGATGAGCGTCTTCCTGCAGATGCTGTGGCACGTCTTCGTCGGAGACGATGTCGCTGATCACCGCCCGGCCTCCACGTTTCAGCACACGAAACACTTCCTGAAACAACTGCCGACGATCATCGGGACGGACGAGATTCAGGACGCAGTTGGAGACAACACAATCGACGGAATCGTCGGCGATCATTGGCTCGCCGCGCCGCAGACCGTCTTCAACCGAACGAAGCCGCAGCCAGTCCTCATGGCCGCGCACCGGCTGTGACGCGAGTTCATCCGACAGGCGATCGAGGTCCAGCCGCAGGTCCTGAATCATGCCGCAGCGGAATTCGACGTTGGCATAGCCCAGCCGCTCGGCCACGGTCTCGCGGTGACGCCGCGCCAGGTCGAGCATCTCTGCGTTGCAGTCGACGCCGATAACGCGACCTTCCGGGCCGACGAGTCGGGAAGCGATGTAGCACACCTTGCCGCCGCCGGACCCGAGATCAAGCACCGTGTCGCCGCGTCGCAGATACGCAGTCGGATCGCCGCAGCCGTAGTCGCGTTCCAGAATTTCGTGCGGGATGAAATCCAGATCGTCGAGGCTGTAACTGACGGGACAGCACAAGGCCGGTTGCACCGCCTGGGCACCGGCGGAGTATCGGTCTCGAACGGCAAATTCCTTGTCCAGCACTTCCGCCACCGACGCATTCATTGCCATCTCTCCCGCCTGTTTTCTGATGGATTCCTGTCAATTTCTGCGAGCCGGTTCCAGCGACACGCAGCCAACGCAGGGATGACGGCAGTCTGTGATGAACCTTACAACGGAATCCAGGAATTCCGGAAAAAGCCGATCGATGGCCATCGGACGCCAGATTCCGTGGTATGCGGCTCAGGCTCGTACGCTGCGCGAGAGACGGATCGGCAGAATCTGAGTCCGCGACCGCTCGTTGAGAAGCACGACACTGCCATTGGGAACGCCGCGCCATGACTCGCGCGTCAGCATTTCTGACGCGACGATGGCAGCGCAATAACTGGTCGCGTCCGCATCACCGACGTGCGGCATGCCACAGATTTCGCAGTCACGCACTCCAGTCCTTGTCAGAAAAAACAGCGAGTTTCCCCAGCGAGAGGCCAGCATGTTTCGACCGTCCGTCAGCACGATGTTGAGGCTGGAAGGCTCCGCCTCTCCGGCCTCGCGGGCCATGCGAATGAGATCGCCCAGCGAATCACGGACAATACCTGCAATTGGGGCACAGGACTTGTGAGGCTCCGTCATGTCGATCCCGTGATGCTTCAGTCGCGTCAGCAGCCAGTAGAAGACCTGCTCGCTGTCCGTTGTTCCGCGGCGGTGAGTCTGCAGATCGCGATCGGTTTCCTGTTCGAGTCGGGGCTGCAGACACTCGAACGCCTCAATGGTGCCGTTGTGCGCGAAGCACCAGCAGCCGTACCGAAACGGATGCGTGTTTTCCAGAGACGAAGTTCCGACCGACGGCAGGCGCACATGAGCGACGATCGCTCGTGAAGACACCGCCCGCGCGGTCTGACTGAAGGTCTCGTCCTCAAAGGCTGCCGTGGCCCGGAGTTCGACGATGGGCACGCTGTTCCGATACCACGCGATCCCCCAGCCGCCCGCGTTGGCCCGACCCAGTGAGTCCCACTCACTCTGCCGCAGCAGCGCGCTCTGCGACTGCACGAGAGTGCATTCGACTTGCGTCTCAGCAGTGGCAAGAAATCCGTAAAGTCGGCACATCCCCGTGGCTCCTGAAGATGGAATGCTTTCAACGCGGATGACGAAGCCGCGTCGGGAATCCTTACAGGTGCTCGCCATTGAAATCCGCTCACGGTGACCGCGGGCACGGCGAATCCCGTCTTTCGCAAGAGCGTCCCGGAGAAGCTGTCTGAATCGGGAGGAGGCATCCCACCGCGATCGCCGGGACGATGCTGTCCGGCTATGAGTTGCTGCCGCGACCAGGTGAACGCGTTGCGCAGATAGGAATCAGTGATTATGCCGCGCTGGACGACGTCTTCGATCCGGTCGTCTTGGAATAGTTGGGATGCGGGGTTGCTGAATCCGAAGCAGGCCAGCGTTCTGCAGTGATCGTTGCACGATACGAACGACGACGACTTGAGCAAATGCGGCAGGGATTCCGAGTTCCAGGAAAGAACCTGTAAGTCCGGCTGCAGGTTTCCCGTCATCCATCACACGGTCGCGTCATCGGCGGCGGGCGGACGCCAGAGACGCTTCAGCGCCACGGCCATCAGGGAAGAGTGAAGCATGATCGAGTGGGCGAGGACCAAAGTGGCAGATCATTGCGAGTTGGACCAGACGCGGTCCTCGGCTGGCAGCAATCCCTGTGCTCATGAAGTTTACGATCGAGAATCTGTTGCTGGTCTTTCAGACTGGGCCATTGAAGCGATGTCCGATGCGGACCTGGCGCGTGTGATACGCGGCTGTCGATTCCGCGAACTCCGTCCTGAAGTGAAATGCCAGCTCGATTTACTTGGCCGCAGATGGTTGAAGAGTCTGCTTTACATTCTGCGGCGCAATTTCCGCGAGCAACTGGTGTGGGCAAAGTAAGTCGTACTTCAGCGCAACCATAAATCCGATCTCGCTGCGTTTCAGCGGCACCGGCAGCATTGCGCTGAAAGGATTGCCGATCGACCACCCTATCGGTTTTTCATCTGGTGTCACGTAACTGGCGGCGCAGAAGTTTGCCGAGGAAGTTGCGAGGAAACTCGCCCTGATAGAGGGCGAATTCACGCGGACGCTTATGCGCGGCGAGACGATTCTGGCAGAACGCCTTTAGAAGGACTTCATCGAGCGGCTTGTCGGTCTCAGGAATGATCCATGCCTTGACGCGTTCTCCTCGCTGGGAATCAGGCACGCCAACAACGGCTGCATCACGAACGAAGGGATGCTCACGGAGTGCGGTTTCTACTTCCTCTGGATAGACGTTGAAGCCGGATGTGATGATCAGGTCTTTCTTCCGATCGACGATACGGAAAAACCCGTCGCCGTCGCGCACTGCGAGGTCACCGGTGAACAGCCAGCCGTCGCGGATGACGTGCGTTGTTTCTTCCGGATTGTTCCAGTAGCCGAGCATGACCTGCGGCCCACGGACTACCAGTTCTCCGACTTCTCCGTTCGGCAGGTCGCGGTCTCCGTCTTCTGGATCGACAATGCGGGTTTCTGTATCGGGAAGTGGCAGGCCGATGCTGTTACGCCGCGCTTTCCCGTCGAGCGGTCCAACATGCGTCACCGGACTGGCTTCGGACAGGCCGTAGCCTTCGACCACGATTGCACCGGAGTGCTCGGTGAACTCAGTAGCGACGTCGAGCGACAGCGGGGCTCCACCGGAGATGCAGTAGCGCAACGAATCCATTCGTTGAGGGCGTTTTCGGAGCCGCTCGTTGAGCTTGACCAGCATCGCGGGAACAGCATGGAAATATGTGGGCTGATAGTCCGACATCAGCTTCAGCAGCGATTCGAGTTCAAATCGTGGATGCACAATCAGCGTCGCCGTTGTCGCCAGGCCGGTCATCAGACAGGCTGACAGTCCGTAACAGTGGAAGAACGGCAGCACCGCGAGAAACACTTCGTTGCCCCGCTCAGCCCGGCCCCAGTGCATCTGCTGCCAGGCGTTGACCACGAGATTACGATGGCTCAGCGTGACGGCCTTGGGAGTCCCCGTCGTGCCGCCCGTCGCCAGAATGTACGCCGGTGTGTCCTGAGACGAGTTCGCAACTGGTTCCCATGTTGGAGCGTGGCGTTCGACCTCCCGGTGAAAGGAGTGCTGACAGGTTTCGTTCGGCAGAGTCCAAGCCCCGGTTTCGCGCCGACGCATCCACACGCAACCCAGCCCCGGCAGTAATGGAAGGCGATCGCAGAGTGTGACTAGAAAGGTATGCCTGGGCTGGAAGTTCCCCCCGCGCAACCTCGATGCCAGCAAGTCCAGTGCAATGACAACGCGACAGTCCGTGGCCTTCAGCAGAGGGGACACTTCGCCCGCCACCATCAACGGACTGATCGCGACGGCGACGCCTCCGGCCAGCCAGATGCCGTTGAGCACGCTGATGTACTCCGGTACGTTCGGCAACAGCAGACCCACCCGGTCGCCTGGCTCAACTCCGTACGCTTTCAGCAGATTCGCGACGCGGCAGGCTTCTTCCCACAGTTGCAGGTAACTCAGCGACTGCCCGTAGAAGACACACGCGGCACGTTGTGGAAAATCGAGCGCCGCCTGACGAAGCAGTCCAAAGGCCGCGACCTCCGGATAGTCGAGTGTGCGTGGAGGGTACGGAGTGACTGGCTCTGATGTGCGTTCGTTGCTGGCCGACTGCGTCGTTGTGTTCCCGACTGTTGCGCCGCTGCTGAGTGTTGCCATAACGTCCCTGCTTTCATGAGTCCCCTGGAGCGCTGTGTCGCACAATCGAGGATGGCCGTTTTGAAAGCATGACGCCGCGAGACACTCCCGCCTTACATAGAGCCTTCCAACCCTCGCTGACCAGCAATGGCACAGTGAGTCAATCTGTGGAGCGGCCCGTCACATGGCTTCTTCGCGATTGCCAGAGCCAGAGCAATTCGATGACAGGCCAAGATTGCGTTCCGGATCACTCCAGGAAGAACACCCAGGGGGTGAGACTGGTGGCGATGACTGGATGGTGGAAGTAGGCCATCCAGTCGTGTTCGCTGCCGATGATGTGGCCAACATCGATCTGCTGGATGCGCGACTGACCAGAACCGAGTCGACTCCACTCGCGGTCTTTGAGCCCAACTCGTCCGATGGCACTTTCCGAAAATGGCAGCCGCAGTGGATACAGTGCGAGGATGGCGTCGCGCGAGTTTCGGACATTGAGGACGGACTCAGCCGTCGTCAGAACCCGGTCGTAGGTTTTACCGGGTTCCAGCGAGTTGTGATCGAGTGTGCCGGCCAGGAACACTGCGCGTAGACGTGGCGGTGATTCCGTGGCGGGCTCATCAGGCAGGGCTCGGCTGGCGACGACGCCTCCGCCGAGTAACTGCAGAGTACCGGCGACAGCACGGGCGCCGTGGCTGTGACCAACAAGGCAGACCTTCTGATCGGGCGGCAGTCGTCGAACGAGTTGAGCGAGATAGAAGCCGGTCGTGTCCGCTCGCTTTGCTTTGATTTCGACGTCGACGCCCGGCAGCAGGAAGACTCGATCGCTCTGCCAGGTCAGCATGACAAAGGTCAGCCGTGATCCGGCGGGTGCGACGGCCTGCATTGCACTGGCCGCCTGCAAGCCCTCCTGAAACGCTTCCTGCCAGGTCACGAGGTTGCCATGCACAAAGAAGCACACAGGATCGGTCGGGGTGAGGGACTGCAGGAAGCCGTCGAGGTCACTCGACTGCCACTGTCCAGCCGGATCGATCTGGTGGTAGTCGTACTGCTCGGGGCCACACAGACAGTGTCCCTCCTGCGGGCAGCGGCGGGTGCTGACGACGTGACAGTCGATCTGCGGATGGCTCGTTGCGGCTGCGGGATCAGCCGGAACGATCAGCTCATCCGCCGCTCCTGCTGCTCCAGCCGTTCCCAACGAGATCAGCAGGAACTGGAGGAACGCCATGCTCGACATAGAAGGCCGTCCCGAGGTTTCGGTCTTCAGACTGTTCCGGATCGGATGACTGGTCATGGCGTCCCTCCGTTTGCGATTTCCGTACGCGGCGCGGGTCAGCTTTGTGTCGGCAGTGGTGGCGTGTCGTTGGCCGGTACTGTTGGCAGTGACTTTTGCGGTGCTGGCGGCGCGTCCGTTGACGGGACCGGCGGCTTCGTGCTTCGCGGTGCCACGGAATCCTCGACCGGTGGAGCAGCAAACGTCCTGTCTCGTTGGCCGGACGACATGGGCAGGCACGAACCTGCTGAAGGCACGGAGTGGCACGACGCCGGCTGCGGTATTGAGCAACCCACATGACCGGAACACGCCGAGGGAGCCGCGTTTCGATAGCACGAGCTGACCGAGTGGTCCGAAGGCGATCCGAATCCGTACGAGTAACTCGACGACGGATAGTAGTACGAGTGGTATCGGGGGCCGGGGTACGAGTAGGCCGAGCCGCCTGACAGAGGACAACCGGCTGTGGCCGTCCCAGTGATCTGACCTGACAGCGGAATCAGTGTGGCAAGGACAACAAGTGACGTCTTCATCAGGACGACCTCCGGAAGGAACGAACAGAGTGACGGCGCGATGGTCTTCATTTCTCGCGCTCACTGTTCAGCGACGGAGGCCGTCGAACTGGCCTTACAGAAATACTCCGCAGATCCACGAGATTCTTTCAAGCTGGCGTCCGCCCCGATTCTGGTGACTGCGGACGCCTACCATTCACTGCGCGAGACGGGTTTTCGCAGAGACAGCAGCAGCGTGAGGCCGGCGTCGCCTGGCATCGTTTCCAGTGGGGTCGCGTAGAGCAGGCGATCCGTCGAATCGACGAATTCGCCGCGTCGCGTGAGTTCCTGCTGCAGCGTTTCATTGTCCGGAAGATGGTCCACGCTCGCTGGCTCTGCCGGAGCGGAGACGCCCTGTCCGGTGATGTGGTGCAGCAGAACCTGGCCGTCGGGATCGAGCAGGAACATCTGGCGGGCCGATCGGACCCGTCCCTGCAGAATGCTGGCAAAGATGCCCGCCAGACTGCGTTCGATCATCACGATGCCGAATGGTTCTTCCGTCCGTTCGTCGTAAACCGGGACTCCGGCGACAACGCAGTAGCTGCCCTCCGACATCACCACACGAGCATCCTCAATGGGACACAGTGCGACGAAGACCTCTTCCGGCTGCTGTCGAATTACTGATTGCTGGAGTTCTGTCGCTTCGCCCTCCGCCAGGCGGCTCAGCGGGACGGAGCGAATGTTGGATGAGTCCGTGCTGTGTCGTTCAACACGGACGATTTCACGGAACGATGACTCCTCGACACGACAGTACGAGACTGCCGCGTAGTCAGCGTTGGCGTACAGCAGACCCTCGAAAATCGTCGACAGTCGAGGACGCCAGACTGACTCTTCGTCAGTGTCCTGCCCCGAACGCGCATCGATGATTCCCTGAATCGGCGGCAGTCGAGACATGAATCGCGCGTTCGTGCCGAGCGAGCGAATGGCCGACGTGAATCCGGTCTTCAGCTCGCGGCCTTCCAGACGCAGGCTGTCGTAATCGCGGCGGCGTTCCTGTTCGCCGGCCATCCAGCGTTCGATGTCGTCGGCGAGTTCCCGAGCCGAGCGTTGTCTTGCAAAACGTTTCTTCGACATGGCCTTGCGGCAGATCGCGTCCAGAGTGCTCGACACTTCAGGATTTACGGCACGGGCACTCGGAGTGTCCGCTGCGGCAATCGCGTTGAGCATTTCGCGAACCTGCACGTTGCCGCCATCGGAGTTGCCACTGTCTTCATGCGGCGCAGCGCCGGTCAGGATCGCGAACAGGATCGCTCCCAGACCATACACGTCAGTGCGTTCGTCAATTTGATCCAGTTCGCCTGACGCCTGCTCGGGCGACATATACAACGGCGTGCCGATGACTTCGCCAGCCATCGTCTGCGTGAGAGCACTGTCGCTCAGCGACGATCCCAGGGTGAGATGAGTGCCGAGTTCCCCTTCACGCGACAGCTTGGCCAGACCCCAGTCGAGCACGATGACCTGCCCGAACGAATCGAGTGCGATGTTCTCCGGCTTGAGGTCACGATGAATGACGCCGCGTGAGTGGGCATACGCAATGGCCTGACAGACGCCGAGAAACGATCTCAGGAGACGATGCAGCTCCATGCGGTCGTCGTCACCGACCAGTCGTCGTTCGTGATATTCGATGATGGCGTCAGCCAGCGTGTGCTTGCCGACAAACCGCATCACGCAGAACGGGTAGCCCGTCTTCGGATCGCTTCCGAACTGGTACAGCGGCACGACGTTGGGATGTTCGAGCAGCCCGGTGATTTCCGCCTCACGATGAAACCGTTGCCACGCGATCGGCGATTCCGCAGCGGCGGCACTCATCTCCTTGATGGCGACCGTACGTTTGAGCTTCTCGTCGCGAGCCAGCCACACCGTACCGAGACCACCCTCGCCGATCTTCCGCAGCAGGGTGAATCGGGATATCTGCCGTCGCTCCGTCGAAGATTGCTGCCCTTGTCCGGGCAGTGTTGTTTCGATGTCGTCCGCGCTCTTTTCGTTGGCACTTGTGGTCGGAGTGACTGTTTTCTGATTCGCCAGTGCATCGGCCACCGACTGGCTCAAACGACTCTTTGCGTCGCGTGACAAGCCCGGCGCGACGGATTCGTCTCCGGCTTCTGTCAGCACGGCGACGTCTGACAACGAATCCTGAATCAGCCGCGACACGCGGGCGAACTCGCGAGCCTCACCGTGCTCTTCGAGATACTCGTCCATCTGCCGCTGCTGCTCTTCCGTGAGTGGGCCGTGCATTGACCGCGAAATCAGCTCGGAGGCCTGGCGGTCATTCAACATACTCAGAGACCTCAGCAGAATGAGCCCACTTTGAACCAACACAGCGAGCCAGTCCCAGCCGAGCCCGATGCAGTCTTACCCACAGGTTCGACGGCGTGATTTCCAGCTCATTACAGATGTCGTCGCCGGCCAGTTCTTCCATCACGCTGAGCACGAAGACGTCGGCCTGGCCCTTCGGAATCGTTTCCAGGCATTTGCGGACGATGGCCCACAGTTCTTCCGCTTCCAGTGGCGAATCCGGCGTGTTCGACCACGGTGCCGCTCCCGGCTTCCAGAAGCCCTTGGCGTCGAAAAGGTCCCCACTGAAGTCAGGGTTTGTGTCACCGGCTCCGTCGCGGTCATAACGCATCCGCTGCCGGACATGGTCAATGATCTTGCGTTTCAGAATCCCGAGCAGCCAGGCCCGCTGCGAACCGTCGCCGGAGAACTGATCCAGAAAACGGATGCCGGCGAGAAAAGTTTCCTGAACGGCTTCTTCGGCGGCATTGCCGTCGCGCAGACGGGAAAACGCATAGCGATAGAGATAGTCACCGTATGCCTCGACCCATTGAGATGGTTCCAGAGTGACATCGGGAGTTGTGCCCGTTTCGTCCATTCAATGCTCCCCGTGCGGGCGGTCTGCCCGCCGAATCGATCTTTCTAATGCGCATCGTAGAAACTGAGAGGGAGTCATTGTGTCCCGCCGAGTTTCGCAGGTCCATGCCTGACGAGTCTGTGAGACCGGCTACGTTTGGCGAACCTGCGGCGTTGGTGAGGTAGCTCACAGGACGGCTCTCAGTCTTTCAGATGTTCGCAGCATCTGGCCGCACTGACTGAATCAGAGAATTTCTTTCCGGACCGCTGTAAGGCTCGCTGCGAGTCCTGCGTCACCCGTGCGAATTGACTGGCACCGCAACAAAAACGGAAGCGCGGTGACCGTTGCGGCCTGAGAGTTTCAGGCCGGGTTTCTGTTTCTTCCGGAAAGATTGAGGGTGAATCCATGAGCGTTTCCATTCGCACGACACGCCGCGTTGTTCTGGGAAGTCTGCTGGCTCTGGCTGTGACAACTGCAGCTCCGATCTTGTCGCGGGCTGACGACACGACAAAGAAGGAGCCGAGAGTTGGCCTGGCAGGTTACTGCCCCGTCTGCATCATCGAAGGTAAGAAGTGGATGAAGGGCAGCTCCGACCACGAAGTCACCTACGACGGCATCACGTACCGCTTCCCCGGCGTCGAGCAGAAGAAGATGTTCGAGGCCAACCCGGCGAAGTACGTACCGGCACTCGGCGGCGACTGTGTTGTGTGTTACGCGATGGCCGGCAAACGCATGCCCGGCAGTGTTAAGCACGGAGCGTTTCACGGCGGGCGTCTGTTTCTGTTTCCGAGCAATAAAGAGAAGGAAGCCTTTCTCGCATCTCCCGCGAAATTCGCTGATACCGATCTGGCTCTGAAAGGTAACTGTGCTGTCTGCTTGGCGATGATGAAGAAAGAGGTTCCGGGCAAAGCAGAGTTCACTGCGATCCACGGCGGCTTCCGCTATCTGTTCCCGTCGGACAAGGAAAGAAAGATGTTCTTGTCCGACCCGGAGAAGTTTGAAGACAAGTCGCTCGCCGGCACGCAGCAGGCGTCGATCACAGTGTCCGGCAAGACGAGCTGTGCGGGCTGTGAACACGGCGTGACGCCGCTGGGGGCACCGGAAGAACTTGGTCTCGCCGTGAGCGGTCCCGATGGCAGCGTGTTCGTCATCGAAGACGCCCACAAGCGCTGGCCCGCGATTTACAAAGGCCGCTTCGATGGCGCGACAGTGCGATTTACCGGCAAGGTCCTGCAGCGTCGCGGCAAAATCTCGTGGGTTCAGGCCGACGAACTGACGTCGTTGTAAGCAATCGCACATCGGCTGCAGGTGTGACTGCCGACATTATCAAAGCTGAAGCGTTGAAAACTTCATTCCTGCCGACAAGGCCCGATCGCATCGCGACCGGGCCTTGTTTGTTTCATGGCCGCTCCATCAACGGACAGCAAGCTGGCGGCACATTGCGGTGGAGTTCTGCAATCACTCTGTAAGGACAGCGGACCGGAAACCGTCACCAGAGCAAAGCGAAACATCTTCGGCGCGAACTCGCACGACGAGTCGCCATGCCCAGAAGCCCTCGGTTCCGGAGTCAAACAATGTCAGTCTGTCGTCGCCTGTCTCTGTCAGCGTGGTTGCTGACGCTCATCCTGCTGGTTGCTGTCTCTCCCGCCATCGCTCAGTCCGGAATCTCGTCGGAAGCTGGCACGGAAATTGTCAGCGTCTCTGCTGAGCTGCAGGTCGAGAGTTCAACGAGTGCCCGACTCGTCGTCACCGCAAACATCGCCGACGGCTATCACATCTACGCCCAGTCACAGCCGCAGCCGTTTCTGGCCTCAAAGATCTCCGTCACTGAGTCATCTCAGTTCCGCATCGTGGACTCCTTCCGGCCAGACACCACACCGCTCGTGCATCGTCACGAGGCGCTCGATGTCGAACTCCACGAGTTTGAGCGTGTGGTGAACTGGTCGGCTCCGGTTGAACTGGCTCCCGGAATCGAATTGTCGTCACTCAACGTATCCGGAACTGTCTTTGCACAGGCCTGCAACGCCGATCGCTGCCTGGCTCCGAAGGCGTACTCGTTCACTGCGACGGTCACGCGAGTCGCGAGTCAGCCGTCATCGTCAGAGCTTGCGCTCGATGCTCCTACTTCGGAGCCAACTGCAGATGAACTGAGTCACGAATCCTCGGATTCGCTGAAGCCATTCACGCTTGCCAGCGTGCAGACACAGTCGAACTCGAACGCTGCCGGTTCGCTGGGCATGATTCTGCCGCTCGCGTTCCTCGCCGGATTCCTGCTGAACTTCATGCCATGCGTGTTGCCGGTTGTCGGATTGAAAGTCCTCTCGTTCGTGCAGCAGGCTGGTGACAGTCGTCGCAAGGTGTTTCTACTCAACGCTGCGTACTCAGCCGGACTGATGAGCGTCATGCTGGTCCTCGCGTCGCTGGCCGCTTTCGCGGGCCTCGGCTGGGGCGAGCAGTTCAGCAGTGCGACTTTCAGCATCACCTTGGCCGCCGTCGTGTTTGCGTTCGCACTGAGCTTTCTCGGCGTCTGGGAGATTCCGATTCCCGGCCTGGTGGGTTCAGCGGCAGGCGGTGCCGACCAGAAAGAGGGTTACGGCGGTGCGTTTCTCAAAGGCGGACTCAGCACAGTTCTGGCCACTCCCTGCAGCGGCCCGTTTCTGGGATCAGCGTTGACCTGGGCGGTGACTCAGCCTGTTCATCTCACATACCTCGTCTTCGGAACAGTCGGACTTGGCATGGCCAGTCCGTATCTGCTGCTGGGCCTGTTTCCGAGAGCAGTGGCGTTTCTCCCCAAGCCAGGCAACTGGATGGTCACGTTCAAGCAGGTCATGGGCTTCGTCCTGCTGGCGACCGTCGTCTATCTGATGAGCTTCATGCCGGTTCCGTCCGTCGTGCCGACAGCACTGCTGCTGCTGGGTGTCGGCGTGGCCTGCTGGCGACTAGGCACGGTCGTCGTTATTGGCAATCGCCGTGAAAAGCTGAAGGTCTGGGCGGACGCGTCACTCGTCACCGCCGTCGCTGCGGTGATCGCATTCGGATGGCTCCAGGGCGTGATGGCGGAGCGATTCGAGCGGGCAGCTCTGCGGCTTGCCGGTCCAGTAGCGTCAACCGCCACCATTCGATCAGGGGCGCAGTCAGAAACGACACCCGACGAAATTTCGTGGGAGCCGTTCTCGCAGCAGCGACTGGAGCAGCACATCAGCGCAGGCCGAACCGTCTTCGTCGACTTCACCGCCGACTGGTGTCTGACGTGCAAATCCAACGAAGCCGTGGCGATCGAGACGCCCGAAGTCCGCAACCTGCTGCACGCACGCGGCATCGTGGCGATGAAGGCTGACAAGACGGAACCCGCTCCGGAAGTCGACGCAACGCTTCGGCTGCTCGGCAATCAGGCCGCATCGATCCCGTTCTACGCTGTCTTTCCAGCAGACAGTCCCGAACGACCAGTGACACTCGACGGAGTCTTCACGTCGCCGCAACCAATCGTTGACGCCCTGTCTCGCGGTCAGGCCAGTTCGTCGGTCGTCGATTCGTCCCGCCCCGCAACCGCGGGCGTTCTGGCGACTGCTCACCAGGGCAACTGAAGACGCATTCGTTTCACAGGTCCATCACGGGAGTTCTGTCATGTGGAAGGGATTCATCCGATTCAATCAAGGCGTTCTCGGAATGCCGGCCCACTGGAAGGTGTGGCTGATGCTGTTGATGGCCGCAAATGCGGTGGCCCCGGTCTTCTTTCTGCAGCATCGGGAGGCACAGGTTGTCCTGGGCACATTCCTGGTCAGCGCCGGACTGATGACGGCTCTGACTGCACGTTCTGGTTTCACGCGGATTCTGGGACTGGGGCACTTTCTCTGGTTTCCGCTGATCGCATTCATCGTTCGCCGGTTCGAACACTGGCCGGTGGAGACGCCGGTCGGCCTGTGGCTGCGTTGTCTCGTGACGTTGAACGCGGTCTCGCTGCTGATCGATGTCACGGATGTGGTCCGCTTCGTCCGCGGTGATCGCAGCGAAACCGTCGATCTCCCTGACGGATTGCCGACGCTTGCCAGTCTTCCAGGAGAAAATGATGTCACCCACGGCTGATCCCGCTCAGAAGACGATCGACCGAATGAACCGCTACGTCGAGAAGTACCGCGAGAAGAGCGGCACGTCGGCTCATCCAGACGCATCCGTGACCGAAGGAGTCGTGCTTGGGCTGGCTGCTCATGTGGAGCAACTTGGCCGTCCGCTCTGTCCGTGCAATTTCTATCCGGACAAACAGGCTGAACTCGATGAGAGTCGTCGCTGGGTCTGCGCCTGCGACGAAATGAAACAGTTCAAGTACTGCCACTGTCTCCTGTTCGTCACTCCGGAAGGGCTCCCCATCACCGAGTACCTGCCGGAAGACCATGAAGGTCGTCAGGTTTACGGACTCGTCCGCGATCCCACGCCGGACAAAGGCCGCGAAGCCCGGCATCAGGTTGAAGCGTCATTTCCAGTGTAAGCAGGACCTCGCACTCACCGTCGAACCAGGTTCAACAACAACCATGCCGCACGGCATCGTGACATCAGGGAGTACGTCTCATGACGACCGCCATTCAGAACGAGACGTTTGAAACCGAAGTCCTGCAGTCCAATCAACCGGTGCTGGTTGATTTCTGGGCTCCGTGGTGCGGGCCCTGTGTTGCCGTGAGCCCGATCGTCGATGCGCTCGCGACGGAGTACCAGGGCCGAGCCCACGTCGTGAAAGTCAACGTCGATGAAGTTCCAGCAGTCGCTCAGGAGTACGGAATCTTGTCAATTCCGTGCTTCCTGATGTTTCGTGACGGCAACGTGAAGGAACGCAAGGTCGGGGCCGTGCCGAAGGATACCCTTGCCGCGATGATCAACGCGCAGCTTGGATAATGGTGCCGTCACGATGAGCGAAGCCCCGCAACCGGAACCACGAACGCTGACTCTCCGCACGGGCGGACCGTTGATTGTTGCATGGGGTCTATCAGTGTGGCTTGTGCTGCAGTTGCAGTATCTGCCGTCGGATTCGCTGCACTCGATCTGCGGCCCGTGGGGTTGCGGTCCACCACTGTCGGTACTGGTGGCGTGTCACGGATTCTGGGTGGTGATTCTCGGCCCGCCTCTGGTTGCAGGCTGTTCGCTGTGGAATCCCGGTCGGCAAGTGAATGTCGGCATCACGCTGACAAGCCTCGGCCTGCTGACTCTGACCGGCTTCGGAGTTTGGGAAGCGACGCACTGGCTGCAGCAGGTGTCCGAGTTCCAGAAGCAGTACTTCCTGCAGAGATGGATGTTCGTCGTGGGCACGCTGGTCGAGATACCGATCGTCGAGACAACGTTCTGTGGCATCGTGCTGACTGCGACAGGCCGGTGGAGCCGTGAATCGAAACGCAGCGTGCAGCCTGTCAGGACGGAGTCCGTCAGCGAGGAACAGACCGACTTTCGTGAAACTCTTTCCGAGCTGTAAGTGGCCACACACAGCCGGCCATCGAAACACGACGATGAATCACTACCGGACGTGACGATCACGTCCCTGAACAATCGAAAGGAATCGAAATGCAACGTTTTGGAATCTCCTGCTTTGGCGCGGTCCTGTGTGCTGCGTCCGTGTGGTTGTCTGGCTGCGCTCATGATCGAGCCCGTACTGCTCAAAGCACCTGTCCGAGTGGGCATTGCGAGTCGGGCGTCTGTGAATCCGGAGCCTGCGACAGCCGCACCGGCCAGACAGCGGCAACCGTCAGCAGTCCACCACGAGTCCGCAACATCTCAGAACTGATGTATGACGGTGCTCCCGGTAACCCGCGGTCGTCATCGAGCAGCTATCCGTCATACGGTGACTCAAGCACTCACAGCTACGGCGGTTCCGGCTCGCGGTGACGACGCCACTGAAATCGCCCGGTCGGGCGATGCTGAAATGTGCGTTCGTTGGGAACCCCTTCCAGTTTCGCAGCGCGGCGTGCCCGAATCTTCCCCGTCAGGATTCTCGGACAGGTCGGGCAGCTTAAGGAGTCCGACCGTGATGTACTCGTGGAGCGATATGTTCGAGGCCGCAGTTCCGGAGAGATCGCCAAACTTCTCAAGGTGAAGACGGGGACGATCACTCGCCGACTTCGGAGGGCCGAAGAGCGTTTTGGTAAGGCTGTGTCTGAACTGTCTGGTGTGCAGCCGATCAATGCCTCGGCAGAGGAATTCAAGACTTTCAACGGCACTGAATGGCCCCAGGAAAGGAACACACGGCGTTGCGAGCTGATCGACGGTGAGATTGAAGGCGCGCTGACTGCCGATGAACAGTCCGAACTGAATCAGCTTAAAGCGAGATGCTGGCGTAGCGCCGGTCCATTGCACCGCTGCCGCTTAAAGCCGCCCGCAAGCTCCATGCTTGGGCGGCAGGCGAATGCGCTTTCTGCACAGGAAACATCAGGTTGATTGCTCGCTGAAGACGTTGGTTATTCAGCGGCGAAGCGATAGCCGACGCCCTGCTCGGTCAGGATGTAGCGGGGACGGGCCGGGTCGTCTTCCAGTTTTCGCCGCAGGCTCGCCACGAAGACACGCAGGTAGTGGGTTTCGTGCGAGTCAAGTGGTCCCCAGACCTCTTTCAGCAGGAACCGATGCGTCAGCACTTTTCCAGAGTGCCTGAGCATGGTCATGAGCAGCTTGTATTCCAGCGGCGTCAGATGCACTTCCTCATTGCAGCGAAAGACGAGCCGGGCCGCCAGATCGGCCCGCAGATCGCCGATCGTGATTAAGGACGAGGTCGGGACGGTCTGATGGGCGTGACGCAGGGCCGTCCTCATCCTGGCCAGCAGTTCTCCGATCCCGAACGGTTTGGTGACGTAATCGTCGGCCCCGCTGTCGAGGGCATTGATCTTCTGCTGCTCCTGATCTCTGGCCGACAGGACGATGATCGGAGCCGTCAGCCATTCGCGCAGTCGCTGGAGAACATCCTGACCATCCATGTCGGGCAGGCCGAGGTCGAGAATGACAAGATCGGGTGGTTGACGTGAGGCAATTCGCAGCCCCTCTTCGCCCGAACCCGCTTCGTTGAACCGATAGCCTTCGTTCGCCAGCGACGCCCGCAGGAACCTGCGGATTGGCTGTTCGTCCTCGATAACCAGAATCAGATGGTCGCCCTGCGCCATGAGTAAAGCGTTATCCTTCGGCAAGCCGTTAAAGAGTCAATCATTCCACAACAACATGTGGAGCATCTTTTACCAGTGGTAGCCGGACAATGAACTCAGCCCCGCCGCCAGGCCAATTCGCTGCGGTGACGTTCCCTCCGTGAGCCCTCGCAATGGCCCGGCAGATCGCCAGGCCCAGCCCGCTGCCCCGACCGGCATCGGCAGTCGGGGATGCCCGGTAGAACTTTTCGAAAATCCGTTCGTGCGAGCCAGACGGGAGGCCGGGGCCGTTATCCGCGACCGTCAACCTCAGAGACTGCCCGTCAACTGCAGCGGTAATCGCAATCTGAGTTCCCTCCGGTGTGTAACGGGACGCGTTCTCCAGCAGGTTAACCATCAACTGTTCGAGAAGAAGTCCATCGACAAACAGCAATGGGAGATCGGTCGGCAGACGGACGCTGACAGAATAGTTCTGGAGTTCCCGGCTGGTCCGATGCAGCGCCGATCCAACGATCTCTTCCAGCACATGCCACTGTCTGTTGGGCGGCGACGCCCCTGCATCCAGCTTCGACATCTGCAGAATGTTTTCCAGCAGGCGGTTGAGCCGTGCCGATTCTTCAGCAACCGTCTCCAGCAGTTGCCGACGGGTCTGTTCGTCAAGAGCAGGAGCTTCCAGCAGACTGCTGCTGGCACCGGCGATCGCCGCCAGGGGAGTCTTCAGGTCGTGCGACACGCCGCTCAGGAGGCTGCTCCGAATCTGTTCTGACTCTGCCTGAATACGCGCCTCTGCGGCATCAATGGCGAGCTGATCACGCTCCAGTGCCAGACCGAGTTGATTGGCACACGATTCGAGCAGGCGTCGCTGATCGGGTGCCAGGAGCCGCTCGCTGTCCGGCACGCTGACGGCGATGGCCCCCAGGGTCTTCTGCGAGCCTGTCAGGGGTAGAAACAGAGCGACGGCGTTGGGCAGCGTATTCGTGCCGGCACCGGCGATCTCGTCATGGCCGATGACCCACTGCGCGGCGGGGAGACTCACCGGATGCCGTGCGATTGCCGAATCATGGCCGAACGACACTTCAGGAGTTCCCGTCGGCTGCTCAAGATAGACGGCTACCTCTCCGCCGGTCATCCCGGCGATCTTTTCGCCCGCCGCCGAAACCAGAAAGATGTTGCCATACAGCGAACTCAATTGTTTGCCCAGCTCATACAGAGCTGACGTGCGACGTTCCCGCAGGCGGATGCCCTCCACCATAGATTTCAGCCTTGAAGTCAGGGCGCTGACCGTCAGGGCGATCGCCAGCATGACGCCGAATGTCACGACATAGCGAATGTCGGCCACAGTGAATGTGTAAAATGGCGGAACGAAGAAAAAGTCAAACGCCATCACGGCAAGAACGCTGGCCCAGGTCGCTGGTCCTCGTCCGCAGCGGTAAGCGATGTACGCGACGGCTGCGAGGAACAGCATCACGGTATTGGCCTCGGTGTCTGCCAGATGCAGCAGGTGGAAGCCGGTGGCCAGCAGACCAGCAAAGGCCACCATGGCAGTCGAGGCAATGAACGACTGCCAGTGAATGCGTCTCGGACTGACGCCCGATGACACGGCGTGAGTTGTCTCTTCTTCTCCGTGGATGACATAGACGTCGATGTCGCCGCTGCTTTCCAGCACGTCGTCCACGACCGAGCCGAACAGGTACCGCTTCCAGCGGGCCTCGGCAGTTTTCCCGATCAGAATCTTTGTTACGTTGCGGGACCGGGCATAATCCAGCACGGTGCCCGCCATGTCCTCGCCGGATAACGTAACGGTTTCCGCCCCCAGCCGTTCGGCGAGATGGAAGTGCTGAGCGATCTGCTGATTTTCCGGTCCGTCGCCGGTCTTACCGGTGAGGTCCACAGAGACGGCTGACCACGGAGCGTCAAGAGCAGCAGCCATCCGTTTTGCCGTGCGAATGACACGAGCAGTCGTCGGGCTCGGCCCGACACAGACCAGCAGGCGGTCGCCCGTCGCCCACGGCTGCAGTGCGGCCTTTTCCCGTCGAGCCAGCTCCACATCGCTGTGAACCCGGCGCGCCGCCTGCCGGAATGAGAGTTCCCGGAGTGCGGTCAGATTAGGCTTCTGAAAGAACCGCTGTATGGCGCGTTCGGCCTGCTCCGGTATGTAAACCTTGCCCGCTCTGAGCCGGACAAGCAGTTCCTCCGGGGTGATGTCGACCAGTTCCAGGTCATTTGCCACATCGAACGTCTGATCGGGAACGGTCTCTCGAACAACGACGCCCGTGATCTGCCCGATTACATCGTTGAGACTGTCGATGTGCTGAACGTTGAGTGTGGTCCAGACATTGATTCCCGCATTCAGCAGTTCTTCCACATCCTGCCACCGCTTCTGGTGCCGGCAGCCTTCGGCGTTGGTATGAGCCAGTTCATCGACGAGGATCAGATCAGGATGGCGGGCGAGAGCCGCATCCACATCGAACTCGCTGAGCGTGACGCCACGGTACATCACTTCCCGTACCGGGAGAGATTCCAGACCATCAAGCAGTGCTTCCGTCTCTGGACGGCCGTGTGGTTCAACGTAGCCGACAACGACGTCCCGGTTTTCAGCTCTGGCCTGGCGGGCGTTTTCCAGCATCGAGTAGGTCTTGCCGACACCAGCGGCGTAACCGAAGAAGATTTTCAGCGTGCCGCGTTGCTGCTGAGCTTCTTCCGCCTGAACCTGAGCCAGGAGTTGTTCCGGATCAGGGCGTTCGTCAGACATTCCGGCACTCACTCTGCTGTCTGCTGTTGATCGAGAGCCAGGTTGAGTTGCAGCACATTCACACGGGCCTCGCCCAGAACTCCGAACTGCCGGCCTGCGGTATGCTGACGAATGAGTCTCCGCACGTCAGCTTCGGACATTCGTCGCGCTGCAGCAACGCGCGGTACCTGAAAGGCGGCAGCGGCCGGACTGATGTGGGAATCGAGGCCGCTGGCCGAGGCCGTCACCAGATCGACCGGCACATTCTCAGTCGGAAGTCCCTCCATGTGCAGCCGCCTGATCTGAGTTTCGGCGGCCTCCGCGAGTGCCGGGTGCAGTGGCCCATAATTCGACCCGCCAGACGCTGCTGCATTGCATGGAAAAGGCTGAGTGGCAGATAAGCGTCCCCGGAAGTATTCCGGCCTGAAGAAATGCTGCCCGATCAGTTCCGAGCCGAGAAGCCTGTCACCGTTGCGGATCAGGCTTCCATTGGCCCGATGCGGAAACGCGACCTGAGCAATGCCAGTTACGATCGCCGGATAAACGGCTCCCGTGAGGATCGTCAGAACGAAGAGCAGAGTGATCGCCGTGCGGATCTGCTGAATCATGTGGTTACTCCAGACAGGGCTACGCAGCGTGCAGGGCCGACAGCAGCAGATCGATGGCCTTGATGCCGATGAACGGGACGATCAGACCTCCAAGCCCGTAAATCAGCAGATTGCTGCGCAGCAGTTGAGCTGCTCCGACCGGGCGATACGACACTCCCTTCAATGCCAGCGGAACCAGGGCAATAATGATCAGAGCATTGAAGATGACCGCTGACAGAATCGCGCTCGATGGCGATGTCAGTCGCATCAGGTCAAGAGCTTTCAGCGATGGGTAAGTCGCTGCAAAAGCTGCCGGCAGGACAGCGAAATACTTGGCAACATCATTCGCGATGCTGAATGTGGTCAGCGAACCACGAGTCATCAGCAGTTGCTTGCCGATGTTCACAATCTCGATCAGCTTGGTCGGATTGGAGTCGAGATCGACCATGTTTCCGGCTTCCTTGGCGGCCTGCGTGCCGGAATTCATGGCTACCGCCACATCGGCCTGAGCCAGAGCGGGAGCATCATTGGTTCCGTCGCCGGTCATCGCCACCAGACGACCGCCGGACTGGTACTCACGGATCAGCGCGAGCTTGGCTTCCGGCGTGGCCTCGGCCAGAAAATCGTCCACACCCGCTTCGGCAGCAATGGCCGCCGCCGTCAGCGAATTATCTCCCGTGATCATCACGGTTCTGATTCCCATCTGTCGCAGTTCGGCGAATCGTTCCTTGATGCCGCCCTTCACAATATCCTTGAGTTCGACAACACCCAGCACCTGAGAATCGCGACTGACAACCAGCGGAGTTCCTCC